>CAZPIO010000148.1:0-20117 GCA_964586235.1 uncultured Planctomycetales bacterium
GGCAGGCGCGGGAACACGCCGAAGCCGAAGCCTTCCGGGAAACCCTGGCGGCGATGCGGCAAGCGGGAACAGGTGTTGAATGACTGCGCAGCCGTTTGACATCCTGCAAAACGTGGAGTACACTTGAAGGTATGAGCAAGACAATGAACATTGCGGAACAACTGTTGAAGGCGGCTAAGGACAGCGGCCAGACCGCCTACGCCCTGGCCAAGGGTTCGGGTATCGACCGGTCAGTGATGTTGCGATACCTGAGTGGCGAGCGCGGTTTGAATCTGGAAACAGCGGCCCGGCTGGCAGCCTATCTTGGGCTGGAACTGCGGCCGAGAAAGGGGAAGTGAACAATGGCCAAGCCCTTCATACCCAGCGATGCGACCGACTATCACCGCAAGATTCGGTTGGCCCCGTACCGGTTCAAGACGGTTCGATTGTGCAGCGACAAGGATACGTCCGAGACGTGGGCGCGGCTGTTGCAGAATGCCGTTGACCGGATGAACGCGGGCGAACCGCCGAAGCCTGAGAAGCTGACCGGCATTCCCCGGCGGTGTCTGGAAGCCCTGGGGCTGGTCAGCAAGCTGGCCGATCAGCGGCGCGGGACATGGATCGACAACGTGGACGATTACGTTGCCGAGCTTCGGACCCGCAAGCTGTCCACGAAGTATGTCGGCAATGCCCGGATGTACCTGAAGGTGATCGGCGAAGCGTGCGGCTGGGGACGTTTGCAGGATGCCAAGCGCGGTGATTTCGTGAAGTATCTGGCCCAGCGACAGGCGGACGAAGCCGGACCCCGGACCCTGAACAACATCACCGCGACGGTCAAAGGCTTCCTGGCGTGGGCGCTCGAGGAACAACGGATCGACCGGAACCCGTTGACCAAGGTGGACAAGATCGACGATACCGCCGACCGGCGACGGAAACGGCGGGCCTTCACTGACACCGAGATTCAAGCCCTTTTGCGAGCGGGCAAGGCCCGGAAGCGTGATCTGCCCTACCGGGTGGCCCTGGGAACCGGGCTGCGGCTGCGTGAGCTTCGGGAGCTTCAATGGGGTGACGTTCGGATCGACGGCCCCGGCAAGCCCCATCTTCAGCTACGCCCCGAAGCGACCAAGAGCAAGCGAGCGGACGTGCTGCCCTTGTCCGCCGATCTGGTGGCCCGGTTGCGAAAGGCCCGGCCCGAAGGTGTCTGCCCTACCGATCCGGTGTTCGCCGATCCCCCCAGCCGATCCAAATGGGACGCCGACCTTGCCGAAGCCAAGATTACCGTCCGAGACGCAGAAGACCGGCTGGCGGGCTTCCACAGCCTGCGGGTGACGTTCATCACGAACCTTCAGCGGGCGGGGCTGGCCCCACGCGTGGTCATGGCCTTGGCCCGGCACACTGACTGGCGGTTGACCAGCGGGACCTACACGGACCTGAAGGTGTTGGACATCTTCGGGGCGGCGGCTGCCCTGCCGGATTACCCGGACTCTCAGCCTCAGACGATACTCAAAGAAGGCACCAGCGACACCCCGGTAACGCGGGACCAAATACGGGACCAAAAGAGTTGCCCGGACGTGCATTCTGATGCCCAGTATTGCCCGGACGGCGGTTCATCGGACCGAGACGCGGACAGCGAGAAAACCCCGGAGAATCAAGGGGTTTTGGCGTTTTCCAACGGGAAAGATGCTGGGAACCTTGAGGAAGAAAAGAGTGGGCGCGGTAGGATTCGAACCTACGAAGGCATAAGCCAACGGGTTTACAGCCCGTCCCCTTTGGCCACTCGGGCACACGCCCCTCAGGTGCCAGAGCACCTGTCAAATGGTCATTATCATCAAAGGTCGCGGGAACGTCAATCGATCGGGCACGAGCGCAGCGGCATCCGGTCTTGCGGCGATGGATTCGTGCAAGATTCGTCAGTCAAAGATTTTGCGCGCGGTCGAGGCGGTGGGAAACGTTCGGGAGCCGGTTCGGGCGCCAGTCGGCGGCGGCCCAGGATGCATGCGGCATTGCGTGATAACCGCTAACGACAGGCTGACAAGATATAAATGTTTGTGATATACTATGCTATGGACTGATTCGCGGATGAGGACGAAACGGAGTCGCGTGATGTCGAAGATCGTCAATGCCCTGGGAGTGGTGTTCCGCGCTTACGTTGTTTTGGGTTTCACCGGCCTTGTCGCTGGGCCGACTGCAATCGCCTCCGGCCTGATCGCGGAAGATCTTGACAACGACACCGACGTCGATGCTGACGACTTCGCCCTCTTCAAGGAGTGTCTCAGCGGCTCCAGCATTGACCATGACGGGAGCGTCACCTGCCAGGAGGCGGACATCGACCATGATGGCGACGTCGACATGGCCGATTTCGGAGTCATGCAGAAGTGTTACAGCGGCCCGGGCGCGCCCGGCAGCCAAAGCTGCGGCGGCTGCGTTTATCCGAAGGCAGATCGGACCGTGGGAGTAGCCGTGAACCCCGTATACTCCGGGCAGTCCGCGACCGTCACCGTCGCGAATTCTCAGCAGGGAGCCAACTATCAGCTCCGCAACAACGCGGACAACGCTGACATCGGCAGCCCCGTCCCCGGCACCGGCGGGTTGATCTCTCTGCACACCGGACCGCTGACTCAGAGCACCACTTTCAACGTGCTGGCGACCAACGCTGTCTGGGGCTGCTCCGTCCAGTTGAGCGCGACGGCGGACGTGACCGTCAACCCCTACGTCGCGAAGAACAAGATTGGCGTTCACGTGGTCATCGGCTCGCGCAACGGCTACGGCCCGTTTATTCAGAACTGTGCCGCCGCGGGCAAGCCGGTCGCCCTGGTGAAATGCCTGGATGACTTCGGCGCCGCGTCCGAGGCCAAGCAGTACAGCCCGCAGACACTGACCATCGGGCGGGTCAACGAGATCAATGGGCACGACCTGCAGGGCCTCGATTACCTGATGCGACAGGGAATGACGGGAGCGCAGGGTGCCGCCTGGTACTTCAACCAGGTCAAGCCGAAATGGTTGCAGAATCCCTCGATCGATGTCTGGGAAACGTGCAACGAGTGGTCAAACTGGGACAGGCCCGGCGGCGGGATCGAGACCTGGCAGGGCGACTTTTACATGGCTTTCATGGATCTGGCCGAGGCGGACGGCTTCCGTCTTGCCCTGTGGGCCTGCAGCGGCGGCAACCCGCCGGAGCGCTTCTGGCCCGAGATCGCCCGCACCTGCGCCCGCGCTAAGGCTCATGGCAACCACATCCTGGCCCTGCACGAATACGCGTGGAGCGGCCTGCTGCAGGAATACTATGCCGAGACCGGGGATGACGTCGTTCTCCGCTACCGGCGACTGTACAACTACCTGCAGCAGTACAACGCCGACTGCCCGCTGGCCCTGACCGAGGTTGGGGAAAACGGCGGCGGGGGATTCGTGGGCATCGAGCCCTTCGTCAACGACTTCGGCTGGTACGACACCCAGATACGGCAGGACCCCTACGTCATCGGCTGCGCGGCGTGGACGCTGGGCAACTGGAGTGGGGCCAATTTCCAGGATGCTCTGCCGGCTCTGACCCAATACATCATCACGCACTGACGGCTGCGTGCATGAGGCGAGGGCCGGGCCCATCCAGGCATCGGTGCGGACCGCGCTCCACTGCGGCACACGCGTCGGCAGACCGGACACCTCGTGCGCGGTACCCTTCGGCGATGAATAAAATTGCAGGAAACAGCCGCTGTCCGTCTCCAACTCCCATGAATTGTGACCGTCCCGGCCGTCCGTCGTCCATGTGGTCCGACCTTGAGAAGCGGTCTAGCATCTCGTAGGTTGTCCGGCTTCATGGGCAACCCGTCCTCCCGTTGAAAGGCGGCCGTAATCGTGCTTGTGGCGCGGCGATCCAAGCCGGGCGTCATGGGCGCCCTCGTCAGCTCACACAGGGAGGTCATCACATGTGCTTCGGAACCCCTCGATCCGTCAGCTCCGGGCGCTGCTTGTTGTCGCCGCTGAAGGTCGGCGCAGCGATCTGTGCTGTCGCCCTGCTTGCGGGAACCAGTTGTCCGTTCCTTCAGCCCAGGCCCGTCCCGCGAGTCGATGAGGTGGGTCTCGAACTCGTCGCTTCCGGTCTGACGTCGCCCCTGGCGACGGCGGTGCCGCCGGACGGGTCGAATCGGCTGTTTGTCGTCGATCAGATTGGGAAGATCCGCATCATCGACAGCAGCGGGAGCCTGCTGGCAACGCCCTTCCTCGATGTTGCAGACCGGATGGTCACACTGGGGATCGACGTTGGCGGCGGCCTGGTTTTCGACGAGCGCGGCCTTCTGGGACTGGCTTTCCATCCAGACTATGCGACGAATGGCCGCTTCTTCGTTTTCTATACCGCCCCCAAAGGTCCCGATCAGCCTGATTTCTTCGATTCCGAGACGCATGTCTCGGAGTTCCACGTATCGGCGGGCGATCCGAATGTCGCCGACGCCGCCAGCGAACGAATTATGCTGGTCATTGGCAAGCCGCAGTTCAACCACAACGGCGGCCAGCTTGCGTTCGGTCCCGACGGCTATCTTTACCTGAGCACCGGCGACGGCGGAGGCGCGGACGACAACTGGGCGGGCCATACCGGCGGCAGCGGCGAGACCGGCAACGACCCGCATCCCACGGACGCACTCGGAAATGCTCAGGACAAGAGCAATCTTCTCGGCAAGATCCTGCGGATCGACGTGAACGGCGCCGAACCCTACGACATCCCCGCTGACAATCCCTTCGTCGGCCAAGAGGGCGTACGACCGGAGATCTGGGCTTATGGACTGCGCAATCCCTGGCGGTTTTCCTTCGATACCGGGCCCGGCAACCGGCTGTTCTGCGGGGACGCCGGGCAGAACCTCTTTGAGGAGGTCAGCATCATCACCAAGGGCGGCAACTATGGCTGGCACATCAAGGAAGGTGAGCATTGTTTCGACCAGGCCAACCCCAGCTCGCCGGGCGCACAGTGCCCCGACACCGGGGCGGGAGGTGAACCGCTGATCGACCCCATCATCGAGTATCCGCACACGTCCGACCAAGGCGAGCCGGTCGGAATCGCGGTCATCGGGGGATTCGCCTACCGGGGGACGGCCATTTCCGGGCTTGTGGGCAACTATGTGTTCGCTGACTACAGCACGGGCTTCCTGCAAGGCGACGGCGCGCTGTTCGCGGCCGAGGAGGCCGCCGGCGGCGCCTGGACGATGAGGGAACTGGCGATCGCCGGACAGGCCGGCGGGCGGATCGGCAAGTACGTCCTCGGCATGGGGCGCGATGCAAACGGCGAACTCTACGTGCTGACAACCGACAACCTTGCGCCTGCCGGGACGACCGGACAGGTTTACCGAATTGTTGCGTCACCCTGAAAAAGCGAATCCTCGCGGGAGTGCAACAAGGGCCGAGTCCATCGTGACAGGTGGCCTGTGGTTTGGGGGTGCCCCGGTGAGCAAGAACTCAGCGCGCTAACGAATGAATCGGGTTAAGAAACGTCGTACAGGAGCATAAGTTATGAGACAGTCGCGTTTTCTTCGAGCATCTCGTGCCAGTCTTCTCCGCAGGGCGGGTGCCTTCACGATGGTTCTGATCGGTCTGAGTGGTGCGGCTTGTACACCCCCGACGGAGCCGCCACCGGAAGAAGAGGTGACGGACGTCAGAATGGAGGGCCTCGCGTTCTCTCCCCAGACGGTGACGATCGCACAGGGCGAGAGCGTCCGCTGGACGAACTACGACTTCGTCTTGCACACCGCGACCAGCGGGAACCCGGGCGACGCGGATGCCGGATCTGACTTCGACACCGGCAATGTCCCCCGAGGTCAGTCCAGAACAATCCAGTTCAATGAAATTGGGGACTTCGTCTACTTCTGCCGGCAGCACCCGACGACGATGTTTGGTGCCCATGTAATCGTGACGCCGTAGCCCGGCCGAAAGACTCCGCCCGCGGGCGCGATGTCTGGGCTGCCCCGGCCGGCCGCACGGATCGCGGCTGAGCGGCTCTTTGTGCCAGCCACGCCACCGGTCCGGGTGGTCTTACCGCAGGTTGACAGACCATCTCTGCTGTCCGGATGCTCCGTGGCGACTTGGCCGGGAGCGGACCGCATCCGGGCCCGGTGTGCGTTCGCGCCAACGGTTGTGCATTTGCCGTCGGGGCTAAGATCATTTATAAGAACTCTCGCCCGCTGATCGGGCGGAGGTGTATCCATGCCGTCATCTGGCACGCGAACGAGACGTGATTTCCTGAAGGATTCTCTGGCCGCTGCGGCCGCGGTGGGTGTTATGACAGAAATCGGTCATGCCCAGGACGAGAAGAAGGCCCCGCAACCCCGCTGGCTTATCGCCTGCAGGGATGCCCATCTGAAGGAGACCGGGGAGCCGGACGCCTGGCGGGCGATGTCGGTTATCGACGTCGACGCAGCCGAGGTGACGGTGACGCTGGCCGGCGAATGCCCAGGCCTTTACGGGCGCGACAAGCCGTACAGCGTCGCCGGGCCGGAGGGCATCAAGGTACTGGCCGAGGATCTCGCCAGACACAAGAAGAAGATCTCCGCGTTCTGTCTCCACAACCATTTCGACGAGAACCTCGATGCGGAGATGGAGTGCGTGAAGATGAGCGCCCGGGCGGCCAGGGAACTGGGCGTCACGGCCATCCGGCTCGACATCGTGCCGCGGAAGATCAAATCAGAAAAGGACTTCCTGGAGTTCGCCATCAAGACCGGCAAGCGGATTGTCGAGGTGTCCGAAGGCACTGACGTGCGGTTCGGCGTTGAGAACCACGGCGGCACCACGAACAAGCCCGAGTTTCTCAAGCCGCTTTTCGAGGGTGTGGGCTCCAAGCGCTTCGGTCTGACGCTCGACACCGCCAATTTCTACTGGTTCGGCCACCCGCTCTCGAAACTCTACGACCTGTACCAGACCTTCGCCCCGAACGTCTGCCACACGCACTGCAAGAGCATCAAGTATCCGGAGAGCGAGCGCGAAAAGCAGCGTCCGGTCGGCTGGGAGTACGGGAAGTACTGCTGCCCGGTGTACGAAGGCGACATCGATTTCAAGAAACTCGTCGAGGTTTTCCGCAAGGCCGGGTACACGGGCGACCTGTGCATCGAGAACGAGTCCCTCGGCCGCTTCCCCAAGGAGCAGCGGAAGGACATCCTGACCCGTGAGGCCGCGTTCCTCCGCAAGATCGCGCGGAAAGCCTGATCGAACGCCGGCTGACGGATGGTCGGGTGGCCCAAGTCCTTCGTGGACTTGGGCTCACGCTCTGCCAGGCGCCGTGTGATTGAGAGGAAGACCAATCGGCAGCCCACCTGCACGAAGTAGGTGGGCCACCCGTGTGATTCATCATTCATCATCGCGGCTGGCCAGCAGTTCCGCCATGTCCACCCACTGCTGGACGGTGGTCTGCTCGGGTCGCTGGGAGAGGTTCCACCGGTCGTCGGTCTCGATGCGGCGATAGTCTGCGTCGCTCAACAGCTTGCGCAGACTCCAGCTCATCGTCTTGCGCCGATGGTTGAAGCAGCCGTGCACGATCTCATTCAGCCGGGTGAGCGTTTCCGGCGACAGGCTCAGCTCGCCCCTGACGTCGAGGCGGATCATCGCTGAATCCACCTGCGGCTCGGGCCAGAAAGCCTGCGGGGGCACGCGGGCAATCCGCTCGCCGCGGGCGATCACCTGGACGAACACGCTGACCGGACCGTACTCCTTGCCCCCCGGTGCGGCCGTCAGCCGGTCGGCCACTTCCGCCTGTACCGTGAAGCACAGGGGCGAGACCGGCAGCTTGCCCAGCAGCAGGCTGACAATCAGAGGCGTCGCCACCTGGTACGGCAGGTTGGCCACCAGCATGATCCGGCCGCCGAGATCGTTCTGCCGCACGGTGAGAAGCCGCAACACTTCCTCATCGACAGTCGACTTGCCCGCCAGGATGTCGCAATGAACGAGTGTCAGGTTGGGCGTCGCGGCGAAACGTTGCTGGCAGATCTTGTGCAGGCCTTTGTCGATCTCCACTGCCACAACGTGCCCGGCTTCCTGCACCAGCAGATCCGTCAGGGCCCCGGTTCCCGGGCCCACTTCCAGCACAACGTCACGGCTCGTGATCCCGGCGCCGGCGACCAGCTTGCGCATGAGGTTGCCGTCGATCAGGAAGTGCTGGCCGTGCTGCTTCAAGGGCCGCAGGCCGGCCGCCTCAAGCATCGCCCGGATTTCCGTTTTCGTCTGGGCCATGCACGTATGGTTATCGTCCCGGATGAGGTCCTGTCAAACGCAGATCACCGACGCAAGCATAGGAGGCGTCTCTGACGCCGACTCCCTCGGACGGGTGGCCCAAGTTCTTCTTGAACTTGGGCTCGCGATTCCCTGGACCGAAGTCAAACCGCCCACCTCCGATCCCTCGGCTCGCAGTTGCAGACTGTTCCAGAGCAAAGATCGCGGCTGCAAGTTGAACGGAGCGAAACACGCCGTGGCGGGCCGCTCCTACTACCCCGCCGGTCGCACGGTGATCTCGTCGACGTACAGCCGGTTCGTCTCCAGCGCCCACCAGTTGAGGAAGTGAATGCCGATGGTCACGTGGTCCTTCGTGGGCGTGAAGTGGAGCGAGACCGGCAGCCAGCGGTGGTGGGTGGCGAACCACTGCGTGCAGTTGGCCTGGTCGATGGTGTCGAAACTCGCGAGCATCTGCCCGTCGTTTTCGTCGACCGCCATGCGGATCCGGCTGTCGCGGCCCCAGCCGCTGCCCCGATCGCCGGTCAAGAGACAGGCCGAAAAGACGTACTCACGGCCGGGTTGCACGGCGATGCGCTGACAAACGATCTCCTGCTTCCAGTCCTCGCGGGCCTCTTTCCAGGTCGGGTCCTCCGGCCCGCGATAGGTCCAGCCGTAAAGCCGCTGTCCGCTGTGCGGGTTGCAGCCCTCGACGCCGGTCGTCGCCTCGCCGAACGGTTTGGCATCGGGCACGTACGTCTCGGGCTTCTTGGCCCGGCCGATGCTGGCCTTTCGAGTCCAGCCGGTGACGCCATCCTCGAAACCCGGATTGACCACGGGCACACAATCGGCGCAGGCAGGGGGGTCGTCAACGGCCATCGGCCTGTCGAACCGCGGCTTGTCATCCCCGCCCGCCAGGGTCATGAAGCTGTAGATGCGCGAGTACGTTCTCCGCGACGATTTCTTGTAGGTATGTGATGACACGCGATACAGATAAGCCGTCCCCGGCGAAAGCCCGGTCAATTCGACGCGATGCTCGGCCGATCGATCCTGCTTGCTGCCGGCCTGTTGCGTCAGGTGAGCCGTCGTGCCGTAGTGGACCAGGTTGTCGCCCGGCGTGCCGGTGTCCCAGGTCACCACGGTTGATGTCGCGGTTAGCTGTCCGACCCGCACGTTGACCGGAAAGATGATGCCGCCCGGTTCCTCTTCGCCGATCACGCTGAACAACTGGTCAAACTGTTCCGGAACGAGCTTGCCGTCGCGATACGCCCGCCCCTGTTTGTAGACGTTGCTGGACAGGTACGAGAAAAAGGATCCGCCATCGACGCGGCGGTATTGCAGGTAATAGGTCTTGCCGGGAGTGACCTGCACCGCGTCGGGGAACCAGACCCCATCGGCCCCCCAGTCGGTGACCATCTTCGTGAGGCACGCAGGCCCGACCTGCTTGCCGCCCGGCCCGTCCTCGTGAATCGAGAACACGAATTCATGCACCCCGCCGCCCCAGCCGCAGTTGGCTCCCGCCCGCAGGATGTTGGGCGCGGTGGCCACGAACGTCTGGCCCGCCACTGTGCAGCTACCCGAGCCCGGTCCTTCCTTGATGAAGTGCTGATCGTCGCTCGCCTCGGCCACCACGATCAGGCCCGGTGTGGCCTCATCCAGGTGGATGCCCAGATCGCTCTCGGGGTGCGGCACGCCATCGTAATAGGCGATGCCGTCGGGATAGACGTCACCGGTTCGCGGCATGCCGTGATTCCACGGTTTGCCGTCGGACGCGGCAAGCTCGAACGCATACTTCCTGCCCGGTGTGGTCTTGAACTGCTCGGCCGGCAGACGCGATCCGCAGATCCAGGTCATGGACTCCGGCGTCTCGTACGGGCCGGCGATGCGTTTGCCCGCGGGTGAATCCTCGTAGAGCGACACGAGCAGCTTGCTGTCCCCCGACGACCGCCAGAACGAAAAGCCCGTAACCGCGGTGCCGCGGGCGATGAAGCTCTGCGCGAACTTCACGCGAGCCGGACCCCACAGTTCCATCTCCAGCGCGAGCTTGGGCTGATCCGCCTCGTCGGCCACCGTCGTCTGGCCGTCGACCACCCTGAGGAACGGCACGATGTTGCCTGCCAGGTCGAGCATGTACAGGCCGGGCTCCAGGCCGCTGAACTCGTACAGTCCGTTTGGGCCGGTGATTGTCCAGCCCACCAGCCGCCCGTCGCGCGAGTAGGCGGCCACGCCGCGTTCGATCCCCCCGGCGCTGCCCTTGATCTTGCCGGCCGCCAGGGTCGTGGTCGCCGCGCTGCCGATCGCGACGGCCGCCAGGGTGATCCATGTCGTGCGTGCTCCGCGCATCAATTGGCTCCACTACGTTCCAGGTAGGCGCCGTCCACGTACAAGCTGCTGCTATCGAGGTTCCATCGCTGCTCGAGGTCAAAACCGACAGTCACCGTTTCGGCCGCCGCCTCGAACTCGACCGATCCGCGCCGCCACTGCCCTTCCGTCGCGTACCACTGCGACGTCTGGATGCGGTCGTTGTTGCGCCAGTCGGTCCCCCCTGCCGGGAGGACCAGCAAGCGGGCCTTGACGTCGCTGCTGCGGCCGCCTCGGTGGTCGGTATAGACCGATCCGCTGAACGTGTACCGCCGTCCCTTCTCCACCTTCACCTGCTGATGCACGAACGACCGCGAGCCTTCGCCCTTGTCGAGGTTCGTCCATCCGAACATCCGCGTGCCCCACATCGGGGCCACCCCGCCGTCGCAGCCGACGGCCGCGCCGGACGGGCCGTCCAGCTTCCAGCCCTCCAAACCCATCTCGAAAGACGGATTTACCAGTTCCACCGCCGCGTCCGCCCCGCTCCGGCCGACCAGCCGGGCAAAGTCGGCATCGCCGATCCCGCCGACGACCATCGCGCACAGGTCCCAATCCTCGGACGGCACGGCATCGAACATCGCCTGCCCGGCGTTGTAACAGGCCGGCTGCACGGCCGCGAGAAACGTGTCACCACTTAAAGATTCTATATGAAGGTAATACGTCCTGCCCGCCTGGACGGGTACCTCGTCGGCGACCCAGGCCACCGCCGCATCCTCGCCCACTGGCACCATCTTGCTCGGGCCGATCTGGCGGCCGCCGGGCCCCTGCTCGTGGATGCTGAAGCGCACGTAGACCGGCGGGCCTTGCACGCCCGACAGCATGGCCGAGGCGAAGGTGATCGACCGGCTGAGAGCGGTGAAGGTCTGGCCCACCGATCGCACCCGCCAGGTCCGCCAGCCGCCCCCTGCCGCATAGTCGGTGCGATGCCCGTCATTATCCTCGCAGACCAGGATGCCCAGATCCGATTGCGGCCGGGGCGAACCGTGGAACCAGGCCGAGCCCGCCGCGTAGACATCTCCCCTGCCGGCCACGCCCGGCACCCACTTGCTTCCATCCATGCCGGTCATGCGGACCGTGCAGGCCTGCCCCGGCAAGGTCGGGACCTCTGCGCCTGCCCACTGGACCTGTTCCGTGTCTTCGCCCCCGACCGGCGGCGTGACCCGCGCGGGGCCGTTCGGCCGCCCGCCCGGGCCGGCGCCGTCCAGGACCTGGACCTCGATCCGCCGACCGTCGCCGAATCCCTTGATGCCGATGGTGTTAATCCCGAGTCCGCTGGCCACAAATGACTGTGCAAACGATGGATAGGGTTGCACCCAGGAATCGCCGTCGATCAGCAGCGAACGATCGACCTTCAGGTTGAGGCTTACCGTCCCGTCGCCGGGGATGTCGACCGCGCTGACGAAGCCAGGGCGCCAGCATTCACCCGCCGGCACGCACACCGCATGCCTGCCAGCCGGCAGATCCGTGATGAGGTACGCCCCATCGCCCTCACTGTGAGCTGCCAGCCCCGTGCTGCGGCCTGCGGCGAACGCCCGCACGGGGATTTTGCCCAGCCCTCTGCCGGTCTGGGTCTCTGAAATATGACCTTTGAGACCGCCGGCCAATGTGGTATTGCCGATCAGCAACTGTGTACACAGTGCGGCGGCCAGACAACTCGTACTCTGTGATCTCGCTCTCATGGCAGGCCCCAGACAGACAGCTTGCGACAACGAGATGACGAGAATAGCGTCTGAGTATCAGCAGATCAACCTGACATATCGTGATGTGCCTGCGAAGCCAGCGTAGCTGCATAAAGAACTATGTAGAGTCTTTTAGATCTCGTTATGCAGACCCAGGCGTTGGGCCACCCGATCGAAATCGTCGAGGCTGAAGTAGTGGATGATGAGCTTACCGCTGCCTTTGCGGCGGGACTCCTCAATCTCGACCTTGGTTCCGAGCTGGCGGGCGAATGCCTCTTCGAGGACGCGGATCTGTGGGCGCTTGCCGTCCCCTTCAGTCCCTGGCTTGCTGGCGGCCTCGCGGGCATTGACGCGGTCGCGAACGAGCTTCTCGAGCGCACGGACGGAGAGACCCAGGTTGATGGCCTGTTTGGCCGTTCGGATGAGGTCGGACGGCGAGCGGATGGCGAGCAGGCAGCGGGCATGCCCCATGGAGAGCTGGCCTCCGGCCACCCAGTCTTTCACCTCCTGGGGCAGTTCAAGCAACCGGACGTAGTTGGTCACGGTGGTGCGGTCCTCGCCCAGCTTGGCGGCGATATCCTCGGGCGCGAGGTCGAATTCGTCGCAGTATCTCCGGTAGGCCAAGGCTCGATCGATGGCATTCAGATCCTCGCGGAAGATGTTCTCAGTCAGGGCGATCTCGAGCATTTCAGGGTCGCTAGCCTGCCGGACGATGACCGGAATCTCTGAAAGCCCGGCCATCTGGGCGGCTCGCCAACGGCGCTCACCGGCGATCAATTCGTAAACGTCGTTTTCCTTGCCTCGCACGATAACGGGCTGGATCACCCCGGTTGCGGCGATCGAGGCGGCCAGGGGCTTCAGCTCGTCGGGGGAGACGTCCCGCCTTGGCTGAAAGGGGTTAGGCCGGATTCTCGCGACACCGATCATCGTTGACGGGCTTCTGGCGGGCTGATCGGCTGCCGTTGCTTGAGCAGAAGCGGGCGTTGCTGCCGGCTCTAATGGACTGAAAGACATCAACGAACTAAGGCCGCGGCCAAGGCGTTTGGGCTGGTTCTTGAGCATGGACTCCTCCATGGATTTATGTGGACTGTGTTCCGACCCGGTCCTGGATATCGTAGCGTCCAGGTGCCCGAGACGCAAGCAGTTGTGGTGCTGACCGGTCTGAGGGGCACATTTGGGCCTGTTCCACGTGGAACGACAGGGGTGGAGGTGTCTTTTCGACCCTGTTCCACGTGGAACGCACCCAGCAGCAGCCATCGCCGCTCGAACCCCCCCCTCAAAACGGGCTGCCGAAAAGGGGGCCGCGCAGTCCCACGTGGATCGAGCCGCAGACCGGGCATATCGGGTCCAGCGGCCGGCAACGAGCGCAAACTGGTTCGGTACTCTAAATACTGGTAAGCGGAGACCGCTTTCCGGGCCTCCGAACTGCGTTGCGGCTCCGCCCGCACCGGCACGGGGGCGAGGCGCGGCTGGGTGGCTATATCTTCATTATACCTCTTACTAGATCTAGCGCCGGCCGTTGTGGCCGCTGGCGCGGGGACCGGGCATCCGGGGCAGGGGGGTGAGGCAGCGCAGGACGATCGGCAACGGCGCAAGGCGCGTGGAAACGGCGCGGCCGGCATGCTGTCTGCTCGCTCCCTTTCCCGCGAGCCGCGCTCGCCGCGCAGGTTTCAGATCGGTCAGAAGCTCATCGTCAGGCGCAGGCCCGCGACAAACGAGTCGGGAACGGAATCCAGGCCGCCCGGCTGCTGGATATATTGAAGATCAGGCGTGACCGCGAGCCAGGGGAAGACGGCGATGTTGTAGTAAATCTCGTAGATTGATTCCCGGTCGCCGAGACCGAGAGCGTTCGCCAGGCCGCCGATGATGCTTTGGGCGAACCCGAAGGCCAGCACGTCGTCGTCGCGTGTCGGGACCAGGCCCTGGTATTGCGCGCCAATGCTCCAGAAATGCTCGATCAGGTTGACTTCGTCATGAGCGTATCCATAGCGGAAAAACATGCCCAGGCCTTGCGAATCCGCGTCGTCGGCGGGGTTTTCCTTGACCAGCAACTGATCCATGGTGAATCCGAAGCCGGTGTCATCCGTACTGCGACGAACGTATGGGGCGTCGAGGAACCTCGGCTTGGGCTGCGGATCGTACCAGAGCATGAAGCGATAGCCGCCCGGCAGCTTGCCCCACCGCGTCTCCCACACGGGCAGGAAGCCCATCTCGAACATCGAGAATGTGTAGCATTCGTCATGATAAAACGTGTCGAAACCCGTCTTTCGGCCACTGGCCTGATCGTCGACGATTGCCCCCTGGAGATACAGCCAGTCGACCGGCTGCACCGCGGCCAGGATCCCCTGGGCGTAGTCAGGCCACGGGATGTTGGGCATGTTCACGAAGGCGAAATTCAGGAATTGCGATGTCTCGTCGCTCGCGTAGGCGGCGGCGTCAAAGTCAAGGGTGATATCCATCTTGCCGACCTTTACCCGCACCTTGTTGTCCAGGAAAGACTGCTGGTACCACAACTCGCTGAGCTGGATGACATAATCGCCCAGATAGGCATCGCCGTTAACTGCAAACAGGCTGCCAACCTTGTCCAGGCCGATGTCCTCATTCCAGCCGCTCTCGGCCAATGCGTAGAGGATGCCGCCCTTCCACAGGCCCATTTTCTCGAAGTCGAGGGTCAATTCGTAATCGGCGCTCCCGATGAGATCGTGCCCGTTGTCGGTGGACAATCCTCCGCGAAAGTTCTGCTGATATGCGTTCGTCAGCGACAGGCTGAACTCTATCCCTTTATCCTCCAGCCACTTGCGTGCTCCCCACCAGTCGCCCGTCAGTCGTTCGTTCTCCAGGATGTTGAAGGGGACCTCAAGCGTCGCCTCCTCACGGACCTCTTCGACCGTCGCTTCGTCGCGCGTCTCCGGGCCTATTTGCCCAATAGCATCTTGAGTAGTGCTCGCCACGGTGCCCGGCCCTTGCGCCAGGGCCGGAGCACAGAGAGCCACAAGGCCTGCCCAGAGAACCGGCAGTAATCTTCCAGTCATCATCAGATCCGATCACCTCGTTGATCGCGAATGACTTGCGGGCCGCCATACCGGGCGGCTGCGGCCGCAAGTGACGATAACCCGTCCCGGCACGGCAATCGGTCGTCCGCGCCGGCCGCAAACCCGTGTCTTCGTCTATCGGCAGCTAAAGCCGTCATCAGCACCAGACTCCTCGTTCCGCGAGTTCGCCGCTCGCAGGAACAGCGGGTCGATATTACCAACAGACAATTGGTAATAAAACCGTCTTGGCAAGTTGGGCGGACAGGGGATTCCGCTTCACTCTCGTTTTAGCGGAGGCGAGTCATCCGCACCAGTGCCGGACAAGCAGAGTCTGACATCATGATCGACCCCCCCGCGTTCGTCTACGAAGCTGAGTGCGTCAGAGATGGGTCCGCGTGTACGAAGTCGAATGGGCCATCCGGCGGCGGTGCCCGTAGCGGCTCGCGAGGCCGGTTGCCCTTCCGGGATGTGCTTGACCGGACCCGGCGGCTTATCATGTCAGCCGCGTGAACCCGGTTCTGGGTACTGTTCGGCCCGTCCATCATTGGAAAGGATCCTTCGATGAAACGCATTGTCGCACCGGTGGTGAGCCTGTTTTTGTGGGCCAGCGGAACCACTGCATTCGCTGCGACCACTCAGAAGCACTATTACGCGCACGATGCGGTTGAAGACCGTCACGGGGTGATCGCGCCGTGGTACAGGGGCCCCAACGGCCAGTTGGACATGCGCGTCCGGATTGCGGCCGAGACACTCAAGCGCTATCCGTGGACCGAGCCGGGCAAGGCCCCCGTCCAAGTGCCGGAATACATCTGCAGTGGGGCGTGGAGGATCACCGCGGCTGGCAACATCACTATTCCGCCGATCGATGACTGGGCCAATGGTGACCTCGGCCAGCGGGCATCCTACGTGCTCAGCGGCCTGGTCGACTACTACCGTTACAGCGGCGACCCGGCGGCCATTGCTCATCTCGTCTTGCAGGCCGACTACCTCCTCGACTATTGCCTGACGCCGGACGACCACCCCTGGCCTCGGTTCCTGGTCAGCGTGCCGGTCAAGGGCAAGCCTTACGGTCAGACCGATCCGCACGGGTTCATTCAGTTGGACATCGTGGCCGAGGTGGGGGCTCCGCTGATCCGGGCAGCGCAGATCACCGGCAACCAGCGCTGGATGGATGCCGCCAAACATTGGGGTGACGTGCTGGCCGAGAAGCGCGACCCGCGGCCGGGCGTGCCGCCGTGGGGCCGATATGCCAACGCACAGGATGCTCCCTGGGAGGATATTGCCACGGGCGGCATCGCATTCATCCTCGATTTCTTCGACGAGTTGGTCCGCGCCGGCTATACCGGCAAGGACAACGCCATCGTCGAGGCCCGCAACGCCTGCGTGGCGTATCTGCGCGACGTGCTCCTGCCCGACTGGACCGGCGGCGACGTCTGGGGCCGCAACTACTGGGACTGGCCCTGCAACGTGCAGGTGGAGAACGTCACGGAGTGGGCCGCTCGCTACCTGATGAATCATCCCGACGAATTCCCCAACTGGCGCAACGACACCCGCAACATCATGTCGTTGTTCATCAATCGCACCGGCGTCGCCCCGGGCTCGAGCGGCGACGTCTTCAGCGGGGCGTGGGCCTATCCCGAGTCATCGGGCTGCTGCGGGCGGTCGCTGTGGTACGGGCCGATGGAACTGGCCAACGTGTGGGCCCAGTACGGCGTGCTGGCCGACAGCGAGTGGGCCCGCGAGATCGCCCGCCGCAAGATCATCCTATCGACCTACGACGTCCATGAGACCGGCGTGGTCGAGGACAACATCGACGGCGGCCAGATCGTCGCCGGCAGTTGGTTCAAGATCGCCCACCCCATGGCCCTCAAGCATTGCCTCGCGGTCATCGCCTGGATGCCCGAGATCTTCGCCCCGCCGCGGGAGAACCACATTGTGCGTAGCACCTCGGTCGTCACCGACGTGATTTATGCCGACGGCCGGATTGCCTACACAACTCATGACGCTCCCTCAAACACTGTCGAAGTGCTCCGCCTCTCATTCCGCCCCGCGCGAATCGAGGCAAACGACAAGCCACTGACTCAAGGCGACATATTGCTGGGCATCGGCTTTGCCGTGAAGGAGATAGGCAACGGCGACTATCTCGTGAACGTTCGCCATGATGGCGCTACGCAGGTCATTATCACCGGAGATGACCCGCAGGCGACGGTCGACAAGGGGGAGTTCGCATACACAGGTGACTGGGTCAAAGCTGAAGGCATCGACCCGACGCTGCAACGCACCTTGCGAATCGACCGCTATTCATCCGCAGCAGGAGCCACGATCGCCTGCGTTTTCAAAGGCGATCAGGTTCGGCTCATCGGAGTCTCGGGACCTGATGGTGGCCTTGCGGACGTTTATCTGGACGACAAGAAGCAAGCCGTTGGCCTGGACTGCTGGTGCCCACAGCCACGCTCGGGCGTTCTCTATAGTCGGTCCGGCTTGTCGAACGGCGACCATTTCTTGCAGATCGTTCTTCGCGGGAAAGGCAATCCGCGATCGCGCGGGGCCGTGGTATCGCTCGTGGAACTCCAGTACTCCGCAGCCAAGGCCGACAGCAGCTTTGGTGAGGGCGGCGGACCCAAGGACGCCCAGCGCTGGGTATTCGGCTACACCGGCCGCGAGGACTACGTTGACTCGGCCGGCAACGCCTGGCGCCCGGCGACGGAGTTCATCATCCGGCTGGGTCACGGTGTCGACTCGGTGAAGGCCGCCTGGTGGACTGATCGCAAGCAGATCCAGATCGCCGGCACCAACGATCCGGAGTTGTACCGCTACGGCGTCCACGGCAAGGACTTCTGGGCGGACTTCACCGTCGGCCCCGGCATCTACCACGCCCGCCTGAAATTCTGTGAGACCCGCAGGATCGAGCCGAAGCTCCGCGCGGTCACCATCCTGATCAACGGCGAGGAGAAGGTGGCCAACCTGGACATCGCCGCGACCGCCAGCACCAGTGGTGCCGCGAAGGTACTGGCATACCCCGGTGAGAAACCCCACATCCAGGCGGCGGGCATGAATTGCGCGGTGGACCTGGTCTTCAACGGCATCCGGCCGAAGAACGGCGTGATTTCCATCTGTTTCAAGGGCAGCCAGGGAGGCGAGGCCATAGTCCAGGCCATCGAAGTCGGTCCCGGCGACGGCGGCAGGGGGGCTGAACCGGTGTCGTTGCCGCCGGAGTCACAGCCGGCGCCGGCCGACCGAACCGGCGGTCTTTTGCTCAATGGCGGCTTCGAGGAGGGAGTGGTGGGGGACCTCGGCAGCGTGGGCAAGAGCGGCGGCGACCACGGATGGAACTACGTCTTTGCCGGACCGACGGTGTCGTACGTTTATCCCGAGTCGGCGTACGGCATCCACCCGGAGTGGGGACTGCCGAAATTCCACTCCGGCAAAGAGGCCCTGCGGACACACACCGATGGTCACGGCCACACGGTGGTCTATCAGGACATCAGCGTCATGGCGGGGCGCAAGTACACGGCCTCCGCGTGGGTTTACACTGACGACCTGCACGGCAAGGGGTTCGGCAAGGACCCGGGCGACTCGGCCGGGCTGATCGTTCAGGAGATCGACAAGAGGGGCAAGGTGACCAGCCACCCAAAACAGGCGATCACCAGGGCAGGTGATTTCCAGAAGCTGGCTTTCACCTTCACCACCGACAAGAGAACCAGGACCGTCCGGTTCATCCTCGACACAGTGATCGCCTGCCCGTACGACCAAGGCCACGTGACCTATGATGGTTGCGAGTTGGTGCAGGCGGAGTAGGAAGGTTTGAGTGAAGGTTCTTCTCTTCGTCCTGTGCTCGGCGATCGGCGGGGCGGTGTTGCTTCGCATCGGCCGGCGAGGCAAGCGCGTGGGCACCGACCCGCATTGCCCGAAGTGCGACTACAACCTCACCGGCGCTCCTTTGCCGCGATGCGCGGAGTGCGGGTTCGACTTCTCCGAGACCGGCCCGGTTATCGGCCGGTTCAAGCGACGCCCCGTGTTTATCGCCGTCGGGTTCATTGGTCTTGCGCTGGCCGCTGCCTTTCTATACCCCGCCTGGCTTGAGACCCGTCACGATCTGCGCTACAAGCACTACTCCCGATGGCCGACCGCGCTGGTGATTCGGGACCTGAAGGGACAGTTCCGACCACGAGCGGTCGACGAACTCGTTCGCCGTTATCGAGCAGGCGAGCTCTCGGAAAAACAGATCAACTCCATCGTGGGCCTCCTGATGGCCGAACTCGTCCGCCACCCCGCCGCCAGCCAGCCTCCCCTGGAGGTTGCCGAAGGTCTTGCCGAATTCCTCGTCGGCGGTCATCTGACGGAGGAACAGACGTTCATGTTCTTCCGCTGCATCTGTATCCCCCAGATGGTGTACACGGAAGGCCAGCTTGCGATCTTTCGGCGCAGAGTACTGCCCATTCGGTCGCCGTTCGATGATTTCGTCGGGCACTACCGGCTCGAGATCCTTTCGGTTGACGGCCGGCCGATGCAGGGGCTCGGCGTCGAGAAGCTCACCACCGCCTCGAGCTCGTGCTATCACCGGATGCCCTTCCCCATGGCCCCCAAAGAGTCGATTCACTTGCGGCTGCGGATCGACTGGTACGAACCGCCCGACATCCAGGCTGCGGCGAAGATCAAGGGCCTGGTTCCCGAGGAGCAGTTGAAAGTGTTGCTGCCCAGGCTGCTCGTCAGCAAACGGCTCTGCACCACCACCGACGAGGTCACCGTGACGGCCAAGGAGAAGTGGGTGTTCGACGTCGAACCCAGTGAAATCGCCGCCACCAATCCTTCGCCTTGAACTGTCTCAGCCGCACTCTAGTCCCTGACCAAGCGTACTCCGATGCGTTTTTTCTGCGATGTTCGTAAAAAA
>CAZPIO010000149.1:0-19959 GCA_964586235.1 uncultured Planctomycetales bacterium
AAGAACTGGAGTATCTGATGGCGTCGCAAGTGAAGCCCGGACAGTGGGTTAACGTGAAGATCCTGGCCCTGCCCAAGTCGGCCGGCGGCCGGAAGACCATGTTGCGCATCTTGGAGAAGGATCAGAAGGTCCAGTCGGAGCGACGCAGGCTGTCACGCTCCCGTAAGGTCAAAACTCACAGACGCGGCGGCCGGCTCTGGCATGATCGCCCCGCCAGGCTCCAGGTCGTCAATACCAGGCCCGGCGCCACCTACAGGGTTTTCGGCTCAGTCGACGTCCTGCGCGAGCTGCAAAGCCTCAAGGGCTGCGTCGAAATAAGCCCGGCTTGACCAGCCGGCTCAGCCGGTATGCCCGAAACACCCTCGGACTCTGCCCGTGTGAGCTCCCCGTCAATCAGTGAGCACTGGCAGGGTCCGAGCTTTTTTACCCGTTCCTGCGCGACTCTCTGGCCTGCCTGCTCATTCGAAGCCCGTTTCCGCGATTTCGACCGCCCGTAGAAGTGCCTTGGCCTTGTTGATCGTCTCGGTGTACTCCAGTTCCGGCTGCGAATCCGCCACAATGCCCGCGCCGGCCTGGACATACACCGTGTTCTTGCCGAAGACGTCGCCCGGCGTGATCACCATCGTCCGAAGAGCAATGCACGTGTCCATGTTGCCTGAGAAATCGACGTAACCCACGGCGCCGGCGTAGGGGCCTCGAAGCGTGGGCTCGAACTCGTCGATGATCTGCATGGCCCGGACCTTGGGAGCACCGCTGACCGTGCCCACCGGCAGCGTGGCCCGCAACGCGTCGAAGGCATTCAGGCCCTCGGCCAGACGCCCGGTCACCGTGCTGCTGATGTGCATCACATGGCTGTATCGCTCTACGGCCATCACGTCCTGCAATTGGACGCTCCCCAACGTGGCAACCCGCCCGACGTCATTCCGGCCGAGGTCCACCAGCATGATGTGCTCGGCCCGCTCCTTGGGATCGGCCTTCAACTCCTCCTCCAACGCCTTGTCCTCTTCCTCCGTGCGGCCCCGACGTCGCGTGCCGGCCAGTGGGCGGTTGGTGATGATGCCTTCCTCGACCCGGCACATGATTTCGGGTGAGGCGCCCACCAGGATGACCCGCGGGCTCTTGAGGAAAAACATGAACGGCGAGGGATTCACGACCCGCAAGGCCCGGTAGATGTCAAACGGGTCGGCCTTCGTGCTGACGCGCAAACGTTGCGACAGCACCACCTGGAAAATGTCACCCGCCCGGATGTACTCCTTGCACGCTTCAACCGCTTTCTGAAAACCGCCCGCCTCGAAGTTCCCGCTGAACGGAATCGCCGGGTCGCCCAGGCGGTCGATACGCCCGGTGCGGGTCTGCCTCGGCTGCGTCAGCCGCTTGACCGTGGCGGCCACGCGCTCGCACGCTTTGTCATACCCGCCGCGGACGCCGTCCAACTCGACGTGTGCGTGACTGATCACCAGGATCGTCTTCACCACGTGGTCAAAGACCACCATGCTGTCGTACAAGCCGAAAAGCATGTCCGGCAGCCCGCGATCGTCCTTCGGCGGATTGGGCAGCGGCTCGTAGTAACGCACGAGGTCGTAACCGGCGTAGCCCACGGCCCCACCCGCGAATCGCGGCAGCTCGGGCAGGTGCACGGCTTGATAGCTCTCCAGCATCCGGGCCAGCCTGGCAAGCGGGTCCGGCGACTCCTCCACCATCTGGCCGGCCGGCCCCTCAATGGTGATGCGGCGGTTCTTGGCCTCGAAGGTGACCTGCGGATCCGCGGATAGAAACGAGTAACGGGCGATCTTCTCACCGCCTACCACGCTTTCCAGGAGAAACGCATGCGGGCGGTCCTCCGAGATCGCGGCGAACGCGGTCACGGGTGTCAGGTTGTCGGCCAGCAACTGGCAGTACACCGGGACCGTGTTGCTGCTGGCAGCCAGACGCTCGAAATCGGAGAAAGAGGGCAGGAATTTGAGCATGCCTTCATGGTATCTTGCCTTTGCCTCACAGGTCAACGGCGAGCAAGGCCGGCCGTGATGCTGGCCTGCATGACAGTTTGGCCGGGTGCCACTGGCAGCTCGTCTGCCAGTGCCTTCTACGCCTGCGGCCCGGCAGAACGGACCGCGGCTTGCACGTCAGACGGCGCAAGTGCTTGCCCGACCTGGCGAAACAGGCTGAAGGGGCCGCGCTTCCTTGACGATATATACGGGGGACCCTAATATTGAACAGGGTGCTCGTTGGCCAATGACGGGTGGATGCTATGCTGTGCCAGCACTGCAAAAAGCAGACCGCGACGGTTCACCTGACCGACCTGGTGCAGGGCGAGAAGCGCGAAAAACACCTCTGTGAGGACTGCGCCAACTCGGAGGGCGTCGTGGTCAAGCAGAACATCTCGATCAGCGACGTGCTCAACTCGTTCCTCATGTCGCAATCCAGCATCCAGGAAATGGCCCGCGTCAAGTGCCCGGACTGCGGGACAACTTTCGTCGAGTTCCGGAACCAGGGCCTGCTCGGTTGCGCGAACGACTACGACGTCTTCGGCAAGGCCCTGGCCAACGTCATCGAGCGAGCCCAGGACGGCCAGACCCAACATACCGGAAAGAGTCCGGGCGAACTGGTTCGGATCGACCCGGTGCAGCAGGAACGCCTCCGGCTTCAGCGCGAACTCCGCGAGGCCGTCGAACGAGAGGATTACGAGATGGCCGCCAGGCTCCGCGACCAACTGGGGGAATTGCAGTCACAATGACCATCGAGGATCTCCTCCACTCGCCCGGCGAATGGCTCAAGACCGGGGGCGAACTCGGCGACGTCGTGATTTCCTCGCGGATTCGCCTCGCCCGCAACCTCAACGGTTTCCGCTTCCTGAGCAAGGCCACCCCGGCCGAACGAAACGACATCGTCCGCACCCTGTCGGATGCCATCGCCCATTCCGATTTCGGCAAAGAGACTTTCTACATTGATATCGACAAGGCTGATGCCCTCGACCGGCAACTCCTCGTCGAGCGGCAACTCATCAGCCGGCAGCACGGCGAGGGCGAGGGCTTCCGGGGCGTGGCTGTGGCACCCGACGAGCAACTCTCACTCATGATCAACGAAGAGGACCATCTTCGATTGCAGGTCCTCCGCCACGGCATGGACCTCGACAGTGCATGGAACGAGATTGCCGCCGTCGACGCCGCCCTCGAATCCTCGGTCAAGTTCGCCTACCACGAACAGTACGGTTACCTCACCGCCTGCCCGACCAACGTGGGCACCGGCCTGCGGGTGTCGGTGATGCTGCACCTCCCCGCCCTCAAGATCACCAACGAAATCGAGAAGGTCCTGCGGGCGGCCAAGGACATGCGTCTGGCTGTCCGCGGCCTCTACGGAGAGGGCACCGAGGCCCTGGGCGATTTCTTCCAGGTCTCCAACCAGGTCACCCTCGGACGCAGCGAGGAAGAGATCCTCGCCGACTTCAAGAACAACGTGATCCCCTCCATCGTCCGCTACGAGCAGGAGACGCGCAAGGCTCTCAAGAAGGATCGGCTCACCGCCGTCGACGACAAGGTCTGGCGGGCCTACGGCATCCTGTCCAACGCCCGGGCCATCAGCAGCGAGGAGACCCTCTTCCATCTGTCGCACCTTCGGCTGGGCGTGGTCATGGAGCGGATCAGGCATCTCGACCTCAGCGTCATCAATGACCTGTTCCTGTTCACCCAGTCGGCCCACCTCCAGAAGCGATTCGGCAAGAGGCTCGACGGCGAACAGCGCAGTATCCTCCGGGCCGACTATATTCGCGAGCGCCTGGCCAAGGCGCATCCGAGCACGAATTAGGGGAGCTTTTAGCTGTTAAATACTAGCTTTTAGTTTCTTCTACACTACCATTGCGCTTGCCGAGTGCCGGTTGCACCGCCTTCTCGGGGAGATTCAGCCGGGGACCTCGATGGTTACCGCGTGTTCGCCGTGCTCGCGATCGAAGGGGATGCGGATTTCGATCCGGCCTGCGGCGGGTTCGGATCGGCCGTCCTTGCGATACGGATTGTGCGGCAGGGCGGGCCAGAACAGGCTCGCGGTGTCCGGCAGGTGCAGCCGGGCGGCGCCGTGTGATGCCCGGCCGGCGACCTCTGCGGGAGCCCACGCGATAGACGCATCGCCGAGCTCGGCCTTCATCCCGCCGGCCGTCTCGAGCACCCTCTTCATGTGCGGCAGCAGCGTCAGGTGGGCCAGGACCGGCCCGTCGCCGGCCACCGGCGCGGAGAGCACCAGTTCGAGCCTTCGCTCATCCTTTGGCTCGATGCGAATGCGGCAGGTCTGCTTGCCGTAGATCAGATCAAGCCCCAACTGCGGCTCGCGGACCAGCCTGGCCTCACTGGGCACGTGCAGCAGCGGGCCTTTCGGCACGAAGTCCGGGTTCTCATCGCCCGGCTTGTGCCGGAGCAGGTTCATGTCGCCGACGGTGAAACTGCTCCAGGCCGGTTGCAGCTTGGTGTTGCCGCCGCCGAGGATCAGGCCGGCCCTCTCATGAAAGATGCTCACGAAGTTCTGCCGATCCTGGTGCCACCGCGATTTGGGGACCGGCGCCGTGTACGCGGAGAGGCAGACAAACCACGGTCCTCGTCGCAACACCGCCGCTCGATTGACGCCTTTCTCGGTCATGACCTCGAGCGAGCCGGCAGGGCTGACCGCCGATGCGTCCGTCGTGCCCTCCTGGCCGTGCATCAACAGGCAGGCGATGAGATCAGCCGGCAGCGACTCTTTTCCCATCCTGGCCCAAAGAGTCTGGAGCAGAGCACGACCCGCGGGCGTGAAGGTGAAACCCACGTTGGCCGGATGAACGCCGTCGTGGTACGGATTGCGTTCATCGATGGTCTCGACGATCGAACCGTCGGGATAGGTGAACATGCGGTGAAAACGAACGGCTTTCTCGACGGCCGGCAGCACGCGCGCGTCGCCGGAAGCCGAATAGTACGCGCCCAGGGCATCGACGTAGACGAAGTTGTAGCGGACCACCGGCCCGACGTCCTCCGACCAGTAGCCGCCCTCGAACTGGGCGTCGACCGCCTTCATCATGAAGTCGGCCGCCCGCCTGCACCAGTCAGGTTTGCCGAGCGCCTTCCCGGCGAAGTACAGTCCCATCGCGTGGTGAGTCGGGATGTTGTGCACGTGGCCCAACTGGCTTCGAGCGATACCCTCGTAGCCGAGAGTCAGCGCCTTGGCCCACTTCTCGCGGCGGTCCGCGGGCATATCGTCACGAATGAGCGAGAACGCGCGGACCCACCGCGAGTAAGTCCAGGGCATCCAGATCTTGCCCCACTCGCTGCCATCCTTCTTGCGAAAGACCCACTTGCCATCCTTATCCGCGTCGGCGATCAGGGCGTCGCCGGCCTTCATGATGACTTCGAGCAACTGCTTGTCCTTGAAGTACTTGTTGCCGGGAGCCTCGCGCGAATAGGCCACCGCCAGCGGGAGCATCACGTTCTGATCGGTACAGATCCAAATGCCCGAGCCGAATCGGCCCGTCTTGGCGTCGTAAGTCTTGAGAATACCAGGGACTTGCCTCACCAGGTCGCCGGTGAGGCTATCCTTGAACTTGAATTCCGCAGCCGGTGAAAGGCCGGCCAGAGCAAGGGTCATCAGAACGGGCGGCAGGAACCGAGTCATGATATGGTCTCCGAAAGAATGTTCAGAGTGCGGATCATAGCTGCCAGGCGGGCTCCCTGTCACGGTCTCGTCGGGAAACCGACCCGGTGTGCGCTTCTTTCAGAACCGCGACCGTGCTCGTTACGCCGAAGACGAGCGAAGGCGGGAGGGAGCGGCCTCCTCGTGGTGTGGCCGCTTTGTGATTGGGCCCCTCCCTTACGGTCGGGGTTCTGAATGAGCTGCCCAGAGTGTGACGGACCCTGCCACCCCAACGAGTGGCGGGCAGTTGACCTCCTCGCGGGCGAGTCAGTATGTTGACCTGCTCGTGTGGCTCGCGACCGGGTCTGAGCCGCTATCGTGGTCTTGACTTCAGGAGTCATCATGAAGGTCATTCGCTTCGAGGATCCCAGCGGGAACGTGTGCTACGGTGAATGGATCGCGCCGGACATGGCTCGGCTGATCGAGGGCGATCTCTACGGCTCGTACCAGGTCACCTCGCAGACGGTCGCGGTTCGTCGGTTGCTGGCCCCGGTGACGCCGGTGAACGTGATCGCCATCGGCTTGAACTATCGACGCCACGCGGCCGAAAGCGGCGCCCAGGTGCCCGAGTTCCCGCTGGTCTTCGTGAAACTGACCACGAGCGCGATCGGTCCGGGCGACCCGATTCTGCTGCCCACCGACGCGCCCGACGAGGTCGACTACGAGGCCGAACTGGCCGTGGTGATCGGCAAGAGCGCCCGCAAAGTCAGCGAGACGGATGCTCTCGGCTGCGTGCTCGGTTACACCTGCGCCAACGACGTCTCCGCCCGCGATTGCCAGGTCCGCCGCGACAAGCAGTGGGCCCGAGCCAAGAGCTTCGACACTTTCTGCCCGCTCGGCCCGTGCCTGCTGATCGACCCGAAGCAGAACCCCAACGCCTTTCCCATCCGGGCCCGGCTCAACGGCAAGTTCATGCAGGACTCGAACACCTCGGACATGATCTTCTCGGTGCCCCGGCTGATCAGCTACCTCTCCCACCAGTTCACTCTGCTGCCCGGCACGGTCATCCTGACCGGCACCCCCGAGGGCGTAGGCTGCGCCCGCAAACCGCCCGTCTTCCTGCGAGCCGGCGACCAGATCGCCGTCGAGATCGACGGTATCGGCGAACTCGTGAACCCGGTGCAGAAGGACAAGTAGCAGTCGACTTCCGGGTCTCGAATCCTGACCGTTTACGGCCGGTGAGCCAAACCGAGCCGGGGGTTGACAGACGGGGTATCGTCGATTATGGATCATGCACGATTCTTCGGCTGCCGGACACAGTGCCCATGGAGCGCCTATGACGGCCCTGCCTCTTTCACGATCGAGCTTCGTCGACCAGGCCTACCGGGCCATCAAGCAGCGTATTGTCAGCGGTGACTTCGGGCCCGGCACCCAGTTGAACATCGACGCCTTGGCCCGGCAGCTCGGCGTCAGCAACTCGCCTATCCGTGAAGCACTGCGCCGTCTCGAAAACGAGCGTTGGGTGGAGACCATACCGTTTCGCGGAGCGTTCGTCCGGCCGTTCGACCAGTCCGAGCTGGCTGACCTCTACGAGCTTCGCGAGATGCTCGAAATGTCGGCCCTGCGAAAAGGCATGTCTCGTCACGAGTCCGCGACGGTGGCACAATTGGCCAAGGCCCTCGATGATCTCCGTGCCGCCGTCCGAAAGAACGACCCGCTGGCCTACCTGGCCGCCGACACGCGTTTTCACCAGGCGATTGTCGACATGGCCGGCAACCGGCGGCTCAGCGAGATGTACGCGACGCTGGTCGAGCAGGGCAAGTGCTTCATGCTTGGCCGTGGGCCGGAAAGCATGGCCCGCTACCGCAAGGGACGCGATCAACACGGTCCCATTTTCGAGGCCGTTCGCCGAGGAGATGCCCGGCGGGCGGCCAGGCTGCTGGCGGAGCATCTGCGCATCAGTCCCGGCGCCGGGCGGACGCGTGCGACCAGGAAGAAGTGAGGAGCACACCATGAGATTGCAGCGAACAACTGTGGCCGGACGATTGGTGCTCGCTGTTTCCGCGGCAATGGTGTCGGCCTCGGCCATCGCCGGGTGCTCCGCCGGATGGGGCCGCGGCCTGGACGCCGGCCAGGAAGCACGCGGATACTGGTCGATGCGGGTAACGGCCATGACGCGGGACGGGGCGCTGGATCTGAAAGCTAGGCCATGGTGGCCGCAAGCGGCCGGGCTGAAGCTCAACGAGCAGTTCGCCGTCAACGTGGAAGGCGCCCCCCCAGACGCGATGCTGGTCAGGCGCGAGCAGGTGACGACTCGCAGCGGCAAGGTTCTCGAGGCGATTGTCTGGGTGATCGACGACGATTATGACGGAAGTCTTGGGCGGGGTGGCGACCAGGTGAACGACTGTTACGTCGTCGACTATGGATGCGACGGTATCGTTGACCGCATGGTCGATTGGATGGACAACAATTACGATGGCGTCCCCGACGAAATGGACATCCGCTACTTCACCAACGGCCGCCTCAACAACTGCTGGTTCGGCATGGACTTCGACGGCGACGGCAAGATGTGGAGCCTGACCGGCTACGAGTACGGAGGCCCGAGCTTCTTCGAGGCCGACCCGTACGGCAACAACATGATCTACATGAACAAGTTCAACCCCAACCTCGGCCGGTGGAGCCCCATCTCCGAGTGCCCGTTCGCCTTCTACGACACCGACGGAGACGGCCAGAGCGAGGAGGTCGTCCGGTTCAGCGCCGTGCCGCTCGACTATGACATCGCGGCCCATCCGGACTACGCGAATTCCTCCTACGCCCTGCCGTGGAAGGATGAACTGGAACGGATGGGCGTGGTCAACATCCGCTACGGCTTCGACATCGACAACCTCAGCAGCGACAAGACGCCGCTTCATTACGACTTCGGCTTCAATCTGGTCAGCAAGGTTCCCTACCGGTTTCTCGGGATGAATCACTATAACCCGCTTCGACGCCCGCCGCAGACAACGGTGGTGGCACCGTACGACCGCGTCCGCGACATCAGCAACCGATACCCTGCCCGCGAAACCGGCTTCTCGTGGCACGAAAACCACGACGACACCATCTCCATCGGCCAAGGTCCGAGCAAGGACGACGACTTCCGATGGGAGGGCGTGTTCTGGATCTGGGAGCGGCGGTTCATGGAAAACACCGGCGGGCCGTGCCAGAAGTGGAACGTCCGCCGGGAGTGGAGCCGCAGGCCCGCTGACCGCCGTGAGTTGTATTACAGCGGAATCGACGGCCGGATCCACCTGTTCGGGGCCGAGGAAGGCTGGATCCAGATGGGCCACTTCGCCGGGCTGGACGAGATCGGCGAGACGCGCATGTACGATACCGACGGCAACGGGTATTTCGATCGCTGGGAGGTCTGGCTCAAGGGTGAGCCCGGCCCGTGGAGGGTCTCGACGGTGCGCGACGAGAAGGCCCGCCGTGTCCCGTTCGACATCGCATGGCTGCGGCGGTTTTACACGGAACAGGTCCTGCCCGAGGTTATGGCGGCTGACGCCAAGCTGATGACCGCCATGAACCGTGTGCGGCCATTCGAGCATTCGGCCGAATTGCACACTGCGATGCGCGGGGGGCCGGACAACTATCGCCGTTATGCGATGGACATCGCGGCGGAACTTCAGTACCACGATCTGCGCCGCAGTCTCAGCGAACGGGCCAACCGGGTCCTCGCCGAGGCAAAGATGGACGACCTGCGGCCGCTGACCCCCGAGCAGCGGGCGGCCACGGCGAGTTCGCAGACGGCCTGGGAACTGACCCGCCTTCTGCAACGGCTGGACGTCGCCTGGGGCGAAGGGGGCGTGGATCGAGCGGTCGCGGTGCTGAATGAGCTTTCGAGGTCGCCGCTGGTGAGAGAAGCTGACTGATCACGGATACCCGGGAGGTGATCGAGTGAACATTTTGGCGGCCGGCAAGCTGTATGGTCCCGACTACTTCATCATCGTCACCTACTTCGCGCTCATGCTGGGTGTGGGCGTGTACTTCTATCGCTATATGAAGGCGATGAAGGACTACTTCACCGGCGGGAATCGCATTCCCTGGTGGCTGAGCGGCGTGTCCTACTACATGTCGAGCTTCAGCGCGTTTGCATTCGTCGCCTACTCGGGGCTGGCCTACAAGTACGGTTTCTTCGGCGTCACTTTTTACTGGGTGACAGTGCCGGCGGCGGCGTTCGGTGTTGTCTTCTTCGCGACCCGCTGGCGGCGGGCCCGGATCAGCAGCCCGGTCGAATACCTCGAATCGCGGTACAACTCGGCCGTCCGGCAGCTTTTCGCCTGGCAGGGCGTTCCCCAGAAGATCATCGATGACGCTCTGAAGATCGTTGCGATCGGGATGTTCCTGGCGACGGCGCTGGGCGTTCCGCTCAAACAGGGGATGTTCTGGTCATCGGTGATCATGCTTGCCTATACGTTTATGGGCGGCTTGTGGGCGGTGACGGTGACCGATTTTCTGCAGTTCGTGGTTATGATGCTGGCGGTGTTGATCCTCTTCCCGCTCTCCGTGCAGGCGGCCTTCGACAAGACGGGTGGGCTGTCCGCGATGATCGAGACCGCCCCGGCCGGCTTCTTCAAGCCGTATACGGTGGAGTTCAACTGGGTCTACCTGGCGACGGCCGTGGTGCTGTATTGCCTCTCTTACAGCGTCAACTGGGGGCTCGTGCAGCGCTATTACTGCGTGCCCAATGAAAAAGACGCGAAGAAAGTCGGTTGGTTGGTAGTGATTCTCAACATCGTGACTCCGCCGCTGATGTTCATGCCGGCCATGCTTGGGCGCTACTTTCTCCCACCCCTTGCGGACAACGAAGTCAATCAAGCCTATCCGAGTCTTTGCGTGACGCTGTTGCCGGTCGGGCTGCTGGGGCTGGTGGTTGCGGCGATGTTCTCGGCGACGATGTCGATGCTGAGCACCGACTACAACGTGTGCGCCAGCGTGCTGACCAACGACGTGTATCGCCGGTTGATCCGGCCCAATGCCTCACAAAAACGCCTGGTTCTCGTTGGTCGACTCATGACCCTGCTGGTAGGTGTGATCTCGCTGGCCGTGGCATTCTGTATAGTCAGCGGTGAGGGGGCCGGCGGCGACAAGCTGTTTCGGTCGATGATCACCCTGTTTAGCGTGGCGACCGCGCCGGTGGCCGTCCCGATGCTGGCCGGACTGATCACCCCGAAGGTAACGACCCGCGCCGCTCTGATCGGTTTTGCGACCGGGGTGGGCGTTGGACTGTTCATGTTCTTCGAACTGGAGGAGAAGTTCGTCTTCCTCAAGATGACATGGATGAGGGAGAACGCGATCTTCCTCGTGGCCTTGGCAGTTACCGTGTGGTTCACCGCTATGGTCAGTTGGCTGGAGGGGCGACGGCAAGGCACGCTTCCGCGAGTCGAGGAATTCCTGGGACGCCTTCAGACTCCGATTGGCGACTTGGAGGACGATCGGGTTGAAGAGCCGGCTCGCGGCGAAATCATCTCGCCGTTCCGCGTTGTTGGCACGTGCACGGCCATCATTGGCGCGTTGCTGATCGCGGTCACGCCCTGGACGAGAACAAGGCTCGGCTTGGTGCTCGATCTTGTTCTCGGCGGTTTTCTGGTCGTCAGTGGGGTATATGTCGCGTGGCGAAGCGGCCGGGGCTTAAGGACGGAGACGCAAGTCAACTTGCAGGAGCAGAAATCATGACAGAGATCGGCATTGGCGTCATCGGGTCCGGCTTCATGGGTCGGACGTACACGGAAACGATCAACAAGTACTGCAGGCGGGGACGCGTTCGGGCGGTTGCCGTCGGCTCGCGGGCCGGGCAACTGGCCAGGGACTACGGCATCGATCTGGAGCCGTCGGTCGATTCGCTGCTGGCCCGCAAGGACATCCACGCAGTGTTCATCGCGACGCCGCACCACGTCCATGCCGAGCAGTCGATCGCCGCGGCCAGGGCCGGCAAGCACATCCTGCTGGAAAAACCGATGGCCTGCACCGTGGCCAACTGCGACGCGATTCTCGATGCGTGCAAGAAGGCGAATGTCCAGTGCTCGATCGCCTTCACCCAGCGAATGCGAATCTGCAACATCCGCGCCAAACAGATCATCGACGAAGGTCGCATCGGCAAGATCCAGCAGATCGCCTCGACGCAGCTCCTCGGTGGCGGCGTGGGCACTCTGCCCGGCTGGCAGAGTGACTCGGCCAACCTGGGCACGTTGTTCGGCCACGGCATCCACAACTTCGATTCGATCCGCTGGCTTAGCGGACAGGAAATCAAGACGGTCTACGCCAAGTGCACCAGTTTCGAGCCGGCCGTCAAGGTTGAGGGCTCGTCGATGGTGCTGATGACCCTGAGCGGCGGGACGTTCGCCAGCCTGTGGAGTTCATTCCAGATGCCCAAACCGTCGTTCCCGCGGTCGCAGTTCGCCGCCCGCATCGTCGGTGAGAAGGGCCTGCTCGACCTGGACGCTTATGGCGAGCTCCGCCTGGCGGTTGACAGCCAGTGGCAGGTCGTCGAAACGCAGCCCCCCATCGACTGGCAGGGTAAGGGTTTCCTCGATCCCGTCCGCCTGGAGAGCTACGTGAGGCAATGTCAGGACTTCATCGACGCGTGCATCGACAATCGCCCTCCGGCGGTCACCGGCTGGGACGGCCGCCAGGCCGTCGCCGCCGCTCTGGCAGCGTACGAATCATCGCGCACCGGCAAGGAGATCGTGCTGTCATGAGGTTCGATCAGTCTCACCAGTTGTACGAACGTGCGTGCAAGACCGTGCCGGGCGGCATACACAGCAACGTCCGGGCCAGCTGGAAGCCCCACCCGATGTTCTACACCCGCGGCAAGGGCTCGCACGTCTGGGACGCCGACGGCAACGAGTACATCGACTACGTGCTGGCCCGCGGGCCGCTCGTTCTGGGCCACTCGCCACGGCCGGTGCTCGACGCGGTCAAGCGGCAGCTCGACATCGGGCTGATGTACGCCGGCCAGCACGAGCTGGAAATCGAGGCCGCCGAGCGTTTCTGCGCGATGGTGCCATGTGCGGAGATGGTCCGTTTTTCCTCCTCGGGCAGCGAGGCCGTGGCCGCCGCGATCCGCCTCGCTCGGGCCGTCACCGGCCGGACAAAGATCCTGCGGTTCGAGGGCCACTACCACGGCTGGTTCGACAACCAGTTCTGGAACTTCGCCCCGCCGCTGGATCGGGCCGGCCCGCGCGAAAACCCCACGCCCGCGCCGGTGACCAAAGGCCAGTCGCCGGCCGACGCCGAGCATCTGGTCATCCGCCCCTGGAACGACCTCGCGTTGATCGAAGGGGCCTTCAAGCAGCATACCGGCCAGATTGCCGCCATCCTCACCGAGCCGATCATGTGCAACATGGGCGGGATCATGCCACGAAAGGGCTTTCTTGATGGCCTCCGAGAGCTCTGCGACAGGAACGGCGCGTTGCTCATCTTCGACGAGGTGATCACCGGCTTCCGCGTCAGCCTCGGCGGGGCGCAGCAGCTCTTCGCCGTTACGCCCGATTTGGCCACGTTTGCCAAGGGCATGTCGGGCGGCTTCCCGGTCAGCGCGATCGCCGGCAAGCGCGAGTACATGAGCCATTTCGGCGACCTGTCGGTCACTCATGCGGGAACGTACAACTCGAACGCTCCCTGCATGGCCGCAACCGTGGCCGCATTGGACATGCTCGCCGCCGACAACGGGGCCGCGTTGAAGCAGGCCCACGACGTGGGCCGGCAATTGATGGCCGGGATCGAGGACATCGGTCGCAGAGCGGGGAAAGACGTTCGGATTCGCGGCACGCCGGCCGCCTTTTTCGTCTCGTTCAACGACCGCGAGGAGGTCGTCGACTACCGCACTTCCCTGTCGCGAGACCGCGAGGCCTACACCCGGTTCTGGCTGGCCCTGCAGGATCGCGGCGTACGCGTAATCCCCGACGGCCTGTGGTTCGTCTCGACGGCACATATGCAGGGCGATGTAGACCGCACACTCGCGGCCGTCGGTGAGGCGATGAAGGAGGTGTGAGGATGAGAGCAGTCAGCAGTCAACAGTCAGCAGTCAGCAAGCTACATGCGAAGCTACTAGCTGTTAGCTCTTGGCTATTAGCTTTCAGAATCCGGAGCGTAAACGACGGGCCCTTGACCGACCCCCCTAAGCCGGTCAAGGGCGAGCCAAACCGCGGAGCGGTCGCACCGTCCGGGCCCCGCGCTGACGCTTGGGGTTCTGAAAGGAGCGGCCGGCGAATTCGCAACTCTCCATTCTCAATTCTCAATTCCGCGTTGGCCACGGTGATTCTGTTCTCAGCGACAACCGCAGCCCACGGGCAGGACGCCAAGGCCCGGTTGTTCCAGCGGGTTTTCGGGGACGCGGTCAGGCTTGACCCGGCCATGGTGGCCAAGGTCAAGGCGGCCAAGCCGGGCGAGCGGGTTTTCGTGGACCGCAACGGCGACGGTAAGAACGACGAGGCGTGGTACATCGACACCGCCTACCGGCACAACGACCGGGTTCGGCCATTGCTGGTGCGAGCGATCGACGAGGACGGCGACCTCGATTCCTGGAAGGGGCCGGATCTCGATAGCGATCTGTACGTCGTTGACTGGAACGCCGACGGCACGGTCGACGTGGTCCTCGACTACCAGGACAACGACGGCGACAACGACATCGACGAGATGGCCTTCTACTTCTATATGACCGAGCACCCCTATTTCGGCAAAGACGTGCTGCGGGTCTGGTGGGGCAGCGACGACGGAGACGACAACCTGCTGTGGTACGACATCGACTACACCTACGACCAGAGCACGTGCCAGTACCGTTGCCACTTCAGCGGCGACGAATCGTTCGTGGCCTTCGGCCTGCGGATGGAGGACAAGGAGTGGATCTCGGCCTTCGAAAATCCATTCCTGTTTTACGATCCCGACGGCGACACGTGCAGCGAGGTCGTCCTGCGAATAGAAGGCCACGGCAACGAGGTCCGCGCGATCCGCTACAGCTTCGACGCCGACGACGATGCGTATGGCCGTCGGACGCACGATTACGATTTCTCGATCACCGCGCGGGCTCCCGACGACCGGCCGGTCATCCTGCCTGCCGACGGGACCACCAGCACGAGGCTTCGCGGCATCCCCACGCAGGCCTGGCTGCGGCGCGACAAGGCACAGGAGTTCGTTCAGAATGCCCAGTGGGACCGCGTGCTGCTGACCTGGGACGAGATGAACGCCAACACCGAGGAGAACGTCGAAAGGGACCCGCACGAGCGATGGGAGGGGATCATCGCTCACGGCAACCCGGACTTCAAACAGGTCGGCGGCCCGCCATGCAGCACGATGAACAAGCGATACGAGTTGGCTCTCAAGCCGGTCTCTCCGATGAGACTCTACTACTCCATGGCCGACGGGCGCCTGCACCTCAAAGGGGCTTCGAAAGGCTGGCTCGACGTGGACTACGATTTCGATGGCAAGCCGGATGCGCGGTATCAGTACCGCGATGACAACGAAGACGGCATCCTCGAGCGGCGGCTGATCGACGTGGACGGCGATGGCAAGCCGGAGTTCGACTGGACGGTGCAACACGGTAGCCAGCATGAGCTTGAGCCCGACTTCGTGGCCATATCGACTTTCTACAAGAGCAAGCTGAACCAGACACTGATGGAGAGCCAGGCGTTCATCGATGCCGCCAGGGCCGCAATGGTGCCCGGCAGCTATCCCGACGCTCAGGCCGTCGAGGACTTCTTCCTGAACAAGCTGGACGGCTGGATGCCCCAGACGCATCTCGGCGAGTACATCCGCCGTTTGCCGGCCGGAGCCAGGTTCTACGCCGATCTTGTCCGCGACCGGCTGCTCTGGCCCCTGAAGGAGCGATACGGCGAAAAGGAGGCGTGGAAAGCCATTGAGTCGGCATACGGCGTAGGCAATTTACGGACCGCAACACAGTATGTCCCGCGCGAGGACAAGGAAGCCGTGACGGCTCGGGTGAACGGCCTCGGCGGTTTCGCGAAACGGATCTCGATCAGGATGAGCAACAGCGGTAGAACTGCGCGACTCGATTGGCCCGTGACACTGGGTCTGAGGCGGATTCAGACGAAAGTGCCCGATTTCAATGCGGATAACTGCGCGGTGGTCGCGCCGGAGCGTTGGCTCGACTGGCGACAGGTCCCGCACCAGGTGAGCGAGATCGACCCGGCGGCGGGGCCGGAATTGAGTTTTCTGGCCGATGTGCCGGCCGGCGGTGATGCGACGTATCATTTGTACTACTCGCCTGCGGGCAGGAGCAACAGGACCTTTCCGAACAGGACCAGCACGGCCGAGGACTGGGTGCCCCCGAACATCGGCTGGGAGTCGAATCGCTGTGCCTACCGGGCTTACTGGGGGCAATTCGATTTCTTCGGCAAGAAAACCGACCAGCTCATCTATGACACTATCGGCAAGAAGAGCTACCACGACGAAACCGAGTGGGGCATCGATGCCCTGCACGTCGGCAACGCCTCCGGCCTCGGCGGGCTGACGCTGTATGTCGATGATAAACCCTATCTGGTGCAAAACCCGGCCGGTAAGGGCGACGTCAAGTTCACCAAGAGGCAACTCGGCAAAGGGCCGGTGACGGCGGCGATCGAAATCACGGCGGAGAACATCGTGCCTGACCAGCCGGACCTCAAGGTGCGGATTCTGTGCATCTCCTACGCTGAGCGGCAGGAGTCGGAAATCAGAGTGACTGTGACTGGCGCGAGAGGCAGGGTTCTCCTGGCCCCGGGCCTGGTCAAGCTGCCTCGCGAACAGGCCTTTTCCGATCCGGCCAAAGGCATCCTGGGCAGTTGGGGCTGGCAGGAGGAGGTCATCGGTGACATCGGCATGGCCATCATGGTCGATTCCGCCAATCGAGCGGAGGACATTGTGGACCTGCCTGAGGAGCGGCGCATCCGCTGCCGCCTGACGGACAAGGGCGAGCTGCGGTACTGGATCATCGGCGACTGGCGCCGCGGCCGCCAGCACCCCATCGCCCCGACGCTCGAAAACTGGCGGCGCGAGGTCGAGGCCCTGGCTGACGATCTCAGGCAGGCGGTGAACGTTGAGGTGGGCCAATCCGAAAGACCGAAATCGTGAGGAAATAACGAATGAATGACGAATGTCGAAATCCGAATGACGAAGGAATGACGAAGCACGAATGTCGGAATCCACGCGGCTCGCGTCAGGTGTGGTCATTCGGGCTTCGTCATTTGGGCTTCTTTCGTCATTCGGGTGTCGTCGTCGAATCTGCATGCTGAAAGGGTTTTCGTGATCTCATGATCATCGACGGTCATGTTCATATCGGCATCGGCAACTTCTTCCACATGAAGGCGGACGCCGACCTGCTGCTGCGCCTTGCGGATCAACTCGGCATCGACAAGCTGTTCGTCACCGACCTCAACTCGCTCTTCTACGACATGAGCGAGGGCAACAACCGGCTGGCTCGCGACGTCGCCGCCCATCCGGACCGGTTCATCGGCTACTGCTCCGTGCCGACACCGCGATTCGGCCCGCGAGTCATCGATGAAATCCGCCGCTGCCGCGAGAAGTACGGTTTCCGCGGGGTGAAGATCTACTCACACCCCGAGGCCCCGATCACCGAGCCGGCCACGTACCCGTTGCTGGAGGTCGCGGCCGAGTACGGCATGCCGATCCTCTCGCATACTACTCCGGACGAGTGCGATCACCTGATGCAGCAGGTGCCCCAGGCCCGGCTGGTCATGGCCCACATGGGCGGCCACCCGTACGCCTTCGGCGACTGGCATCGGGCCGTGGCGGTGGCGAAAAAGCATCCCAATCTCCTGCTCGACACCGCCAGTTCGCAGATCGACAACGGCATGCTCGAACATGCGGTCGCCGAAATCGGCCCGGAGAGAATCCTCTACGGTAGCGACATGCCGCTGCTCGACCCGTCTACTCAGATGGCCAAGGTCACGGGGGCGGAACTTGACGATCGGGCCAAGGCCCTGATACTCGGAGGCAACCTGCAACGGTTGCTCAACTTGCCATGACGCGCTTGGACATCAATGCCTGTTTCGGCCACTGGCCCTACTGGGACCTTCCACACAAGACCGCCGAGGACCTGGTCGGTCTGATGGACCGCCACGGCGTCGAGAAAGCGGCGGTTCTGAGCCTCCGCGGTGTGCTGGTCGACTGGAAGGCGGGCAACGACGAGACGCTTGCTGCCGCCGCGAGACACCCCGGCCGCCTGATCCCCATGGCCACGCTCAGCCCCTTCATGGGCGGCAACGGCGATGAGCTGCGCCGACTGGCGGAATCGGGCATGCGCGGCGTTCGCCTGTACCCATCGTTCCATAGCTATTCGCTGGACAGCGAGTTCACCGACGACGTGTGCAGGGCGGCTGCCGAGCGGAAAATGCCGGTGATGCTCCCGACGCGCCCGATGATGAACTGGCGATTCAAAACGGTCGCGATCGAGAGTATCGGCCCGCTGGCCGCCCGGCACCCGGCAACGACCTTCATCGTCAGCGGCCCGAATTACCTGATCGAGTACCAGGCCCTGGTCAAGGTCATGGGCCAGTGCCCCAACATGAGTTGTGAGATATCCTGCCTGCAGGGCTTCAACTCGGTTGCGAACCTGGTCGGGCAGGTGGGCGCGGATCGTGTTCTGTTCGGAACCGGCGCCGCCTTGAATTATCCGGCGTGCAATGTGGCCAAGCTGGATCATGCGGAGATGAGCCCGCAAGAGCGGGAGGCCATTGCGGCAACGAATGCCCTGCGCACGCTCGGGCTGTAGGAGCGGTCTCCGACCGCGATCGGGCGTAGGAGCGGCTTGCAGCCGCGATCCGTAGCGAGCCACGGGTCCACGCCCCGCCGGCTCGCCAAGGATCGGGCTCGGAGAGCCCTCCTACGGATTCTGGATAGCGAGCCCTCCTACGAAGCCGCTGGTGTGAGAATCTGTTCTCGCACCCTTTCGCTGAAGCTCGTTTCCGCAGACGCGGGATAGGAACCCCCGGGGAACGAGGGGTCGAGATGGGAATCTCGGCCCAGCAATCATAAAGTGGAGTCTGACAATGCGACTATCTTTGGCTGCGATCGTGCTGTCTCTATGGACCAGCGTGTCGGCCGAACCGACGGCCACTCAACCTGCCCGGACAACCAAGCACGGCAGTACCTTGTACCCGCCCGTCATCGTGCAACAACTCCGCGACAACGCGGCCCGCGACCCCTGGGCCGCCAGCGTGCGTGACAGCCTGGTCAAGGCCGCGAGGCCGTGGATGGACAAATCGGACGACGAACTGTGGTCCCTGATGTTCGGCCCGGGCATCACTCGCTCGTGGATGGTCTGGTCCAACGGCCACTGCCCGGCCTGCGGTCAGGGCGTCCCGATGTATACCTGGAAGTGCGATGCCCTGGAGAGGCCGTGGAAAGTCCAATGCCCTCACTGCAAGGAGCTGTTTCCGAAAAACGACTTCCTCAAATTCTTCAAGTCGGGCCTCGACAAGAAGGGTGTCTTCGACCCGGCTCGCGCCGATCGATCTCTGCTGTTCAACACAGAGCACCCTGATCCCGCCGACCTGAAACACAAGTTCGGCGTCGATGACGGCGAGGGATACGTCGAGGGTGAAAAGCGTTGGCGGTTCATGGGGGCGTATCAGATCTACGGCCAGTGGAAACAGGCGGTTCTAGGCGGCATCCGGACATTGAGCGCCGCATACCTGCTGACGGGCGACACCGCTTACGCCCATAAGGCGGCGGTGATGCTCGACCGCGTGGCCGACCTCTATCCCCTGTTCGACTTCGAGGCCCAGGCCGTGGTCTACGAGCGCCACCTGGGCTCCAACGGCTATGTCTCCACCTGGCACGATGCCTGCGAAGAGACTCGAGAACTGGTCATGGCGTACGACATGATCTTCGAGGCCGCGCGGGAGGATGCCGATCTGGTCGGGTTCCTCTCGCGCAAAGCCCGCGAGATCGGTCTGGAGAATCACAAGAGCAGCTTTCCCGACATCCAGCGGAACATCGAGGACCGAATTCTGCGAGACCCCATCGCCCAGCGTCCGAAGATCACCTCCAACTATCCGCGTACCGAGATCACTGTCGCCATCATCTATGCCGTGCTCGGCGGAGACGAGAACAAGGCCGCATTCGACCGCACCGTGGACGCGATGCTCCAAAGGGCCACGGCGGTCGACGGTGTGACCGGCGAGAAAGGCCTGTCCGGCTACACCGTCTTCACCATTCAAGGCATGGCAATGTTCCTCGCGGAGTTCAGCAAGGCCGACCCCGATTTCCTCGCCCGCTTGCTCGAACGGCATCCACGTCTGAAGGAGACCTACCGTTTTCACATCGATACCCTCTGTCTCGGGCGATACTACCCCACGTGCGGCGATGCGGGCAGTTTCGCAT
>CAZPIO010000150.1:0-19267 GCA_964586235.1 uncultured Planctomycetales bacterium
CAGCTCGCTGTACGTGTCCTCGTTGCACGCCGAGTAGCAGATCCGATCGGTGTAGCGGCTCCAGGGAATGCCGTCGGGGTCCTGGGTATGGGCGACGGCCGGAGCCGGGCGATGTTCCGACGTCTGGTACGGCTCGACATCGCGATCACACGCGAGCTGAGAATCCATGCATCAAACCTCCATGAAACAAAGGATCCGGTCCCGGCGTGATTGTTCGTTGCCTTCGGGCCGGATGCCACACGTCCTCCATGCGCCACAGTAGCTGGTAACGGCAGATCCCAAGCATGCGCGCCGCCGCAATTACGCTAACCGAGAATCACCGCCACAGGCAAGCCGCGGACGCGAATCGTCACCACCGTCAAGCGTTGGCCCGCCCCGCCGGCCGTGTGTTCCGCTACGGGGTCGGGCTCAGAAGCGAAAAAGGCCAGATGGGGATGTTTCTGAGGACGGTGAACACGATTGCCGCCGGGGCCAGCACGCGAATGAGGATCAACGGGATCGGCGTCCACGAGCGATCATGGCCGGAGCCGGTGAACCAGCGGAACGCCGTCGCTGCTCCCGCCCAGGCGAATCCGCAAAGAACCGCGACCGTCAGGGCGTTGCACCTCAGGGCGGTCATCAGGTTGCGATGCAGGAGCGCGTGAAGGCATCGCAGCGTGCCGCAGCCCGGGCAGTTGAGGCCTGTCGCCCAGTGAAACAGACACGGAGGGTAAAGACTGTGCGGCCCGGGAGGCACAGCGAGAAGCGCGACGCATACCAAGGTTACGCCTGCGGCCCACAGGCAGATCGAGAGAACGACGCGTCGACGAGGAGCCACCGGCGCGAGCGGGGGATGCGCGAGCGGTTCCTCGTCGAGATCCCGGCTCATTGCACCGACATCGCACCACCCGCGGCCATCAGCACGACGAAGACGAAGTAAAGCACCATGCCGACCAGCCCCAGGCCGAGGGAGACCCAGCACCAGGTTTTTGCCGTGCTCGAGGCGGCCATCGCGCCGGCGATGTCGCCGGCCGCCTGCTTCGAGCTGACCTGCGCGGCGTAGACAATGGCGACGATGCCGGTGGGCAGGCAGCAGAAGAGCGTGACCAGGATGCTGAAGACCAGGTAGCTCGGGACCTGCTCCTGGTACTGGCCGGGCGGTGCGCCGTAGGGAGGCGGCTGAACGGGCTGGCCGACTGCGGGGGCCGGCGCTCCCAGAGGGCTGCCGCAACCGGGACAGAACACCGCATTGTCCGGAGCCTGCTGGCTGCATTTTGGACAGAACATTGGATCTCCTTGCGTTGTGGAGACATGTTGTCGGAACCAATCACGCCGCAGAGGGTAATGGAAGGGTCTGAGCCGGTCAATGGCGGGTGGGCGGGGGAGCGAGTCTTTTCGGCCAACTCGTTTGCCGTCGATCCGGCAACGAATCGAGATGGCAGGCCTGTTCCCAAGTCTTGTGTCAGGGCACCCGGCAAGCAACGAGATGAACCCAGTGGATCGTCAATAATCGCGGTTGGCACCGGCGGGATAAACCCGCCGGCTCGCCGACAGCCGCGGTGGAAGCCGCGATTACTCCGCGAGCTTCCATGGGGGGCGGTAGTCGTAGTTGAGGAGTCGGTTGGCGTCGGGATCGTTGGTGATGCGGTTGTGCTCACCGTCCCAGGCCAGGTATCGCTTGACGTCCATTGCCACGTCGGCCAGGAGAGTTGAGGCGGTTGAGCGGTGCCCGATGGCCACCGGGCTGTTGGGGGTCGCGCGGCTCTTGACGCAGTCGAGGAAGTTGCGGGCGTGGGCACGGGTGGCATCGCCGCCTTTCATAAAGAAGCGTTCCGCGGCCGGCTGGGTCATTGCGGCGAGCTTCTTGACGACCCCGCGATCCAGCGGATTGAGGGCCGGCAGGGGGGCAGTGGACCGCGTTTCGGGCACAACATCGAGGTTGTCACCGTTGAAGTACATCGTCGCCCTGGTGCCGCGGATCTCGATGGCCGAGCCCTTGGCCGTCCCGGGGGCGCTGTTGGCGTTGTATTGTGAGAAAGTGACGATGGCCCCGTCCGGATAATCCCAGACCGCCTCCATGGTTACGGGAACGTCGCGGTTATCCTCGACGCCGGCCCGGCTGCCGACGGCGAAGACGCCCGCGGGGGCGATGTCACCCAGCGCCCACTGGATGACGTCGATGTAGTGGGTGCCGAAATTGGTCATCTGGCCGCCGGAGTAGTGGCGGAACCAGCGGAACTTGTAGAAGCCGCGATTCTCGTTGTAGGGCATGCTGGGCGCCGGGCCGAGCCATGCGTCCCAGTCCAGGCCGGGTGGCGGGTTGCCGTTGGGCGGGTTGCCGATCCCCAGGGGGGACTCGTTGCGGATGTGGAAGCACCGGGCGGCCGTGATCTTGCCGATCCTGCCCTCGCGGATCATCTCGATGGCCTTGTGGTAAGCGGGGCCGGAACGCCGCTGGTTGCCCATCTGGGCGACTACCTTGTACTTGGCCGCTGCCGCCACCATCTTGACTCCCTCGCCGATGGTCAGCGAGAGCGGTTTCTCGACGTAGACGTCCTTGCCGGCCACGCAGGCGTCGATGAACTGGAGGGCGTGCCAATGGTCGGGTGTGGCGATGAGCACGGCGTCCACGTCCTTGCGTTCGAGTAGTTTGCGGTAGTCCCTGGTGGTGAACGGATCGCCGCCGACCTTGTTCTTGGCGAAGTCGATGTACGGCTGGTAGAGGTCGCAGATGGCGACGAACTGCGCATCCGGGTGAGGCTTGAACGCGTCGATGAGTTGATCGCCGCGGTTGCCGACGCCGATAATTCCAAGGCGCACGCGATCGTTGGCTCCGAGGGCGCCGAGAACCGGTCCGCCGGCCGCCATGGCTCCGGCCGCTGCCACGCCCATCGTGAAGTCTCGTCGGGTGATCGTCTTATTCATGATTGTGGCCACCTCAGGTTGTGTGTTCACAGGAATCACGGACAGTGGTTGCATGGTAAGGGAGGCATGCTTTGGCGGCAAATGCATTGCAGCGTTGCGAGGGCACTCCGGATGACGGATGATGGGCCTTGCGTAGTGTGAGTTCCGCGTTCCGGCGCGAGAAAATGACAGGCTCGGATACGAGGCCGCGCGGCCTGTAAAAAAGGCGTGCGGCACCCCGTACATATTGGCGCGGTCAAGGGTGCCGCAGCGAGTGGAAGCTCAGTTGTGTGGATCTGATGAACCGTCAGGAATGCCTAGTCTGGCGTCTGCTCACTCAGACCCACTGATTATATGTCTTATTCGACCGGATTGATCAACAGTTGCACGCCGTTGGGGGCTCTAAATGCCCCATATCCAAAAAAAGTTTCGGTTCGTGCCGTTGTCAGCCAGGGATTTCGCTCAAAGCCGCCGATCACCGTCGCACCCGCCCGTTGAACGCTCGGGCGAAACTGATCGGGTGGACCTTGCCGTCTGTCCACGACCAATCCTACCTATACACTAGCAATTGCCGGGCCAGGAGACAAGGGGGGAAAAGCGAATTTCGTAAATGTTTTTGATATCGGAGCTAACATCTGCGAAAGGGGCAGAGGCGAGTTTCCGGCTGTGATGCTTCCTGGCAACGCCGGCAGCGAGCCATGTTGATACGGGATTTTCGGGACCGCGACCGGGCACGGGCGGCGATATGCCTGGTTAACGGACGGCCCAGGGGGGCCAGATGAGCCGGGGAGTGACGGCGGGGGAGGGCCGGCTAGCTGCCGCGTCGTCGCATCAGGGTGAGTCCCAAGGCTATGAAAGGCAGGGGGATCGGCAGGCCGTTGCCACATGGCTGGGTAGATGGCGTCTCTTGAGCCTCGCAGGCGTCGATCTGACCGTCGGCGTCGGCGTCCGTCTGGCTTGGGGTCAGCAGATATACGAGTCTGAGGCCACTCAGCCGGCCGACACCGGCGATCTGGCCGGCGTCATTGATCGCGACGGCCGTTTCCAGGACCCACCCCGAGGTCGGTGAGATCAGGCTGTTGATATCTCTCATGCCATTGGTGCTGTCGTAGATGAAAGCCCGTTGCCCGCTGGCGGTGTCGGACCAGCCGACGACCACGCCGCTGCTGTTGATCCCGGTAGCCCCGCTTCGCTGCCCGCCGAGGGTCCCGAGGTCGGTGGTTCCGCCGTTTCGGTAGAAGAACGCGTGGTAGATCTGCTGGCCCAGGAGGGTGTACTGCCCGGTCCAGATAGCCCCGACGATGTGCCCGCTATCGTTGATCCGATACGGGTAACCCGCTGCGCCACCGAAGGTTCCGAGCATCTGGAAGCCGCCGGCCGCGGTCCAACTGAAGGCCAGCAGTTGCGACGTAACGGCCTGGTTCATTCCGATGACGGTGCCGGCGTTATTGATGTCCCAGACCTCGCAGGCGCTCTGTCCGAGACGCCCCGCGTCGGTTCTCACACCGTTTTGCCAGGTGAAGAGGTGGCGGCTGCCATCGGCGGCGATTGAGAAACCGGTGACCAGTCCGCTGTTGTTGATTGCGGCCGCAGCACTCTGGTTGCCGCCGAGTGTGCCGATGTCAATCATCTGCCCGGCGTTGTAGAAGAAGGCGTGTTCGTCGCCCGCCGTAATGGCCGCGGAGCCGACGACCTGGCCGGCGTCATTGATGCCCTCGGCCTTGCAGCCCCGGCCGCCCAGCGATCCGAGGTTGGTCATGACGCCGTTAGAGTAGAGAAAGGCCTGGTAGACGTTGTTCTGGGTGCCCCAGCCGACAATTGCCCCGGCGTTGTTCATGTCCCGGACCTGGATATCCGTCACCCCGGCGAGGGTTCCGACCCTCGTGATGGAGAAGCAGTCGGCCATGACGGGTACTGAGCCGAGAATCGCCCAGAGCATTGTCAATAAGATGCTTAAGGCGTGGCTGGGAGATGGCTTGTCGGCTGCCATCGGGCAGCGTGAAGAAGACGAAGCCCGGCCGGCTGAGTATGTGGTTCGTGCCCGCATGGTTGCCCCTTGGTTCCTGTCTTCGGGACCGGCCGCCGGCCCCGCTCGACAGGCGTTCCCGAAGAACGCGTCAATCTGTCCACCGTGCCGTGCATTATAATGAAGGCCAGGACGTCCCCAAAGCCCGAGCAGGCCCGGCCGGGATGACAGCAGACTCGCCGGCGGCGTATCATGGGCTCGGGCGACCCGTGGAGCGTTTGCAGCCCGCGGACCCGTCCAGGAAAGGAGCTGGTCATGGATGCGTTTAGCGCCATTTCTGCTCGACGAAGCGTACGGCGTTTCAAGAGCGATGCGGTATCCAGGGAGCTGATCATCCGGCTGATCGACGCGGCCCGCCTGGCTCCGACCGCCCGGAACGTGCAGCCATGGGAGTTTGTTGTGGTGACCGATCCGAGCAAGCGTCGCCAGCTTGCGGGCCTGACCGACCATGGCAAATTCATTGCCGAGGCTCCCGTCTGCATCGTGGTTCTCAGCCGCGACACCCGCTACTACCTTGAAGACTGCAGCGCGGCTACAACCAATATCCTGCTGGCCGCCGCTGCCCTGGGCCTGGGGAGCTGCTGGGTGGCGGGTGACAAGAAGGCTTACGCCTCGCAGATCGTATCGCTCTGCGGCGCCCCGGGAGATATGAAGCTGATCTCGCTGGTGGCCGTGGGACATCCTCAGGAGATACCGGCTCCCGCCAAACGCCAGCTCGAGGATGTGCTGCACTGGGAGTCGTTCTAGGCGAGCCCCTATGCTTCGTAGATCGACTGTTAGGCAACTCCAGCTTGGAGGGGCTGATTCGTTGCCAGCCTGCCCGTTCCACGAATTGGGAATAGCGTTCGCCCGGGCAGAGAGAACTGTGCGTGTTCTCGACGAATTGGGGCTAATAGCCGACGACTCAAAGTTGATTTCTGCTTGACAGAGCCGTGCTGATCCGGTATGATACCCCGTGATATGTCCAGCGGGGAGTGCGGTTCAGGGAACAGCATTTAGATCCGTGTGGCAAGCGGAGGGGAGGACCGCGACGCCGACTCAAGCTCTGTCGGATGCTTAGCGGCGCTCAACGCGATATCGAAATTGTGCGGTTGTGAGGCGACGCCAGTCCGGCGTCCCGCTCGTCTCTTGTTCATGGAGGGCAAGTCATGTTGAAGCGATTGACCATTGGTTTTCTGTGTCTGTCGTTCCCGATCGGGGTGTTCGCCCAGCCGATCAACATCCTCAGCGAGGATTTCGAATCGGGCCTGGATGCGTGGACCACGCACGTGTACTCGGATCCCGGAGCGGCCAACGAAAACCTCCCCGGCGTGTTCGACGCCGACGGGAACAACCTCGACCCGCTGGGTCATGATTTGTACGGGGATACGATCTGGACCCCACCGCCTGCGGCCAGCCAGCGTATCGGTATGTCGTCGAACCGGTTCCCAGACTGGGACGGGATCAGTCCGCAGTGGCTGGAGCGGACGATTGCGGCGGCTGTCGCACCGGGCACGTACACCGTGACGATTTCCGCGGATCGGTACATGTGGTGGTGCCGCGCGTGGGAGGGGGGGACTGATTGTTACAGCACTGACGGCACGTGGCAGGCGGCCAATCAGTTGTTTGTTCTGACGGACGGTCTGGTCGACGATGGGCTGGAGCACCTGGAGGACAGCCTGGGCACGAGCGGCCTGCGGCGGACGATGTGGACACGACCAAGCGAGAATGGCAACCCATCGTGGGATACCCGCGCGCATCCGGGCCATTGGCTTATTGGGTTCAGCAGCGAGGGACAGATCACGACGGCTACCGGCGATATCCAGATTCGTTTGCAGTTGTGGGAGAAGGCGCCCGGCCAATTGTCGGCGGCCTGGGACAACCTCACCGTGACGCTTGTGGAGGTGGGTAACCCGAGCAACACGTGGACGCTGACGGACGATTTCGAAAGTGCCGATCCGCTGGCGAACTGGATCTACAAGCTTCCGGGCCTTTACGGGCAGGTTCCGGTGTTCCGGTCCTTCACGGCGTCGGACGGGGCGCTGTACGACAACATCAACAATCCGGGCACGCAATCCGCGGGCTACTCGAATGATTATGCGTCGATCGGTGGCTATAACTGGTTCTGGGCATCTCAGTTGTTCCCGGGTGCCGTCAATGCAGGCGTGGCGTACACGGCGCGGCTGGAGTTTGACTGGTACGTGTACTGGGGCCGCTATCCGCTGGTGGTTGATCCGGTGGTCTATCCCAACGCCGGGAGTATGTACGGTGCGAACATTGGCTACAACGGAACGCCCTGTGTCGGCTACGAGAACCATCAGCCGTCAGCGCTCAACCATGATGCGTTTGTCTGGATGCATCAGCTCATTCCGGCGGCGACGAGCGGTCTTCAGCCGGGCGTGACATACGACGTGAAGGTGCAAGCGCGGCTCTACACGGACGACGATCCGTCGATCGGCGATTGGAATGTCGCTTGTGGCATCACGTTGGCGTCAGATACCTCGTACACCGATCCGAGTCAGCTTGGCGCCTTCCGGACGACCCGATGGGCGAATCAGCCGGGCGACAGTGGGGTCGGAAGCTGGGGGTCCGTCAACAAGGATTACCTCGGGACCTCCGGTTTCAGCAGCACAACGGGCGACGTGGACATCGTTCTGTTCTGGCAGGAGAAGTCCGGTGCCACGCTCGACCGAATCGTGGCGTTCGATGATGTTGTGGTGACGTTCACAGACCAGGTGACCAGCGAGGTGGTCTACACATTCTCGGACAACTTCAATGGTGTGGACCCGCTGGCGAACTGGACCGGCACGTACAAGAACGACATTCCGCAGCCCTGGGCCGTGGGGAATTACGTGCACCTCTTGACGGATGACCAGTACGACGATCCGACACTCAATCCTGAAGGCGGAGTCGCGGCGGTACGCTGGGACGGGTACCCGAACATGGAGAATAATGGCATCTGGATGCACGAGATAGTCGAGTTGCCGGTTACCTCAACCACGGGTGACATCGAGCTTCGCCTGACCTATCGAATGAAGGAGCCGCGCAAGCAGGTCGTCGCGTGGGACAATGTCTCGCTCACTTTCACGAAGGTGGAGCCGCTGTGCGGTGAGCTGCGCTTTGACCGAGACCGGGACCTTGACGTCGACCAGGTTGATTTCGCGCTCTTGCAGGCGTGCTTCACCGGTGACGGCGATCCGGATCTCTCGTTCAACTCGGCGGACTGCAAGTGCTTCGACACCAATAACGACCTGGATGTCGATCAAGTGGACGTGCAGGCATTCGAGGATTGTGCGTCGGCACCGGGTGTGGAGTCAGCCATCACCTGTGACGATGAACTGTTGCCTCCGCTTCCGTAAGCAAGGTTTCTCCCGGCATCCCGGCTTGTCGGCGCAGAGGCAAACGGGTTCCTGGACAGAGTGATTCGATTCTTCGCCGGCGGGGCGCAAAATGCTCCGCCGGCGTTTTCTTGCGCCGGGGTCGACGGCCGGCAAGTCGCGGTTTGCGCGGCTACTGCCGCGAGGGGATGACGGCCGGGCGGCCGATCGAGTAGTACTCGAAATTGCGGTTGCGCATGGCATCGAGCGAGTAGAGGTTGCGGCCGTCGAAGATGATCGGCTGCCGCAAACGCCGGCGGATCTCCTCGAAGGTCGGCGAGCGGAACTCGTTCCATTCGGTCACGATGACTAGCGCATCGGCGCCGTCGAGGGCCTCACAAGACGACTCATGGCAGGAGATGCGGTCGCCCAGGAGCCGACGGAGGTTGGGCAGGGCAATGGGATCGTGAGCTCTGACGGTCGCGCCGGCCTCGAGCAGGCGGTTGATGATCGCGACTGCGGGGGCTTCGCGAATATCGTCGGTCTTGGGCTTGAACGATACGCCCCAGATGGCGAAGCAGTGGTTGGCGAGCGAGCCGCCGAAACGGGCGACGATCTTGCGGAAGAGCAGCTCGCGCTGCCGCTGGTTGACCTGGTGAACGCTGTCGAGCAGATCGGCCTGCACGCCGACGCGCCGCGCGGTGTGCACCAGGGACTGTACGTCCTTGGGGAAGCAGCTTCCGCCGTAACCGGCTCCCGGATAGAGGAACTGGAAGCCGATTCGCCGGTCGGAGCCCATTCCGAGGCGGACCTCGTTGACATCGATGCCCAGGGCGTCGCAGATGTTGGCGATCTGGTTGATGAAGCTGATGCGGGTAGACAGGTAGGCGTTGGCGGCGTATTTGCTCATCTCGGCGGCCGTCCGGCGCATGATGTAGATCGGACGCTGGTTGCGCACGAAGGGTTCGTGGAGCTCGCGGATCACCGCCGCTGCCTGGGGATCCTCGGCCCCGATGACGACTCGATCGGGCTTGAAGAAGTCCTCGACGCCGGTGCCTTCTTTGAGGAATTCGGGGTTGTTGACCACGTTTACCCGGTGCCTGGCTCGCCTGTTGATGCGTTCCTCGATCTCGTCGCCGGTCCCGATGGGTACGGTGCTCTTGAGCACAACGATCTTGGGCCGGTCGATGTGGTCAGCAATGGCATCGGCGACCGCGCGGACGGCGGTCATGTCCGACGAGCCGTCGTCGCGGGGCGGGGTGCCCACGGCGATGAAAACGACGTCTCCGTGCCGGACGCCCTGGGCGATGTCGGTGGTGAAGCGGAGACGCCCGGCCTTCATGTTTGCCTGCAGCAGCTCGGTCAGGCCGGGTTCGTAGATGGGACACTCACCCCGGTTGAGCACGGCAACCTTGTCGGAATCGTTGTCCACGCCGAGGACCTCGTTGCCGGTGTCGGCCAGGCAGGCACCGGTAACCAGACCGACGTATCCCGATCCAATGATGGTCAACCTCATACGTCGACTCCGAAAGCCAGAAAATCACCCGTGGATGTCATTTCCGTGGATTATCGGCATCCGCCGTCGACCGCCCGAGCACAATTCGCAGGGGTCAAAACGCATCCGTGCCTGCCGGTTCCCGGGCGGTGGCTTTTCAACGGCTCGGTTCTAGCAGTAGAATATAGGATGCCGTGGCGATGAAAAGAGGGGAGGGCGTTTGAAATCTCTTGCTGGGAGAAAAGCCTGATGCCACGTCGCAGCGCGCAGATCCTGGTCGTCGATGATGAGATCGAGGTCCAACGGATTCTTGCCCGGAGCCTGGAGCGGGCCGGTTTGGAGGTGGAAACAGTCGGTTCTTTCCAGGAGGCTCGTGAAGCAACCAAGGAATGCAGGTATCACCTGCTGCTGGTGGACCTGTCTCTTCCCGACCAGTCAGGAATCGATCTCATACGTGATATTCGCGAGCAAGACGACTCTCCGTCGGTGATCATCATCACGGGTCACCCATCCGTGCGTACGGTGACCGAGGCGATGCACCTGGGCGTTCGGAACTACCTGACCAAGCCGATCAGTCCGACGGCCCTGGTCGAAGCGGTACAGGCCGTCCTGGCCAGCGATGGGGTGCTGGTCAACACCGAGGAGCAGTTTCTGGCCGAGCTGGGCTCGCGGCTGAAAGCGGCCCGTCACGCCGCCGATCTGACCATGCGAGCTGTCGGCGAGCGCATTGGAATCAGTCAGGCCCAGATCTCACAGATCGAGGCGGGGCTCAGCGCTCCCTCCTTGTCGACGCTTTTTCGTCTTGCACGGGCGGTGCGAGTCAAGATGGCAGACTTGTTCAAGGACATGTGAGCAGCCAGCTTCGCATCCTTGGCGTGCGTTCGCATTCGAGCGGGGGGACGAGGGGAGTATCAGAGACTTCGAATCAGCCGCACGAATCGCTTCTGCAGCTTCTCCATTGCCGCCAGGTCGACCGCGGAGAAAAGACCGAAAAGCATCGCGCCGCACACCGGCACGACACGGTGGGTCATCGCGCCCGCCGCGCCTGCTCCCTGCACGACCGTCAAGAGGATCAGCAACAGCCAGGGCAGGATGGTGATGATCCAGAGCACGTCGGCTGCCGTGGCTGAGACTCCAGCTCCACTGTCCTCGGCTGAAGCCTGCCGGCCGGAGAAGCGGGCCATCCGGTCGTGGAGGCCGCCGAGCAAGCGGTGAATGCCCAGCCAATGAAGCAGAGGGACGAGAATCACGAACGACCACACGGCCGAGCCGAGCGCAAGGCCCCTGGCGCGTCGGTAGGCCATGGTCAGGCTCAGGAGAAAGGCCAGTGCGAGCGCCGGGATGAGCAATCGCGTCACTGCGGCCTGCATCGGCCCCGGTGAGAGGATGAGCTGGGGCCATGGGGCGACGACGGCGAACGCGAGGGTGGCGGGCAGGGCCATCACCAGCAGGGTACGCACGCGGCTGGCCGAGGAGTCCGGTGTTCCAGTTGACGGGTCTGACGAAAGGCTGCGCAGATCCGTCGCCAACTGGATGATCCAGAAGAGGGTCAGGAGGTAGTCGATCCAGAGCATCCCGCACAGGCCCAGAAAGACCGGAGCCTGCTGCGTTCGCCTCACGACGAACAGAAGCACCATGAGCAGCACCGCCAGCACCCGGGTGACTACTACGAACTCGAGCGTTCCGTCGGGGAAGAAGCGGAACCAGTTTCGGCGATGTTCCAGACCGTTTGAGTTCATGAGTTCCTGGCGCTCCGGTTTGAGGCAGTCGTGGAGGAATCCTTCGATTTGAGATCAGGGCTCAAGGCCGCGGCGCCTTTTTCAATACTGGCCATGTTGAACTTCCAGATCATGGCGATCACGGTCATGATCGCGAGGATGAAAACGAGGACGGCATACCGGGTGCGGATGAAGATGACCGACGTCCCGACCAGAACAAATGCGAACGCAAGCAGGTAGCTTATGGCGGCCACCCGACGCACGCTCAGCCCGCGGTCGCGGAGTTGGTCGTAGTAGTGACTCCGGTCGCCTTCCATGATCGGTCTGCCGTTGCGCCACCTGCGAGCCATTGCCAGGAGCATGTCGGCGACAGGCAGGCCGAAGACCATTGTGGCGCCGATCATCCAGCGGACAATGCGCAGTTCGCCGAACGTGAGGAGCAGCACGGCGGCATTGAGACCAAGCAGCATTGAACCGGCGTCACCCATGAAGATCTTGGCCGGGTTGATGTTGTAGGGGAGGAATCCGATCGCCGCTCCGAGCATGCTCATAGCCAGGACGACGCGCTCGTGGCCGAGCTCAGCCCGCGGGTAGATAACCAGCATGTCGACCGCCAGGATGACGAAACCAAAGGAGATGATGCCCAGGACGCCGCTGCACAGGCCGTCAAGGCCGTCGATCAGGTTGGTGGCGTTGCAGGCGCCGACCACGATGATAATGGTGAGGGGGATCGAATAGGTGAGCTCGAGCCATCGATTGGGACCTTCGAACCTGACGCCGGTTACCTGCGTCACAACGTTAATGAGGTCGTCACCCAGCCCGAAGGCGAGCAGTAACAGGGCGACAGCGATGTTGGAGAGGAGCTTAATTTTGGGCGACATGACGTGGAGATCATCGAACAGGCCGATCAGCATGATCGCGAAGCCCGCCAGAGCGATGCCCATGAGCAGCGAGCCCGTCAGCGAATCGCCGATCAGGGCGAATGCGAGGAGGATACCGGCCAGCCAGCCGGCAAAGATGGCCACGCCGCCCAGATAGGGAATCGGACGCCCATGGGGCTTGAGGTACAAGTCCGGGCGGTCCACGATCCCGCGTTTCAGGGCTATCCGGCGGACGATGGGTGTGCCGATGAGCGAGACAGCGAAGGACATGGCCACGATCGGCCAGAACTTGAGCAGGACCTGTCCCCAGGACTCAATGACGGAGGCCATAATCAGGTCTTGGGACATACTCATGGTCGATTCTCAGCGGCCGTCCCCTTATCTCCCAACCGGCTGACGGCCGGTTCTGCGGGGCCGCACTTGTTGCGGAATAGCATCGGCAAAACGCATCGTAGAATCCGGCCAAACCAGCGGCAATGGGCACTCCAACCGGGCGGCGAGCGGCGCTCCATTACAGAACCACAGCGCTGGCGGGCTGACGAAAAAACGTCCACCACTCACTCCCTCTCCCGGTAGCGTCGGGCGGGCGCAGATTCATGTCTGGCTATTGTCCGGGCATTTGCCCTGAGCGTAAAGGGCGGGTCCGCGGTGCAGATCGGAAAGGGTCTGTGAGACGTTGGGCGGCTCTTTCGGACTTCAACGAAGCCGGTCAGCCGAAGCCCGACCAGGGGTCGCGGTTCTGAAACAACCAGAGCATCGCCCCGCCGAAAGTGTCATAAACCCGGCCGGCTCGGACGGACGAACCTGGCCTTGCGAACTGACGCCGTACCGGTAATCTGGCGGGCTCATACAGTCTGATCCGAACGGTGGTTGGTGGATGGAGCGGTATGATGCGCGTTCTGCTGGTCGGTAACGGTGGGCGGGAACACGCCCTGGCCTGGAAGATCTCGCAGTCCCCAAGGCTCAGCATGATGTACTGTGCGCCCGGCAACTCCGGGACCCAGGAGATCGCTGAGAACGTACCGATCAAGGCGGAGGACACTCTGGAACTCGTTAAATTCGCCCGGGAGCAGAAGATCGACCTGGTCGTCGTCGGTCCCGAAGACCCGTTGTGCCTGGGGTTGGTCGATGAGTTGTCGGCGGCCGGGATCAGGGCGTTCGGCCCCTCGAAAACAGCGGCTCGCCTGGAGGGAGACAAGGCTTTTTCCAAGGAAATCATGCGGCACCGCTCCGTGCCGACGGCCGAGGCCAGGATCTTCACCAAGTACCGTGACGCCCGGTCATACGTGGCCAGCCGTGACGCGGGCGTGGTGGTCAAAGCGGCTGGCCTGGCCAAGGGCAAGGGCGTGATCGTCTGCGAGGACCCGGTGGCGGGCCTGCTCGCCCTGGAGCGGATTATGGTCACCCGTGAGTTCGGCGACGCCGGCAACACGGTCATCGTCGAGGAGAAGCTCACCGGCCCGGAGGTCAGCGTCCTGGCCTTTGTAGACGGCCACAACATCTACGTCATGGAGAACGCCCAGGATCACAAGCCCATCGGCGAGGGTGATACCGGCCCAAACACCGGGGGTATGGGGGCATACAGCCCGACTGCGCTGCTGGATGAGAAGCTGCTGCGGCAGGTCGAGTCCGAGATCCTGGTGCCGATTATCGATTCGCTCCGAACGCAGGGCATTGTCTATAAGGGGATTCTGTACGCGGGGCTCATGCTCACCACCGGCGGGCCCAAGGTGCTGGAGTTCAATTGCCGGTTCGGCGATCCGGAGACCCAGGCGATTATCGTGCGGCTTAAGACCGACCTTGTGGACGTTTTCGAAGCGGTGATCGACGAGAAGCTGGACTCGATCACCCTCGAATGGGATCGTCGCTCGGCAGTCTGTGTGGTCATGGCTTCGGGCGGGTACCCCGGGGACTATGCGAGCGGCAAGCCGATCACCGGTCTGGAGGAGGCTCGGACGGTGCCCGACACGGTTGTCTTCCACGCGGGGGCCAAGCGGATTGGCAGCCAGGTTGTGACGGCCGGCGGCCGTGTTCTGGGTGTGACCGCGCTGGGCGATACCTTTGAGGCGGCCCGGAAACGGTGCTACGAGGCGGTGTCGAAGATCCAGTTTGACGGTGCGTACTATCGCCGCGATATCGGTGCCCAGGCCCTCAGGTGTTAGGGTAGCGCACTGGTTACGGGCGATTTGTCGGACGGCAAGGTGGTATGCCGCATGCGGTGGCCGCGGTCCGGCACTCAGGTCGCACACGACCCGGCGATCACGACGCCGGGACTCACTTCCACGTGTCTGACACGAGTCTGAGCAGGCTGAACATGACGAAGTTATGAAGCAGGTGCATGGCAACGGGTGCTGCCAGGCTCTTGCGCCATACGAAGAGAAGGCTCATCGCAAGACCGAGGAGGGTGACCACTCCCACGGCCACAAAGCCCTGCTTCACGTGCAGGATGCCGAACAGCAAGGCGCCGAGGGGCACCGCTGCCCACCAACGCCGGACGATGGCATGCAGACGGGTCAGCAGAAAGCCCCGGAACACGAGCTCCTCGTAGAACGCCACGAACAGGCAGAGCGCGATGATGCCGCCCATGCTCATCGGCGGGATGTTCTCCTCGATGGCTTCCTGGGCAGCCGACCGCTGCTCCAGCAACGTTGGGTGAGATAACGTGGCGATGATCAGGATAAAAAGAATAGATATGTAGACGCCGACCCATGTCGCGATCCCCAGGCAGACGTCGACCAGCAGGTTGCGTGTGGTGAAGCCGATCGTGGCCATCCGGCCATGTCCCAGCCAGATGATGAGGATGCACCCCAGGGCGGCGCCGCAGCCCAAGCCCATCGAGTCGCCGATTCCAAGCCAGCGTTCGTCCGCGGGTTGCAGCCCGCTGACAAAGGTGTATCCCAGCACAGCGCCCGCGAGCGCGGCGGGAACCACCAGAATGATTTCGATGATCGCCCGGCCGCGTGATAACGCCTGTGGCATGAAAGGGCGGGATTCTATCGGCCGAGCCAGTGGAATCCCCAGGGCCAGCCAGCCGGAATACGATGGGGGCGCGCAGGCCACCGTTGCGGGCTCATGAACCGGGCGAGCTTGGGGCACAAAGACCTCAGGGGCAGCTTGGCCCTCAGGGGCAGCCTGGCCCTCGGTGTCAGGTGTTGGATGATCGTTTGGTTCCATATCTGATGCACGGCCGCCCGAGGCCGGGTTGTCATTGGACTATCAAAGGTCGGCCACGGCGGATCCTCTTGTCATCGCACTGCTAAGAGGTCGGCCAGGACGGACCCCGGCTTTTGCTATGCCGGCTGCCACTTTCGGGGCCCGACGGTGGCGACGAAGCCCGGCCCGACAATCGGGAAATCCTTCAGGTAGGCGGCCACCGTCTCTTCGGAAACGGCATCGACCTCGGCCAGCCTCACTTCGGCCGGTCGAGGCGCGCCCCGGTAAGCCACATCGTCGGCGATCTGCCCCAGCCGATAGCCCGGGGCCTCGGATTCCGTTGCCAGAAGCGTCCGGCGATGGTTTTTGACCCGCTGGATCTCCTTGGGCTCCGGTCCGGTTCGGGCGAGGTTTTCGGCTTCCTGCCGCATGGCGTCCAGGAGCCTCTCGGCGTTGTCCGGTTCGCAGAGGCCGACGAGGACGATGATACCGAAATCCTCGTACTCCTCGCGGATCACGGTGACGCGGGTCGCGAGCCCCTTCTGGTAGATGTGCCAGAAGAACCTCGAGTTCGCCCCGCCGAGGATGGCGGCCACCGCCTCGGCGGTCTCGTCGAGCGGATGGGCCGTCGGCGCCGAGGGGAAGGCGACGGCCACCGCCTGCTGACGGAAGCGATCGGTGTTTCGCGAGGCCCGGCCGCTGATCACGTTCGGCGTCTGCCGACTATCGCCACTGCAGGGGAGGCTGTCCCATTTTCCACAATGCTTGCGGGCCAGCGACAAGATCTCGTCAGGGCTCATGTTGCCCGCCGCGACCAGGATCATGTTACCAGGCGAGTACTTGAGGTTGAAGTAGGCTGCCATGTCATCCCTGGTCATCGACCGGATGCTGGCCTCATAGCCCAGCACGGGGCGGGATATGGGATGTTTCGGGCAGATCTGTTCGTACAGGAAGTCGTAGGCGACGGCGGAGAGATCGTCCTTGTAGCCGGCGATTTCCTCGAGGATGACCTCTTTCTCGATTTCAAACTCGTCCTGAGGCAGGCTGGGCCGCATGAGGTCTGCCAGCAGCTCCATTTGCCTGCCCATGTCTTCGGATCGCGCCCAACTGTAGTAGAATGTCTGGTCCTTGCTCGTCTGTGCGTTGTTGTCGGCCCCGATTTCGTCGAATCCGATATTGATCTCCTCGGCGGTGCGGCGCTCGTTGCCTTTGAAGCACATGTGTTCGAGGAAGTGCGACATGCCGGCCGACTCCGCGGGATCGTCCCTGGACCCGGCCCGCACGAGAAAGCCGCAGGCGGTGGATCGCGCGTCGGGCATCACTTCCACCGCCACGATCAGGCCGTTGGACAGTTTATCGATAAAGAACCGGTTGTCCGCCATGAGCTTGCCTCGAAACCGGGGGGTTGCCCCTGGGTTCATGTCCTTTCCCGCAGGTCCCTGGGACCAAGCGTGACAATGCCGAGCCGGTTGCGCGGGTGGTCGTGCAGGTACCGGCGGACGTCTTGAACGGTCACGGCCCGGATGCGGTCGAGCTTCTCTTCGACGGGGACGGGTCGGCCGAGGTAAAAGAGGTCGTTGACCAGTCTGACGGCCGTGGCTCTCGTGGTGTCGCCGTGTGTCTGGGTGGCCGCGATGATGCCGTTTATCGCTCGCTGGACCTCCTGCTCGTTGACGTCCTCCTCCATCCGGTCGACCTCCCGGAGCAGGTCCTCGCAGGTCTGATCGAGGTTTTGCGGCGTGCAGGCCGATCCCAGATGCACGATCCCGCCGGCGCGGGGCCGGTCGAACCAGGCGCCTACCCAGTAGACCAGTCCCTGTTTTTCCCGGATCGCCGTCCACAACCGGCTGCTCATCCCGCCTGAGAGCATGCCGATGGTGACCCTTTCAATGGCCTCGTCGTTGCTGGTGGCCGAGGCCCCCGGGAAGCAGATGCCGATCTGCTCCTGCTCCAGTTCCTTGGTGTAGTGCGAGCAGGTGGGGCGGAACTGGAAGGCGAACGATCGCGGCGGGGATGCGGTCTCATTCGGCACGCCGGCCAGCAGGGGCTCAAACAGCCGCTCGAACAGATCCACGACCGCAGGTGGTTCGAGGGGTCCCACGACGGCGGCCTGCAGTCGGTCGGGACGAAAGAGGCTCCGCCAATGGTTCATGACATCCTCGCGAGTCATGCGCTGCAGCGACGCTGCTTCGCCGTAGACGTGCCGGTTCAACGGCTGGCCGTAAGTCTGCTGGTGAAGATACTTCTTGGCGAGCTCCGGCGGGTCGTCCTCCAGGGCCTCCAGGCATTGCCGGGTCAGATCAATCGCCACCCGGCAGGCCTCGTCCGGCAGGCTGGGCTCTCGGATCATCTCGGCATGGAGTTCGAGGGCCCTTTGGGTGAATTCCGGAAGGCACAGACACGAGAATGCGAATGTCTCGCGGCCGGCGGACACGCCGTAGCCGGCGCCGATCTCATCAAAAGCGTCATTGAGCGCCCGCCCGTCGCGTCGGGGCGTGCCCTTGGTAAGCACCTCGGCGAGGACATGGGCGACGCCGAGGCGATCCGGCTTCTCGAACGCGAAGCCCGCGAGGAAGCGCATCTCGATCGACACCACCGACCGGCGGGGGGCCGGCAGGAGCGCCAGTTCAATACCGTTGCTGAGGCGATGATACTGTGGCTGCTCGCTTGCCGGGCTCATGGGTGGGCATTTTCCTTGTCCATTGGCTCGGGTGGTCGGCCTCGTCACGGGGGGACATCAGGTGTCTCGTTGCTCGCGCTCGGGAGTCGGGGGGGCGCCCAGGGCCTGCGAAAGCTCGAGGAGCTTGGCCTTGAGCATGGCCTCGTTGACCGCCTCGACATTGAGCTCGACGAACGACTTGTCCGCCGATGGGCGAGCGTTGAACCACCAGTCCTCGAAGATGACCGTGATGCCGTCGAGGTAGTTGATGCTGCCGTGACTGTATTTCTCGGACAGGCGGCTGACGACGTCGGTCTTGCCGTCCAGCCGGAGCCGCCTTTCGCCCGACCGTGCGTACCGCCGGACGGGGGCGATGAGCTCATCCAGGGGGCGGCCGGACTCGACGAGGATGTTCAACAGACAGGCCAGCGTGATCAACGAGGACTCGCAGTAGAAGTTGTCCCGGTAGTAGTAGCGGCCGCTCAGCTCGCTGGCGAATACCGCCTTGGCGTCGGAAATGGCCTTCTTCACGAACGCCTGGCTGCCCCGCTCGCGGCGCGGCAGGCCGCCGGCCTTCTTGATTTCCTCGGGCAGCGCCCGCGTGCTCCGCAAATCGTAGATGACGCTGTGGCCGGAGCAGCTCCTGAGCAGGCGCCGGGCCAGCAGAATGGCGATCAGGTCGGCCCGGACAGGCTGGCCCGTGTTGTCGACGAAAATGCAGCAGTCGGCATCGCCGTCGAAGCACACCCCGAGATCCGCCTTCACCCGCAAGACGCGCTCCTGCAGCGGTCTGAGGTTGTCCTCGATCAGGGGGTCCGGATCGTGGGCAAACTCGCCGTTGTGTTCGAAGTTGAGCGGCGTGATCTCCAGCCATCCGACTCCGTCGAAAACGATGGGCAGCCAGCGTCCGGCCATACCGTTGGAGGCGTCGACCACGAGCTTGAAGGGGTGCTCGGTGTTGTAGCCGGCGGCGGGATCGTTCAGAAAGCCGCGTACGTACTCCCGGTATGGTGCGGAGAGGTCCACCTCGCGCGGGCTGGGCATCTGGGAGGCGACGTGGCGGGTGGTGTTCAGGACGGTCTTGCTGATCTTGACCAGACCCGTTTCGCTGCTGATTGTGCGGCCCTTCTGCCCGCAGAGCTTGAACCCGTTGTAG
>CAZPIO010000151.1:0-19227 GCA_964586235.1 uncultured Planctomycetales bacterium
CCGCTGGTCCTCTGAACCTTCGCGTGACGCACAACAAACCCAAAAGTTAAAATGGGCAAAATATGCATCGGTGCTATCATACTCTCACAGGTATCACACGCCTGAGGGCCGCCCGGAGCCGCCCCTACTGCGGCCTGGACTCCAGAACCATGCGGACGAGGTCGGCCACACTGCTGGCCTCCATCTTGTCCATGACCCGGGCACGGTGGGTTTCCACGGTCTTCGTACTGAGATCCAGAATCGCGGCGATCTCCTTGTTCGGTTTCCCGGACACGACCAGATCCATCACCTCCCGCTCTCGCGGGGTGAGCAGCGAAATCCTCGCGGCGATGGCGTTGCGGGCCGCCCGCTCGACCCGCCCCCGCGCATCCTGCAGCAGCGCCTGGTGGATGCGGTCCAGCAGGGCCTGGTCGCTGAACGGCTTGCTCATGAAGTCCACCGCGCCGGCCCGCATTGCCCGCACCGCCGCCGGCACGTCCCCGTGTGCGGTGATGATGATCACTGGCAGACCAAGCCCCCGCCGGGCCATCTCCTCCTGCAGTTCCAGCCCGCTCATCCCCGGCATCCGCAGGTCCAGCACCAGGCACCCGGCCGTCCCGGGCTTGCAGACCGCAAGGAACGCGTCGGCCGACCCGAAGGTCTTGACCCGCAGACCGACGGACTCGATGAGGAACCGCAGCGAATCACACACCGCCGCGTCGTCGTCGATGACAAAAACTGTCGCCTCAGGCATGCTCACCTTCTCCCCTGCTGGCCGGGAGCGTGAAATGGAAGGTCACGCCCCGGTCTTCATTGGGCGTCACCCACAGACGCCCGCGGTGTGCCTCGATGATCGAACGGCTGATCGACAGACCCATGCCCATCCCTTCCGGCTTCGTGGTAAAAAAAGCTTCAAAAACCTGGCTTCCGGCGTCCGGCGGAAGCCCCGGACCGGAGTCGCGCACCCCCACCTCGACCATGTCCGGTGCGTGCGACCGGGTACGGATCTCCACCTCCCTCCGCTCGCAGGACGCGTCGCTCATCGCCTCCAGCGCGTTCCGGAGCACGTTGACGATCACTTGCTCGATCTGGATCGCGTCGGCCAGGACCGCCGGCAGTCCCTGCCCCGCCTCGACTCGGACCAGGACGCCGCGTACTGTAGCCTCCCCTGCCATAAGGTCAACCGCCGCCTCAACGACCCGGTTCACGTCCACCCGCGTGCGGTCCATCTCCCCCTTGGCGACGAAATCCCTCAGATTGCGTACGATCTGGCCCGCCCTGCCGGCCTGGACCGCCGTCTCCTCCATGGCCACCAGCAACTCCTCCTGGTTCCACACACCCGAACGCAACCGTCGCTGGCACCCGCCCACGTAGTTGGCAATGGCCGCCAGAGGCTGGTTCAGCTCGTGCGCCAGGCTCGAGGCCATCTCACCCATGGTGCTGAGCCGGGAAACGCGGGCCAGTTCCTCCCGGTGCCTGCCGAGCTGCTCCTGGGCCTGGAACCGCTCGACAATCCGGCCGATCCGTTCGGCGACCGCGGTCAACAGACGATTCTCCTCCCGGATGAACGGCTCCTCGTTCTCCGGCCAGCACCGCTGGAGGTAGCCGACCTCCACCACTCCCCGCGGTTTCTGCTGTACCACGATCGCCTCGCTCCTGCGCCAGCGCGCCTCCGCGAAGTTGTCGCTCTGGTGCTCGTGTCCGTCGAGCGACACGCGGACGCACGCCACGCACGGGAACCGACACGCCGCGGGCAGCAATCCCACCGTCCCTTCGACGATCTCATCGAGCGAGATACCCGGCCGGTTGATGAGATCGGCAAGGGCATAAAGGCAGTTCAACTCGCGAATGCGATGGTCCAGTTCCTCCGTCCGCCGGCGGAGTTCATCGCGCGACGCGAGCACCGACCCCAGCAGAGATCGTGCCCACACGATGCCCACCACCATCATGAGCGACACCGCCAGACCGACACACTCGTAGCTGAGATCGACCGATTGAAGATCGTGCCGGATCACCACCCGGTGAAGGCTGATGAGTCGGCGAACGACCATGAGCACTGCCACGGCCGCGATGATCAGCCACGCAGGCGACCGCAGCGCGAATCGCCAAGCCCGGATGGCCAGCACGGCTGCGGCGGACTGCAGGACAACCGCCATGAAAACAACGACGCCAACAAGCATGGACGGGCTCCGACAAGCCGCTAAGGCTGAGGCCGGATATGCTACACGCCATCGACGGAACCGACGAGCCCGCGCGTACGATCATTACGATTAAAATTCAATACTTTAACCTTCAGGCGAATTGGGGCCGGGTGCCCCCCTCCAGACTCCCGATCACAGAGACCGCCAGACGGTGCTCCGACAGCAAAATTGCGCGTTCGGACCCCCGCCTCCCGTCCAAACCCCGCGACACTGGTGATCGTATCAGTTAAGATGAGACCCCCACCGGGTCCGTCCCGACAACTGACGGACCGGTACCGGACCGACCGCAGGCTGACTGTTAGTACAATTGAATGGCCGGGGAGACAAACTGACGACATGGCACACAGGCATCTGAAAGACTCCGTCGAGGCCCAGACGGGGCGATCAACGTTCCTCCTGATCGTCACCCTGATGGGCGGGTTGCTGGTCATCATTTCGTTCATCGCCGAATGGGCTTTCGCTGACAAGGAATACAGCGCCATCGTCGCCCTGGTCGGGGCGATCTGCCTGGGTGCCCCTCTGGCAGTCCACTCCCTGCGCCACATCGGCCACGGTGAGTTGCCCATGGAGCTGCTGGTGACCCTGGCCATCGGAGCGGCTATCAGCATCGAGAAATACCAGGAAGCCGGAGTGATCGCCTTCTTCATGGTCATCGCGACGCTCATCGAGACGCGAACGGCCCTGGGAGCCCGGCTTTCGATCGAGTCGCTGATCCGGCTCACCCCTACCAAGGCCCACCGTGTCCGGCCCGACGGCACCGAGGAGGAGGTGGAGGCCAAATTGCTGCGACCGGGTGACATCATCCGGGTACGGCCGGGCGACAACATCGCCGCCGACGGCGTGGTCCTCGCGGGCGAGTCCTCGATCAACCAGGCCACCATTACCGGCGAATCGCTCCCCGTGGACAAGGCGGTCAGTGACGAGGTCTTCAACGGCACCATGAACCTCACCGGCTCCCTGGACATCCGTGTCACCCGGGCCGGCGCCGAGACGACGCTCGGCCGGGTGCAGAAGCTGATCATGGACGCCGAGCGGACGCGCATCCCCCTGATGCGCATCATCGACCAGTATGCCGGCTGGTACACGCCGACCATCCTGATGCTGGCATTCCTGGTCTGGTTCTTTATCCGCGGGCCCGAGGGCATGCTGCGAGCTATCGCCATGCTGGTGGTGGCCTGCCCGTGCGCGCTGGTCCTGGCGACCCCGACCGCGATGGTGGCGGCCCTCTCCTGCGCCGCCCGGCTGGGCATTCTGGTCAAGAGCGTCGCTACGCTGGAGGGTGCCCGAAACCTCACGGCCGTCATGTTCGACAAGACCGGCACCCTGACCACCGGCGAACTGACGGTGACCCAGATGAAGCCGGCCCCCGGCGTGGACGGAGCCGAGTTGCTACGGCTGGCCGCATCCGCGGACTCGCTCTCCAAGCACCCTAACGCCAAGGCTCTGCTCGCCGTGGCCAGCCGCGCCCGGCTGTCGCTGATCCGCCCCGAGCAGTTCGAGGAATCCGCCGGGAAAGGCGTCGCCGCCCGGATCGACAGCCAGAACGTCCTCGTCGGGCGAAACACCTTCCTCGCCGACCATGGGGTCGACCTCAGCCTGCTCAAGGACCCCAACTTCAAGGAGCCCGAGGGCATCAGCGTCCTATATGTCGCCCGCGATGGCCGTCTGATCGGCTGGATCGGCCTCGAAGATCGCACTCGGGAAGAGGCCCGCGAGGCAATTGCCGAGTTGAGGGATCTGGGCGTGCGTACGGTCATTATGGTCACAGGCGACAAGTGGTCGGTGGCCCGCCGCGTGGCCGGCGAAATGGGCTGCACCGACGTCTACGCCGAAGTCCTTCCGGCACACAAGCTTGAGTTAGTCGACGGACTCAAGCAGAAGGGCCACCGCGTCGCGGTAATCGGCGACGGCGTCAACGACGCCCCTGCCCTGGCGGCCGGCGATCTGGGCGTAGCAATGGGTGCCGCCGGCAGCGACGTGGCCATCAACTCCGCCAGCATCGCCCTGATGAACAACGATCTGCGCCGCCTGCCTTTTCTCGTCCGGCTCTCACGCAAGACCACCAGGGTGATCTGGCAGAACCTCCTGTTCGGCGTGTGCTACATCGTCGTTCTCGAGGTCCTGGCGGGTGCCTTGGGCTGGATTTCGCCGATGGCTGCCGCCGTCCTGCATGTGCTGGCCAGCGCGTTGGTGATTTTCAACTCCGCCCGGCTCGTGCGCTTCGGCGAGCACCTGCAGCCGGCCGCAACCCCCTCCGCTGAACAGCCGCCTCCCGCGGCGGCAACGTGGCAGAGGCCATCGCCCAGCATGGCGCCGGCGACCTGATCTCTTCGATCCTGGCTCGCCGCCGGTCGTATACCGCTGCACCCGAATCAGGGGCAGGTCCCATAAGACCAATGCGGCTCGCATGGTGCTCGTTACCTCTATCATCTTCCCTTGTGCAGGCCCCCCTCCGACAATCCGATATGGAAACGACGGACCGCGCGGCGCCCCCGTCGGCGGTCGGTACCGTTGGACCGCGGACACGGAAGATATCGGACCCGAAGAACGACTCGCATGGACCTCGCGTCATCCATTGGACTGCTGGCGGCGATCGCCATGGTCGTCTGGAGCCTCTGGACAGGCACGGGCGGCAGGCTGGGCGTCTACTGGGACACGCCCTCGGCGATTCTGGTTATCGGCGGAACCATATTCGTCGTACTCATGACCCAGGCCATCGAACGCTTCCTGGGCATCCACAAGGTCTACCTCCGGGGGTTCCATTCGAAGCACATGACCATCGCCGGGGCGATCGAGAAAATCGTCGCCCTCGGCGAGCAAGCCCGCCGCGAGGGCGTGCTGTCGCTCGAAAACGCCCTGAACGACATCGACGACGAGTTCCTCAAGAATGGTGTGCGCCTGGTCATCGACGGCACCGCCGCCGGCGAGATCGAGCAGATCCTCACCTCCGAGATGGAGGCCACGGACCAGCGGCACAGCCAGGGCAAGGGCCTGTTCGACCTGATCGCCAAGTATGCCCCGGCTTTCGGGATGATCGGCACCCTCATGGGCCTCGTCGCCATGCTCAAGAACATGGACGACCCCAAGGCCATCGGCCCCGGTATGGCCGTCGCCATCCTCACAACGTTCTACGGGGCGATCATCGCCAACGTCCTCTGTCTGCCGATGTCCGACAAGCTCTCCTTCCGAAACGAGGAGGAGATGCTCCTCCGGACCGTCATGATGAAGGGCATCCTCTCGCTTCAGGCCGGGGACAACCCGCGGATCACCCAGGCTAAGCTGGCCGTCTACCTGCCGGCCAGGAAACGAGGCGCCATCAACGGCGTCGAAGGCAGGAAATCCGGCTGAACTCGGGCGGGAAATGGCCGCCGCAGGAGACCAGACCAGCATGGCCCTTACCAAGAAAGCCGCACCGTCCGGAGCTCCCGAGTGGGTCCTCACCTATGGCGACATGATGTCGCTGCTGCTTTGCTTTTTCATCCTGCTGGCGGCATTCGCGGACTACTCGGCGGGGGGCGGGTCGCAGAGCGCCGAGATGCAGGCCGCTCTCCAATCCATCCAGCAGGCTTTCGGAATGAGTAGCGGCGGCGGCTCGCCCAGCGCGATCGATTTCCAGGATCTGGTCGCCAAGCTCAAGGCCCTCGCCGCACGGGAGACCTCCGGCCATCGGGGAGACACGCGCGAAGAAGGTATGTACGGCAAGCACTTTCGCCTGCGCAAGATCCGCGACGGCATGGAGATCACGATGGGCGGGCCGGTGGTCTTCGAGCCCTTCTCCGACCAGCTCACGCCGGAGGGGAAACGGGCCCTCGAGCAGATCGCCGAATCGGTTCGCGGCCACCGCAACAAGATGGAGATTCGGGGCCACGCCGCCGAGGAGCCTCGCCCGCCCGAGTGGACCGACGATGATGCTCTCCAACTGTCCTTCCGCAGAGCCAAGGCGGTCGCCGATGAACTCGTCCTCCGCGGCGTCGACCGCAGGGCGCTGGTCTGCTCGGCCGTGGGCGCCAACGAACCGCTGGCCAGGGGCGCCTACGACGTCAACAAGAGAGCCCAGGCACGACGTGTCGAAATCATCGTGCGAGAGTCGCTCATTGACGACTACGTCAAGCCGACGACCCCGGAGGATGCACACGACACGGTCCCGGCGACGCAGCCGGCAGCCCTGCCGTCGGCAACATTCAGCGTCCCGGCAACGCACGATTCGCAGTAGGACCTGCCTGCCTTACGGAGCCGGTTCGCCCAGCGGTTCTTCGCGGATCTCATAACCCGGCAGATCGGGGAGGCCGACCTCGCCGGCGGCCATGCCCTTGTTGACCTGGACGTTGGTGAAGGAGGCAGTAATCTCCTGGTTGTCCTCCTTGGCCACGGTGGTCACGCGAACCGGCACGTCCATCGCCCGGTCGATGAAGAAGTGAACTTTGCCGTAACGGCGATCCATGTCCGTCCCTGCCAAGGGGGTGCATTCCAGGTGGTCGGTGTTGGGCGGGTCCTGGGGCCCAGGGGCGACAAGCTTGATGGTGAAGTGGCGAACGATGTCATCCTTCTTCTGACCAAAGGGCATGGGGAACGGCCCTTTGCCGATGCGGAAGAGATCCTCGGCCCCCTTGTCACCCGGCCGCACGACCTCACGCTTGATCGCCACCTTGGTCTTCTCCCGGGCCTCGGTGTACCAGCGCCCGTCGAACACGTGCCACTCCCGCGTCTTCTCGACAAGGTTCTCGATGACACTCTGGTCGAAACGGATCAGGAACCGCGGGCTGGGCTTGTCCTCGATGAACCTCAGGATGCCCTTGTATTTCTCCTCCAGCCCCAGCAGCGGATCCTTCTTGATGTAAACGATGTCCGCCTGGATGTCCCGGACGTTCTTCTTCTCCAGGCGGTCCAGAATCCTCTCCACAGCCGGATCGAGCGACCCGGGCTGCGAAGCAGCCGCCGAAGCCGGTCGGCTCGCCGGAGCACCGGCATCACGTGTCGTTTGTCCACCCGCCATCCCGCAGACCAACCACGTCCCCGCGAAAAACGCGACCGTTCGCCCACGCATCGTCACATCCCTTTCAGAAACCACCCCGTCGCAGACACAGGCGCGCCCCGCCTGCGTTGGTCGACCAGCAATTGTAAATCTGCGGCCTCCGGGGGACAAGGTCACGATCCGGCCAGAGCCCCATGGACCCGGCCGCTGTGCTCGGGTAACCTACGGCCGGCCTCCAGCGCGTAACTGTCTTCGGGGGCGGCCGTGTGACCATGATACTGATTGCCCCAGCCCTGGTCATGATCGTCTTCATGATCGTTGACCAGATCCGGGGAAACCGATCGTCATCGAACACGTGCCACTGGATCGCTACGATCTTGAGGATAAGGACAAGGCAGGAGGGGAAACAAAACCGGCGCCACGCTGACCACGGTTGCGTCACCACGGATCCAGGCCGCAGGCTGCGGTTGACTGCCGGGAGACATCGATGGAGTCGGCTGATCTCCAACCCTTGAATGGCCAGACCATCGGGGTGACCCGCATGCGCGACCAGGCTGACAGCCTGTGTCGGTTTCTGCGGGCCGCGGGGGCCGACGTAATCGAGGCCCCGACCATCGAACTCGGCCCTGTCGACGACTGCAGCAGGATTGACGACGCCCTGCGGCAGCTCGATCGCTACCAGTGGCTGGTGCTCACCAGCGCCAACGGCGCGGACGCGCTGTTCGCCCGGCTCGCGGCCGTCGGGCTCGACCACCGCCGCCTGAGCCGGCTCAAAATCGCCGCCATCGGTTCAGCCACCGCCAAGCGGTTGACCGATTGCGGCATCCGACCCGATCTCGTGCCTCCCGAGGCGACCGGCGAATCGATGGCCCAATCCCTGATCGAGCAGGGAATCGCGGGCAAACGCATTCTGCTCCTCGTCGCCGACATTGCCCGGCCGCAACTGCCCGCCGCCCTGCAGGCCGCCGGCGCCGAGTGCGACACCCTGACCGCCTACAGAACAAGATGCCCCGCCGCACTCTCCGCCTCCTTCCTGGAAAAGCTGGATCGCGGACAGATGGATTGGATCACGCTGACAAGCCCGTCGTCATTCACCAACCTCCTGACCTTGCTCGGACCCGCTCGCTGCGAACGGCTGCGTTCGGTCAAGCTGGCCAGCATCGGCCCGGTGACCAGCCGCGCCATCCGTGACGCCGGTTACCACCCGGCCGCCGAGGCCGAGCCGCACGATGTCGCCGGCCTGGCCTCCGCCATCATCCGAGCCGAGCTTGAGGACTGAGAACACCGTATGAGCCTTCGCTACCGGATCATCAGCATCGGAACACTGAGCAAAAACCGTTTGTGGGGCGAGACACAGCCGAAACGCTTCCCGCACGCCACGACCACGCTGATCCAGGACGACACCCAGACAATCCTTGTCGATCCCAGCCTGCCGGGCGAACTCCTGGCCCAGCGCCTCGACGAGCGATCGGGACTCACCCCCGATCAGATCCAGGCCGTGTTCCTGACCACCTTTCGGCCGGTCCACCGGCGGGCGATCACCCTCTTCGCCAACTCCTCATGGATCATGCACCAGCCGGAAATCGAGGCGGTCCGGCAACACCTGGAGGAAATGACCCAACACGCCGAACGGGACACGAGCGACACCGAGCTGCTCAAGCTCCTGGAGGACGAACGGTCGATCCTCAAACGCTTTGAGGCCGCTCCCGATCACGTCACGCGGCGAGTCCATCTCTTTCCTGCCGCCGGGCCGTCACCGGGATCCGCCGGGCTGCTCCTGGCCATGCCGTCGCAAACTGCCGTCGTCGCCGGAGATGCAGTCGTCACCGAGGATCACTACCGTGCCGGACAGGTGTTTGAGCAGGCCGTTATGGTCGAGGAAGCCCGGAAATCTTTCGCCGACGTCATCGAGGTCGCCGACGAGATCGTCCCCGGCCACGACAATGTCTTCCGCGTTACCACGGCCTAGAATAGGACAAAGGTGTTTGTCAAGATCCAAAGCCAACCAGGGTCCATGGGCGATGAACTGACACCCCAGTCGCCCGAGCGTCTGTTCTTGACACCCATAGTAGGGGTCGGTAGTCTCGACTGTAAGGACCGGAGCGTGAAAACATGGAAGTCCGTATGGACCTCGCTCGGATCGTGATCAGCGACACCAGCGAGCAGCAAATAATTGTCCTGCGGGAGCATGAAGGGGAACGGCAGTTCCCGATCGTGATCGGTGTTGCGGAAGCTCTGGCCATCGACCGCCGGGTCAAGAACATCAGTACCCCCCGGCCGCTGACGCACGACCTGCTGGCCAATGTGATCCGCGAATTGAACGGAGACCTGGAGAAGATCGTTATCCACGATTTGCGCGACCACATTTTTTTCGCCAAGCTGGTGATCAGGAACAATGGCAAGCTGATAGAGGTTGATTCACGGCCGTCCGACGCCATTGCCCTCGGTGTGGCCAGCGATGCGGCCATCTACGTGACAGAAAACGTCCTCCGCCAGGTGTGTGAGCCTCCCGAGCCCTGACACGGGTCGGGCCAGCAAACGAGGTAACGGTGAGTATCACGGGAACCGAGAATGACGTGTCCACTCGCATGGAGCAATTCCTGCAACTGTGCGAGAAACGCTGGCCGACCGACCAGGCGCGACCATGTGTCATGACGCGTGCACCCGGTCGGCTCGACTGTATGGGAGGGATGGCCGACTACAGCGGGGCTTTGGCCCTGCAATCCACAATCGAACAGGGCGTCTGCGTCGCCATAGGCCGCCGAAACGACCAGCGAATCCGTGTCGATTCCGTTGACTGGAGCCGCGACGGCCAACCGTCAACGTTCGAGTGGTGCCTGTCCCTGTTCTATCAATCTGATGGCCAGTTTGTGACCGCCGAGACCCTGTCGTCCAAGTTTGACGCCTGCCTCTGGGCGCGGCACATCGCCGGCGTCTGCCTGGGCCTGCTCGAGTCGGGCGATCTGCCCCATCTGGCAGGCGGCTTCAACCTGATGATTCATTCCGACATCCCGCCCCAAGCAGGCTTGGCCTCGTCCGCCGCGCTGCAAGTCGCAGTCGCCAGGGGGCTGGCCGCCCTGTTCGAGGTCGATCTAACCCCAACGCAGCTCGCCCGCGCGTGCCGCGTCGCCAATGTCGACGTGGTCAGGAACGAGCCCGGCCTCGTCGACCACCTGACTTGCCTGCTGGGTGAGGCCGACGCTCTGTTGCAGATCCGCTGCCAGCCCGAGGACGTGCTGGGCTCACTCCGGATGCCCAAAGGCGCGATGTTCGCCGGCGTCTACTCGGGTCTGCGATTGCCCATCTACCGGGAGCGCTACGCCGACAACCGCGCCGCCTCGCTCATCGGCAGGTTCCTCATCGAGAAGATCCTGGAAAACGCAGGCGAGGCGGGCGAGCCCAACGGCGGATACCTGGGCAACATTCCGCCCAGCGAGTACGTCCGCCGGCTCCGCAACCAGTTGCCGGTCAAGCTCCGCGGCCGGGACTTCCTGACCCACTTCGGACAGCCGGAAGAGCTGGAGGTTGTCGTCCGCCCGGAGGAGATCTACAAGGTCCGCTCGCGCACCGAGCACCACATCTACGAGAACGACCGCACGCACCGCCTCCTCGAACGCCTGGCCCGCGTCCGCCGAACCGGCGAACTCGACGCCCTCATCGAGGCGGGTGAGATCATGTATGCTTCTCATTGGAGCTACGGTCAGCGCTGCGGCATGGGCAGCATCGAGACCGACGTGCTGGTGAACTGCATCCGCGACCGCGGCCCGGCCCGCGGCCTGTACGGGGCCAAGGTGACCGGAGGCGGCTGCGGCGGCACGGTGGCCGTCCTCATGGCCGACACCCCGGCGGCTCGCCAGGCAATCGAGGAAGCGTGCTCCGAATACGCGACAAAGACCGGCAAGAAGCCCCAGCTCCTGTTCGGCAGCTCGCCCGGCACCATGCACCTCGGGCACCGCTGCATTAGTTGAGGACGACATGGCCCACGTGATTGCCCAACCTTGCATCGGGGTAAAAGATTCGGGCTGCGTGCCGGTCTGCCCCGTCGACTGCATCCATCCCACCCCCGAGGAAGAAGACTTCGCCACGGCGGAGATGCTCTATATCAACCCCGACATCTGCATCGATTGCAGCCTCTGCATAGACGAGTGCCCCGTGCGAGCCATCTTCCCCGAGGATGAGTTGCCCGAAGAGTGGCAGAAGTTCACCGAAGTCAACGCCGCCTACTTCCGCTGATCAACGTCGGAACCGCGTATCTCTCCTCCTCACCGGCATCAAATCAGGACGGACGCGTCGCAGGCCGAACGCGGATCATCCGAGCCTCGCCAGCCGGGAGGGTGACAGGTACGACCTTCGGTTCCCTGCTGATCGGGCGTCCGCCGATCTTGAGCGCGTCGGCCACCCCATCACCCAACTCTTGCAGGCGCAGCCACGGCGGCCGGACCTCCACCGCGCGCGCCTCATCCGAGAGGTTGACCACGGCCAGCCCCAGGCTGCCATCCTCGGCCAGCCATGCGGTGGCCATCACGGCCGCCAAGTCAATCGCGTACTTTCCGCTACCCGCGGTTCCCTCCCCTTTCAGACGCGGGTTATCGCCGGTCACCTCCGCCTCACCCAGGAACCTGCCGGTCAGCAGAAACTCATGAGCCCCGCTGCGGACGCGGGCCAGGTTTCGCAGAAACTCGGCCTCCTTACGGCCATTGTCGGCCATGATCGCGTCCACGCCGATCCAGCCGAGCTGCGCGCCCCAGAGAAACGCGCGGCCCATCTTGGCCCGGAAAGGCAGCGACTTGGGGATATCGTCGCCGGACATATACTGGAAGCCGAAGGTGATGATCCGCCCTCCGTAAACCGCGGGCATCAGCGGGATGATCCGACGGCCACCGGTCGAGGGGGTGTTGACCATGAGCAGGGCATCGAACTGGTCGTTCCAGCATTCGGCGTTTTCTTCGGTGGTGATCATCCGGTCCTCCGGCAACCTGGCCCGGATCTGATCAAGCATCTTGCGGTAGCCGTCGAACCATAAGGTGCCGCCGCCGGGCGAATGGCCGTGGTCCTTGCTGAAACACCGCACCGCACCGGCTGCACCGATCTGATCGATGTACACGCCGTCCACGCCGAATTCGCTGATCAGGCGATCAACAATGCCGCCGATCTTGTCTTGCCAGAGCTTCGTGTACGGACACATCACGTTGAGCGGCACCTTGGAGCCGTAGACCTCTGTATAGGGCTTGCCATCCTCCTGCCGGGCAGCGGCCTTGTCGGCGCCTTCCTGCGTCCAGGTCTTCGAGTTCGGGTCACAAAGACGCCCGTTGATGTAGGGCATGACGCGGAACCCGGCATCCTGCAGGGCCTTCACGCCCTGGCGGAAATTCGGCTTGGCCGGGAAATAGTCGGGATAGAGCGTGTCGAACGGAATCTCGTGCCAGTTGTACCAGTGCAGACCGATGGGCACGCCGAAGAACGCTCCGGCCTTACGGCAGGCCTCGACGTTTTTGACCGGCTCGGGGCCGGGCATGAGCCACAGGTCGATCTCCTTGAGCCAGTCCGGCACGGGCTGATTGCGGTTCTCAAGCCGCAGGCCGCCCTTGACACCACCCCACGGCGTCTCCCGATTGAACTCCCGGTAGATCTGAGCAGCGTTCCAGCAGTCGCCGTCAAATGCACCGACTACCACATCGAACTCAGGGAAATAGCGACGGTTAACCGTGTCCGCATCCGAGGGCCAATGCGTGCAGGTGACACCCACGGCATTCTCCTGGGCCTTCACCGCCAAGTGCTTGTGATTGCCCTTCCTGTCGTGAACGCCGACATACAGCCCCTTGCCGGGGCGATAGAAGGCCACAAAGGGCATGGAGGTTACCAGCGACGGGTAAGTACCCTCGTAGCTCATGCCGGGCTTCACGTCGTACTCCAGCCCCCATCCGAACGGCGCGGCCATCTTCATGCCCGGCCGGGTCCGGATGTTCGGCAGGATCGGCCAGTCCGCGCGCACGACCTTCCAGCCCTCGGGCAACACGGCGCTGAGACGCCACAGTGCTGAGCGACGGACGCGAGAGATGGTCACGGTCACCTGCACATGCACGTCCTTCACTTTCCCGTCCCAGAGGAGTTCCAGGCCATGGCCCACCCCGAATCCTTCGCGGAAGCGGAGGTCCACACTGTTCAACTCTGCTGCTGAGGTGCCCGGCCCCCGCAGGAGCAGACGCCACAGCACTTCCTTCTCGCCAAGCGGTCTAAGCCATTCCTCGCCGATCGCAGCGCTCACGGAGGACAGCGCGATCTGGTGGCTTTCGCCTGCCGCCGACACGCCGATCGCCGGCTTTCCCGGCATCGACTGACCAGATGTCGGGGCTTCGGCCGCCCGGCCGGCCACCACGGCACCGAGTACACACCATACGCAACCTTTCAGACACAGGCTTCTCATGTCCGTTACCTCGAATCAACCGGTCGCAGACAAGCGGGCCTCAGCCGCATGGAACAGATGCTCGCCAGTGTACCGCGCTGGCCAATCCGTGCACGAGACATCCAAGGCAGGCCAGTTCGAGGCCGCAGTCTGGTCCTGAAGGGCAACTTGCACCTTTATGGCTGGTGGCTTCTGGTTGTTCGCTGGCAGTTGCGGGAGCCAGGTTGGTCGACGGACCGCAGAAGCCTCCATTCTTGCGGTGCCAGGCCGGCGGCGCTGTACAATGGCCGGGCACCGCGTGGCCGGGCCAGGCGAGGTTGCCTGGGAAACATCGGATAGCACACTCACTGAGAAGGACCAGACGGGAAATGATGCCAAACATGCAAGTCCTCATCCTGTGCATTCTTGTGCCACCCTTACTTGCGCTTTCGGCACCCGCCGCACCCGCGGACAGCCAAGCTACCCTGGAGGTTGCGAAAGACGGCTCGGCGCTGGGCCAGATCGTGCTGCCTGAGGCTCCCAGCCCTGCAGAGACCTTTGCCGCCCAGGAGCTGCAGAAGCACGTGCAGCAGATTTCGGGCGCAACCCTGGCGGTCGTTTCGGAGCCGCAGGCCGCCGATGGCTCACACATCCTCGTCGGCAAGACCGGCGCGGCCGGGCCCGTCCTGGCCGATCTGCAGAAAGAAGATCGTGACGCGTTCGCGGTCCGCCGTATCGGGCGCGACCTTGTGCTGGTCGGGCCGAGCGATCGTGCAACGCTGTACGCGGTGTACGACCTGCTGGAGCGAGATCTGGGATGCCGCTGGCTGGCCCCGGGTGCGGCGTGGAAGGAAGTGCCAACGCGTTCGCACGTCGCGATCGCGGCGGCAGATCGAACGGAACGGCCGGGGCTGAAGTACCGCTACGAGCGGATGACGTACCTGGCCCAGCCGGGCTCACGCGAGCATGATTGCCTGGTCTGGGCGGTGCGGCAGCGGATCAACATCGGTTACGAATGGCCTCAGGCGGCCAACGCAGAACTGCTGGCCCGGTGCGGGGGCTTCCGCGGGTTTATGTGGCCCCATCCGCTGCCGCATCTGACCGACATGGAGAAGTTGGTTCGCGAGCACCCCGACTGGCTTGCCCTGGTCAAAGGCAAACGGCAGATGGGTTCGACGCCGGTGCACACGAACTTGTGCACGACAAATCCGGAAGTCATCGAATTCGTGACCCGGTTGCTGTCGAAGGCTTTCGACGCTCAACCGGAGGCGGAGATTCTGCCGCTCGGACCGGGCGACGGGGTGGGCTTCTGCGAATGCGAACGGTGCCGGGCGCTGGATACCGGCGGCAGTTGGTCGCATGCCGGCACATCATACCCGCTGCTCGCGGACCGCTGGCTCACGTTCGTGAACGCGGTGGCGGAGCGTCTGGCTGCAACGCATCCAGACAAGAAAATCTACACGCTGGCCTACCATCAGACGTTCGCGCCTCCGGTCAAGGTGCGACCGCGGCCCAACGTCATGATCATGGTGGTGAACTCGCGTCCCGAGGGCGTGTGCTTCGTGCATCCGGTGGAGCGGCCCGACTGCACGAATAATGCCCTGTTCTGTCGACACTTCCAAGACTGGCGGTCGATGACGCCGGCCGGCATGATGGCGTATCAGTACATACCGCACTCGACGTTCTGCAGAATGCCGCTGCCCGCCCCGCACAAGTTCGTTTCGGACATTCGCTGGCTGTCACAAACCGGGTGCGTCGGCTATGAGGCCCAGAGCGGGTACAAGATGTTCGGCTTGTACGGTCTCAGCCTGTACGCCGTTGCCAAGGCGATGTGGAACCCAAGTCTCAATCCCGACGCCCTGGTCAAGGATTACTGCGACGCGGCCTTCCATGAGGCCAGCGAGCCCATGCAGCGGTTCTTCGCCGAACTCGAGCGAGGCCAGCGCGAAGCCGAGCATACATCCACGGGTATTTGGACATGCCTGACGCCGGGTGTGCTGGCTCGGGCAAACGAGCTTCTGCAGGAAGCCCGAAGTGCAGCCCGCGACGAAGAAGTCAGATCCCGGCTGGCCGCCATAGGAGCCCACTTCAGCTATGCCAGGATGGCCTGCGAGGTGTATCGCCTGGCCGAGGAGGCAGCGGCGAAACGAGATCCCAAGCTGCTTGACGAGGCTGAGTCACTCGCCCGGAGGATGGACGAACAATCCGCGGCCGACCGCGAGGCCACAGGAGCCTGTCTCGACATCGACTTTCCGGCCAACGGGCTCAGCCGAGTGCTCGGTCCGGTTCGCAATGCGCTGAAACGTCCCGCCACGCGATAGAAAACGAGGGAAATGCCCATGCTGTTCGCCCGAATCCAACGTGCCCTGCCGTGTTTGATGATTTGTGCTCTTTGTGGCCGCCTCGACGCCGTTGAAACCAGGCCAAGCTTCCTCTTCATTTTGACCGACGACCAGCGATACGACGCGCTCGGCGTGGTACAGAGAGAACAAGGCGAAAAAGGCAGGTTCCCCTGGCTGAAAACGCCGAACCTGGACAAGCTGGCAGGCGACGGCGTGCGGTTCCGCAACGCCTTCGTGGTCAATTCGCTCTGCGCCCCGAGCCGGGCGAGCTTCCTGACCGGAATGTATGGCCATCGCAACGGCATCAGGAACAACTCGACGCCGTTCCCGGCCGACGGCGTCACCTACGCTTCGGTTCTCAAGTCCGCGGGCTACACAACCGGCTACGTGGGAAAGTGGCACATGGATAGGCAGACCGGTCAGCGGCCGGGCTTCGACTACTCCGCCAGTTTCGTGGGCCAGGGAAAGTATCGCGACTGCCCGTTCGAGATAAACGGAAAGCCAACTGAAACGACCGGCTGGGTGGACGATGTCTCCACGGACTGCGCGATCCGGTTCCTGCAAGAGAACAAGAGTAAGCCCTTTGTCCTGGCGATCGGCTTCAAGACCTGCCACGGTCCGTTCTCCCCACCCCCTCGCCGCGAACGAGACTATGAAGGAGAGAAAGCCCGGCCCGTGCCCAATCTCGGCGTCAAGGCCCCCTATCGACAACGCTCGGGGCCGGAAGACAAAGTAGGCGAGACGTTTGCCGCCCAGGATTCGCCGAAGCTCCTCGACTACATGCGCTGCATCGCCGCAATAGACGACAACGTCGGCCGGATCATGGCCGAACTCGACCGGCTCGGCCTGACCGAGAGCACCGTAGTCGTATTCGCGGGCGACAACGGCTACTACCTTCGCGAACATGGTCTCGGCGACAAACGAACCGCCTATGAAGAAAGCCTGCGTATCCCGCTGCTTCTCAAACACCCCAAGCTTGGTTCAAGGGGCAGGCTGGTGGACCAGATCGTGTTGAACATCGATCTTGCTCCGACACTACTGGACCTCGCAGGTGTACCAGTTCCGAAACAGATGCAGGGACACAGTTGGCGGCCGCTCCTGGAAGGCAAAACGACGCCGTGGCGTAGGTCTTTCTACTATGAGTATTTCCGCGAGCCACCATTCGCCTCTCCGCCCGTGCAGGCCGTTCGAACCGACCGGGCGAAGCTGATCTGCTATCCCGGTCATCCGGAGTGGACCGAGCTATTCGACCTTACCGCTGACCCATACGAGACGAAGAACCTGGTCAACGACCCGGCCAGGGCCGAACTGCGCCGGCAACTGGAGACTGAACTCCAGAAGCAGTCAGAGGATGTGCAACGCGGCGGATCGGGCACATCACAGCCATCCTGAGCCCGACGTTCTTCTTCCGGGCGGCCGCGGTATCTGGCGACGAGGCAATATCGGCCAGACCGTTTGACGCCGCCGCCAGCTTTTCGATAGCATGTTGGGTTGGAGGAGCCTGAAGCGCACCCGCGCGCGGGCACTTTTCGGAGCACCAGTCCGGTCTATTCGACAACGGAGGATTCATCCATGATTTCACCTGAGATGCTTTCGGGGTGTGCGTGCTGTCCGATGAACCGTCGGCAGTTCCTGGCGGTCGGCGGAGCGGCCTGCGCCGGTGCGGCCGGCCTTCTGGCGACCAGCTCGTCGGCCCAGGCGGCCGAGGGCAGTGGCAAGTTGCGGGTGCGGATCATCTACGCGCTGCACGCGGTCAAGCAGCCCGGGCCAGACTGGCCCAACGTGGGGTTTGACTTCCAGCCGGTGATGGACCGGATCACCAATGGGCTCAAGCAGGCCTGCCCGAGGTTCGAGTTCCTCACCAGCATGGCCAGCGGTGAAGACGCGGCCAAGAAGATTCTGGAAGAGGATAAGACGGCAAATATCGACGGCTATCTGGTCTACCAGATGAACGCCTGGAACCGCGTGGTCCAGACCATCGCGGCCTCGGGCAAGCCGACGCTCTTTGCCGACTTCCAGTACGGCGGCAGCGGCGGGTTCCTGGTCTACACGGCCGGCTTCCTGCGCGCCAAGACGCCCAACGTCGGTTTTGTGGGGTCATCGCGCATGGAGGACGTGGTCGCGGCCGTCCGGTGCTTCAGGATCATCAAGCGAGGCGGCTCGATGGCCGACTTCGTGGCGGCGACAGTCAAGGCTCGCCAGCAGAGCACACCCAAACCGGGCGACATGACCTGCAAGCCCGACAAGGTCGCGACCCTCTCGCCGAAGGATTGCCTGGCCCGGATGAAGGAGTCGAAGATCCTCACGGTCGAGAAGGGCTGGGGCAACATCGACGCCGTGGTCAAGAAAGAGATGGGGATCGAGGTCGTGCAGGTGCCGTTCAAGGAGCTGAACGCCGCCTGGGAGGCCGCGGACAAGGACGAGTCAAAGGCAATGGCCGACCGCTGGCAGAAGAATGCGGCGAAGGTTGAGGGGGTTTCGCGAGAGACCCTCGATGCGTCCGGGGCCATGTACGTGGGGATGAAGGATCTGCTCAAGAAACATGGGGCCAACGCGATCACCATCAATTGCCTCGGCGGCTTCTACGGCAAGCACATCCACGCCTACCCGTGCCTGGGCTTCCACGAGCTGCTGAATGAGGGGCTGATCGGGGCCTGCGAATGCGATCTGCGTTCGACGGCCACCATGGTCACGATGACCGCCCTGACCCAGGGCCGGCCCGGCTTCATCTCCGACCCGATCATCGACACCGCGAAGCGGCAGATCATCTACGCTCACTGCGTGGCGTCGAACAAACCGTTCGGGCCGAAGGGGCAGGCCAATCCCTACGAGATCCTCACCCACTCCGAGGATCGCCAGGGAGCTTCTCTCCGGTCGATCATGCCGGCGGGATACATGACCACGACGGTCGAGTTCAGACCGGAGACCAAGGTCGTTCTGTTCCACCGCGGCAAGTCAGCAGGGAGCGTGGACGACGACCGGGCCTGCCGGACCAAGCTGGCCGTCGAACCGGTCGGCGACATCGAGAAGCTCTTCACCGAGTGGGACCAGTGGGGCTGGCACCGGGTCACCTTCTACGGCGACCTGAAAGAGCCGGTCTTCGCCCTGGCCGACACCATGGGCTGGAAGGTCCTGGAAGAGGCGTGAGCCCTTCTTTCAGAACCGCGACCGTAAGGGAGCGTCGGTTTCAGAACCGCGACCGTAAGGGAGCGTCGGTTTCAGAACCGCGACCGTAAGGGAGCGGCCCGGCAAGCTTTGTCAGTCGTCATCCTGGTGCGACCCATCCTGCCGATCAAGTATCCGTCCTGTCGAGCACACTGCCCGTTCTGCGCCCGGCCGGCGCGAGGCGTG
>CAZPIO010000152.1:0-19213 GCA_964586235.1 uncultured Planctomycetales bacterium
GGTGGTCGGAAACTGATGGAACCGCATGAGCTGAGCCTGCGCCGTGGCGACACAGCCGGAGGGGTAGTGGTTCGGGGTGTAGTAATTGTAGCAGTAGCTGTCGCATTCGGTGGTCTGTGACCATCGGCTCTGGACAAGCGGGGCGACTCGTACGTCGGAGATGCTCGAGACACCCAGTGTAACCGCTCCGCCGTCTTTCTCCAGAAGCCGCGTCCATTTTGCCTGGGCGCTGGCCGCCTGTTGCGGAAGCGCCTTGCCTTTCAGGGCAGCCGTCTCGGTCTCGCGAGCGAACCGGATGCGAGCGGCGAGGTCTTTGGTGACCAGGGTGCCCAGGGGATTGGCGTCGGAAGGGTCATACTGCCCGGAGCCCGCAAAGCAGACAATCGGTTCGGCAAGATCGTCGGCGGGCAAGATCACGAAACCCGAGGGCTTGAGGTAGACCACATAGTAGGCGATCTGTCCGTCGTCACCGGCGAAGGATTCGGTTTTCGCGGCGGTCTCTCGGCCGATCTGGGCTCCGAGCGGCCGGGTGTCCCTCGCCAACCAGGCCCTCGCGGCGGTCTCGGCCTGCTGGGATGTGATCGGTTTGCCCCAGGCTGCATCGCAGTAGAGCAGGAAGGCGAGCAGGGCCAGGCCCAATTGCAGCGGCGACCACCCGAAGCTCATGGGTATTCTCGTCAGCATGCCCGCGGGTGGGCTTAATCGAGGACTCGCCGCATGGTGATCGAACGAAGCCATCACGTGCCTCCTTCCGTCGTGAGATGGCGTGCAAACCGGGTTCCGGCCTCTTTTCAGCGGTTCCCCCGCCGGCACCGGGCACGCAGATCCGATAGCCCGTGGACGGGAGAGTCCGCTCGCGATCTGAGAAACGGCCAGTCTGAGTACTCTGCCAAGCAAGCTCAGCTAATCACAAAGGCTTATCGACTCGAGCTCAGCGTGTCTCGGGAATGAAGGGCGTCCTCGCCCTCGAGCCTTTACCCGCTCCAACTGAAGCCGGCCTCCTCAGTGTGAAGTCTACGCGCCGCAGCCGGTATGTCAAGGAGAATCCTCTGAAAACCTTGAGTTACTGTTCAGGCGGCTCCCGAGCAGGCAGATACGCGCTTTATTGTGGCCGGGTGACGGGTTTGCCCGCCGTGTCCGGCCCGATAGCAGGCTCTCCCCTCAGATAGCCGAGCGACGCCAAGAATCGATCTGCCAGGCGCATGGTCTCGACGAAGTATCTGCCACCGTCGTTGCGGGGGTTGAAGAAGCCATGCCCCTGGCCTTCGAAACCGACGACCTCGCAGCGGTTGCCGGCCGCTTTCATCGCTTTGGCGAACTCCTCGATCTTGGTGAACGGGATGAGCTTATCCTGCCTGCCGTGAAAGATGATGGCAGGCGGCGCGCCGGGCCGAACATTGTCCATGGGCGAGAGATCCTCGGGCTTGCCACCGAGCCGGGACATGATGCCGAGATGCCTGGTTGCCGATTCGCCGGCCCCGGATTCGTCGAGTGTCAGGTCGATCGCCGGGTTGAAGAGCAGCAACGCGTTCGGGCGGAAACTGACTGAGGTGTCCTTGTCGCCGGTAAAGTCCTTAAGCATTCCGGTGGCGGCGGCCAGGTGGCCACCGGCTGAGCCGCCGCCAGCCGCGATGCGGTCGGGGTCGACGCCCAGCTCGCGGGCGTGGGCCCGGATCCAGCGGATGGCAGCCTGGGCGTCGGCCGTGCAGTCGGCAATCATGGCCTTGTGTCGGTTGTAGACGCGGTAGTCGGCCGTGGCCGCGACCATGCCCCGCGATGCGAGATACTTGCACTGCGGCGCGAACTGGCCGGGCGACCCGCTCAGCCAGCCTCCGCCGAAGAAGAACACGATCGCCGGCCGTTTGTCCGTGGGCTTGCGATCCGGGGGCATGAAGAAGTGAATCTTCAGCTCCACGCCGTCAACCTTCTTGTACACCTCGTCGCGGGCGTCGGCCAGACCGTCGGATTCGGCAGGAGCCGTGGCTGTGGCCAGGCGCGCCCTCACGTGCTGCTGGATCGCCTCTCTCTCCTGCTGGTTAAGCTTCCCGTCGCCGTCCTTGTCGAACTGGCGGAGCAGTTGCTGCCGCTGGGCCCTGCGGTCGGGCGCCTGTTGCCCGGCCGCTGCAAGGGATTGGGTGAACCAGACGCAGATGCAGACAAGAACCGTCAAGGCTTTGATTGCCCGCATGGGTGAATCCTCCGGCCACAACTTCCGCGAGGCGAACCAGATACCAGTACCGGTCCGCCTGAGATGTCAACAGTGCAGGGGACAATGATGCGCCAATCCTGCTTCGTCGTCCAGCCGCCGTCTGGACGGTTCGCGAGCCGGCCCGGGCGAGCGCGTTTGGTAAATCCCGCGCCGGGGCTTAGAATGCCCCGCTGTTTTCGCGCGGGAGACCCGCGGCCGGGGTGCGGCGGACAGGGTTCCGGCACACCCCGCGACGAGCCGACGGGCAACAAGGGAGTCTGAGCATGTTCAAAGGCAGCATGGTGGCGCTGGTGACGCCGTTCAAGAACGGTGAGGTGGACTGGAAGACACTGGACGCGCTGGTGGATTTTCACATTGACGCCGGTTCCGACGTCCTGGTGCCCTGCGGCACCACGGGCGAGAGCCCGACGCTGGATCATAAGGAGAACGACGACGTGATCGCGGCCGTCGTTCGCCGGGCCAAGGGGCGGATCCCGATCCTGGCCGGCACCGGTTCCAACAGCACCGCCGAAGCCATCGAGATGACCCGCAACGCCTGCAACAACGGGGCTGATGGAGCCCTGCTGGTGGTCCCCTACTACAACAAGCCCACCCAGGAAGGTCTGTTTCAGCACTTCAGCGTCCTGGCGAAGGAGGTGGCCTTTCCGCAGGTGATCTACAACATCCCCGGCCGTTGCGGCGTGGAGATGGCCGTCGATACCATCGTGCGGCTTCGCGAGTCGCACAGGAACATCGTGGCGGTCAAGCACGCGACTGGTTCGATGGACGGGGCGAGCGAGCTGCGGGTCAGGTCGGATATCGACATCATCAGCGGCGACGACTCGATGACCCTGCCGCTGATGTCCATCGGCGGCGTCGGAGTGATCAGCGTCCTGGCGAACGTCGTTCCCAAGGACGTGAAGGCCATGACCGACGCGGCCCTTCGAGGGGATTGGGAGACAGCCCGGCAGTGGCACCTCAAGACGTTCAGACTGGCCAAGGGGCTGCTGACGCTGGAGGTGAACCCGATTCCGATCAAGACCGCCATGGCCATGAAGGGCATGCTGGCCGAGGAGTTCCGGCTTCCTCTGTGCCGCATGAACCCGGCCAACCGCGACAGGCTCCAGGCGGTGATGAAGGAATACGGAATCTGAGGCCGCCGATTCCCGCGGCTCGCGTGCAACGAGCATCGTGGTATCCCCAGGGACGCGCCGAAGAGGTGCATGTCCCGCCGCGAGGCCGCAAAAAACAACGGCCGGCGAGATGCCGGCCGTCGTGTCCCGCACTGGGGGTGCGGAGGATGAGTACCGAAGGGCCGGCCCGAGTCTCCATTGGGGTCCGGGCGGGCCCGAAGCATCAATGCGGCGTTCCCGAGATCCCGCCCTGGCCGAAGGCCGCGATCAGCTTCATTGCCGCCGGACCGGCCAGCACCACGAAAATTGACGGGAAGATGAACAGAATCAGCGGGGCCATCAGTTTGACGGTGGTCTTCTGGGCCCGCTCCTCGGCCTTGAGCCGGCGCTTGATCCGCAGCGAGTCGGCCTGCGTGCGCAGGGCCTTGGCGATGCTGGTGCCGAATTTCTCCGCCTGGGCAATGGTTGACACGAGCGCGCGGACCTCATCGACGCCGCAGCGCCGGGCCATTTTTTCGAGGGCCTCCGCGCGGGGCACGCCCATTTGGCCCTCCGCGACCGCGATCATCATCTCCTCGGCCAGTTCAGGATGCACGTTGCGCATGTCCTCGCCGACCTTCATGATTGTTGCATCCAGGGCCAGCCCCGACTCGACCGACACGACCATCAGGTCCAGGGTATCCGGCAGGCCGTTCCGGACCTTCTCCTTGCGCGAGCTCTGGGCAATCGAGAGCCACACGTTCGGCAGCATGAAGCCGATGCCGCCGGCGAAGGCCGTAATCCCGAGCACCTGCTTCAGCGACAGACCCAGGCCGAGGCAGACCAGCAGCGACACGATCGCCACGCCCACGCCGACGATTGTCTTGCTGGCCAGGAAGATCCGTACCGCGGTCTCCCGGCGGAATCCGGCTTGCGACAGCTTCTGGCGGAGAGCGGTCATCTCCGCTTCGCTTGTGGGCATCACCGGCTTCATCGCCAGCGGCGCGACCTTGTCGATCATCTCCTTGGCCGCGGACCGCTCCCGCTTGGGGGCGTTCGCCAGCAGGGCTTCAGCCTGTTCGAGCCGCCGGCCGGCCATGCGGCGCCGCATGTGTTCGCTCTCCGACTTCCGGGACGGCAACAGCGAATAGACGATGAGTCCGATGCTCACCACGACCAGCACGCTGAGTAGTATCATTTCGCTCATGGTTTCACACCTTGATGCTGACAATCTTCTTGATCATGGCCATGCCCATCAGGTCCATCGCGATGGCGATTCCGAGCATGATCCGGCCGTTCTCCGTGTCAGTGAGTTCCGCGGCGTAGACCGGGTTGACGAACATCATTGCAATGAACACCAGGACCGGCAGCAGCAGCAGCACCCATCCGGACAAGCGGCCCTCGGCGGTGAGCGCCCGGACCACGCCGAACAGTTGAATCCGGTCCCGGATGACCTTGCCGATCTTCTCGAGCACCTCGGCCAGGTCGCCGCCCGTCTGCCGCTGGATCAGCACGGCGGTCACGAAGAACCGCACGTCCATCTGGTCGACGCGCTTGGTCATGTTCATCAGGGCGTCTTCGACGGTCAGGCCCAGGTTCTGCTCGTGGAACACGCGGGCGAACTCACCGGCGATCGGGTTGGGCATCTGCTGGCTGATCAACTGGATGGCACTGGCCAGGGAGTGGCCCGCCTTGAGGGCCTGGCACATCAGATCGAAGACCTCGGGCAACTGCTCGACCAGTTTCTTGATCCGCCGCTTGCGCTTCCAGATCAGGTACAGGATGGGCAGGAAAAAGATCCCCGAGCCGACCAGGAGGATCAGCCAGACGCTGAGCTGCAGGAGCGCCATGACCGCCGCCGCGGCCAGGGTCGCGCCGGCCAGGTTGATCAGCACCTTGGACGCATTCCAGGGAATGTCCGCCTGGTCCAGCGTGGCCTGCAGTTTGGTCACCACCCGGAATTTCGAGATCATCGCCTCCAGGAAGTTGCCCTGCATCTCGGCGGCCGTCTTTCGCAGCAGCGATTCGCGGACCTTCATCTCGCGCTCGGCGGACTTCGACTCGTTCAACCGGTCGAGCACCCTGCGCTGCTTTGCACCGCGTAGGTCCATTACGACCTGGAAGATGCCGTATGCCAGCAGGATTGCACCGGCAAGCGGCATGATCATGAATAGCAGACCTGACATCGATTCCACTGGTCACCCCGTTCTGTTCTGTCAGTCGCGGGCCCGCCGGCGACGGGCCTCGTCTGTTATCTCCGTCACTCGTCCTTGTCCTTCACCAACACCTGCCGCTCGAACAGGCTCGGGCTCAGATCGCACCCCGCGTGTTTCAGCCGTTCCAGGAAACCCGGCCGGATGCCAGTGGAGACGATCTGGCCGTAGGCCTTGCCCGAGTCGTCGATCCCCAACTGCTGGAACTGGAAGACGTCCTGCATGGTCACCACCTCGCCCTCCATGCCGACGACCTCGGTGACGCTGACGATCTTTCTCGGGCCGCCGGTCAGACGCTGGACCTGCACGATCAGGTCCATGGCGGAAGCGAACTGCTGCCGGATCGCCCGCACCGGCAGATCGAAGCCGGCCATCATCACCATGGTCTCGACGCGCTGCATGGTGTCGCGGGTGCTGTTGGCGTGCAGGGTGGTCAACGACCCGTCGTGTCCGGTGTTCATGGCCTGCAACATGTCCAGCGTCTCGGCGCCGCGGCACTCGCCGACCACGATGCGGTCGGGACGCATACGCAGGGCGTTGATGAGCAGCTCGCGGATGGAGATCCGGCCCTTGCCCTCGATGTTTGCCGGACGCGTCTCGAGCCGGACCACGTGCGGCTGGCGGAGACGCAGCTCGGCGGAGTCCTCGATGGTCACGATACGGTCGGCCGGCGGGATGAAGGCCGACATGTTGTTGAGCAGGGTGGTCTTGCCCGAGCCGGTACCGCCGATGATCATGACGTTCAGGTGTCCGATCACGCAGGCCTTGAGGAACTCCACCATCTCCGGGGCGCAGGACTTGAAGCGGATATAGTCATCCCAGGTAATCGGGTCGTTTCCAAAGCGCCGGATGGACATGGTGGGGCCGTCCAGGGCCAGCGGAGGAATGATCGCGTTGACACGAGACCCGTCCTTGAGGCGGGCATCGACCATCGGGCAGACCTCGTCGCACCGTCGGCCGACGGCGCTGACGACCTTGTCGATGATGTGCAGCAGGTGCTCGTTGTCGCGGAACTGCACGTCAGTCAGTTCGAGGGCTCCCCGCCGCTCGACGTAAATCTGGCGAGGGCCGTTGATCAGGATGTCGCTGATATTGCCGTCCTTGAGCAGGATTTCCAGCGGCCCAAGCCCGAAGGTCTCATCGAGGACCTCCTTGACCAGTTGCTGCCGCTCGTTGTAGTTGAGCAGCACGTTTTCCTTTTCGCAGAGGGAGAGAATGACCTCGCCCACCTGGTCGCGAATGGTCGGGTCCTCGTTGTTGATCGCATTCAAGTCGAGCTGCTCGACGAGCTTGCGGTGGATGCGGGTCTTCAGCGCGTAGTACTTCTCGAGCTTGTCGTCCTCGCCGTGCTTGACCTTGGCCTTATCGGGCGAAACCGCGGACGCCGGTTTGGGCTCCTCCTCCGCCATGGCCGTCGCGGCCGCCGCGGGACGCGGCCCGAGGATGGTTTTCCCGCCCTCGGGCTTGTCCATCTTCGGAGGGCCCTTCGACGCTACCGGTGTCCTGACTTTTCCAAACATGTCATCTCCCCAAACCTGTCAATTACTGGCCGTTGCGGCTTCCGCGCCGTTTACACGGCGTTCAGCAGGCGGCTGAACAGGCCTCCCTTGCTGCCGTCGTTCGATGCCGCCGCTGGGCTCTCGGGCTGGACGATCTTCTCGGCCAGCTCACGGAGGGCCGCCCGGATCTTCGACTTAGGAGCGCATTCTTTCAGCGACACACCCATGTTGATGGAGGTGCTCATTGCCTTCCAGTCGTCCGGAATCTGGTGGGCGACCTGTTTTTTCAGCGTCTCCTCCACGTGGCTGATCTCCATTTGCGTCGAATCACGCTCCACCCGGTTGCAGATCAGGTGAAAGCGGTCCATGTTGTAGCCGCCCACCCGAAGCTCATCGAGCATCCGGTGGACGTTTCGGACGCTGGTCACCAGCAGTTGGATGATCAGCAGATTCATGTCGGCAAGGTCCAGCACCGCTAGGCCGCCGGGGTCGTACCGGTTGGGACCGTCGACGATAACGTACTCATACATCTGCTGGAGCGAGCTGAGCACGGCGACGCAGTGGGCGGCCGTGATATGGTCGGCCTCGGCGAACTGGTTGGGCCGGGCCAGGACGTGGATGCCGGTGGTGTGCCGGACCATGGCCTTTTCGATCACCCCTGCGTCGACCTTCTCCGGGGTGTCGCAGAGATCCGCGATGGTATAGTCGGGCTGCAGGTCGAGCATGGTGCTGAGCTGCCCGAAACGGAAATCAAGGTCCACCAGGGCCACCGGGCGCTTTCTGGCAAACTCGGCCATTTCAACCGCCAGATTGGTCGCCAGGGCGGATGCACCCACTCCTCCGATCGTCCCCATCACCGAGATCAGGGTGCCCCGCTCCTGCGTGGACTCGCTCTGGCTGGCGTTTTTCTCCAGGGCCTTGGCCACCAGTTCGCGGTCGACCGGCTTGGTGATGAACTCCTTGATGCCGGCCCGCATGGCGGCGAGCACGTACTGCCCGTCGGTACTCGAGCTGATCACGAAAACCGCCGTGCGAGGGTGATTGGACGCGACCTTGCTGGCCACGGGCAGGACGACCTCGGGCGCAGGATCGAGGTGGATGACCGCCACCTCGGCCGGAAAGTGGCTCACCGCCTGTTCGATGAGCGTCACTTCATCCACCTCGGCCACGATCTGCACGCCCGGTATGGAGAGCAGGTCGGCGCGAAGAGTGGCCGAGTACTCCTCGTCGGCGTTGAATACAATGACTCGGATGGACTGCCTCATCGTTTCCTCGAACACAGGGGATGATCATCCGGAGTCAAACAGACCGGACCCCGCGCAGCAGAAAGACCGGTGGCGCCATCCGGCGTGCCGGTCAACACCGATGCATGGTCCGACCTATCTCGACTGCGTGTCCCCATTCCCGTCCTCCGCAGACCGTTCTGAGTTTCGGGTTGCGGCCACCGGAGCTCATCCGACACCATGCCCGGAGCTCGGGTCAACCGACACGGTCGGCCGCCTTCCACCCGCTGCCCTGAAAACGGCCTGCCACTGCGCCCTGTCAATCTCGATGTCACTGTCGGCGCGGGCCCATGAACCACCCCCGACTCCTGCGACCGCCCGATTGGGATCGTCGCCGGCCGGATCGATGCTTGATGCGGTGGTACGAACGCCGCAGTCCGGGGTTTGCCGGACTGCCGCTCTTGTGTCCTGACCCGCCGTATACTCGTTGCAGTTGACCCGCTGCGGCCTTGGGCCGTGGAGGTGCCCGACATCGACAGCGAGCGCGGTGAGTCCGAGAAGCAGTACCAGGCTCACGGCCACAGGTGCGGCCACGACGTCGGGGCGTTGCCGCCGCTGCACATGGCTGCACTCGACCTGACTGAGCCTGGACAGTCTCACCTCACCCTCCACATCCCGCATCCCCTGGGCGGGCCGGCCCTCCACCGCTCGTGGGCGTTGGACAGGCCGGGCCCATGCCCTGTTTCCGGACGGGCGTCCTCACCGGACACACCGACGTTTGAATCCTATTGGGCCGCTTCGGCCGGGTCGGCCGCTCCCCAAGGTCCGCGGATCGACATCTGATCCGGCGGACTGGTGAACTTGCGGAGATGCGGCGTGCCCTGGGTCACGAGAGCGCCTTGTCGCTCCGTGTCCTCCGGCATGGGCTCCCCTTCGAGGAGACCCAGGCCGAACAGCTTCCAGTCGCTGACCGGTGTCATCTCCTTGGTCCGCACCGTCGGTACCTGGTCGGGCATCATGCTGCTGATCAGTTCCGGTGTCACCAGGATGATCAGCTCGGTCAGGTCGCGCTGATAGTCAACCGACCGGAACAGCGCGCCCAGCACCGGTATCTCGCCCAGGCCCGGCAAGGCATTGACCGTCCCGCGGATCTCCTCGCGGAGCAGGCCGGCGATCGCAATGGTGCTTCCGCCGGCCAGTTCGATGGTGGTCATTGTCCGCCGCTGCGAAACGCCCGGCACAATGTAGCTCTGCAGTTGCACCGCGGTCGTGTAGTCGATCTCACTGACTTCCGGCGCCACCGACAGACGGATCATCTGCTGACCGATCACCGTTGGGACGAACGCAAGCTTGATCCCGAAGTCCTTCCATTCGATGGTGACGTTGTTGTTGTACCCGCCCTGGGGCACCGGCACGGGGAACTGGCCGCCGGCAAGGAATTCGGCCTTCTGGCCGCTCAGGGCCACCAGGTTCGGCTCGGCCAGGATCCGCATCAGACCATTCCTGCGGAGGGCCCGGATGAACACCTCCATCTGCATGGCTTCCGAGCTGATGGCGAATCCGGCTCCCTGCGCGGTTGACCCGAACAGGAAATCGTTGCCGTAGAAGGCCGAGTTGCCGGTGGTGTAAGCGGGTGACGGTACCAGCAGCGAGGGATCGGTCAGCCCGATCATGTCGCGCACCGTCTGGGCGGGGTTGGCTTCGAAGGATGCCCACGCATCAATGCCGAGCCTGCGGATGGCCGACTTGCTCACCTCGGCCACCGTGCAGCGGAGCAGCACCTGCTGCTCACCGGCGACCACCATCTGGTTCTGGACCTTGCCGCCGGCGAGCTTGCACAACTCGACCACCCTGTTCGCGTCATCGGTGTTAGCCGCTCGCCCGCTGACAACCACGACGCTGCCCACGACCCGCAGATCGACTTTGGCGTCGGGCACGAGCTTTTCGATGGCCGTCTTGATCTGGGCGATGTTGGGTTCAACCTCCACCGCAAAGACCAGACGGCTGTCCTTGTCGCCCCAGACAATGACCTGGGTGATGCCGACCTTGTGGGCCGACACCAGCAGTTGTTTGGGCGACAGGACGGTGATGCCGGCGATCTCGGGGTTCGAGACCTCGACGCGCATCACCGGCACGTTGATGTCGATCACGGTACTGGTGCCGGTTGCCACGGCGACCCGCTCGCCCGCAAGGTCCTCGCGGTGAACGGTCGCCTGCACGCGGCCATGATTGTTGTTGATGACCAGCGGCGCGGAACTCTGGGTGGTGGACTGAACCGTAAGGGCGGGGTCGTCGCCTTCCAGATTCTGGCCCACCGCCACGGAACAGAGTGCAACAGCCGCGGCGCACATTGACCACTGCCAAAGCTGCACGCGCCTGGACCGGCCTGACTGGCACGGCCGCGTCTTAACGTTGACCAATCGCTCCCTCGTTCGGATCATACTCACAGCCCCTTTCGTCACTCGAGATCAATCTTCGGCCGCTTCCGCCGTCTCGAGCATCTTGTCCTGCTCCGCCCCACCATCCTCAGCATCAGTATCGCCGGCGTTCGGAGTCGCTGCCGCCCCGGGATTCACCGCACGCCCCGGAATCACGCCCGGCAGGACAGCGCCGCTGATGCGCGCGAACTTGTTCTTGTCAGCCGACTGAGGCTCAGCCGGTGCGTCTCCGACGTTCTTGCCTGTCGGGTCAAACCTCACCTTGTACACCTCGGAACCCGACATCACTTCGACCTCCCAGTCCTTCTGCTCGGCAGCAGCGCCGGGTCCTGTGGTTACATCGACCTGCGGCTTGTCCGGCTTAGACAAATTGCCGAACAGCGCCGAGAAGACCGAGTTGTCGTCGGCGTTTCTGCGCCGGGCGGCTCGACCGTCCGTTAACAGATCCTCGTCGGTCAACATGACCGGTTTTGGCTCGCGATGGTCATCCTGGCTGCGGAGGGCCAGCCGGAGCTTGCCCTTGACCGAGGCCAGGTGAAGCTTGGAGGCATCCTCGGGCCTGACCAGCACCGTCGCCGAACGCGTGACTGCCGCGCCCTGGGTGCCGGTCTCGGTCTTCTGGCCGACGGCCAGTACCTCGACGTTCTGGAGGATCACCCTGCTGATGTTCTGGTTCTTGGAGCGGCCGGTCATGACGATGACCACGTCCACCCTCGCACCGGGCTTGACAAAGCCGCCAACGCCGATGAACTCGTCCACCTGGATGGCCACGGCCCGATATCCATCAGGGATCTTGGCGACCATCCCGGGCGGTGTGCCCTCGGGGGCGAGCAGGCTTGCCGCGATCGGCATGCCCTTGGGGATCATCTGCGAGGTGACCCGACCCACGACCAGCGTGGGGTCCGAGAACACGCCGTCCGGCAGCAGTGTCTTCGGCGCGGTGGTCGTCGTGACCATGGCCTGGCTGATCTCGATGGTCGGTGCGATGTCGGCGGCCGCCCTGACCACTTCCACCGCCTCAGATGCGTTTGCCGCTCTGGCCTTTTTGAGAACGTTCCAGAAGACCTTGACGGCGATGCCGCCGACCGCCAGTCCCACGACGAGCGGGATGATTGCCCGACTCTTCATCTGTTGCTCCTTCCACAACACGGGTGAAGGGAAGCGGGAGGCCCATACTCCGCTCTCCCCTTCGCGCCCATGAGGGAACGACGCGAGGTCGTATCCCCCGACTCAGTTTCCACATGGCCCTCGACCGCGGGCCCCGTGTCCGTCAGGGAACGGAACGGCGGGGCCGCGCGGAGCTACAATGCGCTTTCGGCTCGCATCGAGCACGACGTTGTCAAATTCTGCGTCGTGATCTTCAGAAAAGACGTCAGCCCGGTTATCGAGACCTGCGAGTAGGGCACCGAGATGCTGACAGTCACAATCTGGTTATCAGGCGTGCCCGACCGCTGAATGCTGATCATGTCCGTCGTGGCCGCGACCCGGGTGGCCGCCATCGATTGCACGAAGCGGTTCTGAACGTCCGTATCGGTCGTACCCTGCAGCGTGGCCAGGCGGGCGCACTCGCGGGCGGTGTTGGTGATGGTCTCATGGACCATGAACATCCACCCGAACTCCATCACGCCGAAAAGCATGGTCAGAAGCAGGGGTGCGACCACCGCCATCTCGACGATCGCCGCTCCACGCCGGCCATGGCGCCGGCGCAACCGGTTTTTGCATGTTCGAGTCAACATGGTCACCTCCTATGCCGTCTGCATGATCGCCAACTGGGCGAAGAACACAGCCAGTGTGCCGATCGTCAACGGCACGCCGTACGGAAGCAGTTGCGATGTCTCCCCAAAGCTGCGTGCGGAAGCGAACTCGCTGAAGATGGTCGACCGGTTGGTCACCTTGCACAGGATCGTTGCCATGTTCGCCCACGCGTTCCAGATCCGACCGGTCGACACGATCATGATCCCTGCGATCACACCTCCGACCAGGGCTCCCACGAGGAACGAATACAACGTCAGCGCCGGGCCGAGCCATACACCGATGGCCATCATCAGTTTGACGTCGCCTGCCCCCATGCCGTGCATGAGCCACGGCAGAATCAGCACCGCGAATCCAACCAGCAGCCCCAATGCCCCCGTGCCCACCCCCGAAAGCCCGTGGTTGTACCAGCCCTGCGCGGCGAAACCCGCGGCGGCAATCGCCGCGTTCAGCCAGTTCGGCACCCGGCGGTCCTTGTAGTCGACCCACGAGGCGTACGCGATGCCGGGAACCATGATCACGCACGTAGCCAGCCAGTACTCGAATGTCATTCTTCCGCTCCGTTACCTCTGCGCTTCCCCAAGCCTCTCGCGGGGTCGCCGGACACTGTCGAGTCCCCCGCAGCCTGTCCCCCGATATGTTTGTGGGCGTCCGTCCTGCCTTGGACGGACGCCCACACGAGTCTCTGCGTCATCCTGACGTCATCTCGGCCCCCTCCGTCGCCGCCGGCAGGCCGAAGCCTCCGAACAGCCGCCGGAAGGAGAGATGCGGGCGGCCGCCGCTGTGATCACGGCGGTCCTGCATCACGCCGATTAGCCACCGGCCGCGCCGCCGATGCCGGCGGTGACTTCGCTGAAGATCGCGCTGACGCGATTCCCCAGGGCCGTAATGGCCGTCAGGGCTGCAATGATGATCAAGGCCAGCATCACCGCGTACTCCGTCGCGGTCGGGCCATCCTCGTTCGTAATGAACGCCTTGGCTCTGTTGATCACGTTCTGCATGGCTTCTCCTTTGCTTACCCCTACGGAAAGCACGCCCGCCGGCATCTTTCCCTTCGCCGGCAAAGCTTTTTTCCCCATCACTGGTCGGGCCCACGCCCGACTCTCGACCGGCGCGTCCTACTGCCGGATACACTCTTCAATTGTCATCCCGTCCGGCTTCGCTTTCGCGGGTCCGTCCGAACGGGCTTTCTGCCTCCCGCACCGTCAATCGTCGAAAGGCATCTGGAACATAAGAAACAAAAGAACCGCACGCAAACGGCAGGAGACAAAATCTTTCACCAGATTGTCGAACGCATATCGGAAGAGGCTTTGGCGGCGGACGGACGCGGCTCTTATAGGCCGGTCTTTTCATCCTGCTTCGCCAGTTTATCAGCAAGTCCGAGATTGAACGGGGAAAGCGGACATCGCCCCAATAATCAGGCCGATTCCGAGAATGCTTCATCCGCTGATGACGGCCGCGCGGAAACGTCGCGTCGCGCATCGCATCGAAATGGATGTGCCGCGACTCGCGCCGGGCGGCGCGATCGTCACGGTGAGGGTTTCTCGAAGATCTCTTCGGGCGGCGCTTTCAGATCCGAGGTCTCCTCGGTTTTCAGCACCTCTGTCCATCGCGACGACTTGTTCGACGGCCAGGTCACATGGATAAAGCGAAACTGCGGATGGCGAACACCGCGCAGTTCGAACAAGGGGCGGGGCTCGGTGTTGCCGATGCCTTCGGCCGTGATCTCCAGGCCCCAGAACTTGACGTCCTCTATGGGAGATTCGGGCGATCCCGATATTCTTGATGGACTGAACGCGTTGGCGCGGACCCGGTCGAAGAGGACGTCGCGAATGCCCGCGCCTGACGGGTTGGCCACCAGGAACGGACCTTCGACGTGGCTCGGATCGCCGGCCGGCTTCACCCTCACCGTCAGGTCCCGAAACACCAGGTCCGTGATCCCGCCGGCGCCCCGCCCCGCCTCGGCTGCGATCCCCTGGCCACCGCAGAAGAAGTCCCCATCCCGGACCAGCACGTCCCGGATCGTCTGTTCCGTACTCGGACCAACACGGATACCGATCCCATCCGAAACCACGATGGTCTCGATAACTGAGACGCCGCGAACTTCCTTGGCAGCGCCGTCGCCGCCCGACGACTGGATCGAGATTCCCGTGTCGAGGCTCGAAATGAACGACCGGACACAGGTCACCGACTGGCAGCCGTTGATGAGCAGGCCTCCGGCGTCCGCGCGCTTATCTGCAGCCATCACCTTGGCCCGCTGGATGCTCACTTCGGTGCTGTTCACCAGCTCCAGGCCCGCGCCGGAGGGATTGCGGACTACCACGTCCTTCAGACGAATCGACCTGGCGTTGCGGACCTTGACGGCGGCCACCGGCGGGAGCCCCTCGTCGCCCCGGCCGTCGATCACGCCCGGCCCCCTCAGCTCGGCACCTTCAACGCCGTCAAACAGGATCATTGCCCCTTCCGGTGATCTGCCGCTGGCATAGAGCACGGAACTGACCGCCAGATACAGGGTCACGTGGCTGGGAACGCGAACGGTGTCGATTTCGTGGTTCCCGGTGGGAACGAAAACGACACCGTTGGGCATTCTGGCGGCCGCATCCAGCGCGGCCTGGAGCCTGCTGGTAGCATTCGCCCGGCCGACGCCGACGCCAAACCGTGTGGCATCGATGACGTTCGCGTCGTCGAGCTCCGGAGCGCCGGGTTCGTGAGCGTCAAAGAAGGCGAAGAGCCGGTGGCCGTCCGGCTCCTGTTCGAAAATCCGAACACCTTCCTCGGCCACGTGCAATTCCAGGCCGTTGCCGGCCGGGCGTAACCGGTCCTGGAACCTCGCGGGTTGCAGCGACGCCACCCAGCCGGGGCCTTCCGGCGCAACCTTGAGCCTGAGTTCGTCCTCGAAATACGCTTGCGTGTAGCAGGATCGGCTGTCCCCTCCAACGCGAACGATCGGCAGCGACCGGCCTTCGCAACTGACGGCAAACGGACCCTCCGGCCGGTCGATGGACACGGGACGCACTTCAGGCCTGGGCGTCATACCTTCGCTGACAAGAGACTCCAGGAATTCCTCGAGATTCGTGTAACCGTCACCATCGACGTCGGCCGGCCCGTCCGCGGCATCCAGCGGATTGAATCCCTGGGCGGTCTCCCAATCGTCCGGCATGCCGTCATGGTCGCGGTCGTGAGGCGCAGGACCGGAGATCATCTCCGGATATCCGCCAACCTGATCGGGCCGATCGATCTTCTCGCCCATCGACAGACGGACGTTTCGCACGATCCGCCGGTCCACCGGATCGCGTGCGGGCAAGACCGCGCCGGCTCCGCGCAACACGGCCTCGTAAGCCTCCTCGGCGGAGGTGGTGGTCACCTCGGGCATCTCGAATGGCTCGAAGGCCTGATGCTCGGCCGCCGGGGCGTTGACGATCGAGTCCCACTCCGGCAGCGAGTCGAGCGGGTGGTCGGGGCTCCGATTCCCCTTCAAGAAGATCCTGCCCATCTCGCCGGGCTGCTCGCAGATGGCCTTGAGCGATTTGCTGCCCGGGCCGGGTTTGTAGTAGTTGGCGATGAAGTTGACCTCCGGGCTCCGCGAAAAAGTGCCCGTCAGCCAGCCCCAGCCGTAAACGACGTTGTTGATGAAGCCGTGCCGCCCGCCCTGGATACGCGGATTGCGGCTGTTGCACAGGGCCAGCAGGTTGTGGTGCAGCGAACATCGCGTCGGCCCGCCGCTGAGGATCAGCGACATGCTGTGGGAGCGGTCTTTGCCGATCTGTTCCTTGGTGAAGGGCTGACGCAGGGCCTCGCTGACGATGTTCCAACTGAAGGTCACGTCGTGGGCCGGCACGCGAATGCCGACGCACTCGTCGATGCTCCATGAGAATGAGCAGTGATCGACCACGATGTCGTGGACATCCTCGCCGCTGATCTGCAGCGAATCCTGTGTGTCGTATTCCTCCACCATGCTTGGGCCGACGCGCGAGCGGATGAAGCGGACGACGACGTCGTGCGTCTGAATGTAGAAACCGGCGTCGCGAAGAAGGATGCCGCTCCCAGGCGCGGTCTGGCCGGCGATGGTGACAAACGGCTCGGTGATCCGCAGGTGACTCTTGAGCCGGATGGTGCCGCCGACGCGAAAAACGATCGTGCGCGGGCCCTGGGCGGTGACCGCCTCGCGGAGCGAACCCGGACCATCGTCCTCCAACGTGGTCACTTCGATGACGCGCCCGCCGCGTCCGCCCGGCGTCTGGGCCCCGTACCCTTGAGCGCCCGGGAACGCCGGCAAAGCGAGTGCCCCGGCGGGCCACGCGCAGCCGAGCCCGATGGCCGCGCACAGGCACAATCCGATACGCCGGGCGCCGCTAGCGTGCGCGGGCACGTGGTTTGCACCCAGCCGATAACCTTCTGTCTCCGCGGGAGCCCTCCACGATGACACACTGATCGCCGTTGTTTCACTCATGCGCCGGACCATACCGCAGATCACCCTGTCGCGAAAGCGTTTGCAGCCTGCAGGGCGGCTCGGATGACCGGATTCCCATTCGTAACCTTTTCACTCGAAAGACTTTACGGAAAACCAATCTCTGGATGCCATACGCTACAAGGAATAGCCACCTCAACGGGGACCTCTGCCGATCAGACGCCTGTTTAACCGATATGTGTTCACAGGTGCGATTTCAGAACGCCGAGGTGAACAGCAGCGGCATGCCGTCGTATCATCCTCCATGGGAGGCGACTGAGAGCGTCCCCGAAACCGGAAGCGGCGCGTCGGATGACACCCATGAATTTCACTGTGGTTTGTCTACTGCTGGCGTCACTCGACGCGGCCATTGCCTTCGCGGTGCTGCTGGTGCCGCCGCTGAGACGACGCGGCGTTGAGCGAGAGCAGCGGATCGATCTCGGCCAGCTCGCCATCTCGGTCGCGGTGATGCTGGCTGCCTGCGTGGTGAAGGTGATCATTGTCACGCGATCGGCATATCCGGGATGGGACCCGTTCAAGCCCATCAACCCGGTATACACCGAGATCGTGGCCGGTGTGCCCCTGTTCTGCGCGGGGCTCCTGGCGCTGGCCATTCCGTGGCGCAAAGGACGACCAATTCGGAGGGCAACCCGGCCTGTCCTCGTCCTCGCCGGCCTGGGCCTGCTGTTCGCGCCGCTTGGCGTGTACATGAGCTTCATCGAGCCGTTCCGCCTGGTTGTCGAGAGGTCGACTCTTCAACTGGACACCGGTCGAGCGGGCTCGGCCCCCTTGCGTATCGGCGTTATCTCCGATATCCAGACCTCACACGTTACGGACCATGAACGAGCGGCTATCAGGCTGCTCCTGGAACAGCAGCCCGATATCATCCTGCTGGCCGGCGACCTCTTCCAGGGGGGATACCACGAGTTCGAGAAGGAGCTGCCCGCGTTGCGCGAACTGCACGCCCCGTTGCAGGCCCCCGGCGGCGTTTTTATCGTGGTGGGCAACACCGACAGCACCGGTTCGATCCGGCGCGTCATCGAAGGAACTCAGGTTCGACTCCTGCACAACGAGATCGCGCGGGTTGAGATCAAGGATCGGTGTCTGCTGATCGCGGGGCTGGATGAAACATCCGTGGGTCCGATGGAGCAGGAGACGATCCGGCAGTTGGAGACTACCGGCGAGCCGGGTGACATCCGCATCATCCTGGCCCATCGGCCGGACGTCGCCCTGATCCTCGCCCCCGACTCACCCGTGGACCTGATCGTGTCCGGGCACACGCACGGCGGCCAGATCCGGCTCCCGTTCATCGGGGCCCTGGCACGGTCATCGCGCGTGCCCCGGTGCGTCGCCGGCGGCGGCCTCTTCGAACTGAACGGCCACTTCATCTGCGTCAACCGGGGAGTCGGATGGGAACGCGGCAGCGCTCCGCGCATCCGTTTCTTCTGCCCGCCGACAGTGTCGATTGTCGAACTGAGCGGCTCAGCCTTGTCCGCTGAGGCAAGAGCCGAGCAATAACTCGCTGCAAACGCAGGGCTTGTCGATCCTCCTCCACACGAACTACTCCGCTGACCACCGGGGGGCCGCACAGACGCGGCCGGCGCGGGTCTGGCCTTGGCTCGTTGGTGTCCGACGTCGTGGGGCCGGCTTATCGAACGAAATCTGCCTTTGTGCGGCAGAAAGGGTTGACAAGACCGCAAAATTGGACTATATTTATAGTCGAGATCAATCGTCCGCCTGAGTGTGCCCGCCTGGAGTGCCTTTGCTGTGCCCAAGAAACGCAAGGAATCGCGGCCGGGGCTCAGTTCGCTCGAACTGGCAGTGATGGACGTCGTCTGGGAACTGGGAGACTGCACCTCCGCCCAGGTGACCACACAGTTCCGCAAACGACGGCCGCTGGCCCCGACGACCATCCGCACGGTGCTGGCCAACCTGCGAAACAAGGGCTATATCGAGCAACTCCCGACTACCGGGCGGGTGCTGCTGCTGCGTCCGGCCGTACCGCGCGAGTCGGTTGCCCGGCGATCGTTGCGCAAGCTGCTGGCATCGCTGTTCCGCGGGCAGCCCAAGGAAGCGATTGCCTTTCTGCTCGATGATTCCGATATGGACGATCGCGATCTGAACGAAATCCGCCGCATGATCGACTCCCACCAGGCCAAGAACAAAGGAGATGCCAAATGACGGCGATAGACATGGTGCGGGCGTTGCACACGGCCATCGGCGTCAACCCTCTGTTACAGCGGCTGGCGATCGCAAGCCTGGAGATGGCAGCTATTTGCGTTCTGGTGGCCCTCTTCATTCGGGTGGCGAGGATCCGCTCGCCGCGGTTGTTGTGCATCCT
>CAZPIO010000153.1:0-18994 GCA_964586235.1 uncultured Planctomycetales bacterium
AACCCCCGACCAAGTGATTATGAGTCACCTGCTCTAACCACTGAGCTACGGGCCCGCAGCAAGGTGGCGCGGCGGGCGGCTATGCTGGAGCATATCCGGCAGCGGCGACTTATCTACAGGTTACGAAAATGAAGCAGCAAGGGCAAGCGGGGCTCGTCGGCTTGCGCAGGCTTCTGCAAGGCGATCCTGCCCGGACGGCCTTGTGCCGGGGCAACAAGAAATGTGAAAAAATATAAAGGGCCTCTATCGTTTACGCGTCATAACTCTGGTATCATGGATTCGCTCTGGAACCGGTATTGGGGTGTGTGCCCGCGGGAGGCAGAAGATGAACGACCGGGGGAGGCTCGGGCTGGCTTTGTGCGTGGCCGCGGCGGCATGGGCGCTCGCGGGCCATCCTGCCGTGGCCCAGAATCGGACCGGGCAGCTCAACGTGAGCGTCTCTTCGCGCACCGGTCATGCCACCTTCGTCACCGGGCTGAACCACGCCGCCATCCCGGTGCAGGCGCCCACCGCCGGAGCGCCGCTCCGGCCCGTCGATTTCTTCCGCCGGCACGGCGCGCTCTTCGGGATCAGCAACGCCGAGCGGCAATTGCGTTTTGCCGGGGGGCGGATCGATGCGATCGGCCAGACCCATACCACCTATCACCAGATGCACAACGGCGTGCGCGTGTTCGCCGGGGTGCTGAAAGTGCATCAGGACCCGAACGGCGCGTTCACCGCGGCCAACGGCGATTTCTTCCCTGTTCCCCAGAAGCTTTCAGTTACGCCGAGTGTGACCGTTGACAGAGCGGAAAAGGTCGCACGGGCCCAACTCGGCCGGGATAAGGCCTTCGTTGAGCATTCCGAACTGGTCGTGGTGGATCCGGGGTGGTACGGCGATCCGGCAATCGGGCCACATCTGGCTTACCACGTCAATCTGCACGACAGGGCCGCCGTTATCCGCGAAGCCTTCCTGATTGACGCCCATACCACGGCAGTTCTGGACCGCTGGAGCATGATCCATGACGCACGCGACCGCGAGATCCACGACGCCGCCGGTGGCTCGTCCCTGCCCGGCCCGGTGGCCCGCACCGAGGGCCAACCGCCCACCGGTGTGGCCGATGTGGACCAGGCTTACGACTACGCCGGCGATGCCTACGACTACTTCTTTCGCGCCTTTGGCAGGGACGGTCTGGACGACCAAGGCATGCCCCTCGTCGTGACCGTGCGGTCTACGGCTCTGCCCTGCCCGAATGCCAGTTGGGACGGTGAGCAACTGGTGCTTTGCTCAGGCATGGTCACCGACGACATCGTGGCCCACGAACTGACCCACGGGATAACGGAGTATACGGCCAATCTGATTTATCAGAACCAGCCTGGCCAACTGAACGAGTCGTTCTCCGACATCTTTGGCGAACTGATCGACCTGTTCAATGGCGACGCCGCGTTTCCCGGAACGCCCGGCAATCCGCCCAACTGGCCGACCCATCCCAGCGGGCCGGGTACGGACGTGCCCAACAACCTTCGCGCCGCATGCAGCATTGGTTACGGTGGCTTTGCTGACGGCTACCGCTGGCTGATCGGTGAGGACACCAGCTTGACCGCCTTCCGCGACATGTGGGATCCGACCTGCATGGGCGACCCCGACCGGGCCAACAGCCCGTTCGAGACCTGTGACCCCAGCGACCGCGGCGGCGTGCACAGCGGCAGCGGGGTCGCCAACCACGCCTTTGCCATCATGACGGACGGCAAGACCTTCAATGGCCAGACCGTCACCGGAATCGGCCCGATCAAGGCCGGAGCAGTCTGGTACCGGGCCCTGACGACCTATCTGACCGTCGCCTCGGATTTCGAGGATGCATACCAGGCCTTGAATCAGGCGGCCGCGGACCTGATCGGCACGGATCCCAGCGACCCGCGAACCGGCCTGCCCTCGGGCGATCCGTTCACCGCCTCGGATGCCGAGCAGGTGGACAAGGCCCTCCTGGCGGTGGAGATGAATACGGCGGGGGCCTGCGGAGCGACGGTGCCCGTGCTGGATTCGGCGCCGCCCGTGCAATGCGGCCCCCCGCGAACCACGATCTTCGCCGATGACTTCGAGAACGGTCTCAACGGCTGGACCGTCTCTAACACGAATCCGCCGACGCCGTACGATTGGGCGCAGACTGTCGATGTGCTGCCTTTCGGCCGGCCCGGCACGGCCTGGTTCGTCGCCGATCCCGAGATCGGAGACTGCGATAGCCAGGACGAATCCTCCGTTCACTACCTGACCAGCCCAACCATCAACATGCCCGCTGGCCCGATCCGTCCCGCGCTGGCCTTCACCCATTACGTTGCCACGGAACTGAGCTTTGACGGCGGCAATGTCCAGATCAGCCTCAACGGCGGCGACTCCTGGCAACTCATTCCGGCCGCCGATTTCGAGTACAACCCGTACAACACGACACTCCGCAGCGCTCTGGCCGGCAGCACCAACCCCTTGGCGGGGCAGGCGGCCTGGAGCGGCGCGGGCGGTCAATGGGGAACCTCGGTGATCGACCTCAGCGGCCTGCTCAGCGGGGGCGAGACCGTCCAGATCCGCTTCCGCTTCGGCAAGGATGGCTGCAGGGGCGTAGAGGGCTGGTACATTGACGATTTCGAGATCTACACCTGCCCGCCGGGGCCGCCGACCGCGGTCAACACCAGCGTCGGCACGGCCAAGGATACGCCGTTGACCGTCACGCTCGTCGCTCGGGATGAGGGCTTGCCGGATCCGCCGGGCATGCTGACCTTCACCGTTATTTCGCTGCCCGGCCACGGTACACTCAGCGAACTGGGGGTGGGCCCCATTGGCAGTGTGCCCTACACCCTGGTGCCGGGCGCGAACCAAGTGACCTACAAACCCGGATCGGCCTACGCCGGCGGGGACAGTTTCACCTTCAAGTCCGACGACGGCGGCAGCCCGCCCGAGGGGGGCGAGTCCAACGAGGCCACCGTCTCAATCACTGTCGGCGGGCCCGACCACTTCACTGAGCTGTTTACCGGTGCAAGCGACCCCTTCGACCTTGACTACCGTGCGCTGCTGTTCACCCCCGACGGGAGCAGCGACTTCTATGAAGCGTCTCTGCGGCCGATTACGGAATTGCCCACCGATCCCGCCGGCGGCGGCCAGCCCGCTTCCCCTCTCGAGGACGGGTCGGACCTGTTCTTCGTCGCCGGGGGCCAGGCGGTCTCGATCTACGGCCACAGCTATAGCAGCTTCTGGTTCAGCAGCAACGGCTTTATCACCTTTGACACTTATGACGGCGAAGACTTGGGAATGTCCGAGGAATCCCTGGCCGGCCATTTCAGCAACAAGCGTATCTCCGCCCTGTTTGACGACCTGAGCCCGCCCGCCGGTGGGACGTGGAGCTGGAAGCAGCTCACCGACCGTATCGCCATCACCTGGGAGAACATCCCGGAGCGGGGCACCAGCAACTCCAATACTTTTCAGGTTGAGCTCTACTTCGACGGCCGGATCCAGATCGCGTGGCTTAACGTCGATGCCCAGGATGGGCTTGTGGGCCTCTCCAATGGCGGCGGCCTGCCTCCGGGTTTCGCCCAGCGTGACTTGTCCAGCTATCCCGCCGATCCCGGCCAGCCGGGCGATCATGACGATGACGGGGACGTCGATCAGGACGACTACATCAGTTTCGGACTCTGCTCGAGCGGTCCGGGCGTGCCGCAGAACGACGCGGCCTGCGCCTGGGCGAGGCTGGACGGCGACGAGGACGTGGACCAGATGGACTTCAGTGTCTTCCAGCGGTGTTTCAGCGGCGAGAACGTGCCGGCGGTTCCGAGCTGCGCCCAGTGAACAATGCCGAATGATGCGAATCCGCCCCCGGGACCGGCGGCGAGCCGCCCCGGCCTGGTGCCGGACTGACCGCTCAGCGCTCCCAGCAAACAAAGTGGCCGAGCCCGCTGCGACGAAGCGTTGCGGGCTCGGCCACTCCAGCTCTAGCGGCGGGTGTGAACCGTATCAGTCGTCACAGTCCAACGCCGCCTCAACTCCCGGCCCGCTGGCGCAGGCCTCAAATGCAAGAAGGTCCTGCTGGTCCAGGGCGAAGTCCGGCACGCCGCTAGTTCCGGCCACGTCGAGGCACTTGCAGGCCGCCGACAGCGACCCGAAGATCTGGCCCGGATCGCCCGGCCCCGTCAGGCAGGTTTGCAGGAACGCAAAATCAAACTGGTCGACATCGGTATCGTTATCGATATCGAAGATCACGTGGGGGTTGCACGGGCAACTCTCCGTGAAATAGCAGTCCTCATCGTCGCAGTCGACCTTTGTGTCTCCATCGTCGTCGAAATCGTTACTGCAGTTCTCGGGGAATGGTTCAGCCGGGTAGACGAGCCTGACGTTGTCGATGTAGCACTGCACGTCACCGGGAGCCGTCCACGGATATCCGTTTGGATGAGTGGGATTGCGCAGCCACATGATGATCAGGAACCGGAAACTGTCGGGAAAGCTGCTGAACGTACCTACGCGATAGGTGTGCCAGGTCCCGGGGTCGTTCCGTATCACGGTCCGCTCTGCTTCAACTGGGTTCAAGGTAAAGGTGACGCCGGAGGGTTGGATCTCCCCGGTCTCCCCGGGGGCCGTCCCGGTGTACGCGTCAAGAACGATCACGAGGTCGTTGTCCTGGTCCCGCCTGACATCGAACTCAAGATGCACCGGCAAACCTGGAATCGGAGTGGGAAGCGGGATGTCGGAGAAATTGGCATTGAACTCCGTCATGATCCGGTCGACATGAATCCGTCCCGATCCGAACGGGCCCTTGTCCTGTGGGTAGTCCGGGTCGATATACCCGAGGCACCCGAACTCCGCTGAGTTGTTGAGGGTCCTTTGCCCTTCAAGCAGTTGGACACCCTGTGATCCCTGGTTCGCCGGGTAGTCGAACTCGCTGCCGTTCTTGATCTGGTTGTTGCCCAGGAAGTTGAGAGGAAAGCCCCCAAAGTACCAATCCTGGTCGACTTTGCCGTTATCGCCCCAGAAACTCGGGTTCGGATAGGGATAGGGAAGGCCGGTGAAATTCGGGCAACCTTGGCTGGGATCGTAGGTTGACCCGTCGTGAACGTTGCATCCGGTGCCGGCCTCAGCATCGATAACAGTCCCCGAGGCTAACTCGATGCGAACCACACCGTCCGCGGGCGTGGCAAAACCGGTGAACTCGTACGGACCGGCGCCGCTCCCGGTGACGACAGTGGCGGCTGAACCACCCACCTGACAGTGACTCGGCAAGACACCTGTAACGGCCTCAGAGAATGTCACCTGCACGGACGAGAGGCTGCTGACGGAGGAATCCATCGCCGGCGACGCACTGGCCACCGTGATCCAGTGGGACTTGTTCTTCATGTAGGTCCAGTAAGCGCCACCGAAAGCACCGCTGGCTCCGCTGATCGAGCCGGCGCTCAGTTCCACGAACACGACGCCGTCCCCTGGTGCCCTGTGACCGCTGAACGTGTAGGGTCCTGCGCCGCTGCCGGATACGGTCGTGGCAGCTCTGCCGTTGACCTCCAGGAGATCGGCAGTGACGCCGGTAACCGACTCGGAAAACGTCACTTGCACGGTGGACAGACTGCTGATGGTCGTCCGGCGAGCAGGGGTCTCACTGGCCACTATGGGCCCCGTCGTGTTCAGTCGAACCGTCCACCAGTCCCCATGGAACCGCCATTTGAGATCATGTGCCGCAGGGCACAGGGGGGCGCTTAACGGCGTGCAACCGCAACCGTCGAACGCTTCAAGGATAAGCTCCGCCTCGATTGTCTGTGCCGTCGCCGATACAGCGACCAAGCCGACTGCGGCCAAAAAGGCCGCCACAGCGATTCGTAACATCATTCATCCTCCTTTTTTCTGCACATAGCCACCGCTCACGGAGCCCCTGGCAGAGAACCCTGTCGATCGGATCACGTCTCCGGCGGGAGAACAACACCCTCCACTTACTTTTTACGGCCCAACGATGGCTTTTGACCGGCCGCGTTGTCCGCGCCGTGTGTCGATCGGCAAGTGGCTCCCCTGTTCCCCCTCTCATCTCTCTCAAACAAGAACTCCGCGTAAATGGAGTCTAATGGATGGTCACGAGGCAGTCAAGTGCGTGTACAGATTCATTGTGCCCGAGGCCCGGGACGAAGGCCCCGGCCGCTATAAATGTGCGTGCCGTAAAGCGCCAGTACACTCCGATTGATCGGATAGATCTCGCCGTAGGGCCGGTGGCGACCTGCTCGTGATGCACCTGTATGGCTCCACCCCAATGGGCAAGCATGGCAAGCGGCTTGCGCTCGATTACGGGTGACACCGGCGGCTTGCCCGCCGGTGCAGGACCTGGGACAGGCAGACCAACTGCTCGGAGCACCCACTTTCGCATTTCCGTGGGGTTATTCGGCCGAGCGGACCCCAGGGCTCCGGTTGTCGCAGACTTCGGTCACGGATGCTTTGGTCCGTTCAGCTCGATGAGGTTTACCGAGTACGGCTCGAGCGTTCTGTTCAGAGAGAGCCTCCTGCCGGCGATGGCGCCGTGAGCCGCCTCGGTGAGTTCCGCCCGCTCGGGGTGGTCGGGTTCGTTCCAGATGTTGCTGTGCGTGCCGTCCACTATGTATTCGCGCCACGTGCCGCCGGCCAGGGCTGCCGGCAGCGGATCGACACCGATGCGAACATGGCGGCGGATGCCCTGGCGGTACTGGAAGTTCAGCAGCACGATGGCCAGTCTCGCTTTCGATTCGTCCCACGCGGCCACGCCGGTCACCTCCCCGTCGCCGCCGGCGAACTCGACCCATTGGCCCGACAGGCCGTTGAAGATCTTGAGCATGTTATAGGATGCCTTCGGAACATTATTGGCCATCAGCAGGCTGTAATCGCCGCGGAAGTTCATGTCGTTCTGTTTGACGTAGAAGAAGCAGGGGCGATCGATGTCGGCCGGGATGACCGCCCGGACGATGCAGTCAGCACAGTAGGCCGCGCCGATCTCGTGGTCCTGCGGTCGGTCGGCCCACCACGCCTCGTTCCACTCGGTGATCATGAACGAGCGAACGGTTTTCTTCAGTTCGGGGAAGTCCGCGAGGTACTCACGAAAAGCCTCCGCCTGCCCGCGGATCACGTCCGCCGGCTGGAAGTATTCGTGCCAGCTCACGAAATCGAGCGGCAGCTTCTCCTGCTGGCACCAGATCATCAGGCCGCGGGCGAAGCCCTTGCCGTGGACGCAGTGCCCGTATTGCTGCGTCTCGAACGGGCCGCTGGCCAGGGCCGGCCCGCCGATCGCGGCCTTGGGGTCGGCCCTGAGCACCCCGCGGGCGGTTGCCCGGTAGAGCTTGCAGTACGCCTCAAATCGGCGGACGGTCTCGACGTCGGTCTCCTCGCTGCCGAGAGCCCGGTTGTACATGTCCTTGAACGGCTGGCTGCCCGTGTCCTGCGGGCCCGGTTTGAGCCAGCCGCTGTTGACCTCGTTCCAGACCTCCCAGAAGGGCACCCGGTGCCCGCGTTCGACGCAGCGTTTGGCCGCCCGGTAGCACAGGTCCTCCCAGAGCGAGTAGTCCTTGGGGGCGCTCTGGCGGTCGTCGTTGCGAACCGCATCGAACGGCTGCGGCATGTAGGAAACCGCGAGGATCGGGTCGGCACCCATCTTGCCGGCGATGAAATCCACCCGACGGTCGAAGTCCGCCCAGTCGTACGTCAGCGTCCCGTCGTCCGCCCGCTTAACCACGCCGGTCAGGATGTTGTCCATGCGGAACCAGCGGAAACCACCTTCCTTCAGCTTACGGGCGGTGTCATCGTTATAGTCGGCCAGGCCCCCGCCCTGGCTGAGGCCGGCAAGCCCCTTAGGCACCTGGCCGCCGGTTCGCGCGGGGTTGATGCCGAGATCGAGGCGGTCGCTCACGCGGCGGGCGTCGAGCAGAACCAGTGATGCTTCGTCAAAACGATCGCCGCCCTGGACCTTGCCGTAGACCTGGACAGCGACGGGTATTTTGACACCCGGTTCGGCTTTATCGGTCAGCACCATTAGCGCCGAGTGGTCATTGTCGTATCGGGTCTGCAGCCGGCCCTTGACCAGCACCTCTCCGCCGTCCCCGCACGAAAACCGCAGACCGACAGGTTGGCCTTTCGTGGGCTTGTCCTCGATCTGCGAGGGAATCTCGATGTCCGAGACCAGCCAGCGGAACTTGTTATCGTTGGGCCAGGGGTCGCCGGCGCGGATCGGCCGGGTATCCGTGGGGAGAGTCGACGGCAGGGCGTGACGCTGATCCTGCGGGGGGAGCATCCGCCACTCGGCCGGGGCGGGCGCTGCCCAAAGGGATAAAGCCACCTGTATCCATAAGATGTTCATAATCACCTCCTATTAACACCTGCCGGCCTGGATCTTGGACGTCCCGGCGGTCAGGCCCGAATACATACGGCATTGCCGCCGCCGGGGCAAGACTCGTGAAACCCCCGCCCGCCCCCGGCGCCCGAGAACCGATACGCGTTCTCGGACATCCCGCTTACAGCGGAATTGAATCGAGCTAACAGGGCATAAGATCGAATCAACAGGCCTCGCCAACGCGCACAATCCATTGAAAACAAAGATTTTGTGAACAATTTGTCTTGACTTGGTGACCGCTGCGGGTGTACCATCTGTTTGTAGACGCCGAAGCTGATTTCGGATCATCTGCGGGGGCGAACGAGTACAAGGGGTTGAACCCTCATCGGGTTCTTTCTGGAGGGCAAGGGCGGAAGATTTGATCTCACGCCTGGATACCCAACAAACGGCTGAAACAAGTTCTGGAGAAAGCGGCACCGGTGGGGTGTGCTTCCAGACAAACGCAGGATTGTCCTGTTCAGTTTTAGGTCAAGCTATTTGAAGGAGGATTGTATGAGAAAAGCATGTTTGGTAATGGCAGCGCTGGCCGTGGCAGCGACGTGTACCGCGGCAAGCGCGATGGAGCCGAATTGGGGCACAATGGGCACCTCGTACACGAATACCACCGGCGGCACCGTGTACGTGCTCAACCAGCCGACGAGTTGGAACGTTACTGGTGTGTCCGGTGAGACCGTTGTCACCCTGCCTGGGGCCGGCCCTGACGGCACAGATGCTTACTATCGTTCGGGCGCTACCGGTGGCACGGATGACAGCACCAAGGCCAGATGGAACTTCGAGGGTGTGCCCCTATCCGCCATCCCTAACGTCGGCCAGAGCAATCCCCCCATTGGCACGTTCAAGGCTCAGATGTATGTTTCCGATTATGGCAGCTTGCTTCATGAGGGCAGTGGGGTGTTCGGTTCGGCCAACGGCCCATGGGGGTATCACGCCATGGGGGATTTCTCCTCGTGGAACCCCGTTCCCCAAGCCACGCCAGGCTGGACAGACATGGGCGATAACACCGGCGGATACGTCTGGCTGTCAAACAACGGTTGGTCGGATGGCGTTTACACTGACATGACCGTAACGGTGAAGTGGAATCCGTGGGGCGGCTATGGCGGCTTGGCCGTTTCCGGTGTGAGAATCAGCACGGACGGCAACTTTGAGGTGCCCGAGCCGGTCAGCGCTTTGTTGCTGCTGGTGGGGGCCCCGTTGCTCCTGCGCCGTCGCAGCGCCTGACATGTGACCGGTGACGTCTGAGTCTCGGTTCTGAGTAGTGTCCTGCAGCAGAGCGGAGAGCGCATGCCTCTCCGCTCTGACTGCTCTTTGCGGGAGTCGGCACGAAACAGGTCCGGAGACCCGAGGAGCAAGCGTAATGAGGCGGAGGCAACTGTTCGCCGTCGTTGTCGTGCTTGGGTGGTGCGTAATGCTCACCGCCCAGGAGCAAGTGGTTTTTGAAGATCACTTCGAATCCGGCGACCAGGCGTTTAACGCAAACTGGACGCTATGGACCGACAGTAGCTGGGTTCCGCAGCCCGACCGCTGCAACGGGGGGGCGGAGAACTGTTACCTGAGTTCCGCCTTTCTTCGGATTGACTACGACCACTCGCATTACTACCCGGCTGTCGGCAACACCGGTGTGCGGCACGAGCGCATGCAGCCATACTGGTGCGGGCGGTGGCACGAGGAGACCGGACTGGCCAGTTATCTTGACAAGACCATCACGGCCAGCATCTGGCAGTTCGAGGATTACAGCAAGCAGGCTCCGTTTCCGCCGGGTGACCCCGAGTACAATGATCATGACCAGGTGCAGAGCTGGCTTGTCCTGATGAGCGAGGACGAATCTGAGTACTTTGCCGTCGGCGTACACGCGCACAAGTTCAGCCCGGCGCCGCTGGCCGACTGGTGGGACAAGCTGTCCTGGGGCACTGCGTCTGACGGCTGGCACACCACCACCTACCCGCGCTCTCAAGGCTGGCGGAGGCTGCGGATCGTCGTGCACCCGTACAGAGGGCAAGTCGGGGATGTGGAGTTCTACGTGGCCCCGGACCCCGGAGTGGGCAACCAGCCGCAATATGTCCTCGTGGGGAGCGGCCGGCGTCAGCCGGGCGAATCTTGCCGGGGAGTGCCGATCACGCGAGTGGCCATGGGGGCCAATCCGGCCCTGGTTCCCGAGGACTACATCGCCAATACGTATGAAAACTTCTGGTACGACGACGTGGTGGTCACGGTCGACAATGCTTCTTCTCCGTGCGCCAATCCGAATCTGCGATTTGACACAGACAACGATGGAGATGTGGATCAGACCGATTTCGCGGTCTTTCAGGCCTGCTATACCGGCGACACTCCGCCCGGGCCCTCCTATGATTGTGGCTCCTGCCGGTGCATGAACAGCAACCAGGACAATCTCATCAACGGGGATGACCTGAACGCCTTCGAGACCTGCGCGTCAGGCCCTGGTATTGCCGCCGATGTGACCTGCGACAACGCCTTGGCGCCGCCGTGACGCCTCCAGCACCTTGCCGAAGCCGCACCGCTTGTTCGTCACTGATCCGGAGTGCACCACCAGAATGTCCATGTGGGCAAAGATCGCAATCGTGCTCGTTCTGCTCAGTTCACCTGTCTGCAGTGAGTCCCAACTGATCTTCTTCGATAGTTTCGAGGATCCGCCTGCTGGCGTGGGGATGGACAACTGGGCTGGCTGGGTCGACCTGAGCTGGTCCGGCTCGGCGCCGATGTGCGAGAACAAACCGAACAACTGCTTCGGGCCTTACATGCTCGACCGGGACCCCGATGTACACCACGACGGGGCCAAGTCTGCGAAGGCCACGCGGGCGCAGCCGCACTGGTATGCGGCTGTGCACGAGGAGCCCAGCTTGGCCGCCGAGCGGGACAAGACCATCCGCCTTAGCGGCTACCAGTTTGAGACCTACTTCATACCAGCGCCGTTCGATCCCAGTTACTGGGAGTGTTGCGCGCACGATCAGATCCACGGCTGGATCACCCTGATGAACGAGAACGAGACGGAGTTCTTTGCCATCGGGGTCTATGCGCACAGGGAGAGCCCAACCCCGCCCGAGCTGATGGACCGCTGGACTTACATGTCCTGGGCCACGACGCTGGACGGTTGGAACGTCACAACGGTGCACCGCGCTCAGAGTGAATGGCGACATCTGGAGATCGTGCTCAAACCCTATAGCGGTCAGGTCGGGGACGTCGAGTTCTACATTGACGGCGTTCTCGTCGGCCAGGGGCGCCGGCAGCCTGGAGCGGATTGCCGGGGCGTCGCGGTTACCAGGATTGGCATGGGAGCCAATCCGACACACATCTCAGAAGACTACATCGCCAACACTTATGAGACCTACTGGTACGACGAGATTTCGCTCACGGTTGAAGACCCGGCCGGTCTGCCCTGCGTCAACCCCGAGGTACGATTTGACGCCGATGGCGACGGCGATGTCGACCAGATGGATTTCAGCGTGTTCCAAACCTGCCTTGCGGGGCCGGACGGTTCGTTCGAGTGCCCTCGATGCAGGTGTATGAACGCCGACGGCAACAACACCATCGATCAAAACGACTATGCTGCCTTTGAGTCGTGTGCTTCGGGCGCTGGTATCCTGGCCGTTGCCACCTGTGACGACGGTTTGTCCTCGCCATGAGTGCCCCGATATGCCGAGAGTCAATCGGTCACTGAGGGAGAGTGAATAATGAAAAGACATCATAGAGTGACGTGGTTGCTGCTGGTCGCGTCCGCAACAGCGGTGCGGGCACAGCCTGCCTTTTTCGAGGACTTCGAGCCCAACGGTGTGGACCACTCCGTCTGGAGCTTGTGGCCCGAGGATGGAGCCAGCGAGCTCCCTTTCTCCGATAGTACACGGAACCACACGGACGCCCCAGAAGCGACCTGGTCAGCCCGCGCCGAGGAGGCCGACCCGCACGGCTACGTTATGTACGCCGATTTCGGGGCAACTGCCGGCCCGGTATACGCCGAGGTCTGGATCTGGGATGAGGTCGATGACGATGGGACCGACCCGCGCTGGCCTGTGTCAATCATGCTGGCTCTCGTAGGGGCATCGGCAAACCCGGCGGACTGGACCGACTACCTGCAGCTTGGCGTCCTCTCGTGGTACGACCCTCAAGGCCTGAGCGACACGTACAGCGTTCGAACGAAGCACCGCGACGCCAGCGGCCCACTCGACACCGACTATGTGGATCTGGGAGTCCCGAGGAAACCGGGGTGGACGAAGCTGGGCATCGCGGCCAAGGCCCTGGCCGACGGCGGACAGGTTCATTTCTATATCGATGATCAACTCGTATTTACCTCCTATCGGGTTCCAGGCATGCCGCTGCAGTACGTCCGGCTGGGGGTAAATTTCAAGAGTTACGATTACGTCTGGTACGACGACGTGCTTGTAAGCGACGCCTTGCCGCCTGACACCTTTGTCCGGTTTGACGCAGATGGCGATGGCGACGTGGACCAAGTGGATTTCTCTGTCTTCCAGGTGTGCCGTGGTAACGCGGCCGATGGCTACCGGGGGCCGGCCTGCTGGCGGACGGACGCGGACGAAGACGGCGACGTGGACGCCGATGACTACGTGGCTTTCGAAGACTGCGCCTCCGGTCCCGCGGTTGCGGCTGACCCGATGTGTGATGGCTGAGCAGCAGTAGGGTGTCCACCCTCCCGGGGAGGGAGGATATTCAGCTTATCATGCCCGTCCGGATCGGCCGAAAGAACACGTGTGGTCTGTCGCTGAATCGGACGCGGCAGGCTTGAGTCAAGCTGAAGCGAACGCTAGAATAGGTTATCGGAAGCGCAGTGGAGTCGGCAGTCAGCTTCGCTCGGCAGAGGTGCCTTATGAACCGCTCGTCAAAACCCGGTTTCACCCTGATTGAAGTCCTGGTCGTCGTGGCGATCATTGCCCTCCTGGTGGCCATCCTGATGCCGTCGCTCAGCCGGGCCCGCCGCGAAGCGCAGGCAACGGTCTGCGGAAGCAACATACGCCAGGCCATCCAGGGGGTCGTGCTTCACCAGGCCGAAACCCAGATGCGCAAAGACTACTGGAGCACCAACTTCGGATGGGCGGTCTACTCGCTCAAGCAGAACAAGGGGCAGACCGAACTGTTCAACTGCCCGTCGGATCCCAAGCCGCGACCGATCCCGGCCGTGCTGGATCGCCTCTACACGGATGCCGCCGGCACGGACTACCGCGGGATCACCTCGGGGGATGCGATCTTCTGCCGGATCATTCGTAGCGGCGACACGTGGACCACCGATATTGAGGATCAAGTGGATGAGACCCTCTTCGGGGGTGACGCGTACCACGATACCGACGGCGATTTTCTGATTCAGTACACTGTATCCAGTCGCGAGTGGTTTGCGCAGGCCAAACTGTGGAAGCCCGGCTCCACATCCTGGCGGCATGACATCATGTCTTACAAGGGTGAGGAACTCGGGATCAACGTGGGTACCGGCGGTCTGGTGGCCAAGGTCCCTATTCTTTGGATGAGCTACTCAGCCAACGCGAGTGCGGGCTTCCGCAACGCCAAGGGCTCGCCCGTGCTCATCGTCGAGGGTGCCAAGTTTGGCATCTTCCCGGAGGCTCTCTCTGGGTCTTACCCGTCGGACCACCTCGCCCGGGCCCTGCGTTTCCGGCATGGCGGGCTTGACCGCAGACCCGGCCTCGAGGGCGCGGAATGGATCGGCAAGAACTGGCCGGTCATGCCGCCGCAGAGCGGGTCGCTCGGCGCGTATGTTGACAGTGACTACCAGCCCCGGGACAGAATGAACGTCGGCTTCCTTGACACTCACGTGGAACGGATGGGCTGGTGGAAGATGTTCACCCTCAACGCGACGCCGACCAACAAACCCTTGCCGACGAGAACCTTGTGGGTCGGCAGCCGAAAGGGCAACATCAGTTTTGACTGAGGGGCGTGTGCGACCGCGACACTCAAGTGCCCTGAGGTGTAACCGGGCTGGGGGGGGTATGTGTCTCCAGGAAAGCAATCCGGTGTCGCGCATCCCGGCGGTGCTGCTGGGGTTTGGGATGCTTGCCCTGTGGGCTTGTACCTCGGTGGCCGAGGAGATCGCGCCGGGCGTCACCTACTCCGTTTACAGCGCTCCGGGCCCCAATGTCGTGTATGTGGTGGCCGTAGACCGACTGCGGTCCGAGTACAAACTGGAGGTCGGCTGGGCCCAGGGTAGACGCAACTACACGGCCCGCGAGACGACCAGCACGATCGCCGGCCGCTATGACAACCCGCCGGGGCACAACGTGTTGTCGGCCGTCAACGGCTCCTACTTCGATCCGCTGAACGCGCCGCGCGTTCTCGGCGTGGCCCAGTCTGCCGGCCAGATGATGGACACGCCTGCATTCAACAGCCTATATCAGTACCACACCATGATGGTCGGCCCCGCACGAACGCCGTCGGTTGTCACCAACTTCAATCACGCTCTCGGCACGCTTACCTTCCCTGATGGCTTCAGCATGATACTGCACCAGTACAACTTCAACATGAATGGCCCGCTGACGCCGATCAACAATCAGACCTTCGCGTTCACCTCGAGTTTCGATTCGGTCACCGCTGCCGACTTTTCCGCTTGGCCTTCCGGCGCGGTGGAAGTCATCCTGAGCGACGTCAGCTATCCCATGCGTGGCGGCAAGGAAGTCTCAGGCATCGTGACGGCGCTGGTGAGCCCGACGAACGGCCACAATGCTATTCCCGCTGGTGGGATGGTGCTGTCGACCTGGGGTACCACCACCAAACCCAATATGCTTGCTCACGCCCATGTGGGCGACCGATTGCGAATGCGATTTCCTAGCGGTGCCGACGAATACAACAACTCGGACAATGCGATCACCGGGATTGGCTGGGTCATTCACAACGGCAGCGCTTATACGCCGGGGTGGGCGAATCTGGAGTCCGGAGCCTCTCCTTCTGCCCCGAACCCCCGCACCGTCCTGGCCTGGAATGACACGACCTGGTACCAGATTGTGTGCGACGGCCGGTCCGGGGTCAGTGTCGGCATGACCTTCCAGGAGATGGCCGACTTTCTGATCGGCGCGCTTGGAGCCACCGAGGCGGTCAACTATGACGGCGGTGGCTCCTCGACGATGGTGGTGAACGGGACGGTCCGGAATGTGCCTTCCGAGAGCGGCATACAGCGGGCCGTGGCCAACGCGATCATGCTGGTGAAGCAGGACACTGCGACGGTGTTTCCGTTCACCGACGCCTTCGGCCCCGCCGGTCGACTCGCCGGGTGGGACGACAAATTCCGCTACAGCGACGTCGTGCCTTTCTCGCCGACTTCCCCCGGTGGTGACGGCTACGTGATCAAGGTAATGAACGCCGGCGGTGGTGCCGACTCGACCCGGCGGGGGGATTTCGGCGACACGGATTACACGGTCGAGGCCGACGTCTACTGTGAATACCGGCCCGAGATTGCCGCCGACGGCCACGAACTGAGCGGTATTTTCGCCAGGGACAGCGGCACCGGCGCGATGGGCCTGACGAACTACGGGAAGGGCAACTGCTACGCGCTGCTGTTCGCCTCGGACACCGGTCTCGTCATGCCGGGCAAGTACGTGGACGGAGTCTGGACGTCCTTTCTCGAAACGCCGCCGTCGGTCACTGCTTCCGGCTGGCACCGCTTGCGCATCGACTGTTATGGCTCACGAGTGCGCTTCCGCCTCGACGGCCAGGCGGTCGCAACCGTTCTGGACAGTACCCATCCGCGAGGCTACTGGGGTATCGGCTACCACGAAGCGTTCGCGACCGATGCCAACATGCACGGTGCCCGGGCGGATAACTTCCTCGCCCACGTCGTGCCGGGTGCCATCCAGCCAGGCGATTTCGACGGCGACGACGATGTCGACCAAGTCGATTTCGGCCGCTTTCAGATTTGCCTGAGCGGCTCGACGAATCCTCAAACGCTGCCGGAATGCCAGGAGGCACATTTCGACGCCGACAGCGACGTTGACGGCACAGATTTTAGCCTGTTTCTGGGATGTCTTTCCGGCCCTGAGGTCGCGGCCGACCCGGGTTGCGTCCAGCTTCCGTAAGCCGCAGTTGTCCGAAGGCCGGCGCTTATGAGGTGCACGCTGCCGGACTGGGGCAGGTCCCGCCGGCCTGAACGAGCGGCTTGAGAAGCACGCTGTCAAAGGTCGACTCGCCCTGGGTGCGCAGTTCGTCCATTTTCCTCACCGCCAACTCGCCGGCCTCGAACCACGAGACGTCGACTGAGGTCACACGCGGAAAACCGGGAGCATTAACCAGCGCCGCATCCGACCCGACAATACACACGTCGTCGGGAATCCGGAGCCCGGCTCCCTGGCAGCCGTGAAGGGCGCAGACCGTGGCAAATGCCGATGGCGAATAGATCCCATCGGGCCGGAGTTCCCGCAATCTGGGAGGCAGCCAGCTTGACGCCTCGTCGATCGTGATGGTGGGGGGGAGATCGACCACCTCGACGCTCGCACCCGCCTCGTCAGCGAAATGCTTCAGTGCCTGGAGGCGTACACGCAGGGCCTCCCACGTCTTGTGTTCGAGCACGGCCAGCCAACGGCGGTGGCCGGCAGCGTAGAGCAACTGGCCGGCGACCCGGCCCGTCTCAACGTTGTCCAGGTCAATACTGTTCGATTGACAACGCGAGCAATCCTCGGGGAATACCATGACAACAGGCATCTTCCGCTCGATCTGCCCGCGAAGCATGTCGGTGATGACAGGTGTCGGTGAGCGGACCACGGCCCCGAACACCCCGCCGTCGAGAACTTCCCGGCATACAACGAGGGCCTCCTGAGGGTCCGGAAGGTCCTGGGTCGCGACGACCGGGTGAAGTCGCAGGGCCCGCGAGGCATCCAGGGCCCCGGCCAGGAACATGCCCTCGAACGCCTGACGGTGCCACCAGACGGACCCCGGGTCACCGTGGCCCGGCCCGCGGAGTACCAGGCCGAAGAAGCTCGGCCGCGGGCTCCGGAGGCTCAGTGCCAGCAGGTTCGTCCGGTACCCCAGCGATTCGGCCGCCTGACGAACCTTCTGTACGGTCTCCGACCGGAAGCGCGCAATCATGTCCTGCCGGTTGCCGAGAATCAGCGAGACCGTGGTTCGCGATACGCCGGCCATATTGGCGATGGCTCGGATCGTAGGCCGAAGTGACCCTTTTTTATCGATCATTGAGACGCTGTCCCGTCTTTAGGTCATGTCATCATATCCCGGATTGCCGGGTTGGTCAATCGATTTAGTAAACAGTTGAACAATTGTGCGCCCATGGCCATTTCCCAGCCCGAAGGCCTCGCTGACGGCCAACCTCACCGCGAGAACGTAACATCAATATCGACTGAATGTAACATGAACGCCGATTGCGTCTTGTGCGTCGAGGACCGCTCCGGCGGCTGCTGGAGGCAACACCCGTCCAGCCCGCGGGCCGAGCTGCCGCCCTCACCGGGCAGGTGCTCACCAGACTGACGCAGGTGGGGGGCCTATCTCGTTATATCAAAGCGTGTTATGAGGCGTCGGTGACGGCGTCGGAACAGCCCCTGTGGGCCGATTCTAAGGAGCTATTGACTCGTTGCCGAAATCGAATACAGTTAGGTATTCGGAATGCGGCGTGCCAACGCACGGGGGCGGTGAGTCCCTGCGTGTCGGAACCACGCTTCCGACAGCAAGAGGACTGGGTCCGGAGCAGGCCCAGACGATTCCCCGATAGCTCAATGGTAGAGCACCCGGCTGTTAACCGGGTTGTTGTAGGTTCGAGTCCTACTCGGGGAGGTTCAATCCAGGTTGCGAACCAGGCGACCGACCAGTTAACAGACGACCCCGGGCCACGAGAGCGCCCGGGGTCGTTCTTTTATCGCCGGTATTCGCAAGGTGTTACCGCATCGGCTCAACCGCCTCATCGTCGCAGAGAGCTCGCCGGCACACGGGTGCGTGCCCGCGTATCCGATAGGTTGTACCGTTTTGCGAGTCTTCGCATCGGCGTGGACCAGACCTGCTCGTACAACTGCTGCCTTGTCAGCGTTGTCTGCTTGTTGTCCATAGTCGCACCTCCTGTGAGTAGCCTACGGGGTGGACCGGATGGCCAGCAACCGGATGAAGCACGCAAGAATCAGGGGTCCTTATAGACCCGCAACTCTTCTTATTTGACTACCTCCCAATGAATAACGTCGACACTCAGCTTGCGCATGTGTCATCCGCAAAAGCCATGCTGCGCCGTGAATGATTGCAGCGCGACGTGGGGAAAATCAGTGGTTTACTCCAGACATGCCGGCCCCATCACGATTCCCGGCCCGGTTAGACATCGCTGAAGCAGGCTGAAATCCGTCTGGTCGACGTCGAGATCGTCATCCAGATCTGCCATTTCGCACGCGTCGTCATTATAGGAAATTCCCGGCCCGGTCGCGCACGATTCCAGAGTCAGAAGGTCAACATGATCGACGTCCCGGTCAAGGTCAAGATCAGCCGGGCAGAGCGGGACGGATTCGTAGGCTCCCATATCAACCATCGGAGGGGTGCCAATACCGCTGTCCGGGGCTGACGGATCATCCTCGAATCGCGGATAACCGAAGGCGTCGAGAGACGTTGGCTCGCCGGTGTCACTATCGGCATCGAGATCGGTAAAATCGGGGGGCAGCATACTGTTGTCACCGGCATCGATGCAGGGTGACCCGGGCCTG
>CAZPIO010000154.1:0-18957 GCA_964586235.1 uncultured Planctomycetales bacterium
GATCATGCGAATTTCGCCGGTCAGATACAAGATGCGGTCGACAGGACGGATACCGACCAACAGCTTCAACAGAAGCGTGGGGCCAAGTATCACGCAGCCAATCAGACGAATAGGGTCTCTGTTGGGCATAACGGCCGCAAGCAGAACACCCGGCGAGTAGAAAGCCGCCAGATTGGCAACCAAGTAGAGAACCGCGCGTCTTCTGACCTGCCGTGGAGTAAGCTTGCCTCTAAACTCAATCGATGTGGCCACGGCGATGCCGCACTCAGGACACACGCCCGCAGAGTTCAATGTGCGGAGGTTGTATCCGCAGTTGACGCATGGCAGATCCCCTGGAAGCCTGTACCCAGCGCGATTAGGCTCTGCGTGGGACTGTGCAGGCGACTTGTCTGATCCTCTTTCGTTCATTCGACCCACGAATCCGATATATAGCTGCAGATATCAAACCTAAGCGGCTGTTACCAATGCGAAACGGCTTCATGCGGGGTCGAGTCTTGACTCTTGACACCCTTGCATCCAGCCCCTTTTTTGGCGTCGAAACAGTGACGTAACTCCTTTCCATCTTCATCCGTGTCATCAGTGAAATCCGTGGTTCTTCTCCCGTCCTGCGTCATGCACAGTCACGCGATCGTTTGACCACGGATGTCACCGATATCACGGATAAGAGCGGAGGGCTCGATCGTGTCCATCGGTTTCGCATCCATGCCCGCCCGGCCGTGCATCCCCTTTCTTCAGCCCCGACTAACCCGATCCACCCCATCATCGCCACCGCGCCCCTTGGCGAACAAATACTCCGGCTGCCTCAAGACAGGCACGACAAGCGAGGAATAGCCTACTCCCACTGGGTGGGGCAGGCAATCCCGTCCACGCCCAGACGCGATTCTTCATCCGTCACTGCCGCCCCGCCTGTTCTGATTCAACCGTACCCCGCCGAACACCCCGCCGTGTTATCCATTCAACGGGACCAGCGGAGGTGCTGCGCGGCTGTCGGCAGTGGAACGAACCGCGCCCCTGGCGGCCAGCCCGCCGTCCTCAGCTCTTTGACAATTCGACTCGCCTGGACTCTGCCATCCAGAGCCCACGCCTGGGCCGAGCGCTGGGGCAGACGACTCGGAGCCCGCTTTGCGGAACGAACCCAACAAGCGAGCGGCGATCACCAATCGGCGATCGTCCATCAACAGCCCCATCTTGCCCCGTCCTTCTTCTTGTCCCTTGGCGACACTGCCCGCGCCAAGCAAACCCAACTTGCAGCCCTACTTCAACCCACCGACCGCCGCCCCACTTCCCCCGCCCGTCTCTGTGTCCCCGTGTCGGAGTTTACCCGCCTTGGCGAGCGTCCCCGCGTCTGCGTCTGCCCGAAACCCCGCGTCTTGACCCCGGGACTGGCCGCTCGGGACAATGACAGCGGTGCTGCGTGCCCCGCCACTGTCTGCCTTCTCATCTCGCAGGCGGAAACCGACCGCAGCTGCCGCGTATGCCGGAGGAAACACAAGGACGAAAGGAGCAATCCGTGAGACAACCGAGAGCCCTGAGCTTCGCTGCGATCATCCCGCTGGTTCTGTGTGGAGGGTGCTCTCCGACACCCGAGCCGCCTGTGTGCACTGAGATCGACCTCTCCTTTCTCGATGGTCTGACGAGCGGCACGGAAAAGTGGATCGACTACGCCCCGAACCATTACGAGCCCCTCGTGCTGGAGCCGACCGAAGCGCAGATTCAGGCCAACCTTGAGCAGCTTTACCAGGAAGGCTATCGCGGCATCGTCACCTACACCGCAGCGGGCACGGCCGGCAGCATTCCCCGCCTCGCCCGGCAGGTCGGCTTCACGGTGGTCGGGGTGGGCATCTGGGACATCGTCGGCACGCAGGAGATCCAGACGGCGATCAGCCTCAAGGACGACGTCGACTTCTACAGCGTGGGCAATGAAGGGATCTACGCGGCACGCTACACGAAGGAGCAGCTCTCGTCGGCGATTCAGACCGTCCGCGGCGGGACCTGCAGGGCGGTCACCACCTCCGAGCCGTGGACCATCTGGCGCGACAACGCCGATCTGATCGGCATGGTCGACTTTGTCGCGGCCAACATCTACGGCTGGTGGGACGAGGCTCACGACCCGCAGGAGGCCGTCGACCTGCTGGTCCAGAACTACGGCGAGCTTACGTCGCTCGCGGGGGACAAGACGACCGTGATCCGCGAGACCGGCTTTCCCACCGCGGGCCATCCGGACGCCAGCATCGCCAAGCAGCGGTGTTACTTCCAGCTTCTCGGGGAAACGACGGTTCCCTTTATCTACTTCGAGGCTTACGACCAGCCGTGGAAGCATGAGTCCGACGGGGGCAACGACATCGGGCCGCACTGGGGCATACATGATACCGACGGAAATCTGAAGCAGAATCAAGCTCCAGTCGCGACGGGTCAATCGCTCTCGACGGCGACGGATACCCCGGTCGCGGTGACAATCGCGGCCACGGACCCCGAGGGCGATGACCTGACGTACAGCGTCGTGTCCGGCCCCTCCAACGGGACCCTCACGGGCGCTGCTCCGAACCTGACGTATACGCCCGGCACGGGATTCTCGGGGCAGGATGAGTTCACATTCAGGGCCGGCGACTGCGAGCTTGAGAGCAACGTCGCCACGGTCACGATCACCGTCGAGGCAGATGCCACGCCTTCGATCGAGTTCACCTTCGTCCCCGCGCAGGGCAGCTTCGATAACCTGACCGGAATCACACACAACGTCGACCGTCTTGCCTGCAAGGTGGTGGTCTACATCAATGTCGACGGTGGGTGGTGGGTCAAGCCGACGTTTGCGGCACCGCTCACACCCATTCAGGCGGACGGGACGTGGTCATGCGACATTACCACGGGCGGCCACGACGAGGACGCCACCGAGATCAGGGCTTACGTGGTGAGCGCCGACTACACGCCCGCGGGCAACTCCTTGCCCCCTGAAGCGGACACCATCGCGTCGGTGAGCGCGACGAGATAGGGCAAGAAACGGAAGATCACGCCCAACAGCGCGACATCGTTGCAGGTTCCCGCGCGCGCACTGCGTTGTTCAGCGTGTGAGGAGTTCTGGCCGGCTGCGGTGATGAGCGGCGAATTGCGATTACGGCCTTCGGCGGTTACCGTTCGGTCATGCCACATCGATCGCGACCAACGCTGAGCGCCGAGCAACTGCAAGCAGGGTGGACCCCTAAGCGGGTCGGCCGGCACATTGTCAGCGTGGCCGAGACGCCGAGCACCAATTCGCTGGCCCTCCAGTCGGTAACCACCCTGGGCGGTCTTGACGGCCGGGAGGCGGACGGCCTAGTGGTCATGGCCGACTTCCAGACCGCCGGGCGCGGTCGAATGGGCAGGCATTGGCTCTCGCCGAGAGCGGCCAGCGTCCTGTGCAGCGTCGTTCTGGTCCCCACGAACTCGGAGATGGATTCGGCTGGAGCGTTGCTGTCAGCAAGCCCGGCGCCGGGAGCGAGGAACGACTCGCAACACCCCGGTCCGTCCATCACCGCGCAGTTCTCCGGGCACCTGATTCTGGTCTCGGCCGTCGCGGCCTGCGAGGCCATCCGCCAGAGCACCGAAATCACTCCGACCATCAAGTGGCCAAATGATTTGCGCGCGGGCGGGCGCAAGCTGGGCGGCATCCTGATCGAGTCCCGTCCGATCGGGCGTGGTCGGCGGGCGTGGGTCATCGGGATCGGCATCAACTGCCTCCAGCACGCCGGCCACTTCCCGCCCGAACTGCGGTCGCTGGCCACTTCGCTGGAGATGGAGGCCACCGGTCCGATCGACCGCGTCGAAGTCGCCCGGTCGCTGTTGCAGCGTCTCGACCAATGGCTGGCCCCACCGGCCGCACGGCCCGGGCGCAGGGATCTCAGAGAATCCACTCGGCGCGAGTGGGATCGCTATGCGGAAGCGATCGGCCAGAGGGTACGGCTTCGCAGCCGGGGTCACGAGTACGCCGGCACCACCGTCGCGGTTGACCCGGTCGGGGGCCTCATCATCCAGACCGATACAGGCAAACAGGAGTGGTTCGACCCGCTCCAGACGACCCTGCTCTGGCCCTGATCACCAAATCAGATATGCTGCGGTATTTGAACGGTCCGTCGAAAACGAGACGACAGGCAACCGCGGGCATTCACTCGCGTGGGTCCAAACGAAATGGCGGGCAGACGCAGAACAACTCGATCATCCTCTTCAACCGGCCGCCCCCGCAGGACCGACGCTCAGGCCGCGCCGACCGCCCCGCCGCCGCCCGCCGAAAGCACATCCGCTCCGAAAAGCGTGTCGACTGCTCTGAGCGGCGGCAGGCGGCACCGGCTGCTGCCGACGACAGCCGACTGGAAGCAGGCGATGCTCGACGGCCCGCTGGCCACCAATGTGGCAATGATTCTCCTGGGCATGGCGGTCGGCTGGCAATGCGCGGCCGCGAAGAGGATGGTGGCAGCCGTGATCGGCCCCGAGCCCGAGAGCGCCGCCATGGTCGCGGCCATCGCCCTTCTGGCGGCCACCGTGGGGCCCTGGCTTCCGGGCAGGCTCATACTCGGGATCGCGCGGTTCATTCAGAGACGAAGCCGGCGTTCCACCGAACCGGACGCCGACTCGACGGGCACGTTCTGGATGCTCAGGGCGGTGCGCAGCCGCGACGATTCGCTGGTCTGGCTGTCGATCTCAGTCCTGGCCTGCGCGTCCGGCCTGGTGTCGTTCCTGACGCTCCTGCTCATGTCTCCTTTTGCTCGATTATACCACTACATGCTACAGCACTTCTTCTGGACCAACCTGACGCTGTCCGGGCTGGAGTGGCTCGGTGCCGCGCTGGTGATCGGGCCCACGTTTGTTCTGCACGGTCTGCTGATCACGACGCTGGCCACGGTGCGAGGACGGGCGGAGCCGGCCCAGCATCCTCCGAGAGCGGTCGCGGGTCTCCTGCTGGGGCTGGGTCTGGCGCTGGTGCTTCAGACCCGGTGGGCGGCCGGGGCCCTCTCCGGCGGACAGCAGTTCATGGCGGGCATACTGCCGGTGTTCATACTGGCGGCCCTTGCGGCGAAGATGTCCCAGCACGTCGACGGGCTGTCCTCGCTGCCCGAGGACGAGCCGGGCGGGCCCGAGCTCACCGGCGGCGCGGAGGGGCTCATCTGGCTTTCACTGGTCCTCTGGGGCGTCGCGGCCGGACTGGCGGGCACCGGGTGGGTTATGTGCCGGGCGGCTGACGGGCATAGCTCGACATCGGCTGCGGGCCATTGGGGCCTGTACATCAGCGTCCTGGGAATCGGCGCGGCGGCCGCCTGGTGGCACGCACGGCACCAGACCCGATCGACGTCCGGCTGCGGCATGGCCGCGTGGGCCGCGGGTGTCGGCGCGGGGACGGCGGCTACGCTCGCAGCCTTCCATCCCGCAAGCCCGCTGGGCACGGTGATCCAGCTCCTGCTTCTGGGTCTGCCGTTCGGCTACGCGCTTCACTACGCGGAGCTGGCCTGGATGGCCAGGGCGGGCAGCCCGAGCCAGGGTTTTGCCCAGCTTGCCAGCGCGGTGCTGGCGGGCCTGGCGGCCGGGTTCATGTGCGCCCACTGGTGGGCGGCCGGGGCCCTCGGAGCGGTCGGCCTGATCGCCGCCGGTTCCTTGCTGATGATGTCTCTGGGAGGCATCGTACAGGTTTACGAAGAGGACCGGGCCGCCCGCGTCCGGCACCGGCGGCTGGCGTTGGTTTTCGCGTCGCTGGCGGCGGCGATCGTGGTGTTTCCCGCGGCGACCCGGCGATGGGACCGGTGGGAGGCCTCCCAGGCGATGCAGCCTCTGTCCGCCAACCTGGGCTGGCTGGCGGCGACCGAGTTGCCTTCCGCCCGCCGGGTGTGCCTGGTGGGCGTGGACTGGCGGAGCGTCATCAACTGGCCGGGGCTGGGAACCGCCCGCGTCGACATCCTCCCGGCCCGGGCCATCGGGCATGGCAGGGAATCGATTCCCCGCCCGCCCGGCAGGACGCGCATCTCGCGGACGTCGCCCTTTCGCTCATTGCACCTCGATCACCAGGTCTACGATCTCGTGTACCAGCAGGGCCAGCCTTCCAGGCGGGCCGAGGGATACCCCGAGTACTCCATCGAATGGCTGGGCCGCCTGGTCGACCGCACGCTGCCGGACGGGCAGATCGTCGTGGATGTGCCGCTGGATCGCATGACTCCCGAGGCCTTGGCCGTCATATCGGCTACTTTTGAACGCGCCGCCGGCACGCCCGCCCGATGGATGTTGACTGAAACAGACGGGCATCCCGTGTTCCGCCTGGGCGTCAATCCCATGTTGCCGGCCAGCCGGCCGGCGGGCGATCAGAGGTGGAGCCCCGTTGCCTGCCTGCTGAACGGGCACGGCGCGCCCCGAGCGCACTCGATTCAGCACGACCGCCTCACTCCCACACTGGCGGTTCGGCCGGGAACGACGGTCGCTGAACTGGTCGCCTGGTTGGAGAGCCGCCGTGTTGCCGCGGGGCACGAGGCTTCGGGGCAATAAGGTCCGGCCGCGGAACCACCATCTCGCCCCCCTTCCGGACCCTCTCGTGACCAACCTTTTGCATCAAGCGTCTCGCTCGGCCGGGGAGCAGGCCGACGGGGTCTGACGGATCGCGATCGGGGCCGTCCGCCAGGTCCGCTTCCACGCGCGGACGACGGATCTGCCGCCTCGCGAAAAGGCCTGTTTTATCGGCGTACGGCGGCTATTGAGACTCGGACCATGCGGCGGCCCCCGCGACGGCGGTTTGCCGCCCCTGGTGCATCAAGCAACGCCGCCTGCAGACCGAAACTAAAGCTGGAGCAATCGGACACGCGACCCTTCGCCGGGTGCCGCCGCCCGACTGCCCCGGAGGGGCGCTTGAAGCCCATGAGTGCGTGCGGCGAAACGACAGGTCTTCCCTCGGCGGCCGGCACAGACCGCCGCAAGCCCGGGAATCTGCTGTTCTCCTACCAGAGAACGCTGTGGCTGACCCTGCTGCTGCTGATTGTCGTGACCGTCCTGGCCGTCCTCGAACTGTCGGGAGTCATGCAGCACATCGCGCGGGAGGATCGCCTCATCACCTGGACGGTCTGCGGGCTGCTGATCAGCCTGGCGTTCGCCATGCTGCTCCTGGGTCGCTACATGACCCAGCGGACTCTCGAACAGGTCGAGATGCGGCTTCGCGATCTGGCAAGCGGCGCGACGCCCCTCGACCAGATCTCAACGCCCGTACCCGACGAACTGAGGGCCGTGATGCGAGCGCTCGACGACTACGTTGCCCTGGTGTGCCGCCGCATGGACGGCCTCCGCCGGCAACAAAGGAACCTCGATACCCGAATGCGGGCGGTCGATGCCGAGAAACGCCACACTGAGACTGTCATCAACAGCATCTGCGACCCGGTCCTGGCGATCGATTCCGACGGTTGCCTGACGCTGGCGAACTCCGCGGCCGAGCGGACGTTCGGATTCCGGCTCGCCGAGTCGGACGGGCGACCCGTCCATGAGATCATCGCCGACGCCCCCCTGGCGGCCATGCTCAGAGATGCGGCGAGCATCGGCAGGCAGCAGCACAGCCGGCAGGCGGAGTATTCGATCGGGCCGCGGGGCAACGCGCGGACTTTCAAGATCACCTGCTCGAGAGTGCTCGATGAGTCAGGGGGGCTGCAGGGGATGGTGGCGGCTTTTCACGACGTCACCCGTGAGCGGGAGGTCGCCCAGCTCAAGACGGACCTCGTGTCGGCGGTGTCGCACGAACTGCGGACCCCGCTGTCGAGCATCCGGGCCTACGTCGAGATGCTGGTGGACGACGAAGCCCACGACGACGGCCAGCGCCGCGAGTTTTACCAGATCATCGAGGGCGAGACCGGCCGCCTGCAGCGGCTGATCAATAACGTGCTGAACATCTCGCGGATCGAGGCGGGGGCCCTGCCGGTCCGCCGGGAGTGCGTTCCGATCAACAACGTGGCCCGCGACGTGGTCAACACGCTCGCGCCACAGGCCGAGGAGAAATCGCTCTCGCTGGCATTCGAGGCCGGCGAGGATCTGCCCAGTCTGCAGGCCGACCGCGACCTGCTGCAACAAGCGGTGATGAACGTAGTCGGCAATTCGATCAAGTACACGCCCCGCGGCGGCCACGTGAGCGTCGCCACCGCCCTGGACCGCGAGGCATCCCACGTGACCCTGACGGTCACCGACGACGGCATCGGCATCCAGCCGGGCGACCTGCCGCGCATTTTCGACAAGTTCTACCGCACGCGGGATAGCGCGGGCATTGCCAAGGGCACCGGACTCGGGCTCAACCTTGTCCGGCACATCGTCGAGACCGTGCATCGCGGCAAGGTCAGCGTGGCCTCCGAGCACGGGCAGGGCACGACCATGTCCCTGCGTTTCCCGGTAAGGCTGGATTCAGGAGCATCCTCGCATGATGGTGAAGCAGAAACGCGTTCTGATCGCCGACGACGAGACGCACATTCTGAACGTGCTGTCGATCAAGCTTCAGAATGCCGGCTTCGCGGTGATCCAGGCGGAGGACGGGTTGTCCGCATATGACCTAGCCTGCTCCGACCCGCCGGACCTGATCATTACTGATTATCAGATGCCCGGCCTGAGCGGCCTGGAGCTCTGCGCGAGGCTGCGGAACGACCCGGCCACGAGCGAGGTGCCGGTGATTCTCCTGACCGCCAGGGGGATTGCGATATCGGACGAGGAAATGAGACGCGCGAGCATTCGCAGGGTGATCGACAAGCCGTTCAGTCCGCGGGAAATACTGGACTGCGCGAACGAACTGCTGGAACTGGTTCCGGCCGGCAAGCCGTAACCGGGCAGGGACAACCGGCGAGCCGATGAGATCCTGGGGATGATCGACTCGACAAGAAGAAGATCCGTTAACAGAAAGGGGTTTCATCCAGAAGGCCAAAAACGAATCCGGCTACCTGCTCAGCGCGGCTTTCCGGCACTGGTCGCAGCCCTGGACGCAGTTGGACCTGTGGATTTCGTTATGGGACGAGAGGGCGGAACGCATCGAGAGCACGCAGTCTTCGCGTCCCCTCTGGGAGCTTGTGGCCGGGCAGTCGAGACAGGCCTGGTTTCGGCTCACGGAAATCGCGCGGGCCGTGCTCTGCATGGGGCCTGTCACGGCCGAACTGACTCCGGGATCGGGTATTCTGGTTGCCGGCGTGCCGGTCACTTGTCGCCGGCGCACCGTGGGAGCAGTGTTGATCTGTGCTCTGACCTCGACGTTTCGAGACTTGGATCACCTCCGCCGCTTTTGCGACTCCTGCGGGCTGGACCCGGCCGTGACCGGGCAGTTCGCCGGCACGGTTCGCGTTCACGAGGAGCGTGACTTGCAGGTCTTCTCCGAGATTCTCTCGCGTGAGGTGGAATCGGTGGCCGGTGAGGCCCTGGCACGAAGGGATATCGAGGACCTGTCCTCACAGCTTGCCGACGCTTACGAGCAGTTTCACCTGCTGTACCGGCTCAGCGCCGAAATGACCGTTTCGCACAAGCCGGCGGTTCTCTTCGAACGGATGTGCCGGGACTTGATCGCGGCGACCATCGTGGAAAGCTGCGCGGCGGTCATCAGTCTGGATGGCAACCCCGATACCGAGCCCCTCTGCGTCGTCGCCGGGCCACTGGACGTCCCGCGAGCCGATCTGGTGCGTCTGTACGAACAGGCCAGGCACCTGACACCGAATGCGGGGCCCTATGTCGTCGTGAACGACGTCAGCGATCGGCCCGACCTGGCCTGGGCCGGCGGATGGCTCAATCAACTCATTCTCCTGCCCCTGTCGAGCAGCAAGACAACGTTCGGAGGTCTGCTGGCCATCAACCGCCGCGACGGACTGGATTTCGGCTCAGAGGAGACCCGTTTCGTCGGGGCCATGGCTCAGAGAGCGTCGGCCTTTCTCGAGAACACCCGGCTCTACGACGATCTCGAACAGTTGTTCATGGGGATGCTGCACGCGCTGGTCAGCAGCATCGACGCGAAGGATCCGTACACGTGCGGGCATTCCCAGCGTGTGGCCTGGCTCAGCCGTCACATTGCGTCGCTGGCCGGGAACGGCGAGGCCCAGTGCCGGCGGGCCTACCTCTGCGGTCTGCTGCACGACATCGGGAAGATCGGGATTTCGGAGGCCGTGCTCCGCAAGGAGGGACTGCTGGACCCGAACGAGTACGACGAGATCAAGCGGCACCCGCAGATCGGGGCCAACATCCTGCAGGGCGTGCGGCAGATCGATGACATTATTCCCGGCGTCCTTCACCACCATGACCGGTTCGACGGGACGGGCTATCCGTTCAATCTCGTCGGCGAGGAAGTGCCCCTGCTGGGCCGGATCGTGTGCCTGGCCGACAGCTTCGACGCGATCACCACCAGCCGCACCTACCGCAAGGCCCGCCCCATCGAGGAGGCCCGAACCGAGATCATCCGGTGCGCCGGCCGCCAGTTCGACCCCGTGCTGGTCAATCTGCTTGCTCGCGATGATCTGTACGAAGTCTGCCGCAGGATGTCCGGCTCGGGCCCCACCGCCGCCGAACTGGTGGCCTGAGCCGAGCGAACGCTGCTCATGCAAGTCTCGTACAAATGAGCGACCCAGCGACGCAGGCTCACGCAGAACCGCGGGGACCCTCCCCGGATTGCCCCTGACCGCTTTGCATTCCGGCGGCTACGCGTGAGTGTTCTTTTGCCTCGGATGATCCCAGATGCGGTGAGAACCGGTAGCGGCTACCGTTTCATGGGTGAAGCATGGCGTAGTACCAGAGCTCAAAGGACGCGTCGCTGCCGCTCGAGAGGAACTCCAGTTGCTTGGTTTTGAGGAACCTCGCATGCCCGTCGCTGTAGCAGACGTTGACTCCGTACTCCCCGTGCGGCGGCCGGCCACCGCCGATCACAAAGTCCATGACGAGGGGTTGCACGCCTCGGGGCATCAGGCGCAGGGGGTCACCACCGTTTGCCTTTCGCTCCAGCACCCCGACCCATCGATCGTGTCTCTCGGACCCGTCGAGTTTGCCCAGGTCTCGCGGATAAACATCCATCGCGAGTTTGGGGGCACCCGTACGCCGGGCCATCGGGAGCGCGTAGTTGTAGCCGCCGGCCGTGAAGTCGTAAGTCGGGTCCCATAGCGTGCGAAGATTCCCCGACCTGTATTCCGCGCTCGTGGTCGGACAGTAAAGGACGTCCCATTCGTCACCCGGTATCGTGCCTCTCTTCGGAGCCTTGGTATGGCCCATATGCTTGCCCATGAGCAGGGCCAGGTTCACGAGAACCTTGTGGCTCGAGCCGCCGCGACCATACGCTTCGTTGGGAACCTCGGACACGTCGTAGGAGAACCACCCTCGCCACGGCAGGAAGTCCCGGTGGTCGCTTGCGTATGAGCGCATGGCGATATGCTGTGTGTGGAGGTTCGACGCGCAGACGGCCCGCCTTGCCTGGTCTCGGGCCTTCTGGAGGGATGGCAAGAGTATCGCCACGAGAAGGGCGATAATCGCCACCACCACCAGCACCTCGATGAGGGTAAAGGCGCTTCTTGTGTGCGTAACCACGACCGACTTGATGCGTCTGGATGGGAACATGAGCCACTCCCGAAGATCCGATCACGTGACCAGTACCAAGACCTGTTCTGGCTACAATATAGCCTATCTTTCTGTTGACAATTGTATCGACACGAGCTATCGGCGCCAAGCCCCAACTTTCAAAAAACCTACTTTATTTTATAAGTTATTTTGCTTAAAGTAGTTACAGAGGGGAAAGCATCACTGCCACTCGATCGCCTGCCTTCATATGAATGAGCGAACAGGACGACTCTGGTTGAGATCGATGCAATCAGGGGTCCTGTCGGGGGAAGACCCATGGAGCACCGACCTTTCAAACGACTTGTATCTATTTGAAGTAGCTTTATAGGCGCAGGCTGCGGCCTGGGGAAGCCCGCGCATGGCATGGGGGCATTCTCCCGCCTCCAGTCGGCCAGCCCGCTGGGCCGTTGCGGCCAGGGTACTGTCCTCAGGCGGGGCCCGTCATCCCGAACACGGTCAAAGGCGCCGCCAGGTAAGGTTTTTTTCGGCGCCAGAATTATGTGCTTTTACGTCGACATCGTGCTATACTCGGATGCATGAGCAGAACAATGCACAAATCGAGTATTCCCACGTTGCCGCTGGGGCGCGTTCGCGAAGAGCACCAGCGCGATGCGGCCTACAACCAGCTCCGTCGCCACTTGATTCTTCAGCAGATCCCTCCGGGGTCGAGACTGGCAGAGGTGGAGTGGGCGGCTCGGCTGGGGGTGAACCGCACGGCGCTGCGCGAGGCTTTTGCACGGCTGGGATCGGAGGGTTTGATCCGGCGCGGTGAGAAGACCGGTTACGTCGTACCTGTACTCACGCAGAAAGATGAGCTCGACATCCTGCTGGTCCGCCTGGCCCTGGAGGGGTGTGCGATCGACATCATCTGTGCGACCGGGCTCAATACGCCGGCGAACCTTGAGAGATTGTCGTCGGCCTGCGACCTACTTGCGCAGTTGGTCGATGAAGAATACCATTTGAGCACGGTCGAGGCCGACTGGCGATTCCACGAATCGCTGATTGAGGCGGCGAGAAACGAGCCCTTGACAATCGCGTACCGCCACGCGCCGGTACCGATCGTGCACGCCGCAATCAGAGGAGGGCCCGAGTGGGTAAAACGGGAAGAACGCAGCATTGCAGACCACCGGGAGGCTCTGGCCGCGATCCTGCGCGGGGATCCGGACGAGGCGAAGAGGGTGCTCCGGCGGCATCTGGTCGGCTCCTGGGAAGCCGAACTGGCCAAGAAGGTGGAATCGGCATGAAGCCCTCCGCCTGACGGTTCTCCGTGATAGAGCAGCGGTCGTTGTCCTGTCGTCAGAGTCCGGGTTCTGATGTGGCAGTTCTGCAGCGCGCCTCGCGCCATCTCCGACAAGTGCAATCTCGCGATCACTTAAGTCCTTTCTGTTGAATGACTTATGAGCACTAACGGCTGCAATCAGGGCGGCGCCAGCAACACCGCTCATAGGCCGCGATTAAACCTGAGATTCAAAAACATACCCTGGCTTGCTATGTCGAATGTTGCATACAGATTTTCGGGCTTTTCTGTTGACATTACGTTGCCGACGTATTAGTCTGGTGGGTGTGCTGAAACGGTGCCCGTTCGCGGCTGCGGTGAAAGTATCGCGGTTGCAGGGGTGACGCGAGCGCGATCGATCAAATCCGTACAACGACCCGCGACGGCAGGCACCGGATAGCAGCATTTCAGCGTCGAACGAGTCGTCCGAGGTCTTGCGAGAACTGCGCAGGTCACAAAAAAGAAGGAGGGTCAAAAGTGAACAGACTATTGACAATACTGGTTGTTGTAGCGGGGGTCACTGCCATGCTGTCCCCGGCGATGGGGCTATACGAGCTCCAGAATGGCGGGATGGAGGACCCGTTCGTTGGCGGTGCACTCAATCAGGTGGCCTCGCCGTGGACATACTACTCCTATGGAGGACTTAGTGGGGCCCAACAGACCAAGGAAACCACCAATAAACATGGTGGGTTGTCCTCACAAAGGCTAGCCGGCAATGCGACGAATAACGCCGCTTACTTCGGCATCCAGCAGACGATCGATGCGAACCCCGGCGACGCGTTCACGTTCGGGGGTTGGGTCTGGCCCGATTCGGCGGGCACCTACAACGAGACGTCTATTCGGGTGGCATGGGACGGAGGTACTTCGGCCCCGGCCGCTACCGCCTTGATGAACTGGCTGCCCAGCGGGACGCAAAAGCAACAATGGCACCAGATGGTCACGACGGGCGGGTCGACGCTGGCGGGCGGGAACGCAACCGGCACCAGTGTGACGGTCTTTCTTCACAGTGACAGGTACTCCAGCAACGGCAGCCTGCTCACGTACTGGGATGACGTGCTGGGTTATCACGCCTACGTGCCGCCAGCACCTGCGAGCAGCAATGTGACGGAAACGAGCTTCGATCTGAATGTGGAACCGGGCGGCAACTCGGGCAATCTCTTCGCCCAGTATGCGATCACCATCGGTGGCGGCGGGTATACGCTCGGTACGAACTGGCTGCAGTCGGATGGCACGGTGGGCAGCTCTGTTGTCTGGCGAACCGATGCGTTGTGGGCAACGAAAACGATCGCGGGCCTGCTGGAGGGCACGACCTACACTGTTCAGGTTAAGGCACGGTACAGCGGTACCACCGGCCTCGGCCAGGAGACCTGGCTCAGCACGGGCGGCGAGATCGTCACTCTCCCCGAGCCAAGCGTAGTGGCTCTGCTGGGTCTCGGTATGCTGATGATGATCCGGCGGCGGTGAGTGAAGTTCAGTGTGGGGTTCGTGCGGGCGGGTAGTCGCGCCGCCCGGCGAAGATGATGACGCGAGGATATTTCTGCGGAGAGCGAGGCCCGCGGGGGGATTCTGCGCTCTTGCGGGACAGAGGCGAGCGGCAGAGAGACACAACAGTGTCGAACACCGGCTCTAGGTCTGGTCTGGCTGAGGTTCGATAGGGTTGACGACGGGGGGCAGGGGTCGAGATGAACAAGGTTCTTTTCCTGGGAGGATCAGTCAAGATGACTCGACACGCAATTCTCCTTTTCGTGGCGTGTGCCGTTCTCGTTCCGGTCCAGGCTCTGGCCGACACCGAGTGCAACGACATGTACATGCCGGCCGACCCGTCATGCCACAACACCGCCATTCACTGCGACGACATCGACCGGATCTGCAACGGTGCGCCGGCATGTCCGCCGCCCCCGCCGGAGCCATGCCCGTATACCACCGATCCTGACGGCAGCACCCACGCCGCCGTCCCCTGGAGCTGGAAGATCATTCGCGAACACTGGACGCGAACCTCCAGCACGAATGACTCCGGAAATCTCTGTGGGGTGGAGTTCAAAGGCGATGAGGATTTCATATTCCAGAACTCGCCGCCGTTCGCGGTGAGAAGCCCCTACGGTGATCTCGGCCAGGCGACGGTGGATCTGACCGCGGGGATCCAGTACAAATGGCAATCCCCGTTATACAATGCCGTGGTCGCGACGGACGACCACCCGCTGGAACTGCAGTTCCAGGTCGGCACGGGCATCCAGGGCGCGTTTCACGGCGCGTATGACGTCGGCGTGATGGAGGTGTTCCTGGATACCGGTGTGCCGAACCTGAACCGTTCGCCGATGGACTATATTCTGGTGGGGCTCCCAAACGGGTCCGGCTGCATTAACTGCAACTCGTCGTGCATGCCGGGGATGAGCAGCGTCCAGTCAGCGTGGCCGTTCGTCTGCCAGACCTATGAAGAGCGACAGGAAGAGCCTTACTGCCCGCCGCTGCAGACGACCGTGCGGACCGCGATTGCGGTCGGCATGAATGCCCTGCTGGATACCAATCCCTGCCATTGCGAGTTGGGTGCCAACCAGTGGCCCACGAATCCCTACCTGTCTTTGTTTGACGGCTTGAAGTGGCGGGTCCTCCGCGGTCCCGGCTCTCCCGGACCATCCGGCGAAAACGCGGTGTGGACCACAACCTCTCCTGGCAACTACTTTGTGATCGGGCGGAAGCTCAATCATGTCAAGATGACCATCAGGGCCAACACGATAGACATCTGGATGCGCGCGCGGCACACGCCGATCGGTACTTCAGAGGTAGACGTCACCAGCACAGTGACCGGCCTCAAGCGCCTCTATCTAGGCAAATTCAACAAGATTCACGGCGGTTCGTCGATCGGCTGTGAGCTCAGCACCACCACTTACAGTTGCGAGGGCCGCAACAGGCATTGTATCCATCCCACCTATGACACCTGTGATGGCTCGCCCAAGACAAGATGGGGCGCGCGCTGGCTCGATTTTGACGATGTCGGGATAACCGGCGGCTTGCCTGACGGGGTTGACGGCGCCTGCTGCCTGCCCGGTGGAGGCTGCGCGTTCGGATCACCCGCGGACTGTGCTGCTGCGGAGGGGGTGATGGCCGGACCGAATATCGCCTGCGAACCGAACCCCTGCCACGGGGCCTGCTGCCTGCCCACCGCCGAATGCATCGACACGAGTTTCGATGCGTGCCCCGGCACATTCCAGGGTATGACAACTGACTGCGCGACGAGCTTTTGTCCGTGCCCGACACCATCCGTCGATGCGGACGCGGATGGCGACGTGGACCAGGTCGACTTTGCCGCGTTGCAGCGGTGCTTCTACCCTGTCGAGTTCGGCCCCCCCGAGACCCGTTGCATCTGCTTTGACCGTCCGGAGGTCGGATTCCCCGAGGGCGATGGGGATGTCGACATGGACGATGTGGCCTCCTTTGAGGCCTGCGCGAGCGGACCAGGCGTACCCACTGTGTGCCAGTGAGGGCTCGGCATCGGGCACGAATGACGGCCGGCGGCCCGGTCATCTGGCATCTGGCCATAGCAGCCTGCCAGAGGATGGTGCCGCTGCGGTAGATGGCGGACACGGCAAGGGCCGCCCTGCTCGAAACGCTGAGGGTGGCAAGGTGTGATGTACAGTGGTTTAGACTCTTTTATGCCCCTGGAGGGTCCGACAAGATGAACCGACAAACGCTTCTGATTCTCGCGGCATTTGCCATCGCTCTTCCGATGGAAGTCCTGGCCGAGACGTGGTGCAGTCAGACGTACGGCACCGATGCGGCGTGCAACTATTCGGCGCTCTGGTGCGAAGACCTGGACCGGCTCTGCCTGGACTCCATGGGTAAGCCGGCGTGCCCACCCCTTCCGCCGGAGCCCTGCCCGGACACTTACGGTATAGCTTTGTTCCACCACATCTTCGTGCGCACGTCCAGCATCAATGACGGTCCCAACCTGTGCGGCGTGGAGTTCAAGCAAGAAGACGAGGACATATGGGTCAGCTCTCAGTACTTCGGCACGAGATTTCCCAATCGTCAGGGGGGTCTGGGCCAGGCGACCGTGGACTTGCGGGATGAGATCCAGCGTAAATGGGGGACAGCATACAACCGCATGATCGGCACGGACCAGAATCCCCTGGTGCTTCGCTTCGACATGTGCGGGGGCAACGGCGTTGCCGGTGACTGGCTCCACGTCAAGTATGACATCGGGGTCATGGAGCTGTTCCTGGATAATCCGGGAGCGCCCCCGAACACCAAGCGTTCGCCGATGGACTACATCCTGGTGGGGGCGGATAACGGGGCGGGCTGCATCAACTGCAATTCCTTGTGCCAGCAGCAGGAGCCGCCGACAACCGGTGCGCAGGTAGCTTGGCCGTTCGTCTGCCAGTCCTATGAGACCCGGGCGGAAGCGCCGCTTTGCCCGCCGCTGCAGACCAACGTGCGGTCGGCAATCGCCATCGGGGCCAACGCCCTGCTGGACAACAATCCCTGCCACTGCGAGGGGACCGACCAGTACTCCATGAATCGCTATCTGTCGTTCTACGACGGGCTGAAGTGGCGGATCCTCAACCCCGACCACCCCGGGCCGGGCGGCGAAACATTGAACTGGTGGACGGACCACCCCAGCGGCAATATCAGCGAGTGCTTCGTGATGGGAGGGCCGACGAACGAGATCATGCTCTTCGTCAAGACCGCAACCGTGGACATCCATCACCGGACACAGATCAACATCAACGACCAGTGGCAGTGGGTCGAGAGCCGGGTGACCGGCATCAAGCGGGAATACACCGGGCCTTTTGACAAGATGCACGCCGGGGCCTCGATCGGCTGCGAGATGAACGGTAGCGGCGGTTGCGTGGGTAACCGGACATGCCTCAGCGAGAAGTTTACCCGTTGCGATAATTCTCAGAATGAGATCTGGGGCGCCAAGTGGCTGTCCTTTGACAACCTGGCGCTGGATGGAGGATTGCCCGATGCCGAGGGGGCGTGCTGCTTTGGCGGCGGTGGCTGCGCCGACGGACACCCCGTAGATTGCGAGGCCGCGGAGGGGCACTTTGCCGGCCCTGGCACGACATGTCCGGACGACTGCAGGGGCGCCTGCTGCCTGCCAACCGGCGACTGCCAGGACACCCAGTTCGACGCGTGCCCCGGCAATTTCTCAGGTTTCGGAACCGAGTGCGCGACCACCGCCTGCCGCGGGGCCTGCTGCCTGTCAACCGGTGAGTGCCTGGATACGACTCCTGAAGCGTGCTCCGGCACGTTCAAGGGTCTGGGGACTGACTGTGCGACCACCGTCTGCGCGTGCCCGTCACCGTTTGCCGATACGGACGGGGACCTCGACGTAGACCAGACCGACTTCGCCCTGCTGCAGCGCTGCTTCTCGCCCTCCGGCGACGGTTTTCCCGAGACGCGCTGCATCTGTTTTGACCGGCCGGAGGTCGGATTCCCCGAGGGCGACGGCGATGTTGATATGGACGACGTGGCCGCCTTTGAGGCTTGTGCGAGCGGGCCCGGCATACCGAGCGCGTGCCAGTAACGGCGAGGCTCGGCGACAGCATCGTTCCCTGGAGTCCCTTCCTGCGGATGCATAACCCGGATATGCTGGTGTGCAAGGGGTTTGACAACCGGGTTGGCATGGCCCTGGTGATTCAGATTATCCAGTTGCTGGGAACGATCCCGCACCCGAACACGGTATGGGGAACGGGCACGGTCCAGGAGGAGGTCGGGGTGCGAGGTGCCCAGACGGCTGGTTTCAGCGTGAACCCCGATGCGGCGATCGTGCTCGAGGGCGCTCCTGCAGATGATCTGCCCGGCATTCCCGAAGACGAACGACAAGGGGTTGTCGGACGAGGCGTACAGATCAGGCTGATGGATCCCACGGCGATAATGAACCGGGAGTTTGCGCAATACGCCATCGCTCTTGCCGAATCGCTGGAAATCCCGTACCAGGTGGCGGTCCGCAGGAGCGGGGGCACCGATGCGCGCGCCATCCATCTCCACCAGAAGGGCGTTCCGACCATCGTTCTCGGGGTTCCTTCACGCTATATTCACACTCAGAACAGCATCATCCATCTCGAGGACTACCTTGGGGCATACAGCCTGGTCGTCGCCATCCTGGAGAATCTTGATGAGCAGAAGGTGAATGC
>CAZPIO010000155.1:0-18770 GCA_964586235.1 uncultured Planctomycetales bacterium
GTATGCTGCATCCTGGAAGATCTACTGGACCTTGGGCCTCGGCGAGGACGACCTGCAGTGGGATGTGTGGGTACACGTCGGCCGCAAGACGCTACCGGATGACGAGATCAACCTTCTGGCGTTTGACGTGCCGGAGGGCGAAGAGATCACCGAGGCCTGGTTTGACACCGGCTATATCCTTCCGCCGAAGGAGTGGTTCGCCGTCCGGGATCCCGAAGTCACCTACCGGGGCAACGATGACGGCCGTGGGATTCTCGACCGCCGCGTGCGGCTCAAATTTGCCGGTGACGGGCATCAGATCATGTACCTCAACTTCGCCGGAGGATACAACCTCGCGATGTCCTCTTCCGGCGATAGTCTTTTTCGAATCGTTCCGAAGGCGACCCGCACGCCCGCTGCTCCGCGCGACCCGCGCCGGCTCGCGCCCGCCCGGTTCAGCTTCAAATCGCAGGAGCGGTTTTGCATCGGCACATCCCGCTGGTCGGAAGCCAAGGTCGTCGATCCGCAGACGGAATTCCACGCCAGCGCGGTGATTCAGGCGCATCAGCCAAGGCAGATCGAGACGATGCGCCTCGAGACGCCTGACCCGATCGTGGCGGAGCGGACGATGCGCTTTCACCGCACGCATGCCCACGGCTCCATCGCGCACAAGGCCGGATTCGCGGGCGGGTGGCACAATGCGGGGCAGCCCGACGCCCGTGGGGTCTCGTTCGAGTATTACATGCACGGCAAAGCCCACTTCTACGGGCTGCATCCGGCGATCGACGGCGTAATGACCCGCGCGCTGGATGCTGTTTGTGAGCGGGAAACCCAGCCCGGCGGTCTGGTCTGGGCGCATGGTTTCGGTGGACGCGGGGCATTCTACGAGAGCAACGCATCGATGCTGATCTTCCTTGCCGATTATGCCCGGCGAACAGGGGACCTTGGCCGTCTTGCCTGTGGCGAGCGCTGGGCGGATTACATTCTGGCCCACTGCACCGAAGAGCCTCTCTTATTCCTCAGCTCGAGTTCGACGGGCATTCCCGGGCCGGGAAATGGCGCCCGCATCTGCAACTGGTGGGACGTCGTCTCCTGTGGGGGCTACGACGCGTTCACTAACGTGCTGACCTATCCCGCTCTCCGCGATCTGGGAGCGATGGAGCGTGCGGCCGGGAACGCGGATCTCGGTGAGCGTTACACGGCCGCTGCCGAGCGGCTGAAGCAGTCATTCAACGAGCTGTTCTGGGATGAGGATGCGGGGCGGTACGTCTCGTGGGTGGACACCCGCGGCGGGCGACACGACTATTTCTTCACCAGCGTCAACGTCATCGCCGCCGCCGAGGGCATCGCCGATCGCCCCCGCCGTCGCCGGATTCTCGATTCGATCGATCGTCGCTTGGCCGAACTGGGCTACAGGGGTTTTTCGCTGCCCGGCAACCTGATCAGCATCCCGCCGGAGCACTACAACGCCGGCGACTGGTGGCTGGAAACCTACGGCTACCCGCATTTCTATGACACCTTCGGCACGTACGAAAACGGCGGCATCTGGCCGTGGGTCAGCGCCTATTACATCGCCGCCTTAGCCGAGTTTGATCCCGACAGGGCGTACGACCACTATCTCGGCATCCTTGAGCAGTACGACCGCGACAACCTTCACGGCGCAGGCAACGGCTACTTCTGGGACCCGCAAACGGGCCTGCCAATCGAGGGCAGCAAGCAGGAACCGTATCTGGCCAACACCGCCATGACCATCTGGGGCTTCATGTGCCTGTTCGGGCTGACCTTCGACTTCGCCAAGGGCATTGCCATCCGTCCACGTCTGCCGAGGCGGCTCGACGGGTCGGTGTTCTCAATCAGATACCATGCGGCGAAGGTAACGTTCCGCTACCGAGGCTCTGGAAAGAGGGTGGTTAGCCTGCGAGTCGACGGCCGCGGCGTACCGCCTGACAGCTACATTCCGGCAGATCTGCTCCACGAAGGCAGCGACGTCGAAGTAGAAGTGGGGGATTAAGGTTTTCGGCCTGCGTGCCGACAAGCTCCCTCCTGAACCCTGAACCCTGAACCCTGAACCCTGAACCCTGAACCCTGAACCCTCTCCCCCGCCCCTCGTCCCTCGCCGCTCGCCCCTGGCTCAATTGATGTCGTCGTCGAACAGCATATCCGGCACCCCGTCATCCTGCAGTGCAGTCTGGCGGATACGGGTGGCCTCCTGCTCCTTGCGGGCCTGCCATTCCTCGGCGGTGATGATGACCTTGCGCGCCTGGCTGCCGGTGTATTCGCCGACAATTCCGGCAGCCGCCATCTCCTCGATCAGCCGGCTGGCCCTCGAATACCCGATCGCCAGCCGCCGCTGCAGCAAACTCACGCTGCCACGGCCGGTCTCCAGGATGATCTCCACGGCCTGGTCGAAGAACTCGTCACGCGGCCCGTCGGCCGAGGCCTCCGCCTTGCCCAGTTGCATGAGTTCGGGGTGAAACTCGGGCTTGCTGCGATCGCGCAAAAAGGCGATCACATCGCGGACCTCGCTGTCTTCCAGGTAAGTGCCCTGGGCCCGGACCAGCTTTGAGGAGCCGGGTGGCAAATAGAGCATATCGCCCTGCCCCATGAGCACCTCCGCGCCGTTCTGATCGAGCACGATCCGGGAGTCCATCCGCGAGGCCACCCGGAAGGCGATCCGGCAGGGGAGATTGCTCTTGATCAGCCCGGTCACAATCTTAGCCTCCGGCCGCTGCGTGGCGACGATGATGTGGATGCCCACCGCCCGGCTCTTCTGGGCCAGCCGTGCCAGGTGCGACTCCACCTCCTTGGCCGACGTCATCATCATGTCCGCCAGCTCGTCGATGATGATCACCACGTGGGGCAACTGCTTGGGGATCTGCGCCTCTTCGTCCTCGGTGCTGGGCTGGAACCGCTCCAGCTTGTCCTGCTCGGAGAGCCGATTGTAGGCGGCGAGGTTGCGGACCCCTGCCTCGGCCAGCAGGGCGTAGCGCTCGTCCATCTTCTCGGTGGCCCAGGAGAGAATCTTCTCGGCCCGCTCGATCTCCGTGACGATCGGGCACATCAGGTGCGGCACGTCGCGGAAGGTGCTCATCTCGACCATCTTCGGATCGACCAGGATGAGCTTGACCATATCCGGCCGCTGAGTCATCAGGATCGACATGATGATCGAATTGATGCACACGCTCTTGCCCGAGCCGGTGGTCCCGGCGATCAGCATGTGTGGCATCCCGGCCAGGTCGCCGATCAGCGGACGCCCGCTCGCGTCCTTGCCCAGGTACAACGGCAGGGCCATGCGGCGCACACTCTCGCCGGCCAGCGTCATCAACTCCTTCAGCCGGACCTTCTCCTTGTTGATATTGGGCACCTCGATCCCGATCGTGTTCTTGCCGGGTATCGGGGCCACGACACGGACACTCGGCGCGTACAACGCCCGGGCGATGTCGTTGGCAAGCGAGGTGATCTGGCTCAGCTTTACCCCGGCAGCCACCTGCAGTTCGAACATGGTGATGACCGGACCGGTGTCAATGGTCACCACGTGCCCCTCGATGCCGTATTCATGAAGGGCCTTCTGCAGGTCCTGGGCCTTCTCGCGAACCAGAGCTTCCTGCTGCGAAGTGAAGTTGTACTCCGGCTCAACCAGCATCGAGACGGGCGGAAACACCCACTCGCTGAGCACGGCCGGGTACGGCCTGGGCGGCGTGATCGGCTGAGGCGACGGCTTCGGCGGCGTCGGGAAATTGACCACGACTGGCGGCGGCTCGGGAGGCTCGGCCACAGGCTCATCAGTCTCGGGTGCCTGAGCCGGTTCGGCGGCGTCTTCTTCCTCGAGTACCGCAATCTGGCCGGACGGTTCGGCCTTCTCAGCCTTGGCCGCTGCCTTTGCCGGTTTGCCTTCGTTTTCGTCGTCGCTCCCTTCAACGTCCGACTTGGGTGGGGCGGGCTTAGGTCTGGCCACCGCCGGTCTGGGCCTGACGATGACCGGAGACGATGTCCTCCCCCCGGCCGGGGCGCCGGCCGGAGCAAGGCGCGGAAGCAACCGCGGCAGTGTGGCTAACGCTCTGCGAAAGGGGGCTGCAACGAATGCGAGATGCCGGGCGGCCGGAGCCGCCGCCGCAGCCACATTGCCAACCTGCTGACCGCGCCGACGGATCACCGCCGGAATCTGGACGATCAGTTCCTCGGCTGTGAACAGGACACCTACGATCGCCCCGTAGAGCAGGATCGGCCACGCCATCCAGTTCACCGATCGCTCCAGCCACGCCGCGATCGCGTAACCAAGAGTCCCTCCCATCTGTTCGTATGAGTATCCGGCCGATTCCATTCGCATATGGGCCAGTGTGGAAGTGACGACAATCAGCAGACTGATTCCGACGAGCCGCTGCCACAGCGAGGGCAGGCGGTGCTTCCATGCCAGCACCACGATGGTCAGCGTCAGGCCGGCCGCCGCGGCATACGCCCCCTTGCCGAAATAGGCGAACATCTTGAACGCCACCCACGCACCAGCCTTGCCGGCGGCGTTATAGGCTTGCGGGGGGTGAGGGAAGACGCGCGGATTTGGCGCATCGAGCGGACTGAAGCTGAGAACCGACACCCACAGGAACAGGCAACTGATCAGCACCAGCAGGATCAAACAGCCACGAACGATCTGCAGGCGTTGCTGGAACTTACTCATGCGGAGCGTTTCCTCCGTGATTCGCGGCCGCTATCGTACCGGCGTTGAGGCAAACATCCAAGGCACCGGAGCGCCGAGCCTGCACAAAGCGATGCACCCGCAAACAGCGCACCCTCAACCGGCTAGCATTGCCGAGTGGGGTGGCATGGCCAGGCCCCGGCTTGCCGGGGCGCCACCGTGTCCTCCCACACTTGTCCGATCCACGTGAACCGGTCAAGAGTCGACGGGTCAATCCCTGTGGCGACAGTCCGACAACTGGTCCTCGGAAACTCGGCTTGCCTTGCGCAAAACCCAACCGCAAACAACCCGGTGTCCGGGTACCTTTTTATCGGCCGTCGCAGTCAGAACGCTGGAGGAATTCAGGCCCCGCGCCGCCGCACGCGCCGCTTATCCTTGCTGACATAAATCCCGTGCCGCTTGCTCGTACCAGTCGGCCCCGAATCGCTGACGGCCGTGGAGAAACAAGGCCCCAACGGAAACGGGCGACATCAGCCCCACGGTCCGAATGAATGGCACGATGGCATCTTGAGCATCGCGGCACATCACGATCTCGGTGTGCTCCTGCTCGGGGTCGTCATGACGAAGGCGGTTCGCCATCTCCTCGCGGCTCTGGCGGACGTGAACATCGAAGATGAGTTCGGGCTGCCGGATCTCCCGGTCACGGGCCAGACCGACGCAAACGATCTCGGTGACGTCGGAGTCCTGGACGCCCGCCTCCTCGTGCAGTTCTCGGAGGACACAGTCGAACGCATCGAATGTGCCATCCGGCCGCAGTTCCCCCACCTCCAGGCTGCCGCCAAATGCCTGCACATAGCCCGGATGGCAGGCCACCCGGTCGTTTCGCCGCCCGTAGAGAATCCACCCGTCGCAGGTGATCACGATCCCGGACACGCCGATGGGGTTGCTGAACGCGTCCCAGCCGAATTCTTGGGCCCGATGGTAATTCAGGTAGTTTGTGCCGATAAAATGGGCAAAATCCGACGGCCCGCTCTCCATCAGCAGACGGCCGTCTTCCACCCGATGCCGCAGCAGCCGCACGATCCGCCCATTGTACAGCCGGAACCCCCCGCGCCGGGCCGTGTCCAGTTGGTCTTGCCATGCCCGGGCCACCATCTCCTCGATGGCAGGCACGACCGGGGCAGGCTCCTCCCGGTAGATGATCTGGAGCTGATGCCGCCGGAACAACCCCTGGACGTCGACAATGAAAGGAAGCTCAGCCATTCATTCTCCCGCAGAGCGGTCAGGAAGAATACATGAAAGCAGCCGCAGAATCGACCGCCGCAAGGTCTCTTGTCCTCTCTATGTGGTGCCGCTGCTCTGTGGGCACCGTTTTGCCGTGTGCCACTGCTCTGTGAGCAGTGTTTTGGGCATGGCCACCGCACTGCCGTAGGGCCGACGCCCCCGTCGGCCATTCCTGAGCATGGGCGACGCTGCGAGGGGGCAAGCGGTGCCGCCGGCCGTGAGGGGTCTACGCCTCGGTCTCATCGACCATTGGCGCCTGGCGGACACGCGAGGCCCGGTCACTGACACGGGCTGACCGTGGATTCGTGCTCGGGGGGCTACGCAGGGACGTTGTCAGCAGGTTCATTGCGCGGGCTGCTCGACCAGACATGCGGCCGTACGAGAGCAGCGCAGTCCTCGACAGCAGCCATTGACACTTGCACGAACGGCTGTACAGTTGCAGGGGCAAGGAAGCAACAACCCGTAAAGACTCCAGACCGAAGGTGCCTGGAGTGGTCAACGGCGGAGTCTCATGCTGACATAAAGGAACAGGGAGGAGTCAGGGCGATGATCTCCGAGAACCGATTCAGGCAAACTCAAGCGGTCGTGCCCGTGGTTGTCCTCATGTGTCTGGCGGGTTGTCAAGCAACTCGGTCGGTGGTTCCTGGCACGGCAATCTTGCGTTCCGGTAATCCGCACTTCCTCAGTGATCTGGACGAAAAGGAGCGAGAGGCATTCTTTCTTGCTGAAGAGGCAGCGGCCCACTCCGGGGTATGCGTGGAGTTGTTGACCTGCTCATACGCTGGGCCTGCTGCCGAACTCCTCGTATGGTGGGAGGTGCTGGAAGAGGGAAAGATGGTTCCGCCCGAAAATGCGTTGGTCCATCTGGGAAATAGTGGACCGGTTGTACCAACGCAGGCAGTAACGGACCTGATGATGCGGGCCAAAGCACCGCTCACTCGAACGTTCTACGCATGTACCTTCAGGCCGACTCCCATTCCTCTTCCGCCCGGCCGGCAGGTTCTTCGGCGTTTGATGTATTCGTGGTCGCCGCAAGCGGGCGGCACTTCGGAAGCCGATTTCTACCGGTTCGTCGTAACCTGTGGGGGAGGGCACATCAGCTCGGGGGATGTCACATTTGTGGGTCTTGCACGTTTTACCAAGGCTCTCGCGTACCGAGGCGAGCATGGCACAGTAGACCGTCTGGATATGGGAGAGACGGCCACCGTCTGGTCGCACATGCTCTCCGCTGCGAAAAAACCATATTCGTTCAACGATCTCTGTTTAGCGCCCCCATCGGTCGAGTTCCGGTTGAGGGTTCATCTGAGGCCTGCGGGCGCGACCACGGGCTGGCCGCCCGAGACGGAGCCGGCCGGTTGACCTTCGCCGGAGACCTGACCGGGCCTCACGGTCGAATCGGACCCGTGCAAGGCTTTCAGCCTTGAGACTCTCAGCGAATGGCTGTTTTCCGGTGGCGATGTCACCGGCTATTGTTCTGTCAGGCCTTCAGCCTGGGGTCGCCGGGCAGCACTTGGCTGGTTCGCCTCGTTTCCGCGTCTGCTCGGGGGTCAGAGCCTGGAAGCCCGCTTCTGGCATTTTTTCCTCCGGTCATGTACGATAAGAGGTTACGTCCGGCCAGACGCCGTTATGTCACGGCCGGGGCGGGATCGGGGTCATTGAGGGCGCTGGGCGCCCGGAGCCTCGCGGGAGTCAGCCTTATGGCAGAAAACGTTAAGACAATTACCGGTGAACTGACCATCCGGAAGGGCCAGAAGTTCGCGATCATCGCCAGCCGTTTCAACGAGTTTGTCTGCTCACGGCTGATCGACGGGGCGATCGATGCCCTGGAACGTCACGGGTGTGCCGCGGGCGACATGGCGGTGATCAGGGTCCCGGGGGCCTGGGAACTGCCGCTGACGGCCCGCAGAGTGGCCGCGACCGGGCAATACGCCGCGATCATCTGCGTCGGTTGCGTGATCCGCGGAGAAACGCCACACTTTGACTACATTGCCTCCGAGGCCGCCAAGGGCATCGCCCAGGTGGGCCTGGCGACTGATGTGCCGGTTGTTTTCGGCGTGCTCACGGCCGATACTCTTGAGCAGGCGATCAATCGGGCCGGGGCCAAAGCCGGCAACAAGGGGGCCGATGCCGCCATGACCGCCATTGAAATGGCCAACCTCTACTCCAGGCTGGACGGCAAGAACGCCTGATTGACCTGCCGAAATGAAACGAACCCGACACCAAGCCAGGACGGTGGCCCTCCAGGGGCTCTACCAGTTGGACGTCCAGCGTATCCCGACCGACGCTGACGCCGCGGGCAGTCTGCTCCCGCTGTTCGAGGAGATGGGCGTCACCGGCGAGGCCGCGGACTATGCCCGACGTCTGACGGCCGGGGCGTGGTCGAAACGCGACCAGTATGACAAGATGATCTCCGAGGTCACCGACCACTGGGAGGTCTCGCGGATGGCGGTCGTCGATCGCAATATCCTGCGGCTCGCGCTGTACGAGCTGATCGAGCAGCCGGACGTGCCGGCCCGAGTGGTCATCGACGAGGCCATCGAAATCGGGCGCGAGTTCGGCGATGCCGAGACGCCGCAGTTCGTCAACGGCGTCCTCGATGCGGTCTGGAAGAAGCACCCGGCTTGCCGGGTCGCAAGAGGAGAGCCGGTCTGAGAGTAGGGTCCGCCTTGGCGGACCACTTGGTGAAAGGGTTGTTCCAGGAGCCGAACGGTCTGACAGCCTAAAGGTCTAATAGTCTAAAGGTCTAACAGCCTGATCATGGGATTCCTCGACAGATTAAAACAGGGCCTCGCCAAGACGCGCGACAAGATCGCCCGCAGCTTCCATTCGATCCTGCCGTTCGGCAAGAAGATCGACGAAACGATCATCAACCAGCTTGAAGACACGATGCTGACCGACGACATGGGCCCCGGCGTGACCACCCGCCTGATCGACGAGGTCCGAACCGCCTGGAAGAGCGGCGACATCGCCGAAACGCAGGAGATCATCCCCTTCCTCAAGCGCCAAATCGTGTCCTATTGGCCGGAGTCCGACCGGCAGTTGATCCGCGCCGCCTCCGGACCGACCGTCATCCTCGTCACCGGCGTCAACGGTTCGGGCAAGACCACCAGCGTCGCCAAGTTGTGTAGTTACCTCACCAAGCAGGGCAACCAGGTCATCCTCGGCGCCGGCGACACTTTCCGCGCCGCGGCCGTCGCCCAGCTCACCGAATGGTCCAACCGCCTGGGCGTCCAGATCGTCAAGCATCAGCAGGGGGCAGACCCCGGGGCCGTCGCTTTCGATGCCTGTGACGCCGCCCTGGCCCGCAAGGCCGACGTACTGATTATCGACACCGCCGGCCGTCTGCATACCCAGGACCACCTCATGCGCGAGCTGAACAAGATCCAGCGCGTGGTGGAAAAGAAGATCCCCGGCGCCCCGCACGAGGTGCTGCTGGTTCTCGACTCGACCATCGGCCAGAATGCCATCAACCAGGCCAAGGTCTTCAGTCAGCACGTCAAGGTCACCGGCCTGTTCCTGGCCAAGCTCGACGGCTCGGCCAAGGGCGGCATCGTCATCGGCATCCACGACCAGATCAACATCCCGGTGAAATTCGTAGGCCTCGGCGAGACCCCCGACGACATCGAGCCCTTCAACCCCGAGAGCTTCGTTGAAGCCCTTTTCGCCGAACCGGAAGGGTAAGTCCGCGGCCAACTGCAATTCCTGCTTGACAGATCGCCACCTTCGCGCGACAATTTCCAGTATGCATCCGGGTGTTACGGGTTGATCATCTTCGGGTGAGCAGCGTTCGGGTGGGAAGCCTCACCGGCACCTTTCGGCTCGCAGGACACCTTGAAGGGGGCCGATCATGTCGCTGATCAGGATCAAGGAAGCAGCCGCGATCGTGGCACTAGGGCTGTATGCCGTCGCGTGCACGGTCGGGCAGGCGGCGACCATCTTCGTTGACGCTGATGCCACCGGTGCGAACAACGGCACCAGTTGGGCCGATGCTTATACAGAACTGCAATCCGCCCTGGCCGTCGCGACGGCCGGCAGTGAGATCTGGGTCGCCACCGGCACCTACAGGCCGGACTACGACGTCAGCACCGCAAGGCACACCGGGGACTACCGCCAGAGCTTCGCGCTGAAGGACGGCGTGGCCGTCTACGGAGGTTTCGACGGTGCAGATTCTCAGCAATATGCGGGCGGCGAGACCCAGCGAGATCATCGCGATCCCGCGGCCAACAAAACCACCCTCAGCGGTGATCTGCAGGCTGATGACGTCGGCGGTCCCGATGGCGTGGTCTGCCTGAGCGACCAGACCGTTCCACCGGAAGCGGCTTGTGCGGGCTTCGATGCCGACGCGGACGGTGACGTTGATCCGGCTGATCTGAACATGCAGGACAACAGTTGCCACGTTGTGACGGCTTCTCACGGCTACGGTGGTACCATCCTTGATGGTTTCACAGTGAGCGGCGGCCTGGCCCTTTCGGGAGGCAGTCGCGATACATTTGGCGGTGGCGTCAACCTGGCCTCCGGCAGCCCAACGATATCGGGTTGCACGATCACCGGTAATGCCGCTGAATGGGGGGGCGGTTTGCACGCCAGCGGCGCTGAAGGCAGTACGGTAACCGGTTGTGTTTTCGCCCAGAACCGGGGTCGGGAAGGTGGAGGGGGGCTGCTGACATGGTCCGGCGTCAACGTCTCCAACTGTACCTTCCTTCGCAATCGGTCGGAGTTTGCGGCAGGCGCCTACACCTATGGCAACGGAACAACTATCACAGGATGCGCTTTTCTCGAGAACCGCGGCGACCGCGACGGGGGCGGGATGGCCAACTACTGGAGCACCGTTGTCGTCCGGGATTGCGTCTTCCGGGGCAACTCGCCCAGCGCGGTGTGCAATTTCTTCGATTCGGCTCCGACGTTCATCAACTGCGGGTTCCTGGCCAACTGGACCTTTCCGCTCGTGCCCGGTATCGGCATCGACGATGACGGCGGCGGTGTGCGCAACATCGTCGGCAGTTTCGGAACGATGATCAACTGTGTGTTCGTGGGGAATCGTTCGGCCGGCAGCGGTGGGGCGGTTTCCGCCCGGGGCGACAGCGGGGCCACGGTGATCAACTGCAGCTTCTTCGACAATACTGCCGACGTCGCCGGGGGTGCTGTGGCCGGTGTGGACAATGGCCCGGTCGTTGTAGCCAACTCGGTGCTGTGGAACAACCATGATGCCAGCCCGGGGACCTCGACAGACGAGGCGGCCGGCGCTGTGACCGTATCGTACAGTTGCGTGCGCGATGCAGCGGCTGGCGATTCGAGCGTTTTCCCGGGTATCGCCAACATTGACCGCGATCCGCTTTTTGTCAGAACCCCCAGCGACGGCGGGGACGGCTGGAACGTCGGCGAGAACGACGATTTCGGCGATCTGCGGCTCCTGCCGGCGTCGCCGTGCGTCAATCGCGGCGACAATTCCGTCGTGCCGCCTGATATCACTCAGGATCTTGCCGGCAACCTGCGCATCGTGGCCGGCACCGTGGACATGGGGGCGTACGAGCAAACATCAACTCTGCCGGGCGATTTCGACGGCGACGGGCAGCCGGACGAGACGGACAACTGCTTTCTGATTCCCAACCCGGAGCAGGAGGATGCCGACGGGGACAGTATCGGCGACGCATGCGACGTGTGCGCGGAGGCGTCGGATCCCGACCAGGCCGACGAGGACGGCGACGGTGCCGGCGACGCCTGTGATAACTGCCTGGGCATCTACAACCCCAGGCAGGAGAACCTGGATGGCGACGAGGTCGGCGACGTCTGCGACGACGACGATGATGGCGACGGTTGGCCCGATCAGTCGGACAACTGCCCGCTGGCTTCCAACGCCCGGCAGACTGACACCGACGCCGATGGTTACGGCGACGCCTGCGACAACTGCCCTCTGATCCGCAACTCGAGCCAGTGCGACGCCGATGGCGACGGCTTCGGCGACGCGTGTGACCCATCGCCGCCCGAGATGGTCCTGTTTCTCGACGGCGACGATGACTTCGCCACCATCCCTGACAACCCCGTGTACCACTTTGGGCTCGCCGACTTCACGGTCGAGATGCGATTCCAGACCGCGGTCAGCCACTATGGCTTCCTCTTGAACAAACGCCAGGTTGCAGGCCAGGGTGAAGTCGGCTTGTTTCTGGAGATCGTGCCGGGCGGGGCCATGAGCTTCGCGATCGAGGTGCCCGAGCAGCAGGGAAGCGAGACGGTCATCTATTCGGAAGGCGGCCTTGCCGATGGAGCCTGGCACCACCTGGCGGGCGTTCGGGCGGGAAATCAGTTGTTGCTATACGTCGACGGGCAGCAGGCGGCCTCGGAGACGCTGGAATTCCCGATGGATATGACCAACACCGCCCCCATCCTGCTGGGCAAGCGGCACACCGACGTGACGTACTTCAGGGGCATGTTGGACGACGTTCGCCTGTGGTCCACGGCCCGTTCGCAGGAGCAGATCGCCGAGTACCGCGACAAGGCCCTGTCGGGTAATGAGCCCGGCCTGGTCGGCTACTGGGCGGTGGCCGGCGACTGCGACGAACAGGCTGTCACCGATCTCAGTCCGTCCCGGAATGACGGCTTCCTCGGCGTCAGCCGCCTTCCCGACGGCGCCGATCCGGGGTGGGCGATCGTCGCGGACCTTCTTTTGGACAGTGACGAAGACGGCGTTCGTGACAGCGCCGACAACTGCAGGTTTGTATTCAACCCCGAGCAGGCCGACGGCGACGCTGACGGATTGGGCGATGCCTGCGACAACTGCCCCGGTGTCGCCAACCCCACCCAATCGGATCGAGAGGCAGATGGGAGGGGCGATGCCTGCGATAACGACGGTGATCATGACGGCATTGATGACATTCAGGACAACTGCCCCACGATTGCTAACGCCGAACAGGCCGATGCCGACGGGGACGCAGTCGGGGACGCCTGCGACAACTGCCCGCGCACGATCCCTGGAATCGGTGTCGACGAGATGGGTTGCCCACCCGTCGTTCGCGGCGATCTCAATCGGGACGGCGATGTTGATCAGCAAGACTTCGGTGAGCTGCAGGCGTGTTTGTCAGGGCCGGGTGCCGCCGCGTCAGCGGGTTGCGCAAGTGCGGATTTGGATGCGGACACCGACGTTGACTGCGATGACGCCGCCGTGCTGCTCGGCTGTCTGAGCGGCGCCAACACGCCGGCCGATCCCGATTGTGGCAGATAAGGCACATCTGGCGGGTGTCGCCTCCTTGACGCATCGAGGAACGAGCGTTCCGCTGGATTCACCGCCGCCGGAACGCGCTGCTCAGAGCAGCGTGGTCGAAGAGCTCCGGCGCTGAGCCCGTGGACGCGTAGCGGTAGAGGGCCGCAACGACCACGACGTTCAGCACCGACGAAATGAGCGATACCAGGATGATCAGCACGACCGTGACCGCGACACCACCGATGACGAGGCCCGGTTGCTCGTAGACTGTGCCGGTGAGGACCCCCAGCACCGCCGGGATCAGGCACGCAAGGCCGACCAGGAACACGATCAGTCCGATGCCGACATTGGAGACCAGGGCCTCACCCCAGGCGCGGCGCAGGACCGAGAGGCTTCGACGGATGGCTTCGAAGGGCCCGACGCCCTCCACGACCAGCACCGGCACGACGAAATACGTCGAGATGCCCCATGCCATGCCCAGTAGGCCCGCGGCGAACCTGCCCGCCTTCTCGGATCGCGATTCGATGGCCTTGAGAATGACGCCCACCGTCGCGCTGAGCAGGGCCCAGGCCGCGATCTGCGGCAATCGGGCGAACGCCGCCCGCAACCCGTCGGCCACTGTGGGATCGCCGCCGTCGAAACGGATCATCGCGCAACTGGCCAGGGCGGCATTGAAAAACACGATGACGAAGTAGTTGGCGAAATAGAAGGCGAACAGCAGAATCCAGAACGTCGCATCCTGGGGGACTTCCTCCTGCTGCATGATCGTCTGTGCATAGTCACTCGTGGCCAGCGGCAGAGCGAAACTGGCCAGCACAATCAGGCACGCTATCCCGCTGAGCAGCGGGAAGAGCAGCATTTCCTTGTCGAGCTTGAGGACCTCCCAACTTGCTCGCGTCAGGGCAAGGCCGTTGGATATCCGGTTGAACAAGTGAACACCTCTCGTCAAGCCCGCCCTTTAGACCGAGCGGGCGATCCGGTAGCTCTCAGCCGATGCGTTCCCCATTTCGAGGCGAAACGCCGCCAGCCTCAGTCCGCGCGAGCTTTTACCGAATGTCGATCTCGCCCGGCAGGGCCATGAGGACGTGGTCGCGGCCGAGAAGCTCGATCCGCAGCAGCGACCGGAGGATGGTCCGGGCCCGCGTCGGGTCCAGCGTCTTGAGCATCGGAAGCAGTTCCTGGGCGAACGGGGCCTTCAACGTCCACGGCGTGTCGGCCTTCACCGCCACGTCGACGCCTTCCTCATCCTCCTCCTGGCCGGTGAGACTGCGGAGGAAGAGGTCCATGAAGTTCTGAGGCTCAGGCAGCACGCGGATCTCGTACTCGCCCTCGGCCAGCTTGGCCTGCTTGGCGGCATAGGCAATGGCGTCATCCAGCCCGCCGATCCGGTCCACCAGGCCGGTCGCCTCCGCCTGACGACCGGTGAAGACCCGCCCGCCGGCCAGTTCCGACAGCTCCTTCTTGAGCTTCTTGCCGCGGCCGGTCATGACGCGATCGGTGAAGTCCTTGTACACCGTTTCGAGCTGCTCGCGCACGATGACCCGCTGGCGATCGTCAAACCGGCGGTTCGTGTTGAAAAGATCGGCGTTCCTGCCCATGGTTGTCTCGTGGAAGTTGATCCCGACCCAGTCCCAGAGGCCCTTGGTGATCAGCTTGCCGCCGATGACCCCGATCGAGCCGGTGATCGTGCCGCGGTTGGCGAAAATCGCCTTCGCCCCAGCCGAGACGTAATAGCCGCCGCTGGCCGCGATGTCGCCCATCGAAACGACGAACGGTTTCTCCTTGCCCAGTTCCGTGGCCGCCCGCCAGATGATGTCACTGGCGGTGGCCGACCCGCCGGGCGAGTTCACCCGAAAGACGACCGCCTTCACCGCGTCGTCGTTGGCAGCTTTGTTCAGTGCGTGCCGAAGGCTCGTGCTCCCCACCGCGCCGGCATCGCCGAACGGACTCTGCTCGGTCTTGCCGGTAACGATCATGCCGTCGAGATAGACCACCGCCACGGCCGGCTTCGCCGAGGCCTTCCCCTTGGACATGCCCTCGCCAAGCAGCTTGAAGAACGCGAATGGACTCGAGAAATCGATCTGAGCCTTCTTCTCCTTGCCGTAATTGGCCACAAACTCGGCGTTCTCGCCGTAACGATCGCGCATGGATTCGACCAGTTCGTCGACGTACATCGCCTCATCCACCAGCTTGGCCTCGATCGCCTGCCTGGCACTGAATGGGCCGCGATCGATGAGCGCCCGGACCTGGTCGGCGGGGATGTTCCTGCCCTGTGAAACCGTCTCGACCATCTGTTCGTACAGGTCCTTGACCAGCCATTCGGTCATCTCCCTGGCCTGGTCGGAAGGGCCGGTGCGGGTGAACGGCTCGCCGGCTCCCTTGTAGGCCCCGACGTGCTCGATATCCGCTTCGAGGCCGATCTTGTCCATCAGGTTCTTGAAGTAGGCCTCCTCGACGTGCAGGCCCAGCAGCTCGATGTCGCCTGTGGGCACAATGCAGATCCGCGACGCAGCGGTGGCCAGGAGGTAGGTCGACGGCCGTGCCTCCTCGAGGTAGCAGTAGACGTCTTTCTTTGCCGCCCGCAGCCCGAGGATGGCCTGCCGCAGTTCCTGCATCTTGCCCCAGCCGAGCCTCACGTCGGAAAACGTGAGCACAACCGCCTTGACGTCGTCGTCCTTTTCGACCTTCCGGAACCGCTGCAGCAGGCGGAAAAGAGTCTGCTGCGGCTCGAACTCGAAGCCGAATTGAAGTGCCGCCGGCCCATCCTCGATCGCGCCGCGCAGACCGTAGACGGCGACGACCGGAGACTTGGAAGCGGGTTTTGTCGAGGCTGTCTTCGAGGCGGAGGCCTTTCCGGATTCAACCGCCTTTGCTGAGGCCGTTTGTTCCAGGATGCCCCCAAGCAGGAAAAGGCCGCAGGTTACAGTGACGATCCATGTTGTTTTGCGCATGGCATACCTCTTCGATGTCAAAATGCTCGAACGAACTACCCGTAGTAGTCGCCTGGAGCAGCGTCTTGTTTCACATTTCGCATCGGGCGCCGTACACCGTGCCGCCCGAACGACCCTCACCGACGGCCAGAGCGATCTACTACGGATACACGTCAGCATTATCTCGGTTTCCACAGGTTTCGCCAGCACAGAGCTGGGCTACCGACGAAGCGACGCGCAGAGCCGCGTCTGCCCTTCGAGATTTGCCAGCGGACAATCGGCGCTAGTGCCTGCTATTAAAGAGGTTGAGGCTGTTATGCCGCCACAGCAGGCATCTTTCTGTCGAGGCGTCATCCCGGCCCAGCCCGGAAGCCTAACGTACCGACCGGACGGTATCTTTGCCGAAGAATCGCGGGGCAGTACTTAAGACGAGCACGGCCGCGACCGCATGGAGGATGGCCCAGCGAGCAGCCCAGTAGCTGGGGTCATAAGGATTGCGGCCTGCCAGTCGCATGATGACCCAGCCCTCGACGATGAGGAAAACGCTCAGCAGGGCCTGCCGCCTGCTGAGGCCGGCCGGCAGCAGCAACAGCCATGCGGTCAACAGGATGATGGCCTCTCGCACAACCGGAAACAGGGCCACGCCGACCGCCCAGTGGCCCACATTGAGAAAGCCGGTCCATTCAAACTGCAGCCCCTCGGGCGACGACTTCATGGTCGGTTGGCCCATCGGGCCCATGGTTTCGCCGATCGGCGTGGAGACCCAGAGATGACTCGGATTGCCCACCAGTTCGGCTGAGCCGAGCTTGGCGCGGATGAGGGCTGCCGCCAGGACGGCCCGGCCGTCACAGTCTTCCCTGCCCCTCTGGATGACCTCGGCGAGCGTGGGCAGGTAGTCGACGACCCCCCAGTTGTCCCAGTCGAAACTGTAGGGTATGCGCTGGCTCACGAAGAGCTGCACCTCGCGGAGCCATTCGCGGGGATTGGCGGGGGTGAGGGCCTTGGCGGCCAGGCGGGCGTCGAGCTCGGCCAGCAGCGGCTGAAGCAGCGGTTCCTTGGGGTCGGGCAGCCTGTCCATCTCCCGCGAATGCTGGATGTGGCGCCGGAGCAGCGAAGGATACGGGTAGCAGACGAAGAAGACGACCGTGCTGAAGATCAGCCACTTGATAGGCCATCGAATCCAGAAGGGGGCATTCTCCAGGCGTCGGCCAAGAACCGCCATCTCGACTGTCTCCATGCCACAGGCGCATTCCAGCAGCAGACTCTACCAGATCGGCCGGCGACCGTGAACCCGCCCGCCGTAGCCGGCGACCAGGATGGGCAACCTCCGACGCGGGGAGGTGCGAGGCGGGGTCAACCACGAAACACACGCTTGCCTCGCCGCAGGCGGGAATGACACGAAAATGGGCCTGATCGTGAACGGGTTTGGCCGCGAAGAGGCGCAAAAAGGCACAAAAAGGGAAGGGGGAGGTCGGGCTGTTCGACTGTTCGGCTCTTCAGGGACGGGCGAGTAACCGGTTGACGCGGAAGGCCGGAGGCCTTGCGGTTCTTGCCTCCCAACAGTCTAACGGACTAACAGTCCAAGAGTCCAAGGCGGCCTTCGGCCGTCCTTGCATCCCACAACCTGCGGGAGTAGGCTATATACGGTGTTGTGTACCTGACCTGCGGTGGATGGAGTGTCTGTTCGCCCGAAGGAGCGCTCGCCGAGGTCGGAGTGATCGGCAGGGCCCGGGCTCGGCGTAGAGAGATCAAATGTGTCAGGAGTCAAGATTTGACCCCGGTAAGAACCCGTACAACTACGATCCCGGCACGGGCGAAATGACCGGTATTGACTACCCCGGCACGGACACCCCGGATGTGACCTTCAGCTACACCCGTCTGGGGCGGCACGACGAAATCACCGATGGGCTGGGCAAGCACATCTTCACGTACAACGCCACTCTCCAACTCGCCAGCGAGGAGATCGCCGACATCGATGAAAGCCACCCGGCCCTGTACCACAAGACCATCACCCGAGACCCCGATGGGACCGGCCGTGACGGCGGATTCCACATCGGCGCCGAATACGATGTGAACTACCATTACAGTGCGACCGACGGCCGTTTCGAGCGGATTACCAGCCCCAGCCTCCCGGCCTACGGCGTAGAATACAGTCGCTTGGCCGACAGCAATTTGATCGAGTACGCTCGGTACAAGACGGACTCCACTACCACCTTGGTCAGTACCCAGCGAGACTACGAGTCCAACCGCGACCTGATCGAATGGGTGGAAAACAAGGTGGGCGCGACCGTGGTCTCCAGATACGACTACAACAAGCCAGGGGGCGAGTTGGATGAGTTGGGCAGGCGGACCTCCGTGGTGTACACCGGCACGGCCTTCAGTCAGGACCATCTGTTCAAGTGGGGCTATAACGCCAAGAGCGAATTGGTGTCGTCACATTCCTACGAAGGCAACAATCCTGGCGATCTTGGGGACGAAATCACGGCCGACCGGCGGCTGTACGCCTACGACCAGATCGGCAATCGGAACGACTCGACCGAGGGTGCGTCAACGGTGTCGTATTACTGCCCCACGGACCTGAACCAGTACAAGTACGTTGGGACGACGTTGCCGGATTGCCAGACGGTGACGGCAACGCACCAGTATGACGAGGACGGCAACCTGACCCAGGATGGCACGTTCAATTACACCTGGGACGCCGAGAACCGGCTCAAGACGGCCACCGCGCGGAATCCGAGCCTCAATGACGCGA
>CAZPIO010000156.1:0-18767 GCA_964586235.1 uncultured Planctomycetales bacterium
CGCCTGGTCCATTTCACGCCAAGCTCTCCTTTACCTTCATCTGCCGACAGGCAGCCGTTTCGCGTTCAAGCGCCGAAGATCCAGTAGTCGATTGCCCGAACGGAGGCCTGCGGTCGAATCGGCCGTTCGCACCCCGCGGCGGTACAACATATTGCGGCGGTCCTTCGCAGGCAACAATCATTCCCGACAGGCGGCGACAACCAGCCGTAGTCCCCCCGTAGGAAGCATCCGGGAAAACCCCCGCCGCGGGCTTACCTCCGCGTTTCCCGGCCCCGACCGACGCCAGCAAATGACCAATACACACCAGTGCATGCGCAATGGCACCGGCACACCAGCCAAGCCGGGAGGCCGCCGCAGCTCATCGAGCCCACGCAGCGACCGTTCGATGGATCACTTCGCGCATTCGAGGAGCGGTGTGCAACTCCGCCAGGCGTGGAAGACCCGTATCGCGGGTTGATCCGCATCCACTTCAGTTGCAGTGATGCGATGGCGCTCCGATGACCAAGTGCCCAGGACCGGCATGGATCCGGGAGTTCCGGGGTCCACCCTGCTCCCGGAAACCCGCAGCCGACAGAAGACTTCGGTCTTCCGTGACCGCGGCACCCGGCCTCGTCTAAGTGGTGCCGCGGCAAGTGAGTGTAGCGGGACGGCATCGGGAGAAAGTCGCTGTGAGATTCCGACTGTGGCCGGGCCGGCCCTCCCGCAACGCTCACCGGGCGGGAATCGGAGCGCCGTGACGTGCTCCCGGCTTTTTTGCATCCCGGTTGCCGGTTCCTGTAGAATGACTCGGCCTGCGGCCGTCCCGAAAGAAGCCCGCAGCCCGATGCGTTGCCAACCGGCAGAGGCCGTTCCCAGTGCCCATCGGGAAAGGAGGTCCGATGAGACGCATCGCCATCATCAATCAAAAAGGCGGCGTCGGCAAAACCACCACCACGGTCAACGTCGGATCCGCCTTGGCACGGATGGGCCACCGCGTCCTTCTGATTGACCTTGACCCCCAGGCGCACTTGACGCTTCACGTGGGCCAGGACCCCACCGCGGGCCAGGCGGGCGTATATGAGATGCTTACCGAATCCGCGACCGTCGCGAAGGTCCGCCGCAAGATCGGCAGCAACTTGTGGCTTTGCTCGGCGAGTATTGACCTGGCCGGGGCGGAGGTCGAACTGGTCAGCATCGTCGGGCGGGAGGTGATCCTCCGCGATCTGATCGATCAGCACATCAATTCCAACAGGACACCCCCATATGACTACGTGCTGATGGATTGCCCGCCATCCCTCAACGTGCTGACGCTCAACGCCCTCTGCGCGGCAGCCGAGGTCGTGATTCCGCTTCAGCCTCACTATCTGGCCCTGCAGGGTCTCAGCAAGCTGCTCGAGACCGTGGCCATCGTCGGCAAACGCATCAACCCGGCATTGAAGGTCACCGGCATCGTGATCTGCATGAACGAAGCGGGAACCAAGCTGGCCGGAGAGGTGGTCGAGGACGTGAAGGCGTTCTTCGAGAATGCCCGCGGCAAGGACGTCCCGTGGCGCGACACTCGCGTTTTCCAATCCGTCATCCGGCGGAATATCAAGCTGGCCGAATCACCCAGCTACGGCAAGAGCATTTTCGACTACGCTCCCGACAGCAACGGGGCGGAAGACTACCAGCGTCTGGCGCTGGAGCTGCACTCGCCGCAGGCCGTGGCCGGAGAACCGGCGATCATCGAGGCACCCGCGAAGAGACCCGCGGAAGCCGCGCCCACGATCGGGCCCGCGGGACCGGTCGCCACCGAGCCCCCCCCTGCTTCGCCGCTGGTCGCGGCCGAGGTTGAAGCCCTTCCGGCGGCGGCCGCGAAATCGCCCGATCTCGAGAAACAGCCTCCGAAAGCACACAAGGTCTCCATGGGGCCCCGGACAACGGCTCCGGCCAGGCTGAACCAGATCGAGCAGGCGGGCATCAACCCGGCGCTGGCCGAACCGGCTGGGCCGAAACCTCTCAAGGCCGCGTCATACCGAAAAAGAACCGCTGCCGGGTCCCAACAGGCCCGGTCTGCCGCGATCGAAAGCCAATCAGTCATCCCAACCGAACTGAGACCCGCGACATCACCCGCGGCCGCGGCGGAGGCTGGGACGCCTTCGCTGAAGAACAAGCCGGCAAAGAAGAAGAGCCGGGCCACGGGACCTGGGGCGCCCCCGAGACGCGAAATCGTTACGGCGGCTGCCGGGCCGGGAAAGACCCCGGAGAAGCGGGTGTCCGACCACAGCGTCGCGGCACAAGCGTCCCCACCCGAGCCACCGGCCCAGTCCCCGCCACCGTTCCCCGCCTCGTCAACCCAGGCAGTGTGATCCGCCGGCCGCAACCGCACCGGCACGCCTCACGACATTGGGTCGTGCCGGCTTTTCAGCGACTCGTCAAGAGCTGTCCGAACCGCCTGCGAAAGCGAAGACATCGCGAACGGCTTCGGCACGAACCCGGTCCCGCTCGCCTTGAGCAGACGTTTTGTCGATGCGTCCTCGGCTGAGCGCCCGGCCACGAGCAACGGCACCTCCGGGCATCGGTCCCGGATTTCCTTCAGCGGATCGGTCCGGGTCGAGTGCAGGATGTTCGTGCCCAACAGAACGATGTCAACGTCTTCGGAATTGGTGTCCAGGAAAACGATCGCGGACTTGAGGCTGGTGTGGGATACGACACAGTAACCGAGTGACGACAGGCTGCTCTCGGCCGCGCGGGCGGCGCCTTCAAGCTCATCGATGATCAGGACCGTCTCGTTGCCGTGAGGCAGTTCCGCCGCCGTGGCGATCGGCTGGGGCATCTCCCGCGAAGCTTCGCGCGACGCCGCCGGCAGCCAGACGGACACGGTCGTCCCCTTCCCCATAGCGCTATCGATGCGAATCTGACCCTTGTGGCTGCGCACGATGCCCTCGGTGGCGGCCAGCCCCATGCCACGACCCGTGGGCTTGGTGGTGAAGAACGGTTCAAACACGCGTTCCGCGGTCGCGGCGTCCATGCCACACCCGTAATCCCGCACGGCCAGCCGTACGTAGTCGCCCGGCGCAAGGTCCAGCTTCGCGGCCTGCTCTCTGCCGAGCTCCACGGATTCGGTGGACAACTCGACCGTCGCCGGCGGCTGACTGGCATCGACGGCGTTCAGGCACAGGTTCATGATCACCTGCTCCATCTGCGTCGGGTCGGCCATAACCTGCGGGAGATCGGCGGGCAGCTTGAGGCTGAACTCCATGCCTCGCGGCGCGGCCCGCCGCAGAATCTGCAGCACCGACTCCACCTGCCGGTTCAGACTGATCGGGCACGGTTTCTGAAGCCCGCCGCGGGCAAATGCCAGCAACTGCTGCGTCAGCCCGGAGGCCCGCTCGGCGGCATTCATCACGTCCCGCAGCAGGTCCCTGGCCTTCTCGGACAGCGAAGGCTGGCGCAGAACGATTGACAGATTACCGATGATCACCGCCAGCAGGTTGCCGAAATCGTGAGCCACTCCGCCCGCCAGCGTCCCGATGCTCTGCAGCTTCTGCGACTGCAGCAGTTGCGTCTGAAGCCGGTTTCGCTCGGTGACGTTATTGGCCACTCCGATGATACTCGTCACCCGCCCGTTCGCTTCCCTGGTGGGCGAGAGCCAGACCTCGAAAGACTGCCTGCTGATCGTGATCGTCGTGGTGAACGTTTCTCCGGCGAGGGCCCGCTCGAAACTCGCCATCACTTCGGGAGCATCGGGATAGAGCTCTCTTATGTTTCTGCCCACGAACTCCCGCGGCTGAATTCCCAGCTCGGGGACGGGCCGGCCTTCGCACAGCCGGACCACGCCGGCGCGGTCGATCGCGAACAATACCACGGGCACCGCTTCCACGACCGCCCGCAGACGCCGTTCGCTCTCGTGCAAGGCCTCCTCAGCCTGTCTACGGGAGGTAATGTCCACCATTGTGCCCAGAATGGCCGCCCCCCCCTGGTATTCGATCGGCCGCCCGATCGCCTCGCAGAACACGGTCGAACTGTCCTTGCGGCGACCTCGAAACACGTAGTGAACCGCCGCCACCTCGCCCTCCAGACGTTTCCGGATGTTCTCCAGAACCATCGGGCGGTCCTCCTCCTGCACCAGGTCGAGAGGACCGAGCCGATTGACGATCTCATCCCGGTTGTAGCCGAAAAACTGGGCCATGGCGGGATTGATGTAGAGAAAGAGGTCGCGGCGGAAGATGTAGATGCCCGTCAAAGCACCCTCGCTGAGCATTCGGAATCGGGCTTCGCTGTCGCGCAGGGAGATCTCCGCTCGCTTGCGCTGGGAGATATCGAGAATGAAGCAGTTCTGGCAAGCCAACGCGCCGTCGGGCTTGAACACCGGCACCACGCGCTGATAGATCCAGACGACCTCCCCCGTGCCGCCGCGGAACACGCGGAATTCGATTTCAAAGGGATGGCCGGCAACCAGCCCGTCGCGGTACGCCTCGTAGACGCGAACCGAATCCTCGGGGTGAATGATCTTCGCTCCGAGATCAGGCGCAGACAGAAACGTCTCCGCGTCGTAGCCGAAGATCTCCTCGACGGCCCCGATCATCAGCAGAACCCTGTTGGTGTGTGCCTCCACGCAGACGAGCACGATGGGCAGGGATTCGGCGGTCTGGCGGAGCAGCTCCGGACTCTCCTGCAGCACCCCCGCAATTTGCCGTCGGTCGGCCTCCGCGGTCTCAAGTTCCCGCACGCGGGCCTGCAAGGCCTCGATCTGGGCCCGTAGTTGTTCCACAGTTGGATCCGCCTCAGCCATCCTGGTTCTCCGGCCGGTTCGAGGAATCCATCCATTTTAGATGACCCGGCGCGGCCCGTAAACGACCGCGCGGGAGAACTCCCAGACTCCCGGACGTGATGCGTTGACCTCGCCGACGGATCTCGGAGTGAAAGGCACCGCTACTCGGAAGCCACGACGGCCTCCACGGATTCCTCGGTCTCGGGCGGCTGGGCGGCTTCGGCGATCCGGCTGCGGGCGACGTCGAGGCTCTCGGCGGCAGCGGCGTCCTCGGCGTTCTGTTCGCACCAGGCTTCCAGTACGGAGACGGCGGGGGCAAGATCCTCCACCGGGGCCTGGGTCACCCAGCCGGCCACACAGGTCACCACGGTCTGACGAGCGTAGTCGAGGTCGGTGGCCGAATGGCCGGCGGTCGTGGCCTCCTTCGTCTCCAGGATCATTCGCATGGCCTGGAGAGGATCGAGACAGCTCATCCGCGTGACGGCGAGCGCCGCGCTTTCCTCGATCAGGCGGGCGGCCTCGGACGAACGGGGCTCAGCGGCAAGCATGCGGCGCCAGACGGAGGACAACTGATCGCAATTGGCGTGGGAGATGAGCGACGAGAAGCGATGCTTAACCAGACGCACAACCTGCCGGGCCAGCTCCCGCTCCAGGGGCAGTTCCGCGTTCGTCCCCACGTAGGGCATCGCCACCTCGATCAGGTTGTTCATATCGCCTGAGGCGGCGCTGTCCAGCGCCAGGCAGAGCTCGCCCAGTCGATCCAGAGCCTTGACATCGCTTTCGCTGAAGCGATCGGCCAGCATGCCGATGAGCGACGCGGTGCGACGGGTTTCGATGAACCGCCCGATGGTGCGGGCCCAGGGGTGCGAGGGCGTCGGAGCTGTTGACGGGTCGTCCGCGGAGTCCAGAAAGACGTAATCAGTCCCGGCGATCCGGTCGCGCGTCTGCGACTCCACGTTGGCCAACACGATCAGGCGGTGGGCTCGAGAGACCGAGAAGGTCACCCCCTCGGAGAATGAGATCTCCGGTCGGATCGGCGCGGGCACAGCCAGCAGGATCAGCTCGGCCAGGGCCTGCATGTCCGAGCCGGCGGACACGATCGCGGCCTGACCCGCCAGGAGACGATCACAGACATGTGCAATCCACTTTTCCGAAATCGAATTGCCCGCAAACTCGAAGGCCGGCTGGGCTTGGCCCCACTCGGGGGAAAGAACGAGCTGCGAAAGGGTCACGTCGGTTTTCAGATCGACGGCCAGGCTGCCGGCGACCGACGCCGCCCGGACCAGCGCGAACGGGTTGTTCCTGAACCGCCGAAGGCCGGCGGTGTCGACCACGATGATCCGGGTATAGGTCCTTCGGCCACCGCGGCCGGTCGGCTCTTTCCCCGCGTGGCAGGTGTGCAGCACCGCGTACCGCCCGTCACCCAGAGGGAAGAACGAGGTCCCGACCGCCTCCGGGCTGTCAACACACAGCCCGCCAAGCCCCGGCGTGCAGCGGAGGATCTCGCCGCATTCTTGCGGCGACAGGCCGGAACTGGCGGCGATGATGCGGTACCCTTTGCTGGCCGCGGTGCAAACGCACGTATACACGGCCTGCTCGCAGACCACCTGGTCGGGCCCGGACATCTGGCTGATGCTCGCGGTCACAGTTGAATGGCCTGCATTCGCTCCGAGATCCATTCGAACGGCTCGAGCACACCTCGCGGGGCCGCATGCAGCGGCACCTGCACCACATTGCCATCCTCGTCATGGGCGTAGCCCAGCGAGCCGACCACGCTGGAGGCGAAGAACTCCACGTTGTCGAAACGGCTGTCGCAAAGATTCCAGAGACGCACCAGGTTCGTCTCGGCAAACTCTCGCGGGTTGTCGAAACACTCCGGGCAGGTGTCCGCCTTGCACAGAACAATCGCGATCGGGTTGCTCACCCGCGATTTTCGGGCGGTGGCGAAACGCTGGTCTACGTAGCTGATCAGCTTGTACGCGAAGTAATCAGGATACGGCGAGCCGGATGCCGCCACCGACGCGTCGATGAGCACCATGGCCCCCGCGCTCTTGGCGAGCAGACCGCTGATCGCCGCGTACGTCTTGGGAGACTCGACCTCCTGCGAGAGCGCCTCGCCCGCCATGTCCGGCAGCAGCACGTCAAACCACTCTTCACGACGCTTCTGTCGGTGCCGGACCTGGTAGTACGCCCACTTCCAGTGCTCGACCTCGAGCGGGGTCTTGGGCGGGAAGCGGCGGGCATTCAGACAGCCGATCACCGTCTGCTGAAGGTTGACCGAATAGGCGCCCTTGGGGATGGCCTCGAAACCGCCCGCCCGCTTGCTCAGCAGGTCGAGCAGGAAGCCCAGGTACACGGTCTTGCCGACGTTGGCCTCGCCGAGAAGGGTGATGATCGCGGGCTTACGGTTCTGCTCGCGCGCATCCTCGATCAGGGCCATCGGGGCCCCGCACTGGCTGCAGATCACCGCGCTGGGGGCGTTCTTGTGATCGCAGATCAGGCAGACGTTGCAGCGATATCCGTGTTCGTCATACATGCTCGCCGCTCCCTTGCTCCTCGCTTTGTCCCAGCCAGTGGGCGTCCGCGAGGCTCAGGGCGCACCTGAAACCGAGATTGTGCGCCCGCGTCAGCGCGTTGAAACCGCTGCGGAACAGGCTGGTGCACTGAGATTCGAAATAGGCGTCGAAGGCTCCCCCGCGAGCGGCCTTCATGGTCATCTCGCCCACGATCTGGACACCCTCCTCGGTGATCAGGTCCAGGTCGCTGTCGACCCACTCCCACACGTTGCCGATCAACTGCTGCACGCCGTTGGGGGCGGCCCCCTGCTCGTAGCTGGTCACCGGGACGGTGCTGTAGGCCTGCGACGCCCAGATGTTGCACTTCTTGCGGTCCATGGCGTCGCCCCACGGGAACCGGTAGAGAATGTCGGTGTCGCTCTTGATCCGCCAGGTGGCTGCCAGTTGCCACTCGGGCTCCGTGGGCAGGCGCTGGCCGATCCAGCGGGCGTACGCGCACGCCTCATACCAGCAGACGCCGACCACCGGATGGTCGCTCAGCCGCTGATCGTGACGCCCCTCCCGCCAGTATCGCGGCCCGGGCTTGCCGGTCTGGTCGCGCATCTGGATCAGGTGCGTCCAGATCGATTCGGGCCACAGGTTCAGATCCTCGTAACCGTCCGCGTCCACGAAAAGCTGGTACTGGGCATTGGTCACCGTCTGGACATCCATGAGGAAGGAACCGACCACGAACTCCAGGACCTCGGCATCCGGGACCTCGGTGAGGGTGCGCGTCAGCGAGGCCCGGCCCTCCGGCACGATGGCCATGTTGCGATCGAGGATCTCCGCCGATTTCCGCTGGACCAGAGGCCAGTCAGGGTGGTCCTTCCACTTGGCCCTGTCCCTGAGAATGGCGTTGAACCGCTCCTGCTGGAACATCGCTCTCAGCGGATCGGTGTCAACGGGTTCCGGCGGCGCGGGGCAATAGTCCTCCTCGTTCGGGACCGCCCCCGCACTCGGGGGCGACGCCTCCGCGATTCCGCTCCGCGACGAAGTCCTGCTTCGGGACCAGAAATTGAAAGCCATCGGGTGTTCTCTCGTGCCCCTGGCCGGCTTCAAGGGCCGGTCAAAGGGCGTGCCTCGACCGGAGGCTCCGGCCGCTTTCCCATCCCCTCAGTGCGACGCTGCACCACGGGAGCGCGGCATTCCCTGATCTGCTATTCGGTCCCGTCCCCAACAGGCTTGAGACTCGATCCGGGACAATGCCGTTCGGATCGGCGCGGGAGGCGTCATGCGGGCAACACGATCGGTTTATCGGACAACCGGCCCGGCATTCGCACAAGTCGACCGCTTCGCCAGCCGATACGAACAGCCGGGCAGCGTCGCCGAGGCACTGGAACCAAAGATCGATGAATGGTGACTCTCTGGATCCTCGGAAAAACGACACGCATCAGACGGATGCCAAAGAGCTGTATCTCGACCAGCTCGACCACCAGGGCCGCGAAGGCGGCACAAGCGACCGTCGGCGCCATTCGCGCCAGCGGCTGCGAGCCGATGAAGGGCTGGAGGTCATGTTCGATGCCTTTGACGGACAGCCCGCCACCACCCGGGTGCGCCCACGCAACTTGAGCCGGGGCGGCATCGCGTTTCTGCACGAGGCGTACGTCTATCCGGAGACTCCCTGTACGGTTGTACTCATCTCGCAGACCTTTCAACCGGTCGAGGTCTCCGGCAAGGTGGTCGGCTGTCGGCATGTGTCAGGCAAGCTGCACGAGATCGCCGTCGCTTTCGATCGGGAGATCGAGCCCGACGAATACCTCGATATTGTCGAGGAGCAGGCGGGAACCACGCCGTCGTGAATTGACCGATCGTCGCACGCCACACGTTGAGAACGCAGGGTCTCCGAGAGCCTGTGCGAGAACCTGTTCGCACCCGAGGGTGGCATGGCCAAGTCCGCTACGGCGGACCTGCTCGCCGTTGCGAGCGCCGCCATGTCTGTTGCCGCAGGATACATGTCTGCACCCGTCGCCGGCGCGGCCATATCTGTCGAGACTGGTTGAGAGTGGGGACTGGAAGACGGCGGCGCTCAGCCGTGGGTCTGGGCGCTGTGCACCATGGCCATGATGCCCGCCTTGACCACCGGCGGCAGCCCCGGCCAGGCGCGGATGATGGCGTTGAGGTCGTCCCAGCCGACATCGGTCGCCGAAACCGGCCGGGCGGCAGGATCGGCCGCTGACGATGACCCACCCGCCGTGTCGGACTCAGGAGTCTGCGGCGGGCAGGCCTCGCCGGGCTCGGCGGCCGGCGTCGGCCCAGCCGCGGGCAACTGGAACACTTCCGTCACCTGCTCCTCGATGCTCACACCCGCGGTCGCAGCCAAGTCCGCTCGGAACCGATCGGTTGTCGGACCGGTAGCAGACGGGGAGAACTGCCCTGACTCAACCCGGATGGCCAGGAGGGCGTCGACGGCGTCCGCGCCTTCCAGCCAGCGGGCCCCGTCCCAGATCCTGCTCCAATGGGTGTTGCTGTGGTGACGACCCGGCAGGCGAACCCAATCCTTGAACGCCGCGGCCTCCACCTGTGTCCGGCGCGGGAAGACCCTGGGCGGCACCGGCAGGGCAAGATCCGCATAGTTGCTGACCAGCGTGCGGCCAAACACCCAGGCCGTGCCCACATCCACCTTGTCGCCGAAAAACACCCACAGGTGATAGTCGCCTCGTCCGCTCGAATCCTCCAGGATCGGATGGGCGCCCCGTTCGCGCAGGGTGTCGTACCAGGCCAGCGCCGCCTTGAGGTTGGCCGCGGGCGTGGCCGGTGCTGACGGATCCTGCTGGCCCAGGTCAATGCTGACCCAGCGGGCGCTGTTGTCGACTCCCTTGGCGTGCAGGCCGATGAGATGCCCCACATTGGCCCCGATGTAGTGCCGCGCCAGCAGTTCCGTGGTCAGGCAGGCTTGGCCGCGCATCTGCTTCGGCGGACAGATGCGGACGATCCGGCTGTAGCTCCGCTGCTCGACCGGCAGGTACTGCGCCCACTGGTCCGTGCGGTTGACCAGGTGGGCCACGGTCCAGTCGGCCAGCAGCCGGGCCTTGTGCGCCCAGGCAGCGGCTACGTTTTCAGTGGCCACAGCCATGCGTGGTTGCCCAAACGGCGACGTCCGATATGCCGGGCACCCTCGGGCGGGGACCCCAAGCACATCCCGGCGATTGCGCTTACATCGACGCCGCTATCAGCGGCCGTTAGCAAAGAACGCCCCCGTTCATCACAGCTTTCCCAGCGTCCGAAAACAACTGACACGCCGGGACGTGCCGCGGCAACCAGAATCGCGGATAATCGATGACGATGAGCCTCGGCTGGATCTACGACCGTTTCTTTCGCAGGCACCGCACGGACGAAGCGCATCCGGAACGGGCGGCAAGGCTGGAGGTCATTGTCTCCGAACTGGCCGAGGGTAGTTGGCTCGGGCGCATGCGGCCGCTGGTGTTTCGGACCGCCCCCGTCGATGTCGTTGGCTGGATCCACGAGCCGGCATACGTCGACCTGGTGCGACTGGCCTGCGAACAAGGCTTCAGCTTCATCGGCTCATCCGAGACCCGGATCTGCCCCGAAAGCTATGACGTCGCCCTGCTGGCGGTCGGAGGCGTGCTGGCAGCCTGCGACGCGGTGATGGGCGGTGATGTGCAGCGGGCTTTCTGCGCGGTCAGGCCGCCGGGCCATCACGCCGAACGCGACCAGGCCATGGGCTACTGCCTGTTCAACAACGTGGCCGTCGCCGCTGAATACCTCATCAGGCGCCATGGGATCAGGCGGGTGGCCGTTGTCGACTGGGATGCGCATCACGGCAACGGCACGCAGCACCTCTTCGAAGACCGCGCCGACGTCTTGTATATCAGCATTCACGAGAGCCCGCAGTCGCTGTTCCCCGGCACGGGCTATGAGCACGAGATCGGCCGTGGGCCGGGTGAGGGCTTCACGCTGAACATCCCGCTCAGACCCGGTTGCGGCGAGCGGGAGTATCGGCAAGCATTTGAGGAACACATCATTCCGAAACTGGATGGCTTTGCCCCCGAGTTCGTCCTCATCAGTGCGGGTTTCGACGCCGCTCAGGGTGACCGGGCCTCGTCGCTGAACCTGGAACCGTCGTCATACGGATGGATGACCCGGGCAGTCACGGAGATTGCGGAAAGGCATGCGCGGAACCGACTCGTCAGCGTGCTTGAGGGCGGTTACGATCTGACGCGGTTGGGGCAGTGCGTGATCGAGCATGTCAGGGCAATGCTGGACGAGGTGACGTACTCCGATGCGAAACCGACGAACTGGGCGCTTTGAAATGGGTTTGAGCATCCTATACGCGTGTGCGGCCGCGGCCGTCGGGGCGAGCGATCCGCCCGCATCACGGCCGGGTGAAGCGGGCATCTGGATCCGGGCGAACCAGATCGGCTACCTGCCCGGCGATCCCAAGATCGCCGTCCTCTCCAGCGATGAGCCGCAAAACGGGCGCTTCTCGGTCGGCGAGTTCGAGGGCCCCATCGGCAAGGACGAGGGCTCGTGGGGCCCCTTCCGGCACAACTACCGGCTGGATTTCACCGCGCTGAACGTCAAGGGCCGTTACCAGGTGCGGTTCGGCAACACCGTGTCGCTGCCCTTCATCATCGGTGACGACGCCTACGCCGGCGTGCCGGACAAGCTGCTCGGCTTCATGCGTCTGCAGCGATGCGGCGACAACCCGGTTGCCGGCAAGAAGTGCCACCAGCAGGACGCGATCGACAACTACGACGAGGGCAAGGTCGACCTGGTCGGCGGCTGGCATGACGCGGCCGACCGCCTCAAGCACATGATCACGACGACGTACTGCGTGGCAGCCCTGTTCCTGGCCGGGGCCGAGGATGAGGCCCGCTACGGGGCGGCGCTGGTCCACAAGCTTCAGCCCGAGCCCGATATCATCTATGTCCAGATCGGGGACGACCGCGATCATCTGCCTCCTGCCACGTTGTGGCACGACGATCAGTCGGACTACGGGTGGGGCAAGGGCGGACCGCGTGCCGCGTGGCGGGCCACCGGCCGGCCGGAAGGGCCCAGGTACAAGAACCAGTCGTCCGGCATGGCCAATCTTGCCGGGAGGGCTTCAGTGGCGATGACCCTGGCCGGCGATCTCGATAAAGCGGTGTCGATGTACAACCAGGCTCGCAGTCATCCGGGCAACGCCATGTCCGTGCCCGTGCGGGCCCCACACTATTACGGCGAGAGCACTTATCTCGACGACCTCGAGTGGGCGGCCACGGAGCTGTACATCGCCACAAAGGAACCGCAGTACCTCAAGCAGGCCGTCGAGTTCGCCCGACAGGCCGGGCCCAATCCCTGGATGGGCAAGCTGCGGCACGGCCACTACGAGTTCTTCCCGTATGTGAACCTCGCCCACTGGCGTCTCCACCCGCACGTCGATCAGCCGACGAAGGATCTGCTCGCGGAACACTACCGCGTCGGCCTGGAGGCGGTGCGGCAAATCGCGGAGAAGAACCCGTACCGTCTGGGCACGCCGCTGGTGTGGTGCTCGACGAACGACGTGATCGCACTGGCCACGCAGGCGGTGCTCTACGAGAAAACCACCGGCGACCGTCGATACCGTAGCCTGGCGGCCGAGGCTCGCGATTGGATCTTCGGCCGCAACCCATGGGGCGTTTCGATGGTGATCGGCGTGCCCGAGAGCGGCAACCCGGCACGACGGCCGCACCATCTGTTCCACAAGATCGCGGGCATCCTGCCCGTCGGTGGGCTGGTCGACGGGCCGGTGTACAAGGACATCAACGACAGTCTGAAGTTCGAGCCGTTCGGCGACGACGCCTACGCCCGGTTCCAGTCCGACATCGGCGTCTACCACGACTGCTATGCCGATTTCTCCACCAACGAGCCGATCATCGACGGGACGGTGTCGCTGCTTCTGCTGTTGCACGTGTGGCAGTAGGCCATTACCATCGCGTGACGAGGCGAGGATTCTGTACCGCTGGCCCCAGAATCACTTCTGGGGCCTCCGGGCTTGAGGATTCCTGTCCTCATTGGCACGGAATGCGGAAAGGATTCCGCGAAGAGAAGCGGTCCGGAAGGGATTCCGGGCCGAGCGGATTGTGCATGGGCAGCCGAGCGGATTGAGGCGGGGAGCATGCAGCGACTGCGGATCACAGGTCTGGTGCGCGAGGCGAACATCATCCGCCAGGCATGTACATCACCGATCACGCCGAGCCAGCGCGAGACTCTCAAGGCCCGCATCCAGCGCAGCGTCGCCCAGATAGACGAGATCTGCCGCCAGCACGGGGTCCGGCCGTGCCAGTTGCCAGCCCCGTCTCGGCGCGCGTACGAGTTTCTGAGCAAGTTGGATCTCGACCACCTGCCCTTGACCAACTTATCGGGGTCGGTCAAGGGCCTGCCGCCGCCCGAAGCCGCCCCGCAAGAACAGCCCCCGTCGGGACACTTGCCGGGCTCGATCCGATTCACCGGCCTGCGGGCGTTCCTGGACAACCTGCTGGATGATCTCGCCCGGGCCGTCCACTATAACCGCTGCGACCCGGCCGCAACGTTAAGGGTCGTTCAGCAGACGGCGTCGCGGCTCGACCACTACATGGGGCGGCACAAGCTGGACGCGGGCCATCTCAAGGTCGAATCGAGCGAACTGGCCGCCTGGTTCCGCTACTTCGCCCAGCCGCCGAATCTCGACGCGTATCTGCACGCGCTTCGCAGGGCGCAGTCGGTTCTCGCGGGCCTGCCTCAGGCGGGTCGACGCTGGAAGCTGCCGCTGCTGATTCGCTTCCGCCCGTCCAGCCACCATTACCGCTGGAAGCCGTCGCCGTCGGGAACGCAGATGATCCTCTCCACACCGATGATCAGTTTCGACCGCACGGCCTTCGATCACCTCGGCCGGATGATGCTCGGCGACCGGCAGCATTGGCCGGCGGTGAACGAAGCGATGATGTCGGAGGGCTTTCAGGCCATCCGGACCGCCCTCGACCAGATGGCGGGCGCGGCCGAGCAGACCCGCGGGATGACATACGATCTGGCCGACGTGTTCGACTCGGTCAACCGCTGCTATTTTGCCGGGCAGATGCCCCGCCCGAAGCTGCGCTGGACGAAGCGGCTGACCGGCATGCGTTTTGGGCATTACGACTTCGCCCACGACGTCGTCTGCATCAGCACCACGCTCGATCGCCCGGACGTGCCGCGGTTCGTCATCGAGCATGTCATGCACCACGAGTTGCTGCACAAGAAGCATGGCAGCAAGTGGAGCGGGGCTCAACGCCGCTGCCATACGCGCGAGTTCCGCACCGACGAGCGGGCCTTCGAGCACTTCGCCGATGCCGATCAGTACCTCAAGTCGCTGAGCCGCGGGATTTCGTGAGGCGATCGTCTGAAGAGCGAGGTGGAATGTTCCTTGGCCCGAACGCGTGACGATGTGAGCCGGAGGCCGGATCGCCCAGTTACGGACCCCGGAGCAAAACCGATGGGCCGGTATTTCAGAACCCGGAGCGCAACAAGCTTTTGGATCAAGGAGGCTTCAGATACGAGAAGAGCCGGTCACGTTCAGCCCCGTTCCACGGGGCTTTCCCGCCAAAGGCGGGCTGATAGGCCAGCCGTTATACGGCTGGTTTGGAGCGGCCGCTTCATCTCTCTCTTATCTTCTGTTCCCGGCCGGCTTTAGCCGGCCGAGCCAGGCGCTTGATGCAGAAGGTTGGCAAGCGACGGGCCGGGCCGCACAGCGGTCGCACCACCGGAGGCCCCGCGGTCGCCACGTCGACCAGGCTTGGGCTTCTGACATTCAGAGAGGTGTCAACATGAACAAGGACAACCACGAGAGCATCGTCAGGTCCGAACGTGTCTCCCGGCGCCGCCTGCTTGGCACAGCCGCCGCCGTGGCAGCGGCCACCATCGTTCAACGGCATGCCCTGGGAGGCCCGAATCGCAAGCCGCCCGGCGACAAGCTGAACATCGCCGGCATCGGCGTGGGCGGCCAAGGGGCATGGGACTTGCAGCAGCTCGGCGGCGAGAACATCGTGGCCCTGTGCGACGTGGACTGGAACTATGCGGCGCACACCTTCGAAAAGTATCCGAAGGCGAAGAAGTACAAGGATTTCCGCGAGATGCTGGAGAAGCAGAAGACCATCGACGCGGTGATGATCGCCACGCCCGATCATATCCACGCCGTGGCCGCGATGACCGCCATCAAGATGGGCAAGCACGTCTACTGCGAGAAGCCGCTCACCCGGACCATCTACGAGGCTCGGGCACTGGCCAAGACGGCGAGCGAACACAAGGTAGCCACACAGATGGGCAACCAGGGCATGGCCTTCGAGGGCAACCGGCTCATCAACGAGTGGCTCGCCGACGGCGCGATCGGCCCAGTGCGAGAGGTGCATGTCTGGTCCGACCGGCCGACTCACAGCGGCAAGCTTCCCCTCTGGTGGGCACAGGGGATCGAACGGCCGGAGGACCAGCCGCCGGTGCCCGCTTCGCTCGACTGGGACTTGTGGCTGGGACCCGCCCCAAAACGCCCGTACCACCCGGCCTATGCCCCGGTCCGCTGGCGCGGCTGGTGGGATTTCGGCTCCGGAGGCCTGGGCGACATGGGCATCCACAACATCGCGCCGGTCTTCTCCGCTCTCAAGCTTGGCGCGCCGATATCGGTCGAAGCCAGCTCGACGGCCGTTTACGAGGAGACACTTCCGCTCGCCTCCTGCGTGCATTACGAGTTCCCCGCCCGCGGCGAGATGCCGCGGGTCAAGCTGCATTGGTATGACGGGGGCCTGGTGCCGGCACGCCCGGCGGAACTGGAGGACGGCCGGGCACTCAACCGCGAGGACGGCATCCTCTTCGTCGGCGACAAAGGCAAGATGCTGGTCGAAGGCTGGGGCGGCAACAAGCCCATGCTCATTCCGCAGAAACGGCACAACGAGTATCAGCAGCCGCCCAAAACGCTGCCTCGCTCCGTCGGCCATCACCAGGAATGGCTCGACGCGTGCAGGAACGGCACACCCACGCGATCGAGTTTCGATTTCGCCGGGCCGCTGACCGAAGCGGTGCTGCTGGGTACGGTCTGCATCCGCGTCGGCGGCCGAAAACTCCTCTGGGACAGCCCCAACCTCAAGGTGACCAACCTCTCCGAGGCAAACGAGTACATCCATTACGAATACCGGAAGGGATGGGAGCTGTAGCCGCTACTCCAGCAACTTGAGCGCGTCGCGCATCTTGCCGGCGGCGTGCTTGTCGCCCGCGAGGGTGGCGGCCTCGACGCCGCGGGAGAGGACGGCCTTGGCCTGATCCTTGCGGCCGAGGGCGATCAGGGTATTGCTCAACTGGGTGTAAGCGGAGATGTACTTGGGGTCCAGCTCGGTGACCCGCTGGAAGACGGGGACGGCCTGCTCCGGCTGACCACTCTTGACCCGCTCCATCGCCAGTGCGAAGTTCAGAAACACGTCATCCGGGTTGGCGGCCAGCATCTTCTCGATCTGTTCGATTCTCGACACGCGGGTCGGGCCTCCCTGCTTCAGGCATCCCGGGTAAACGTGCCCTGTCGCCGAGGATGCTTTATCATGCGGACTCTATCCGGTGAGGTCGCGGCGGGCAAATGCGCGAAGGGAGGATGCGAGCATGGTGGAGCCAAGCCGGCGGGTGTGGGACATCATGACCACCGAGGTGGTCACGATCGGCATGGATGAAACGCTCGAGGCGGTCAAGGCCATTTTCCACGAGCGGCGCTTTCACCACCTGATCGTCATCGACGCCGGCAAGCCCGTGGGCGTCATTTCCGACCGCGATCTGCTCAAGCACATCAGCCCTTTTGTCGGCGTTCGTATGGCCGAGCGGACCCAGGATGTCGAGACGCTCAGGAAGCGGGTCCACCAGATCATGACCCGCCGGCTTGTCTCCGTCGAACCGGATGTGCCGGTCACCCAGGCGACCCGGACGATGATCCATCACAACGTGTCCTGCCTGCCGGTCATCGAGGGCAACGCCAGGCTCGTCGGCATCCTGACGCTGCGTGACCTGGTCCGGTGGGTGGTCCTGGACACCTGAAAAAGGCATTGACCGACAGGAGGCCGATGCCTAGACTTGAGGACAGGCTGCAACTGTGGAGGAACAATGATTCGCATTGACTGGGCAATCTGACGTGGCCATGAGGTGGCCGGAACTTCATCGTCCTCGTGCCTGTGGGCATTTGAGGCGAAGTCCCATTACGAGATTGACAGTCATGAACGAATCGTTGGATTTCCTGAACGTCCATTTCTGTTACGACACCCTTGCCAAGCCCCTTTTCACGGGTTTCACCGTGCGGTTTCCATTGGGTTGGACCGGCATTGTCGGCGCCAACGGAGCCGGCAAGAGCACGCTGCTGCGCCTGGCCGTCGGAGAACTGTCGCCCCTGGCCGGGACCATCGAGCGTCCCCACGAATCCGTCTACTGCGAGCAGCGAACCGACAGCCAGCCCGAGACGCTCAGACACCTGTTGCTGGCCACGGACCCCGACGCCTGTCAGATCCGAGGGCGACTTGGGCTTGAACCGGACTGGTCCGACCGCTGGGATACGCTCAGCCACGGAGAACGCAAACGAGCGCAGATCGCGCTGGCCTTCTGGCGCCGGCCGGCGGTCCTGGCTTTGGACGAGCCCTCCAACCACATTGACGCGGATGCCCGCGACATGCTTCTGGCTGCCCTCCGCATGTATCGCGGGATCGGATTGCTTGTGAGCCACGACCGACAGCTTCTCGACAACCTGTGCCGCCAGTGCCTGTTCCTGGAACATGGGCAGGCGGTGCTGCGCCGTGGAGGCTATACGAAGGGCAAGGCCCAGGGCGATGCCCATGCAGCCGAGCTCCGCCGGCAACGAGCACAAGCCAGGCGCAAGCTTCAGAGGATACAACGGGAGATGAGCCGCCGGAGGGAGCGTGCGGCCGCTGAACCGCGAATGCGCTCCAAGCGCAAGCTCGCCCCGGACGACAGCGATGGCAGAGCGAAGATCAACGGGGCCCGCGTTGCCGACAGCAAGAGTGGAGCGTCGCTGCGTCAACTGGAGGGGCGGGCTGACCAGGCTGCGCGGAAACTCGCCGCGATTCGCATCGTGAAGGAAGACAAGATGGGCGTCTGGCTGCCGGATGCCCGCAGCCGTCGCGACCTGTTGTTTCGGATCGAAAGCGGCCGGATACCGCTGGGACCGGACGGGCCGACACTGCAGTTCCCGGAATTGGCCATGCCCAGCAACGGGCGAGTGGCTCTCGTGGGTCCCAACGGAGCAGGTAAGACCTCGCTGCTGCGGCACATCGTGCAGAGCCTCAGCTTGCCGGCGGACCGCGTCCTCTATATGCCGCAGGAAATCGCCGCCGGCGATTCTCAGCGCATTCTGAACGAGGTTCGCGCGCTGGACCGTGAACGCCTGGGACGCGTGCTGGATACTGTCAACCGGCTTGGGTCTGAAGTTGAGCCCGTGCTTCAGACTTCTCTGCCGTCTCCGGGTGAGATACGGAAGATTCTCCTCGCGCTGGGGATCGTGCGGGCTTGCC
>CAZPIO010000157.1:0-18724 GCA_964586235.1 uncultured Planctomycetales bacterium
GGGTGATGGAGATGCACACCACCGAGCCGGCCGTGCAGTTCTACTCCGGCAACTTCCTCGACGGGTCAAACGTGGGCAAGGGCGGCAAGGTGTACAAGTTCCGTTATGGCTTCTGCCTGGAGGCGGAGCATTACCCCGATTCGCCCAACAAGCCGGACTTCCCGTCCACGATCCTGAAGCCGGGGGAGACGTATCGCCAGACGACGATCTATCGGTTCAGCGCCGAGTAGACACAACGAGCTTGCTTGTGGCACCGGCGTCCCGCTGGCGGCTGGATAGGAGCGCATCATGGGGTTTGCCGATATTCTCGTATTCGTTGTCTTCGTCGCCGCGGTCATCGTCATCGGGTTGTGGAAGAGCCGGGGCGAGGAGACACACAGTGAGCACGGCGCCCAGGACTACTTCCTGGCCGGTCGCGGGCTGAGCTGGTGGCTGATCGGCTTCTCGCTAATCGCGGCCAACATCTCGACCGAGCAGTTCGTCGGTATGAGCGGCCAGGCCGCCGACTGGCTGGGCATGGCCATCGCCAGCTACGAATGGATGGCGGCCATCACCCTCGTCGTCGTCGCCTTCCTCTTTTTGCCCAAGTTCCTCAAGAGCGGTATCTACACCATCCCCGAGTTCCTCGAGTACCGCTATAACACCTTCGCCCGCACGGTGATGGCTATTTCGACGCTCGTCATTCTGGTGGGTGTCCCGACGGCCTCGGTCATCTACTCCGGTGCCAAGGTCATTACCGTCAATTTCCAGGGCACCGTGATTCTCGGCCAGGATTTGGGCAGCATCACCGTCGGCTGCTGGATCATCGGTATACTCGCGGCGATATACGTTTTCGCCGGTGGCTTGAAGGCTTGTGCCTGGGCCGATCTGATGCAGGGGTCCGCACTGATTGTCGGTGGGGCCATCATCGCGTTCCTGGCGATGAAGCTGCTTGCCGGCGCCGACCCGACCGTTCTGGCCGCGAGCGCTACTACCTCCGTCAGGCCAGAGGATCTCGCCCATGCCGGCGTCTTCGAGCGTCTGCGCATGCTCAATGCGGGCGACTGGGGTACCGGCAAGCTACACATGGTCAAGCCCGCCACCGACCCGGCCGTCCCCTGGACCGCCCTGGTTGTCGGCCTGTGGATTCCAAACTTCTTCTACTGGGGCCTCAACCAGTACATTACTCAGCGCACGCTGGGCTCCAGGTCACTCGCTGAAGGCCAGCGTGGCATCGTCTTCGCCGCTTTTCTGAAGCTGCTCATCCCGTTTCTCGTGGTCATTCCGGGCATTCTCGCTCTCAACCTCTTCAGCTCGCAGCTTGCCCAGGAAGGTGAGCGGAAAAACGAAGCGGCCATGAAAGCTTTCTTGGCCAGAGAGCAAGCGGTCTTCCCCTTCACCGCCAATTTCGCGAAGCTCAAACCTGAGTTAGCCCTGCGGGTGTACGGTCACAACGCGGGTGTCGTCGGTCTCGCTTCGGCTGTCACGACCGATATCACTCCAGACAGACTGGCGGCGGCAAACGATGATCTCCTCAAGCTCGCCGACCAGAAGGGGGTCAGAAAGCAGACGAAGCTCGTCGGCTACGACTTTGATGCCGCTTTCCCCACGCTGATCCGCCAGTTGCTGCCTCCGGGCAACGGTCTCAAGGGCTTTGTCCTGGCGGCCATTTTCGGCGCGGTGGTCAGTTCGCTTGCAGCTATGCTCAACTCGTCTTCGACTATCTTCGCGATGGACATCTTCCGCAAGCTCAAGAAGGACGCCACGCAGTTTCAGTTGGTCACCACCGGCCGCATCTGTGTCGTGCTGTTCGTCCTCATCGCCATGATCATCGCCCCCAGCCTGGACAATCCGAAATTCGGCGGCATCTTCACCTTCATCCAGGAGTTCCAGGGTTTCATCTCGCCGGGCATCCTGGCGATCTTCCTCTTCGGCGTCCTGGTACACAAAGCCCCGCGAAGCTGCGGCACCGTGGGCCTGATCCTGAACCCGATCCTGTACGCGCTGATCAAGTGGGCAGACTGGATCCCGGGCATCGGGAAGCTGGAGTTCGCCAAGCAGATGGTGGGAATGGCGTTTCTCAACCGCATGGCCGTGTGCTTCTTCATCGTGCTGGCCGTGCTGACGGTCATGCGGCTCGCCGCCCCGATGCCCCGGCCGGTCGACCTGCCGGTCAACCCGAAGATGAACGTCCAGAGCAGCCGCGACGTCAAGGTCTGGGGCGGCCTGGTCGTCCTGGCAACCCTGGCCCTCTACGCCATCTTCTGGTGAGGCCCCGGCCGTATGAGGATTGGCAGGGGATGGCGGTCGATGCGAGGGACAAAGGCGGGAATATCGTCCGGCTGGGCCGATAATACGTCTCAGATTCGAGCATTCGGACCCCGTTGACGCCAGGGCCGGCGGTGTTATAGTGAAGGTGGTTCCTGGGCATGCCGATGGGGATGCTCGGGGGCGGAATCCTGTGGCTTACGGCCGGGGTTTTGTGGCCGTAAGTGGTTGAAATATAACGGTATGCGATTCACGACGCGCACAACGGCTTGATGTGGCATTCGCGGACGAGTTCGGCGAACTGCAGAGCGTGCGCGAGTGAGTGAATCGTATACCGTTTTTCTTTTTGGTGGCGGCCAAGGGGCTGCGGTCCGGTTTGGGGCCGGAATCGCCTTGGCCGGTGCATGAAAGTGGTTAACCATGCCTCAGATCACTCTGCCTGATGGGAAGGTGCTGGACGCCCCGGCGGGAGCGACCGTCGCGGACGTGGCGGCTATGATCAGTCCCGGCCTGGCCCGCGTGGCCATTGCCGCAAAGCTGGACGATGCCATCGTCGATCTGAGCACGCCGATCACGCAGGATGCCCGCCTGGCGATCCTGAAGGCCGACACCGACAACCCTGACAGCCTTTATGTCATGCGGCACAGTTGTGCCCACGTGATGGCCGAGGCCATCTGCTCACTGTTCCCCGAGGCCAAGCTGGTTTACGGCCCGCCGATTGAGAACGGCTTCTACTACGACATCGACCTCGACCGGCCGTTGTCCCAGGAAGACTTCGCCGCCATCGAGGCCAAGATGGCCGAGATCGTTAAGGCCGACCGCCCGTTCACCCGCTACGAAATGAACCGGCCGGAGGGCATGGCCAAGCTCGCCCAGGAAGGTAACCGTTACAAGAGCGACAACGCCGAGCGTGCCGAGGGGGCGCTGAGCTTCTACGTCACCGGGACCGAGAAGGGCCGCGACTTCGAAGACCTCTGCCGTGGCCCACACGTGCCCAGCACCGGCCGCATCGGGGCCTTCAAGGTCATGCAGGTCAGCGGGGCCTACTATCGTGGCGACCAGAAGGAAAAGCAGCTCCAGCGGGTTTACGGGACTGCCTGGCCGACCGCCAAAGACCTGAAGCGGCACCTGGATCAGTTGGAGGAGGCTCGCAAACGCGACCATCGCAAGCTCGGGCAGGAGTTGGGCCTGTTCGTCATTGACCCGCTCGTCGGTAGCGGCCTGATTCTATGGAAGCCCAAGGGGGCCATCATCCGGTATCAGCTCGAAACCTTCCTGCGCGACGAGTTGATCAAGCTCGGCTATCAGCCGGTCTACACTCCGCAGATCGGCAAGCTGGGCCTCTACCGGACCAGCGGCCATTTCCCGTACTACAAAGACAGCCAGTTCCCGCCGCTGTACGAGGCCGACCTGCAGAAGGCCCTCAACATGCTCTGGGAACGGACCCGGGCTCGCACCGAACACGTCCCGGCCACCTCGGAGGAATTGCAGGCCATCGAGAGCATGCGGGGCCTGGATGGGGCGCTGGCGGACGAGCTGCTGGCGGCTTCCGAGCAGGGCAAGCAGGCCCTGATCAAGCGGATCGAGGCCGCCTTGGACGTTTCAGACGGCTACCTGCTGCGACCGATGAACTGCCCTCACCATATACGGATCTTTGCCTCTGAGCCTCGAAGCTACCGGGACCTGCCCATCCGGCTGGCCGAATTCGGGACAGTCTACCGGTACGAGCAGAGCGGCGAGCTATCTGGTATGACCCGGGTGCGGGGTTTTACCCAGGATGACGCCCACCTGTTCTGCCGGCCGGATCAGCTTTTGGCCGAGATTGCCGGGTGCGTCAATCTGACCCGCAAGGTCTTCGATTTTCTCGGGCTGACCGACTACCGCGTGCGGATCGGGCTGCGGGAACCAGGCAGTTCCAAGTACGTGGGCAGCGACGAGAACTGGGCCCTGGCCGAGCAGGCCGTCCGGACCGCCGTCCAGGACAGCGGGATGCGTTATTCGGAAGAGCGAGGCGAGGCCGCCTTCTACGGTCCGAAGATCGATTTCGTGGTCAAGGACTGCATCGGGCGGGAATGGCAGCTTGGGACCGTGCAAGTGGATTACAACCTGCCGGAACGGTTTGACTTGAGCTACATCGGGTCGGACAACGCCGCCCACCGGCCGGTCATGATCCACCGGGCCCCGTTCGGAAGCATGGAGAGGTTCGTGGGCATCCTGATCGAGCACTTCGCCGGGGCGTTCCCCATGTGGCTGGCCCCGGTGCAGGTTTTCGTCGCCTCGGTCAGCGAAAAGAGCGCCGAATACGCGGGCAGGGTCCGCGACAGGCTTGTCGAGGCCGGCCTGAGGGTTGAACTGGACGTCAGTGCGGAGAAAATTGGTCCCAAAAAGCACTATGCCCGGAAGTTCAGAATCCCGTATACTCTGGTCGTTGGGGAACGGGAGGCGGCGGAGGGCACCGTGAACGTGAACGATCGGTCGGGCAAGACCATCGGCAACGAATCGATCGACGCGTTTATCGCCCGCTGCCTCAAGGAGGTAAACGAGCGGACGGTCGGACCGGCCGCATCGAACTGACCGGCGTGGGCCGGTCGCACGAGTTCCCGGACGGGGGCCGTGAGAGTGTCGTCTTGGCTTTTTTAAGAAAGGGTTGAACCATCGCCAAGCTGCAACGGTGCAACGAGCAGATTCGTCTGCCGTCGATCCGTTTGATCGACGAGAACAACGAACAGGTCGGAGTCGTTCCGACTGCCGAGGCCCTTCGCCGGGCCCGTGACCTGGGAATGGATCTGGTTGAGGTCGCTCCGACCGAGCGCCCGCCGGTTTGCCGGATCATGGACTTCGGCAAATTCAAGTACTCCCAGAACCAGAAGAAGAAGAAACAGAAACATCATCAGCAGAAGCTCAAGGAGATCCGGCTGCACCCGGATGTCGGTGAGCATGACCGGGACATCAAGGTGAACCAGGCGGCTGGTTTCCTGGAGAAGGGCGACAAGGTGCAGTTCACCATGGTCTTCCACGGGCGCGAGCGATTCCACAAGGAAATCGGCTTCGACATCTTCAACCTGATCATCAAGAAAGTCGGCGAGAGCGCCAAGGTCGAGCGCCCGCCGCGGATTGAAGGCCAACGGATGGTCATGGTGCTGACGCCCGGCAAGCCGGCCCCGGCGGCCAAGTCCGCCGCGCCGGCCGCGAAAGCCGCCTCGCCGGCGGCGCCGGCCGCCCCGGTCGCCCAGGGTGGTGAAGGGTGAAGTAGAAGTCCGGTCCCCCGCGTCTTGCGGGTTCTGCGGCCGGAGCGCCACGGACAGGGTTATGCGTGCCCCCTGGCCCGGGGTTCCCGTGTTTGGTGAGTAGAAGGAGCAGTCATTTTTCCATGCCAGATCTGATCCCGCCTCATGGCGGTCTGAAAGAGCCCGTCAATCGGACGGTTGCCGCTGATCGAGTCCAGGAGTTTTGCAGAGAAGTCGCCTCGCTGCCGGTTCTGCCGGTCAGCGACGCAGATCTCTCGAGCGTGTATCGCATCGGCGACGGCGGCCTCAGCCCGTTGACCGGGCCGATGGTCAAGACCGTGTACGATCAGGTGCTCCGTGATGTCACCATCAGCCACAACGGCTCGAAGTGCGCGTGGTCGATTCCGATCTCGCTGCCGGTGACGGGCGAGGTGGCTTCGAGACTCAGGGTCGGGCAACGGGCGCGGCTGACCAACTCCGGCGGCCAGACGGTGGGTGCTTTGCTGGTCGAGGACGTCTTCCCCTGGGACAAGCCGGCTTACATCGAGTCGGTTTACCAGACCAGGCGCACAGATCATCCCGGCGGCCAGATGGTCATGAACGATGCGGGCGAGATGCTCGTCGGCGGCCGGATCGAGGTGTTGCCGCAGCCCAAGCACCCGGAATACGGCCAGTTCGTCCTGACGCCCCGCGAAACGCGCGCCCTGTTTGCCCGGAAGGGTTGGGAGCGGGTCGTGGCGTTCCAGACGCGCAACCCGTTGCACCGGGCGCACGAGTACGCGCTCGTTTATGGCGCGGAGGTCCTGACGCGGCAGGGCTACAGGGCCGGGGTGGTGCTCAACCCGCTCATCGGCGAGACCAAGTCCGACGACGTCGACGCGGTCACTCGCATGAGGACCTACCGGGCATTGCTGGAAAGCCGGCAGCTCGGCGAGGGCGACAAGGATGAAGCCCTGTGGAAGTCGAAAGGTTACGACATCAACGACGTGGCCCTGCTGCTCGGCCTGGATATCAAGATGTTCTACGGCGGCCCGAAAGAGGCGATCATGCACGGCATTTATCGCCAGAACTTCGGGTTCACCGATATTATCATCGGGCGCAAGCACGCCGATGCACCCTATTTCGACGGAAAGGATATCTGGGACCCGCTGGCGGCCCAGGAGGTCTTCTCGCAGTTGAACGGCGAGCTGCTCATCCAGCCGGTCAAAGTGGGCTTCGCGGCCTATTATGAGGAATTGGGGCGTGTTGCCCTGGTCGACGAGTGCAGCAAGAAGGGCTGGAAACCGATTCCGATCAGCGGCCGGGACGTGCGCGAGGCCCTGGGGGCCGGGCGCCTGCCGGATCCGCGAGTGATGCGGGAGTCGACTGCCAGAATTCTAATCGAAGCGATGCGGAAGTGACCTGTGGACGTCCCTGGAGAACTGATCGAAGCGCTTGGTTCGGCCCGGCTGCCCGTGACCGTCGGGCATGTGACGCCGGACATCGATTCCCTCGGGGCGATGCTGACCCTGGCGCGTGCCCTTCCATCTCCCGACGCGGCCGTCGTTCTCCCGGTTCCCCTGAGGAGCCAGAAACTGCTCTTCATGATGGAACTGGCCGGCAAGACGCCCGTGGCCGACGCCTCTCGGGTGGCGGCGGCGGACGTGATCGCCGTCGTGGACACGGCATCGACCAAGCGCATCAACATCGGCGGCCAGTGGGAGGCCATCGATGGCAGGCTGGTCGTCAACATCGACCACCACATCACCAACCCTGACTACGGCCGCATCAACTGGGTGGAAGACAACGCGAGCAGTACTTGCGAACTGATCTGGAAGCTCATTCGGGCAGCGGGCTGGGAGCTCGATGCGGTGGCGGCAAGCCTGCTCTATGCGGGTATTTACTCCGACACCGCCGGTTTCTCGCTGCCCAGCACGACGGCCGAGTGCCTCGATGCGGCTGCCGACCTGGTCCGCGCGGGAGCCGACGTCGATCGCATCGGGAGCCGGATCGCCCGATCCCAGGAGCGCCACGAGTTCGACCTGATCCGCAAGGTCTATCACAACACGCACGTCGTGGCCGACGGCCGTGTTGCCTACAGCACCCTGACGCACGAAGAGATCGTCTCCGCCGGTTGCTCCCCGCAGGATATCGATGACCAGGTCTCGATCCCCCGCTCGCTATCGGGGGTCCGCATCGCTCTGCTCTTTTCCGAAGGCGAAGCCGGTATCATTCGCATCAACCTCCGCGGAGAGGGCGGTACGCCGGTGCTGCCGCTGGCCCAGAGGCTCGGCGGCGGCGGCCATACCTACTCGGCCGGTGTCCGCATCCGCGGCACCATGGACGAGGTCGTCCAACGTGTCCTGACCGAAGCCGAACAAATGCTCACCGACTCGCCCGCTTCAAGATAGGGCGGGCTTTGGCCGCCGGTCGCTTCGAATCTGCAATCTGCAATTCACTCTCTCAGATCGCGCGGCGCGATCAAGTCATCCACTGTCAGCGCGCAGGAGAACCGATATTCCGCCAGGATGGCGCGTATGCCCCCGCGCATTTCAGTGCCCGCAGGCGCTCGGATTCTCCGAGCCGTTGAAACAGTTCTGCAGCACGGCAAAATCGGATTGATCCACGTCGCCGTCCGTGTCGAAGTCGGTGATCTGACAGGCAAGAGTCCCATCGTGCGGAATTCCCGGCCCGGAGGCACATTCCTCCAGGACCTCCAGATCGTCGCTGTCCACATCCGCATCTCGATCGAGGTCGGCGATGTACGGCAGCACGTTGGGAATGACGCGGACCTCGGTAGAGAACTTGTACGGGCTCGCCCCCGGCCCGCTGGGGAAGGTGAGCTCGACGAAAAACGCCGTCCAGCCGGCCGGCGGCACGGGCACTTGCCCGACGTACACGCCGCCGCCCTGGTCCGCCAGCACCGAACTCGTGTAGGCGGCGCCGATGACCTCCTTGCGAAAGTCGCGGGCGTTCGGGTTCGTCGCTTTCCACAGCTTGACGTCGCTCGGCGCGTCCGTCGTCTGCACGCGGATCGAGCCGTCGGGCTCCATTGTCCAGGAGAACCGCGGCAGCGCCGCACCGGCAAGGATCGCCCGGTAGTACGCCCGCACCGCGGTGATGGCATCCGAGCCGTCCAGGCTGTGGTCCGCGTTCGGCACATAGCGAAGATGCTTGGTGTCCGGCAGGTCGTCGAAATAAAACTGCGAGGAGTCAGGAAGGAAAAACTGGTCTCCGCTCGCGTTGACGATGTACTTGGGCATCGTGTAGCGCGCCCGGTAGACGTACGGGTCCTCGATGGCCATCAGCGCATCCATCTCGGGCGTGCCGAACCAGTCCATGATGTCCATGTCCTCGTAGTCGCAAACGGCCGGAGCCCAGAAACCGTAGGCGGCCCAGTGATGATGAAAGGAGAGCTGCACGTTGGGCACGTCGATTACACATGGGATGATGGCAATGACGCGAGGATCGACCGCGGCCGTGGTCCAGGTTGTCCAGCCTCGCTTGGATGCCCCCGCGACCACGAACTGGGAGATCGTCAGCGACCCGCCGGCCGGGCTGGCACAGAATTCCTGCACGGCATCCATGGCTCGAACAGCGGCCTTGGTCATGGGCAACCGGGCCGGCCAGCGGTCGTCGCCGGTCCGCAAGAACTTGTCCCAGGTATAGGCGATCAGCTCATCCTCTTCTCGTCCCGACGACATGTAGCGAGGGTCCGTCTCGTCGGCGAACTTCAGCGGCTGGTTCGGCACCATCTTCAGATCCGCCACCACCGTGGCGGTTCCCAAGGCGATCGATGTCAGCATCGAGTCTGAAGACGTCGGCGCTGGTTTGTCATTGTCACCGCCGTTGATCCACAGCAGGGCCTTGTTGCTGGTGGTGCCGGTCGGCTTGATGACCGTCACCCAGTGCTGCCACTCCGTTCGATCCACCTCGCCCGGGCTGCGCCACGTCTGCGAGGTCATGTCCAGCACGTAGGCCTTATAGCCGGATCCGTTAATCGTGCAGACTTCGCTCCACCGGTAGCTCGTATCGGGCTCTGCGATGTAGTCGTCGAGCGCGCTGCCGGCAGCGGAGGGAACGAAGCCCGTCAGAACAAGCACGGCGAGTCGGATATGCCTCCTGGAGGTGTCAAGGAATCGCATGTTCGCTCCTTTCACCGCATTGCTGTCAGCGGTCGTCCGTTCCTGGAACGGCCGGACAGATCGCCCTGGCCGGCCCTCCTGGCCGCCCGCTGCCATTATACACCGCTGTCCGCGATGCACTGCGAGTGAAGTTCTTGCCATGGGATGACGCCGCAGGTCTCGGGGCGGCACTGGCGGCTCTCATCGCGAGCCTGAATCGAAAGGCTTGTCCGCCAGCGGGTGGGGTCGGAGCCCGAAAGCCGCGACCTGCTGCCGCCGCCTCAGGCTCCTGGACGCTTGGAGGTGAATAGGCTGTGGCACGCCTTGCAGGTCGACTGCATCTCGTTGAACGAGGAACGAACCTCGCCGAGCGCCTGCCGGCCGGCCAGCCTGCTCACGTTTGTCGCCTGCTGGCATAACTTGTCTTTGAGACTGAGAAACATCTCGCGATTGTCCGCGCTGAGATTGATGTCTCCCATGGCGTCGGGAATGTTGCGGGTCGAGGCCGCCATCGCCGACGCGGTGTCGACGAGTTGACCCGCGCAGCGTCGGCGTTCGGCGGGAAGCTCGCTCGGGTCCGGCGGAGCCCCCGACTCGAACTGGTCCAGGATGTCGTGCAAGCGCTGGTTGTGCACGGCGTGCATGGCGGATGGGTTGGTGCCCGGGTTCCATCCCCGCAGATAGCCGCCCTGCCCGCCCGGCCCACAGGATCCCAGCGCGGGGATCAGCACGGCGGCTCCCAGCACTCCCGCCGTGACCATGAGACCTCGCCGGTGCCGCATCCGCTCCAACATCAGGTTCGACTTCATGTGTTCCTCCGATCCGGGCGAGTGGGAGGCGATCTCGATGTGCCCGTCAGTCCTTGATCCGGGCGTCATTCCTATCGTCCGACTGCGTCACGCCGTTTATCGCTCGAGCCGGGGCCCAGCTTACTTGCCTGGGGGCTGATCGGCAAGGCAGCTCGCAGCAACGATCGCAGGCGTGTGTTCGCGGATGTGCCGCCGGGCGCTGTCCCTTCTCGAGTCTCCAGGCTCCGCTGTCCGGCCTCTCGCCCTGTATGCGCTCTCGCGCAATAAAGCGGCCGGCATGGGCCGGCCGTTGTTGGCGTCCTGTTTCCCGCGATCGCTACAGCAACTCCGCGATCTGCACCGCGTTGAGGGCAGCGCCCTTTCGGAGCTGGTCGCCGCTGATAAACATGTCGATACCGCGCCCGTCGGGCTGGCTGATGTCCTGCCGGATGCGGCCGGTGTACACGTCGTCCTGGTCCGTCGATTCGAGCGGCATCGGGAAATAATTCTTCGCCCGGTCGTCCACCAGCTTGACGCCCGGGGCCTTGGCGAGGATCTCGCGGGCCCTGGCTTCGGGCATCGGGTCGTCGAAGGTCATGTTGACCGCTTCGCTGTGTGCCCGCATAATCGGCACCCGCACGCAGGTGGCCGTCACCTGGATGCTGTCGTCGTGAAACATTTTGCGGGTTTCCTTGATCATCTTGACCTCTTCCTCGTTGTAGCCGTTGTCATTCACCTTGCTGTTGTGGCTGAAGAGATTGAAAGCGATCTGGTGGGGCATCACTTTCCTGGTGACCGGCTTGCCTGCGAGGAAATCGCGGGCCTGCTGCTCGAGTTCCAACATGGCCTGGTAGCCGGCGCCGCTGGCCGCCTGGTAGGTGCTGACGACGAGCCGCTTGATCCTGTTGGCCTTGTAGAGCGGGAACACGGGCACCACCATGATGATCGTCGAGCAGTTCGGGTTGGCGATGATGCCCTTGTGTTTCCTGACGTCCTCGGGGTTGACCTCGGGTGTCACGAGCGGCACCTCGGGGTCCATGCGGAAAGCAGAGGAGTTGTCGACCACCACGCAGCCGGCCTTGACCGCGATGGGCGCGAACTGCCGGCTGATGGAGGCCCCGGCCGAGAACAGGGCCAGGTCGACCCCCTTGAAGCTGGCGTCCGTCAGTTCCTGGACCGTGTGCTCGGAGCCCTTGAACGTGATCTTCTTGCCGGCCGAGCGGGCCGATGCGAGAAACGTGATCTTCTCGAACGGGAAATTCCGCTGTTCGAGGACCCGAATGAACTCCTGACCCACGGCGCCGGTGGCGCCAACCACTGCCACATGTCCAGCCATTGTGGACCTCTCCTGCGCAATAACCTCCCGCATCCTTGGCGACGTTCCTTCTCTGGCAGGGGACCCCTGGAGAATGCACCAAGTGGCCTGCGGGCAGAGCCCCTTATGATATGCTTTCGGCGCTATGAATGCAAAGGCGACCGCGGGGGCGGGCAATCGGTCGTGCGTTTGAAGGGTTGCATGGCCAGGGCCCAGCAGGCCGGGTCGACGCCCTGGTCTTCGACGCGGCCATGCCTGTAACGACGGCCACGAGACCGTAAGCTCCGGGGCCGACGAGAGATGCGTTTTTCCTGCCACGGACTCGACACGGAAAAAGCGACGCCCGCTCTTCCGTGGTACTATTGATGCTCGCCCAAGGCCTGTGTCAGCGGACTGACACAGCCCGTCGGCGTGTTTGCGGATGGAAGCCCTCCGGCGACCATCCGGCTCCCTGCAACAGGCGTGTTTCACGGAGGTCCTGCAAGATGTCGGATTTGATCAGGCTGAGTCTGTCGATCGAGAAGCCGCTCTACGAACGGCTCGAAAAACTGGTCAAGCAGAGCGGCTACACCAATCGCTCTGAGTTCGTCCGCGACATGGTCCGCCAGCGCCTGGTCGAAGGCGAGTGGGAGAAGGACCGTGAGGTGCTGGGGACCATCACGCTGATCTACAATCACCATCAGCGGCAACTGTCGGAGAAGCTGATCCACCTCCAGCACCATCACCATGAGTCGGTGAAGGTGACAACCCATGTCCACCTGTCGCACGAGCTGTGCGCCGAGGTGATTGTCGTCCAGGCGAAAGCCAGTCAGGTGCGGGAACTGGCCGATCTGCTTGGGCAACAGAAGGGTGTTCTGCACACAGGGTTGACCATGAGCAGCACGGGCATGTCACTGCGTTGAGGTCTTGGAGTACGTGCGAAGAGCAACAGGGGCCGCGAGGCGGGGCAGCATCGAGGCGGCCTCGCCGCAGGCGGGTTCGCCGTGGCAAGAGAGATCTGCCGCATGATTGGCGGGCGAGCGGCAGGTCTGCGCCGCCCTTGGCGGCTGTGACCGTGCCCTGCTCACACACGTTCTCACAACGGAGCGGCGGCGATCAGAAGCGTGATGATCAGCGTCGGATACCCGATGAGGAAGACGCCCGTGGAGATGTCATCCGCCAGCCGGGTCCTCTCGATCTGCAGTTCGTGCTCTGTCTTGTAGGATGCGTGGGTATCCAGGACAGAAGCGTGCTCCGGGTCGTCCTGCAGCCTCTGGAGCTCCTCGAACTGGGTCGAAGTGACTGCCAGCGGGCGGGCTGGCGGGGCGGCTGACAGCGTCGCCGGGACCGCCAGCATGACTGTCACCACCAGGACCAGAGCGATCATCCGCCGCATTGTCGTATCTCCTTTTTGGACAGCCCTTTACACCGGGCCCCGGCACACGATCAGCATCGCCCGTTCGCCGGCTTCCCAGAACGTCTCAAACTGATCAGCGGACTCCGAATGAAGCTGCTCAGTCGATGACGGATCCAGGTAGTGAATTATATCGGCGGAACCCCCCTCCGGGTTCGTGGAAATCCCGATCACGAGCACCGCATGGTTGAAGGCCGGGTCACCGCGGGGGTCTCGGTTGATCACGCAGATGACCGGGTAGCCTCGCTGCCCGAGCCAGTATTGCAGCCCCGTCGGTGGGGTCGCGTCCAACTGGCCGGCGAGGGCTATCAGATCAAGCCGCTCCGGGGTCTGCCGGAGATAGGCCTTAAGATCTCCAACCCGCGTTTCGTCGTAACCCAGGCGTTTCAGATCGAAACGGATCTGCCGTTCGTCGAATTCCCGTCTGTTGAGTAAGTAATTGGCGCTCATGGCTGCGCTGGCGACCAGACAGGTGGAATGCAGGGTCGCCGCCTCATACCGCACCGGCAGACAGCCCTCCGGCAGTCGGAAAGAGCGGCGAGGCTTGTCGCATCCCGACAGGTGGCCAACCAGCATCAATGCGACAATCACCGCTGCACAGCGGCAGGAGCGATGAGCGTAGTGGTGCTGGTGGCGAGACTGTGGCGTCATGGCGTCAATGGCTGCAGCAGGATCTTGGCCGCTGTGATCGATACGGGGCGATCGGGCGTCTTACCGCCCGTCACGGGGATTGTCACCTCGCCTGCCCATCCGCCAAGCGTGTCCGGCTTCAGCTCGCATTTCTGCTGGTCCAACGCGCTTTTAATCGGGGTGACATCAACTTTGCCGGCCAGTCCTTCTTTGCGAGCATCAGCGGATTTGAGAGCGTCGCTGATCAGGGCGGCGGGGTTCACCGGCAGGGCGCCGATCGGGGTCGCGCCGGGCTGATCTCCGCCTGCGTCTGCCGCCTCCACTCTGCCGATTTCGACGCCGTCTGCGGAGATTCGCAACCCCTCTCTGGTGCGGTCAATGGTAACTCGCGAGGCGACCAGAGGAACGCTCGTACGGGTGATTGTGGTCTGCTGCGAGCGCGTGGATGGCTCAGTGGGAGGTGGGGCGTCGCTCTGGGTATCGAGGAGGAGCAGGCATGCGAACTGGCCGACGGGGTTGGCGTTTCTCTCGGCCAGAATTCTCTCCGTGAGGCAGGTCGCACGTGCGTTTTCGCCCGTGCTCCGGTCGAAATCTTCCGCCTCCTTCGAGGTCATGCCGATTGTTCGCTTGAGCAGGGCGGTGGCCTGGCGGGCGATGTCCGGATCGTCATCGACGGTGAGGTGGATCAGCTTGGTCTGGTCCACGCCCTGTCGGACGGCAAGGTTGATTCGCCACCGATTATCCTTGCTGGAGTCGTCGTGGATGATGGTCAACAGTGAGAGGGCCTCCTTGAGGACCTGCGGGTCCTCGCGGGACAGAATGGAGGCCAGGAAGAAAGATAAAGCATAACGCTCCCTCAGTTCTCTGGCTCGCCCGAGCGTCTTGATGATTTCCAGGCATCTCTTGTCGTTGTCGCTTTTGAGGAACTGGTCCTTCAGGCTGCTCACCCGTCCCGAGGCGACCAGGGCAAGTGCGGCCTTCGCGGAGGCCGTCTCGTCCTTCATGGTGGAGTCCATCGCCAATTGCGCGAGCAGGTCTTCGAATCCTCCTCCTTGCTGTGCCGTCGGGGTGGGGCTGCCCTGCGAGCCTCGCGGGATCGGCGACTGGTACGGCAACTGGAAATGGCTGGCCACCATCGACAGAAGGGCCGCCATGACCTGGGGCTGCTTGCTGCCGTCTTCCCGGACGGTGTTGAGGATCTGGCCGAAGGATGGCGAGTTGGCCACGGCGGAAAGGTTTGAGCGGCCGAGCAGCTCCATCAGAGCGACCTTGGCTCGAACCGAGAGCGAAGGGATCTTGAGCGCGGTGAGCAGGGGGTCGTCCTCGCTCGTGACGGTGACGGACAGGTCCCCGCAACCGGCCAGCATGCTGGTCACGGTGTTGTTGTCCGGTCTGACAAACAACAGACGGAGCACGGCGGCCTTTCTCTCATCACTCTTGATCTGGCCTACCTGGCCGGCCACGGTCTTGAGCGCGTCCCGGCCCAGGTCGGAAAGGATCTGCAGGCTCTGGCGTGATCCGTCCGCCAGCAGAATACGCAGCGCCTCCTGCCGGGCCTGGGCGTGCTTGCTGTTCAGGCAGGCGCCCAGTATAACGAAGGCATTGGAGGGGGCCTGTGACGGCGGTATGGGCTCCAGGATTCGCTGCAGGGCTGCGTCGCTTGCGGGTGCTGCTGCCGGCGCCGGCGTACCTGCCGTATCCTTGGCGGCCGCCGCGGAGGCCAAGGTCGACTCCACCTCGGTCAGCAGGCTGGTGATCAGCTTCTCCGGAGCCGTCTCTCGCAGGAAATCGAGCGCCTCCGCGGGCAATGCGGTCGGATACTTCATGAGGCCTTCGAAGGCCGTTTGCCGCACGCGCCTCGCCGGGTGTTGCACGCCCTCCAGCATCGCCCGGAGCATGGGCAACTGGGGGGAGGGTGTCTGCGGCTGGCCACCGCCGGCCTGGACGACCTGCGACGAGTTGGCGCCCAGCCACGCCAGGGCAAGCTGTGCGGTCGGGGCTGACGGGTCGGAAGCGTACTGAATCATCGGGGCGATCAGATCCGCGATGCCTTTCTCCGGCTGGCCGCTTGAAGCACTCTGTTGGTGCACCAGCTTGAGAAGGTTGAGGTCGATGGTCTCCGCCCCTGTCTCGGGCAACTCGATGGTCAGCTTGTTAGCATCCTCCGGGAACTTGACCAGCAGGCCCAGCCAGCCGTTGGCCGGCATCTCGCCGCGCTTTTCAGCAAGAGCGTCGCGGGCGCCTGTACCAGTCGCATAGCCCGTTCCTCTTCCGGTGGTTCGAGTTCCGCCGGTGCCTGACGTCCCGCCGGTCGTGCGGTCGCTTGTCCCGGTCGGACGCGAGGTGAAGGGGTTTTGCCAGAGCAGGGTGGGCATGCCGGCCCTGGGTTCGACCTGCAGGCGTTCATAGAACGTGTTGGTGAAATGGTCAGGAGGCTGGTCCGACGGAGCGTCCGGTGTGGTGGGCGTGGGCGTCACCGCCGCGATGACCGCGGCCCCAGTTCCGCCGGTCGTCTTGGCCTCGGGCTTGGGTGGCTCTTCAGTGAGCAGCAGACCCAGCACGCGGGACGCCTTGCCGGCGTCCGAGCTGACCTTGATGGAGCCCGGGATGAGGGAGAACCAGGCGCTGGCCGGCGGGTAATGCACCGGGGCCAGCAGGAACAGAAATCCTCTCCCAGGTTCGACCTTGACGGTCGTGTCCATGTATTCAGTCAAGAGCACCGTTTTTGTGAGTGCATACCGGAAATCCAGCCGGAGTGGGGGCTCCAACTCGTGCAGAAGCTGCCGGGCCTCCGGCAGATTCGGGTTGATGCGGATGGCGTCGGCCACGAGGGTGCGGGCGGGGGCAAAGACTCCCCCTTGCTTGAGCCAGCGAGCCAGCTCCAACCGGCCGGCCGCGTCGCTTGCGGCCAGCTTTCTGGCCTGGATCTCAGCTCGCGTGGTGAACCACAGGTCGTTCCACAGTCTGAAAGTGGTCTGCACCTGCGCATCAGTCAGCAGCTTCGGGTCCTTCACGCAGATCTGCTCGATGCACAGCTTCGCGGCGGACTCCTTGCCGGAAATCATGAATTGCTTTGCCATGCTGGTCAGTTCTTCCACGGTCTTGGCTGCATCGATCTGCTTTCGCTGCTCCGCCGTCACGGCCTGGCTTTGAGCGTCGGTCTGTTGGCCCCGGACGATCGAGGTGAACGGCAGGATCGCGCAGGCGACGGCCGTCGCTAGGCGGACTCCGACGAGCCAACCGGGTGTATACATATGACGGACCTCCGTAATGATTCTTATCCCGTTGCAGGCGGTTGGGCTTCCCGGGGGAATCCATTGTACAGGCCGGCACCGGGCAGGCAAAGCGGCGACGCACGTCTCCCTCTTTCCGCCTCGATGACTGATTCAGATCAGCTTCAGATCTGAGCCCGGGAAGTCAGGGCTTAGCTGGGAGCCGACCCGCACGCGAGACTGCAAGCTGAAAGGGCGGTTCGCTGAGAAGCGTTTTCACCCGGCAGAATCAGAGTATTTGGGGCAGGCGCGCCTTTTGCGCATGGTGAATCGAACCGGTCCCCGCGGCCCGAGCTCAAGTGCCCGCCGTGGGGGTATTCAGAGTACGTAAGACTGTGACACAACGCCGCAGAATCTCCGCGGCGGGCTCTCTTGGACGGCAGTGATTGCTGTAAGTCCTTTTCTGGCAACTATTTGCTGGTGATACAACGTGATCGGCCGACGCCAGGAGCAGGGTCCACGACACTTTTGGCGGGGAGACGCTGTGGTTCTCTCAGAACCGCGATCGAAAGGGAGCGGCCCCCGTGAAGTGCGGCTGCCTTGCGGCCTGGCTTCTCGCTTACGGTCGCCACGGCGGACCAGGGTCGCCACGTCGACCAGATTCCGGGATTCTGAGAGAGCCGCCTGAAGTGTCACAGACCGCCAGGAGGACCCTCATCCCTGCTGGTCGATGTTGGTGACCTGCCGCATCTCGGGCAGCCTGTCGCCGGCACGGTATAATGCCGCCGCCTGGTTCAGGCCCCACGGCCAGAGGTACGACATGAGCCGCCCGCGCGTGATCGTGATTTACAACCCGGATAAGCCGCAGGTCGAAGCCACGCTGTCTTCGCTGCTGGCCGAGCTGAACCGGCGGGTCGAGGTTGTCGCCACGGGGGGCATCAACGAGACGGCCGGGCTGACCGAGGCTCGTCCCGACCGGATCATCGTGCTGGGCGGCGACGGCAGCATTCTGGCGGTCGTGCGGACGCTGCGGGATCGGCAGGTGCCGATCGTCGGGGTCAATTTCGGCAAGCTCGGTTTCCTGGCCGAGTTTACGGCCGAGGAACTCCACCAGAATCTCGACGCGGCGGTAACCGATCCTGGGATCGTGAGCCGCCGCATGATGATGGTGGCCCAAGTTGTCGGCAACGGAGGCCATACGGCCCGCTCCGTGGCGGTCAATGACTGCGTGGTGCAGGCCGGGCCGCCTTACCGCATGATCGAGTTGTCCGTCTCGGTCGACGGCGACTACCTGACTCACATGCGCGGCGACGGGTTGGTTCTGGCGACCCCGAGCGGGTCGACTGCCCACAACATGTCGGTAGGGGGACCCATCTGCCAGCCGGAGACCCGGGCCATCATCCTTTCTCCGATCAGCGCCCACTCGCTGACGCATCGCCCGCTGGTCTTCGATGGAGACTCGACGATCGAGGTCGTCGCCTGCGGGGTCAACGCCGGGACGACACTGGTAATTGATGGTCAATTGCCTCTACCGGTCTCGGCCGGCAACCGCATCACGGTCAGCCGCTGCCCGCAGGACTTCCTGCTCGTCCGCAATCCCTCCCAGACCCGCTGGCACACGCTCACCACCAAGCTGAAGTGGGGAAGGTAACCCGCCAGTCCGGTAGGAGCGGTTTCCAACCGCGATCCTGGCGAGCCGGCGGGTTCATCCCGCCGATTGTGCCGGAACACGCGGGGCGGCAAGACGAGGCTCTCCATTTTAACTTTTGGGTTTGTTGTGCGTCACGCGAAGGTTCAGAGGACCAGCGG
>CAZPIO010000158.1:0-18542 GCA_964586235.1 uncultured Planctomycetales bacterium
GTCTGCCGTTACGGGACCATCGCGAACGAGTCGGTCGTGGTCATTGAGGAGGATTTCCGAAAGCTCGATGCCGGTGAACTGGTGCTGGAGCTGAGCGAGCCTCGCGGCCTGACGCACGGCCACGGCCGGGGACGACTTGCCCCGCCCGGCCAGGGCAAGTTGACGGAAGGCTACGCGATCGACTTCTCCAAGAACTGGACCGGCCGGATCCAGCCGTTCTATGCGTGGTGGAAGGACTACGGCCTGTGGTGGGCAGCCTATCGGCCGGACGGCGGGTACGCCGGCATCCTGCCCTTGAAGCCCTCCGAGTGGCTCAACCCCGCGCCGAATACCATCTACGTCAAAACCGGCCCCGACAAGCAGGTGCAGGCGGTCCTGCCGTTTCACAAGGGCACGCGAGCCTGGGCGATTGTGTTCTCGCCGACGGAGGAAGCCCTGCAGCAGACGCCCGCCGGGGCGAACCTGATGATGCTCCAGGCCATCCGCCTCGGGCAGAATCCGCTCGACAAGGTCAAGGACATGGTGCTCACCTGGCCGGGCATGGATGAGATCCAGTATCCCCATCTGCTGTGCAGACCGGCCGATATCACCGCCATTCGCAAGAAGGCGCGAACGCACCCGCTGTTCAAGCGGGTGCTGGAGAAAAGCCCCGACGCTCCGGAGGATCCCGTCGGCCTGTACCTGGCCACCGGCGACGCGGCACAGGCCCGCCGCGGGATCGACGAAATGATGAAGCAGCTCAAGAAATGGCTGGATGAGACTCTCGAAGGAGCCAACTACGGCGAGAGCCTGTGCGCCATCCCCTTTACGCGTCCACTACGAACGCTGGCCGTGTCCTTCGACGTCCTGGCCGCCAGCCCCAGTATGACCACGGCCGAACGCAACTGGTGCCTGCGGGCGTTTGCCTTCCTGGCGTACTGCCTCTACGACGAAGATCGCTGGCCTGCCCGCAACCAGGGCTTCCATCGCGGCAACATCAATTTCCAGAGCGACGACTACACCTGCCGGGCGGCGGTGGTCGCTCTGCTCACGGGCCATCCCATGCAGAAGCAGTGGATGGACTACGTCGAGCGCGAGCTGCGGCTCGAATTCGAGAAGTGCGTTTCGCCCGGTGGAGCGTGGTGCGAGGCCCCCAACTACCAGGGCTACACCATGCATTTTCTGATGATCGCCATGCGGCTGATGCAGTTGAACGGTTTCGCCGACTTTGCAGGCGAGCCGCGCTTCCGCGAGACCATGGACTACTTCTTTCGCATCCAGACGCCCTTCGACGCCCGCGCCGGCTGCCACATGCTGCCGACCGTCGGGGACACCACCTCTTCCTATCACAGCCAGAGCCTGCAGAACGTCTTCGCCTGGAGCGCGTCGCTGTTGAAGGAAAAGGACCCGGCCTTCGCCGGCCGGATGATGCACGCGTGGCAGCGCGGCGGCTCGGTGCTGTTTGGCGATCACGGCCTGGGCTTCGGCCAGGGTTGGCTGCAGCCGCTGCTGCTGATTGACCCGGACATCCCGCCGATCCCGCCGTCCGCGCCGTTGGCCAGCGAGCGGCTGACCGGCTACGGCGCCTTGCTGCGAAACAACTACGGCACCGATCGCGAGTCGTACTTCCTGTTCAAGATGGGGCCGATTGACCAGCACTTCGATTCGGACGAGGGGAGCTTCCACTGGTACGCCCTCGGACGGCCGATCTCACTCGACTTCGGATCGATGTACGTGCCCAGCATCGAGCAGCCCTGGCTGCACAGCACGCTGGACTTCGATCGGCGGCGGGCCTGGTCGCAGGGCGAGATCACGCGTTACGTCTCGCTGCCTGATGTCGACTTCTGTGCCGGCGAAATACTGGTCAGGAGCCTGCAGCGGGTGCCCGACGTTCCCGAGCAGCCGCTGCCCCCTGGAGTGAGCGGCGAAATCGAGTGGAACAAGTTCAACATCCGCTGGCGGCGCGAGGTGCTGTTCGTCAAGGGGTCGGATTACGTGGTGATCCGCGATGATCTGGAGGGCGATTCGCATCAACTTCCGACCGGTTGGACCGTCCAGGTGCTGGCGTCGGATGCGAAGGTCGATGGCCGGCAGGCTCAATTCACTGGGCAGTGCGGCGTCGACCTGGCAATTCTCATGGTCGAGCCGCCCCAAGCCGAGCTGACCACCAGCACCTGGGGCTACAAGAGCGAGCCTGCGCCTGACTGGGTGTCGCCCAATCCGATGCCGGCCGTGGCCGAGACGCAGATCGCTCTGCACACAACCGCCCCGGCGTCCGGAGACTACCTGGCCGTGCTGGCCCCGCACCAGCACGACGAACCGGCCCCGCGGCTCTCTTCGCTGGGCAACGGGGCGGCGCGAGTTGAGTACGGCGACCAGCGTGACTTGGTCTTTCTCCGCCCGGACAAGGGCCGCCAGACGATCGAGAGCGTGACCTTCGACGGCCGGGTGGGCATCGTGCGCACGGATAACCGCACGACGCTGATTGCGCTCCTCGACGGCGGGTCAATCGAGACGCCGGCGATCACCGTACGCTGCCCGGGACCGTTGACGCTTCGAATGGCCGGCGACCGCGTCATCGGCTCATCCGACGGCCCGGCCCGGGCCTGCTGGCTGCAACGGCCCGCTTCAGCAGGCGGAGTCGCAAGTGTGACCATCGATGGCCAGTCCGTCCGCACCGAGGTCTCGGACAAGAACGAGATCGCCTTGCCGCTCCCGGCCGGCCGTCATGACTTCGCGATAACCTTCGCCGCGGCGCGTTAGCACAGGGTGGGTGGCCCAGGTCCTTCGTGGACCTGGGCTCGCGATTTCCACCGCCCGGCCCGGAATCCGCTCCGGGCCGCATCTCTCCGTGGAATCCCTTGCGCGTTCGTCGCTGGCCCCAGAATCCGTTCTGGGGCCTTTCGCAGCGAGGATTCCCATCCTCATCATCTTGCTGACGGCAGGCATGCGATATCGGCGCTGGATCGATTGAGGCGGCGCGGTGTATAATATGGATAGTATGGGGCGATGATGGCATTTCGTCCTGAGTCGCCCTGGAGGTGATCCGATGGTTGTCTCTATTCAAATCGAAGAGCGGACTGCCCAGGTGCTGGAGGCACAGGCCCGGGCGTGCGGCCTTTCTCTGGAAGATTTTCTGCGCAGGGTCTCCGAGGGCATGCCCGTACCGGTCGTTCCGGGAAATGGTTCTACGGCCGATGCCGCGCGGGATTTTGACGCCGCTCTCGACGAGCTTTTCGCCGGTGACACACGGACGCTTCCGGCGGTCCCGTTCACGTACACCCGCGAAGACATCTACTGCAACCACAACTGATGCGATACTTGGCGTATTGCCCGTTACCCCGGCATCACGGCGATAAGCCCCGAGCAGGTAGTCGCTTCCGTCTCTGCCACCTAACGGCAAGAGTGCCGGCGGAAGGGCCTGATTCAGCCCGGGCTTGAAGGCCCCCGGCCGCTGGGCGGAACCCGGGGACTCGGCGCCTATCGTCACTTCAAAAAAAAAAAACAGGTTGCACGACTGGGAGCTGGACGATACCATACGGCATAGCAGCAATGCCTCGGCCGGCCAGGGTGGGCCGGCGGTCAAGGGTTCGGTACGCAGTCCAAAAACCAGATAGTCTTTCCAGGCGGAGGAAGTGGCCATGCCAGCCAGACAATTCGGCGCCCCGGCGGGTCGAGTTTCGTTTGTCTCCGCGGTGGTGGCAGGAGCCGCTCTGGCGGCAGGGCTGCTCGTTCCGGGCGCACCCCTCTTTGCCACCGATCCCCAGCCGTTCGTGCACGCGGTCGGATACAACAACTACGGCCAGGCGGGTGCGGGTTCCGAGATGCTGCTGCCGAGCCCGTTGCTCTTCGGCAACGTGAGGGCGGCTGCTGCCGGCACCTGGCATACGCTTGCTCTCAAGGAAGACGGGACCGTCTGGGGATGCGGGTTCAACTATTTTGGCCAGTTGGGCGACGGGACTACCATAGACCGATCAACTCCCGTTCAGGTTTCCGGATTGAACGGCGTTGTGGCCATTGCAGCAGGAGCAGAAGGCAGTGCAGCTCTGAGATTCGACGGCACGATCTGGAGTTGGGGCGGCACGCTCTGGGGAGGCTTGCCCTCCCCGGTGACAAGTGTGTCGGGGGCGACGGCTATCGCCGCCGGCGATGATCATTGCCTCATCCTCAGGAACGACGGCACGGTCTGGGCCTGGGGAGGTAACTACCACGGCGAGTTGGGTGATGGAACCACAGTCGTTCGATCTACGCCCGTCCAGGTCTCCGGGCTGACCGGTGCCATAGCCATTGCGGCAGGCGGCGAGAACAGTCTCGTTCTCAAGGATGACGGCACGGTTTGGGCGTGGGGAAGCAACTTTTCCGGCCAACTGGGCGATGGGACCAGGACAGACCGATCGACTCCCGCTCAAGTTTCCGGGCTGGCAGACGTGGTGGCTATCGCCGCAGGCTCTCACAGTCTGGCCGTCAAGGAGGACGGTACGGTCTGGGCATGGGGTGCCAACAGTGTCGGTCAGTTGGGCGACGGAACAACGACAGATCGTCTGGCGCCCGTTCAGATGCAGGGGCTGTCCGCCGCAACCGCGGTTGAGGCAGGGGGCGCCAGCAGTCTGGTGCTTCGGAACGATGGGACCGTCTGGGGCTGCGGCGGAAACTCCGACGGCCAACTGGGGGACGGGACGACCACCGATCGCTGGACGGTCGTTCAGGCCGCAGGCCTGAGTAATGTGACCGCCATTGCAGGCGGGTCCTGGTTTTGCCTGGCTGTCACCGGAGGCGGAGCCCTCTGGGGATGGGGATCGAACTCTTATCTTGGTCAGCTCGACGCAAGCAGACACAACCACTCAACCTTGGCCACCATCGCGGGGCTCTCGGATGTCGTTGCCCTCAGCGCAGCCACTTATCACAACCTTGGACTCGGGAGCGATGGCACGGTTTGGTCATGGGGAAGTAACAATTACGGACAACTGGGCGATGGAACCACTGTTAGTCGTTCGACGGCCGCCCAGGTTTCCGGCCTGTCGAACGCGGTAGCAGTGGCTTCCGGATCATCTCACAGCCTCGCTCTCCGAAGCGATGGCACGGTCTGGGCGTGGGGATACAACCGCTACGGCCAGTTGGGCGATGGGACAACGACCAGCCGGTACAGCGCCGCACAGGTCTCTGGCCTGACAGACGTCACCGCAATCGCGGCGGCCGGCGGCCACAGCCTCGCACTGAAGAGCGACCATACCGTCTGGGCGTGGGGGATCAACAGCTCCGGTCAACTGGGTGACGGGACCACGACCAACCGACCCACGCCTGCCCAGGTTCCAGGCTTGACGGATGTTGCGGCCGTTGCGGCTGGTGGCGACTACAGTCTTGTACTCAAAGCAGACGGAACGGTGTGGGCATGGGGGTATAACTACTACGGTCAGTTGGGGGATGGCACAACTACAGACCGCTCTTCGCCGGTGCAGGTCGCTGGTCTGGCGGACGTTGCAGCTATTGCAGCTGGAGGCTACCACAATCTCGCGCGGAAGACAGACGGAACGGTCTGGACCTGGGGGAGGAACTCCCACGGCCAACTGGGGGATGGGACAACGGCCGACCGATCGACTCCCGTCTCAGTCCCGGGCCTGACCGATCCGTTGGCTATCGTTGCCGGCGGTTATCACAGTCTGGCCCTCAAGGGCGATGGCACGGTCTGGGCATGGGGAGACAACGACTACGGTCAATTGTGCGACGCGACGACCACCAACCGTTTGACGCCCACTCAAGGGGTTGGCATGGGCAACGTGGCGATCATCTCGGCCGGCGACTCCTACAGCCTGTTCGCCAGTTCGAGTGTCGAAGCTAGCCCGCCCAAGGTGGCTGCCACCTGGCCGGGCGCCGGAACGACGGAGGGTGTCGTCAGCCACATCGTGGTAACCTTCACCGAACCGGTGCTTAACATGTCTGCCGACGGCCTGATTCTGTCCACGGGCACGGTCACGTCAGTAAGCGGTAGCGGATCGTACCTTTTCGAGGTCACAGGCGCGACCGGTACGGTGACCGCGACACTGGACGGCGATATCGCGGACACGGCGGGCAATGACCTCGCTGCTTACCAGTGGCAGTTCACCGTGCCGACGAATCCGCCGCCGAGCATCATCGGGATTGCCCCGGGCTTTGCTGCGAACAGCGGCCCGGTCGAAATCACTTACCTGGCCGGCCTCGGTTTCCAGGCCGGAGCCACCGTGAAGCTGACACGGTCCGGTCAGCCCGACATCGTTCCGACGAACGTGAACGTGATCAGCGCCACGCAGATCACCTGCACCCTGGATCTGACCGGCGTCGCCACAGGAGGTTGGGACATTGTCGTCACCAACCTGGATACTCAGTCCGCCTCGATGGTCAAAGCATTCACGATCATGAGCATCGCGCCGGCTCTCTACTCGGCCGGTGGCTTCAGTAGCTACGCGTACCTGGGTCTGGCCGACGATGCCTGGTCGCCGCAGGCTGCGCTGATCGGCAACGCAACCGCGATAGCCGCTGGCGCCTCCCACTGCTTGGCCCTCAAGGGCGACGGTACCGTCTGGGCGTGGGGGAGCAACGGCTCTGGTCAGTTGGGTGACGGCACCACGACTACCCGATCAGCGCCAGTGCAGGTCTCCGGTCTCTCGGGCGTCACAACAGTTGCGGCGGGGGCCGCGCACAGCCTGGCGGTGAAAACCGACGGTAGTGTCTGGGCCTGGGGATACAACAACTACGGCCAGTTGGGCGACAGTACCACAACCAACCGCCCAACACCCGTGCAGGTATCCGGTCTGACCGGAGTTGTTGCCGTCGCATCCAGAGCTTCGCACAGCCTGGCACTGAAGGCCGACCGCAGCGTTTGGGCGTGGGGGTACAACGCCTACGGCCAGTTGGGTGACGGAACGACGACCAACCAGTCGGTGCCGGTGCAGGTTTTCGGTTTGGCCGACGTGGTGGCTGTTGCGGCAGGCTACTTGCACAGTCTGGCGGTCAAAGCGGATGGCACCCTCTGGGCCTGGGGGAACAACGGTGCCGGCCAATTAGGCGATGGGACGACCACCACACGTTTGACACCCGTCCAGGTCGTCACTCTAAACGATATTGCGTCCGTCGCCGCCGGTGGGACTCACAGCATTGCTTTCAGGAAGGACGGCACCGTCTGGACTTGGGGTAGCAGCTACTTTGGCCAGTTGGGCGACGGCACGACCGGTCCGTTCATCTATCGGTCGACGCCGGCTCAGGTTCAAGGTCTAACAGACATGAGTAGTGTCGGCGCGGGGTACAACGGCTGTTTGGCGATCAGGGCGGACGGCACGGTCTGGGCTTGGGGAGCCAACTACTTCGGCCAGTTGGGGGATGGAACCGCGATTGACCGTGCGACGCCGGTCCAGGTTCTGGGCCTCACGCACCCACTGGTGGTCGTCGGGGGCAGCGACAACTACGTGGGACACAGCCTGGCGATCGACAGCAGCGGCACCGTATGGGCGTGGGGTTACGCCAGCCTCGGTCAGTTGGGTGATGGCGAACCTGGCAAACGGTCCGCGCCGGCCAGAGTTCCCCGACTGACAAGTATCGCAGCCGCCGCGGCAGGATCAGGGGGGCACTGCCTGGCGGTGTGTAGTGATGGAACACTATGGTCCTGGGGAAAAAACAACTATCTGCAGTTGGGTCGCGGCCCCACAGCGGACCAGCCGACGGCGGCTCCAATTCGGGGAATGTGTGGATTCGTTGCTGCAGCAACGGGAACTTATCACAGCCTCGGGCTGCGGGCCGACGGGTCGCTTTGGGCCTGGGGAAGCAATCAGTGGGGACAAGTGGGAAACGGTAAGACCGAGACTGCGTCGTCGATCGGCCAGGTCGTGAATCTCAGCGACGTGGTCGGCGTTGCCGCTGGCTCCAATCACAGCGTCGCGGTCAAACGAGACGGTACGGTCTGGGCCTGGGGCAGAAACGACTACCTCCAGGTAGTTGGGTATCCTTGGGGACAGCCCAGTTATTCGGCGCCGGTCCAGATCACCGGCTTGACTGACGTGACGGCTGTGGCTGCCAGTGGCAATGGCAGTTTGGCGGTGAAGAGCGACGGCACGGTCTGGTCGTGGGGAGATGGCCAGAACCCACCAGTGCAGATTGCGGGCCTGACTGATGTGTCCACGGTTGCGGATGCCAGCACACACAGCTTGGCCCTCAAGAACGACGGTACGCTGTGGGCGTGGGGAAGCAACACTTACGGGCAGTTGGGTGACGGCACAACAACAAGCCGATCGATACCCGTGCAGGTTTCGGGTTTGACGGGCGTGCTGGTCATTGCGGTTGCCGACAATTGCAGCCTGGCGGTCAAGACCGACGGGACCGCCTGGGCGTGGGGCAGGAACAACTGGGGACAGTTGGGCGATGGAACAACCACAAACCAGTTGTTACCGACGCAGGTCCCGAGCCTCACCGGCTTGACCGGCATCGCCGCCAGCACCTTTTACAGCCTCTTCATCGGCTCGGCGGTTGAGTTCACCCCGCCGACCATCTTCGGCGTCTGGCCGACGGCCGACGGCACGGAGGCAGCCGTGCGGCGGATCGTGGTGTCGTTTAGCGAGACGATGAACAACGTTTCAGCCGACGACCTGATTCTGTCGGTGGGTTCGGTTGTTTCCGTCAGCGGCAACGGGCCGTACCTGTTCGAGGTCACGGGGCTTTCCGGGCCGGTGACGGCCACGCTCGACGGCGACATCACCGACGCGGCTGGGAACGATCTGGCGGCTTACCAGTGGCAGTTTACCATCTGCACGCCCGATACCGACGGCGACGGTGTGGGCGATTGCGGTGATGCGTGTCCGAACACCATTCCGGGCGCGGGCGTCGATCTGCGCGGGTGCCCGGCGACGGTTCGCGCAGACTTTGACGGCGATGGCGACGTGGATATCGACGACTTCGACGCCTTCGAGGCGTGTGCGACCGGCCCGGGCGTGGCTCAGACTGATCCCGCCTGCGCGAAGGCCATGCTTGACACTGACGACGATGTGGACCAGGCGGACTTCGCCCTGTTCCAGCGATGCCTGAGCGGAGAGAACGTTCCGGTGGATCTGGACTGCGGGAATTGACCAGGGCTTCGCTCGCTTGAGAATCAGTCCGCGTCCAGAACAGGCCGAAGGCCTGGGACAGGAGTAGCCTGCTGGCCTCAGAATCCATTCTGGGGCCTTCCCGAACGAGGATTCCTATCCTCATGTTCCCCGAGTGCGGGAGGATTCCACAAAGAGCAGCGGCCTGGAAAGGATTCCGGGCCGAGCAATGCTTCGCCGGGATGGATGGGCCACCCCCGGGACGGATGGACCGCCCCAGTCCCCCGCCCCAGCCCCCCCCCCCCTTGCCCCCTGCCCCAGGCCCCCAGTCCCGCGCCCCGCGCCCCCCCGCCCCAGGCCCTGAAAGGGCCGCTCAGATGATCTTCGACAGGGCCAGGACCGAGAGGATCTCGCGGAAGGGGTAGCGGTTGAGGTGGGCGAGGTAGACCGGGATCTCGGTGCCGCAGAAGCGAGACTTGGTGAAGCACACGCCCTTGAAGTTGTAGAAGCGGTTGCCGCGCTCGAAGAGCAGGTTCAGGCCACGGGTGACCAGGCGGCTCTCGGATCGCGGCGTGCCGTTGTTGCTCGACAACGGCGACAGGCCGAGGTTGAGAATCTCGGCCCCCTCGCTTTTGAACCGCTCGGCCGCCGCGAGCATGAGACAGTAGTACACGCCCTGCCGGAAATCCTCGCTCGAACGCGTGATGTCGGGCGTGTAGCCGATGACGCGCCCCTGGGAGTAGATGGGGTCGAACACGGCGAAGCCGGCCATCTGGCCCTCGCGCCGGGCCACGAACATTCGAGCGTCCCGGTCCAGCCGCATGTCGAGCGGGCGAACCAGGAAGGACATCTGCTTGCTTCTGACCCGCCGGGTGCCGAGCCACGCATCAGAGACGCGATCCATCTCCTCGCGGGCGCTCCTCCAGCGGTCTTCCTCCACGGTGATGCCTCGCTCGGAGGCCTGGTTGCGGGCCGTCCGGACGACCTGCTTTCGCTTGCCCGTCAGGTTCCACTCGGCCAGCGGCAGGAGCGTCTCGACGCCCATGTGCAGGGCACGGAGATCGAACTCGTCCCGCAGCATCATCGCGGTGTGCTCGCGGACCTGGACGAAGCAGGTGTGGCGATGCTCACGCAGGGCCTCGCCGATGATCCGCGGGATGTCGGCGAATGCGCAGACCGGGTCGCCGAGGGCGAATCGGGTCCCGCAGTACTGCCGGTAGGCGATATAGCCCACGCCGGGCATGTCGAAGTAGCGCATGTCCGGCTGGAGCGTGGAATAGGCCATGCAGTGCGTGCCGAACTGTCTCAGGTAATCGAAACGTTGCTCGAAAGTGAAGTGTTCCACGGTGTCACCGACCATTGGACACGATGTGGTCCTCCACGAATCGCTCCATCAGGAAGTCGAACAGCTCCTCGGACATGGCCACGCGCGCGATGTCCATGACCGGCCGGTGGTTGCATTCCCACTTGGGCTCGCTGTACCGGGCATATGGAAAAAACGGACGCGTGCGGCGGTAGGCGGCCCGCTCCACCTTGTTATCCGTCACCAGGCCCGTCGCCGGCAACGAGGAGTCATAGGCAAAACCGGTCAGGCGCAGGGCCCGCTGCATCGAATTGACGACGAACGCGATGGGCAAATTCCGATTATTGACCACGTTGAAAGTCTGGTACATGGTGGCGCTGCCGGCGGACCAGATGGCCATGCACACCCGCACCGCGTCGTCCATGGTCACGATGTTTTTGGTGACCTCACCGTCGCCGTAAAGACGGGCGTTCACATCGGCTCGACGACCGTTACCGGCGCCACGCCAATACTTGCCGAAGTCGGTACCGGCGCCGAAGTGGTGCAGCGCCGAGTGGTAAAGCGCCAGCAGGTACCCGTACATCATCCGCATCTCGCCCTTGGAGTCGCCGGTGCGCGAATCGCCGATCAGGATGCTTGGGCGAATGATCGTGAACGGAAGCCCCGAGGCCCGAACGATCCGCTCGCATTGCCACTTGCTCTTTTCGTACGTGTTCTTGAAGCCGGCGAGGTCGTCGACCTGGTCCTCCGCGATCAAGCCGTTCTGCTTGCCGCAAACGTAAGCCGTGCTCATGTAGTAGAAGCGATCGAGCCGGTCGAACTGCCTCGACAGGGCGATTGCCTGCTTTGTGCCGCCGATATTGACCGTCTCGATCTCCTCCTGCCGCTTGTCGTCGAAGGTGGTGGAGGCGGCGAGGTGCCAGACCTGGTCGATGCGTCGGCTGAGTCCGCGCAGGAGCTCTTCATCGATCCCGCAGTTCGGCAGAATCATGTCACCGCGCACAAACCGCACGCGCCGCGTATCGCCGTCCTGCAGATCCTGCCTCAGCAGTCTTTCAGCTCTGTCCGATCGTACCAGTAGATGAAACGTATCGTCGCTCTCGGCCAACATGGCCTTGACGAGGTGTCGGCCGAGAAACCCGCTGGCGCCTGTGATGAAAAGCTCCCGAGGCATCACACTAACCTCTCCTCGTGGGTCCCGGAGTAATACTCAACTCTTGAGAGGCCAAGCCGCTGAACAACCGGCCGCTGCCACGAGTTGCGGCCGCGCGCGTGCCCGGCCTCGATTCTTGGCCCACGACTCCCACTTGAACGCCGAACGACAGACAGCAGTGTAACGTTATGAGAACGCTCTTTTCAACAACTTTCTGACAAACCCACAAAAAATTGCCCGCTCCCGTTTGTAGGGGTAACTGACCTAAACTGGAGTCAGCAGCGCAATAAGTGCGCAACTGCCTCTCCTGCTGCTGGACCGATCTGCACGGCTTGCCCTGCTTGACATCGGGGCGGAACCAGAAGCCATCCGAGATACCCATTACCCCCAGCTAAAACCATTTCATCCCGTCAAGTCCTATAAGCGCGCGAGTAACGCTTCGTCACCGCCCCGCGACCCCGCGACAATCCCGTAACTAACCTATGTGCACATAAGATATTTTCAGATTAGTCTGTCCGATTGCGAGACATGCGCCGCAACAGCGATTCGCGCGGGTGAGGCTTAGTGCCGTCATGGTGAATCCTGTCATCCAGCAGTGGAGAAACAATCGTAACCAATTGCTGGCTATGGATGATCTGTCATTGACCGGACGAGGCGCCGGATCCGGGCGACTCAAGTGGATGCCAGCAGAATTCTGCCTACTCAGGTAATCCCCCGAAGACAACGCATGGTGTGCTAAGATGCACGAGGCGGTTCTCCGTCTCTTGCTGGCAGTGCGGTTGTTCCTTCTCCGATGGTGGGTTTACTGTTTGCGATGATGGCCAGGCCGACCAGCCGTCTGGCCGACTTCCGAACAAGGTCGGGGCAACCGGTTCGAGTCACGTACCTGCGTGCGGGACGGCCTGGGCTGGTTCGCCGGAGCCCTGGCGTAAGTTGGGGGGGCCGAACAGTCCGTGGTCGTCTTACAGCCTGGCTGATCGGCCGGGACCCGGTCGTTGCGGAACGAGGTCACAACCTCGCCAGGCGACTCTGGGTTTCCCTCCGCCCGCCAGGCGAGGATTCGTCGACTTGCAAAGGCGGACAGATCCGCGTATAGTTTGACGTAAAGTGAAAGGGTAAGGGAATTGTTTGGTCCGGCGGCCGGGATCGACCGCCAGTGTGACAGGTAAGGTTGGCAGGTTTTGGGTTGATGGCGGGCGGCGATGGCGATTACTGCAGAGCGTAAGCGACAACTGGTCACAGAGTACAGGCAGCACGAAGAAGACTCCGGATCCCCCGAGGTCCAGGTGGCGTTGCTCACCGAACGGATCGCGGAGCTGACCGAGCACCTCAAGCTGCACAAGAAAGATCACTCCTCGCGCCGCGGCCTTCTTAAGCTGGTGAGCCGGCGCACGGCCCTGCTCAAGTACCTGACGAATCGCGATCGTGATCGCTATCAGCAGGTGATCAACCGCCTCGGTCTGCGCAAGTAGCCACCCGGATTTCGCCCAAACAGTGTCGGTTTCCCCAGGGTCGGTCCTCCACAATCCTTTTCCACTTTCCGGATGCCCTTCGGTAGCGCCAAGGGTACGGGCGTCGGTCGAACCGTACATGCCTGTCCTGCCGTGGGTGTACAGGACGTAAACGAGTCTGTGCGCAGTCTCGAGGACATACGAGTAGGTCGAAAACAGGATAAAGATAGGTGTTGGATAATGGCAATTGTCAAGGTTGAGTGCGAAATCGGCGGAAGGAAGCTGGCGTTCGAAACGGGCAAAATGGCCAAGCAGGCGGATGGCGCGGTGGTTGCGTCCTACGGTGACTGTGTGGTCTTGGGCACCTCCGTGGCAGGGGACCCGCGGGAGGAAGGCGACTTTTTTCCCTTAACGGTGGATTACCGTGAAAAGGCTTACGCCGCGGGCAAGTTCCCCGGCGGTTTCTTCAAGCGTGAAGGTCGGCCGACCAGCAAGGAAATCCTGACCATGCGGATGATCGATCGGCCGATTCGCCCGCTGTTTCCGGCGGGTTACGTCAACGAGGTCCAGATTCAGACCATGGTGCTGGCCGCGGATCCGACGCTGGATCCGGATATCACCGCGATCAATGCGGCATCGGCCGCCATGGCCATGGGCAGTGCCCCGTTCGAGGGGCCCATCGGCGCGGTCCGGGTCGGTTACGTGGGCGGACAGTTGGTGATCAACCCGACGTACGAACAAATCGAGGCCTCTGAGCTCGACATGGTGCTGGCCGGCCACAAGGACGGCGTCAACATGATCGAGGTGGGCTCCCGCGAGGTGAGCGAGCAGGTGATTCAGGACGCCATCGCACTGGGCTTCGATGCGATCAAGACCATCTGTCAGACGATCGAGGGGCTACGCCAGCAGGTGGGGAAACCCCGCACCTGGACTCCTCCGGAGCCGAACGCGGAACTCGCTCGACTGGTTCGTGAGAAAGCCTACGACCAGATGTGGCAGCGACGTCAGATCCCCGGCAAGCTGGATCGGCAGACGGCAATCAAGGAGCTGTACGATCAGATCCTCGACGAGCTGTCGCCGGAGGACGCCCCTGAGCCTCAGTTCGCCCGTAGCGAGGTCATGCGGAATCTCCAGGCGATCGAGGAGGAGATCATCTGCAAGCAGATCCTGGAGACCGGTCGCCGGTCCGACGGACGCTCACCGGCCGACATCCGTCCGATCTCCGCCGAGGTGTCGTTCCTGCCGCGAACGCACGGCTCGGCTTTGTTCACCCGGGGCGAGACCCAGTCCGTGGTGGTGACGACGCTTGGGACGGCCAGAGACGAACAGATCATCGACGGCCTGGCAGAGGAGTACAGCAAGAAGTTCATGCTGCACTACAACTTCCCGCCGTTCTGTGTCGGCGAGACTCGCCGGATCATGGGCCCAGGGCGACGCGAGATCGGGCACGGGGCTTTGGCCGAGCGATCTCTGGAAGCGATCCTGCCTGCCGTCGAGTCGTTTCCCTACACCATCAGGCTGAGCAGCGAAATCATGGAGTCCAACGGGTCCAGCTCGATGGCCAGCGTCTGCGGTGGCACCCTTGCCCTGATGGATGCGGGTGTCCCGATCTCGCAGCCAGTGGCGGGTATCTCGATCGGAAGCGTCCATGACGACAGCCGACGAATCCTATTGACCGACATCATCGGCGAGGAGGACCATTTCGGCGATATGGACTTCAAGGTGGCCGGCACCGGTCGGGGGATTACCGGAATACAGCTTGATTTGAAGGAAAGATTCATTACCCAGGAAACCATTGCCCAGGTCCTCGAGCGGGCCCGGGATGCGCGTAAGTCCATTCTCCGTGAGATGTTGAAGGTTATTGACCGTCCGCGTCCGGAGATCAGCCCATACGCTCCGCGAATCCTGACCATTATGATCAACCCCGAGAAGATCGGTGCGGTGATCGGTCCGGGCGGCAAGGGAATCCGTGGTATTGAAGCCGCGACTGGTGCTACAATTGATATCGAAGACGATGGCAAGGTGACTATTTCCTGTCTGGAGATGGAAGGCGCGATTAAAGCCCGCGAGATTGTTGAGCAGATTGCCGAAGGCGTAAAAGTCGGTAAGATTTATACCGGTCGTGTCACGGGCATCAAGGACTTCGGCGCCTTCGTGGAGATCGCACCGGGTCAGGATGGCCTGTGTCACATCAGCGAGTTGTCCGACGGCTACGTCAAGTCGGTGACTGACGTGTGCAAAGTGGGCGACGTGCTGAAGGTGAAAGTCATCCTGATTGATGATCAGGGGCGCGTCAAGTTGAGCCGCAAGGCGGTTCTCCGGGAGGAAGCGGCCGCCGTGAAGAGCTGAATTCGCCGCGCCCGGGTCCGCGATGTGCGGGCCCCCGATCGCTCCGCAACGGGCACTCTGTCCCAGGGATCGCCCGTCGAAGCCTATACTGGACAAAACCGCTGGCGGACGGCGGAGTCGTCTGTTCGGCGTTTTATAAGAACTGGCCGGATATCCCTCAGTGGTTCGTGTGTTCTTGGACGCGCGCCGGCCGGGTATCCGTGCACGGGTCGACGCAAAGGGCCGCGTGAGGCGCTGGTATTGGCGCAGGACACCCGTAAAGGCAGAAGCCGTTTGCGTAGACCGGCACGTCCGCTGTTGCGGGCTGGCACGTCCAGGTTGTGTTTTCGGCGTCCACAGTGGGGGGCACGGGCGTCGGCTCTTGCCGGAGGTGTTTGATATGGCTACCGGCACGGTCAAATGGTTCGACTGTAAGAAAGGGTTCGGGTTCATCCGCCGACCCGACGAAGAGAAGGACATCTTCGTCCACTACACCAGCATCGAGGGTGAGGGCTTCCGAAGCCTCAAGGATGGGGAACAGGTGGAGTTCGACCTTGTCGAGTCCGACAAGGGGCTCCAGGCCCATCACGTTCGTCGATGCAAAGTGATTGCCTGACGGGCATTCCACGGTGATCCACCTGTCAGCCTGATCGTTCATCGCGATCCCAGGCCGATCGAGCCAAGGGGCGTTTCTTTGCCCGTAACCGCCGGGGAGGCGGCCTTCCAACTCGCGGTTGTCCATCCCTTATCTCGAGAGCCCATAGTTTCCAGCGTGCGATCCGGGGCAAACTTCCTGTGGGCGGCACACCTGGTCGGCAGGCGTAGGGCTGTGCGTCGGGCCTGGCTTCCGCTGGTGACCCGCCGAGTGTCCGCCGCCGGTGAGCCAGGGGCAGTGGGCCGAAGGACGCAACGGAGCCCGCCGCCGGTGGTGAAGCCCGGTCGATTCCGCCTCGGTTTGCGGTCGCCGGCCTGGGGCACCCGCCTTTGTGGGTGGTTCAAGAGCCCTTTGTGGCGGGTTATAATAACCGGTCTGGCCGGTCGAAGAGGGACTGTCGTGGGTGAGAGGTCGCACTGAGTTGGCAGAGACCGCGTTTATCCTGATTGTCGAGGGCGACCCCTCTCGCGCCGAGGCGATGGCCGAAGGGTTGCGAGAGCAGGGTCACGTGTGCTTGGTGATCCAATCCGGCCCGGAGGCCCTCGAGAGCATCAATGTCCGCCAGCCTGACGTCATCGTCGCGGACGAGCTTCTGCTGGGTAACGGCAGCAGCGGCCTGCTTCGCCAGGCCCGCAGGCTGGCCCCACAGGCGGAAATCGTCCTGATCTCCGGAGACGAGGACAAGCCGCGCGAGGGTGCTGTGGTCGACGAGGGTTTGCGGCTGTTCCGGCGGATTTCGCGGCAGGCGCCGCCCGACGAGGCGCGGGCGGTGATCGCCACGGCCGCCGAACAGGCCACCCGCAACCGGCACCAGCGGGCCCTCCAGGAGCAGGCGGAGCGGCGGTTCGAGTTCGAGGGCATTGTCACCGCCAACCCGCAGATGGAGCGGATCATCAACATGATCCGCCGGGTGGCGGACAGCAAGCTGACGGTGCTGATCCTCGGGGCGTCGGGCACGGGCAAGGAGCTGGCCGCCCGCGCGATCCATCGCCACTCGCCGCGGCGCACCAAGGCTTACCGGGCGATCAACTGCGCCGGCCTCAATGAGAACCTGCTGGAGAGCGAGCTGTTCGGGCATGTGAAAGGGGCTTTCACCGGGGCGATCTCGGACCGCAAGGGGCTGTTCGAGATGGCCGACGGCGGCACGCTGTTCCTCGACGAGGTCGGCGACATGCCGCTGCCGATGCAGGCCAAGCTCCTGCGGGTGCTGGAGAACGGGGAGATCCTGCCGGTCGGCAGCACGGAGATCCGCAAGGTGGATGTGCGGGTGGTGGCCGCCACGCGCCGCGACCTGCGGGGGATGATTGACTCGGGCGAGTTCCGCGACGATTTGTTCTACCGCCTGCACCAGGCGACGATCCGGCTGCCCGCCCTCCGCGAGCGCCGCGACGACATCCCGCTGCTGATCGATTACTTCCTTAAGGAAGCATGCAGACTACACAACAAGGATGTGCAGTCGATCAGCCCCGAGGCCATCCGCCGGCTGACGGCGTATTCGTGGCCGGGCAACATCCGGGAGCTGCGCAGCGTGATCGACGTGATGGTGGTCATGGCCGACCGTCCGCAGCTCGAGGTGGAGGACCTGCCCGAGAACATTCGCGGGAGCACCGAGATCGTCCTGGCCGGGGCCGCCGGCACCACCGGGCTGACCATGGAGCAGATGGAGCGGATTCACATCGCCAACACCCTCAAGCTCACCGGCGGGAACCGCGAGAAGACCGCCAAGATCCTGGGCATCGGGGCCCGGACGCTTTATCGCAAGCTTCGCGAGTACGGGCTGTGAGCGGCAAGGTGCCGCGATGGGTGACGAACTCTCGCTGACGGCTGATCGCCTCACTTAAGTTTGGGTTTGATCTGGGCTCTGGCGGGCGGTGGGTCGGGGAGAGGTGATCTGTAAGGTCTTTTATTCTAACATTTTACAGCAATTCGATCGCTCTTGAGTTGGGTTTGTTTGGCGCGGGCAGTGTCGCCAAGGGACAAGAAGAAGGGCGGGGCAAGATGGGGCTGCTGACGGCCGATCGCCGATTGGTGATCGCCGCTCGTTTGTTGGGTTCGTTCCGCAAAGCGGGCTCCGAGCCGTCTGCATCCAGCGGTCGGCCCAGGCGTGGGCTCTGGATGGCAGAGTCCAGGCGAGTCGAATTGTCAAAGAGCTGAGGACGGCGGGCTGGCCGCCAGGGGCGCGGTTCATTCCACTGCCGACAGGCGCGCAGCACCTCCGCTGGTCCCGTTGAATGGATAACGCGGCGGGGTGTTCGGCGGTTGAGCGAGGGGGCAGAACAAGGGGCCGGGAAGACCCGGAGACACGGAGAGTAGGGAACGAAAGAGGAGACACTGCTCTGCGAAGCGGCGCTTGGTTGCGAAGCAGGAGAGGGATGAAGGATGAGTCAAGCCCAGGCGGAAGGGCATGTCCGCAGATTACGCAGATTGCGCAGATTGCGGGCTGGGGCGGGCCGCGACCGGGGCTGCATCCCACAACCTGCGGGAGTAGGCTGCATATGGTGTGGTCTGTCTGCCCTGCAGTAGATGGAGTTTTTATTCGCACGGATGAGCGCTGGCTATGGTCGGAGCGATCGGCAGGGCGGGGCGCGGCGTAGAAAGATCAAATGTGTCAAGAGTCAAGAGTTGACCC
>CAZPIO010000159.1:0-3360 GCA_964586235.1 uncultured Planctomycetales bacterium
CGTCGCCGGGGTTCTGGATGCCGATGCTAACATCAAATCGAGACTCACGACGCCGACGGAAGTCAGCCGGGGGAGGGATCAGGTCATCTCCAACATCATCACCGCCGCCGAGCGGGCCATGGCGGAGGCCCGCGTGGACCGCAAGGAGGTGATCGGCATCGGGATCGGTTCGCCCGGGCCGATGAGCCACCGCCAAGGCATGGTGATCAACCCGGGCAATCTGCCCTGCCTGCAGAACACGCCGCTACGTCAGATCATGATGGACAAGACGGGCATCCGAACGACGCTGGAAAACGACGCCAATGCCGCCGCCTGGGGCGAGTTCTGGGCGGGGGCCGGCAAGGACGTCACCGACCTGGTCATGTACACGCTCGGCACCGGGGTCGGCGGCGGCGTGATCGTCGAAGGGAAGATGCTCCGCGGCTATTTTGAGAACGGGGCGGAACTGGGGCACATGATCGTCAACCCCGGCGGCCGGTTGTGCTCCTGCGGCCAGAACGGCTGCGTGGAGGCGTATTCGTCGGCGTACTTTCTTGCCCGCCATGCCGAGGACCTGATTCGCGACGGGCGGCCCAGTTCGCTCAAGGCCCGCACGGAGGCCGGTGAGATGCTGCGGGCCGAGCACATCGTCGAGGCGGCCAAGGCCGGGGACGCCCTGGCCGTCGAGGTCTGGGACAAGGCCTGCTATTACCTGGCCGTGGCTATCGTGGGCATGCGGCACGTGACGAATCCGCAGCGGGTGGTGCTGGCCGGCGGATTGATCGGCGCGGGCGACTTCCTGCTCGATCCCATCCGCAAATACGCGAAGGAACTGGGCTGGAAACTGCTCGATGACGGGCCGGAGATCTGCTTTGCCACGCTGGGCAACAACGCCGGCGTGATCGGGGCCGCCGGCTGTGCTTGGGAGGCACACCGCACCGGCGACTGGTGAGAGTCGAGTGATAACGGGGTCACTGATAGCGGGGTCAACTGATAGCGGGGTCAACTCTTGATCCTTGACATTCCTGATAGCGGGGTCAACTCTTGATCCTTGACATTCCGGCCGTGACGGGGTAGGTGTTGGGGGCATGGCCAGACCGATTCGGATTGAATATGCGGGGGCGGTGTATCATGTGACCGCCCGGGGCAATGAGCGCAAGGCGGTGTTTCGTGACGACGACGACCGGGGTTGTTTCACGGAGACGCTGGCCGAGTGCGTGGAGCGCTTCGGGCTGGTGGTGCATGCCTACTGCCTGATGCCCAATCACTACCATCTGATCGTCGAGACGCCGCGGGCCAATCTGAGCGTTTCGCTGGGCTGGCTGCAGACGGCGTATTCCATCCGGTTCAACCGGCGGCACGGCCGTGCGGGGCACCTGTTTCAGGGGCGGTTCAAGGCGTTGCTGGTGGAGGCCGACGGCTACGCCCGCGAACTGGTGCGGTACGTACACCTGAACCCGGTACGGCCGCGGGATAAGAAGGCCCCCATTCCGGCCGAGCGCCGCGGGGACCTGAATCGGTATGCCTGGAGCAGCCATCGGGCCTACGCCGAGGTGGCGGATGCTCCACAGTGGTTGTCGCTGGACTGGTTGAGCTACTGGGGGCGCAAGTTGTCCGATGCTCATCGGGGGTATCGGCGGTCGATCGCCGAGGCGTTCGGGCGGGTGGTGTCGTCGCCGCTGGCCGAGGTTCGCGGAGGATTGGCCCTGGGCGGGGAGAGTTTTTGGGCGAGGATCACCCGCATGCTCGACCGGCGAGAGGGGCGGGAGGAGGTCCGCCTGCGTCGGCGGGTTGGCCGGGATTTGGTGAGCCGGCAGGTGCGGGAGATGGCCGAGGAGGAGGCTGACCGGCGAGTGGTGATCTGGATGCGGGTACGGCTGGCGGGCGAGCGGCCGGCGGACCTCGCCCGGGAGTATGGCTATGCCGACGGTAGCGGCGTGTTGCGGGTAGTCCAGCGTCTGGACGCTGCGGCCGCTGAAGACCGCCGCCTGCGCAAACGGCTGAACGACGCAAGGGCGAGAGTGGATTTGTCAAGAGTCGAGACTTGACCCCGATGAGTTTTTGTCAAGAGTCAAGAGTTGACCCCGATGAGTTTGCGATGAGTTCCCCGATGAGTTTTTGTCAAGAGTCAAGAGTTGACCCCGATGAGTTCTGAACGACGCAAGGGCGAGAGTGGATTTGTCAAGAGTCGAGACTTGACCCCGATGAGTTTTTGTCAAGAGTCAAGAGTTGACCCCGATGAGTTTGCGATGAGTTCCCCGATGAGTTTTTGTCAAGAGTCAAGAGTTGACCCCGATGAGTTTTATGAGTTTGCCCCGATGAGTCTTAAAGGAGGATGACGGTCTTATGGCGTCAACCCGTAAACGGTCGAATCGGGACATTGAGAAGAGCTATGCGGCGCGGCAGTTTGCTGACAAGCTTCGACGGCTGGCGGAATGCCTGGAGAAGGACCGGCCGTTCCGCATCCAGATCGCGGGCCGGCGGGTCAGCATCCCGGGACATGCGACCATTAGCGTCGAGCATGAGCGGGAGGGCGAATCGGAAGAGGTCGAGTTCCAGCTCAAGTGGCGGAATACGTGAAGGCCTGCCCTTCCACGGGCAGGTTGCCCGCCCATACACTGGCGGGCAAGCCGCCAGTGGCACCCAAACCGGGCTAACCTGCTGAAACGGACTCCCAGGCTCACTCTCCGGATGACGCCTGCCCTGCCAGCGGAATGATGCGGTCGACGCGGAAGACGTCGTCCGGCGGGTCGTTGCGCCAGATGAGGCTGATCGAATCGATCTTGAAAACCAGCGGCTGCCATGCGGCCTGCAACTGGATCTTCAGCCGCTCCATCTGCCTGGCGTCATGGACCTGCGCGACGCTCAGGTGCGGGGTGAAGCCGCCGGCATACTGCGCCGTGTCGATGCAATCGGGAACCACGGCCAGCAGACGCTCCTGGAGGCGGGCCAACGGCTCGGCAGGGTCGGGTGCGAGCCAGAGCGTGTAGCTGGATCCGCCGTGGTAGAAGTACCTGAAGGAAATGAGACTGAGTTCGAACGGCGGGGTCTCGCGGCAGATGACCGCCAGGTCGCCGGCGACGGCGTCGAATTGAAGCCGCGGCCGGAAGGGATACACCATCGTGAAATGCGGCATCCAGCGATGCACTTGCCTGTCGTGCTCCCGGCGGATTGCCTGAATGGGCTCCCACAGGGGCTCCGGGGGGATCACGACGATCGCAGTTTGATGGGTTTTGTCGCTCATGGTGGCACCCGATCGCGGTTGGAGTTCGGTGAGCACGCCGAACCGGGACTGCTTCTGGGTTCGATGAAGACCACGGGGACAAGCCCCGTGGCTCGCTGGATCGCGGTCGGAGACCGCTCCTACACTTTTGATCGCGG
>CAZPIO010000159.1:3460-17609 GCA_964586235.1 uncultured Planctomycetales bacterium
CTACAAGCCGCTCCTACACCTTGATCGCGGTCGGAGACCGCTCCTACACTTTTGATCGCGGCTACAAGCCGCTCCTACACCTTGATCGCGGTCGGAGACCGCTCCTACACTTTTGACCGCGGCTACAAGCCGCTCCTACAGGGGGCTCGTGACGGTCTATCCGATCTCCTCCAGCTTGTTGACAATATCATAGGCCGCGCGGGGGCGGGCGATACGCCGGACACTGGCCTTCATCGCCGCCAGGCGGGCCGGATCATCGAGCAGTCGGTCGATCTTATATGCCAGCACCGGCAGGTTGTTGCAGCGGATGGCCGCCCCTTCCTCAAGCAGATGGTCGGCGTTGCGTTCCTCCTGGCCGGGGATGGGGTTGACGATCACATAGACCAGGCCCCGGGCCAGGGCCTCGGAAGTGGTCAGCCCGCCGGGCTTGCCCACCACGACGTCCGAGGCGGCCATGTACTCGTCCATCTCGCGAGTAAAGCCGACGACCTGGACGGCGACCCGGCAGTCGGCCGGTCTGCGTGCAACCAGGCGTTCGACCCGCTTGCGCAGCCGCTCGCTGCGGCCGCAGATGGCGACGACCTGGACCGGGTGCCGTATCTCGACGAGCGAGGTCATCAGGTGCTCGATCGGCCCGACGCCGAAGCCGCCGGCGGAGATCAGGATGGTGGTCCGTTCGGGATCGAGGCCATACTTGCGACGCATCTCGACCTTGTCCTTCGGGCGGGCGAAAACCGGGTCGATGGGGATACCGGACACGGTGATTTTGTCGGCCGGGATGCCGAGACGGATGAGGTGCTCGCGGGTCTCGTCCATGGCCACGAAGTAGTGCTCGTAATGGTGGCAGAGCCACATGGCGTGAACGTCGAGGTCGGTGATCACGATGGCCTGACGACAGCCAAGGCGTTTTTTCGCCTTCAGCCACGAGATGATCTCGGCCGGGAGGAAGTGCGTGCAGACGGCGATGTCGGGCTGATAGTCCTCCAGCATTTTGACGAACGGACGGGTGTTGAGTTTGTCGAGGGCCAGCCGCCGGCGCTCGTTCTTCCAGGGCTTGTCGAGCTGGTCGTAGAGCCAGCCGAGCACGTCGGGAGCGGCGTTGACCAGATCGATGTAGGCCTTGGAGTAGAGGGAGCGGAAGACTTTGTTGGTGTAATCGAGCGCGTCGACGTGACGAACCTCTCGGGCGGCGCCCATCTCGACGACGGCTTTTTCGACCGCCTCGGCCGCGCGAAGGTGTCCCGCGCCGGCGGAGACGGAGAGAACCAGGACCTTGTTCAGCATACACTCGTCCTCTCTCCGGCGGGTCCGGAGGGGCTACGACAGACGCACCGGCGCTCCGTTGCCGCCGGCATGGTCGTCTCACATCGCCGTATCGCGAAAGGGATCATCTCACGCGTTCGGTCGCTCCGCCAGCGCCTCGCGCACGGCCGACACGATTTCCCCGATCCCGAAGGGCTTCTCCAGATACCTGGAGACCATGACGTCGCGGGCTTCCTGCCTGGCGTCTCGAGCGGAAAAGCCGGTCATGATGATGGTCCGGAGCCGGGGGTCGGCGTGCTGGAGCTCGCTGGCCACGCGCAATCCGGTACACCCGCCCGCGAGCAGCCAGTCGGCGACCAGCACCTCCGGACGGAAATCGAGGCCCATTCGGATCCCGTCCTCGCCGACGGAGGCGGTACGAACCTCATGGCCCTCCCGCTGCAGGATCAGGAGAAGCTGCTCGCAATACATGGCCTCGTCGTCCACGACCAGGACCTTGCTCATGAGCCCATTCTCCCACCAGAGACTTCCTGCCGCAACGGCAGCCGGATTGTGAACACCGTGCCCTTCTCCGAGGCGGTATCGACGCCAATCGTACCTCCGTGCCCGCGAACGATGCTATGCACGATGGACAGGCCGAGTCCGGTGCCACCGCTGCCTCGCCGAGTGGTGAAGAACGGGTCAAACAGCCTGTCCTGGCTCTCCTGCGGCATGCCGTCGCCGTCGTCGCGTACTTCGAGCACGACAGCATCCTCCTGCAATTTGGAGGTCAGATGGACCGAGCGGGCATGGGCCTCGACGGCGTTCCGCACCAGATTGCCGACCGCTGCCTCGATCTCCAGCTCGTTCAGCATGATTGCGGGCAATTCCGAATCGAGCGCGAGCTCGATCCGGCACCCAAGACCCGCGGCATAGGCGTCGTTCTGCGCCGCCGCGCGGGCGACCACCGGGTTCAGATGGCCGCATACCATCTCCGATGCACCCTGGCGTGCGAGCAGCAGAACGTTGTGGATGATTCCCTTGGCTCTGTGGGCATAGCCGACAATTCTGGTCAGCGCTTCGCGGATGGCCTCGCGGTCCGGCCCGGCCAGGAGCGCGAGTTCCGCCGCCAGCAGTATCCCGCCGATGGGGTTGTTGACCTCATGGGCGATTCCGGCGGCCAGCGTGCCGACGGAGGCGAGATGCTCAGACTGCCGCAACTGCTCGCGGGATTTCTCCAGTTGGGCGCGGCGTTTCTCGACCAGTTCCTCGAGGTGCTCCCGGTATCTGGCGAGTTCAGCCTCGGCCTGCCTGCGTTCGGTGATGTCTTCGCCGGACGTGAGTACCCCCGTAATGCGGCCGCTGGAGTCCGTCAGCACCGTGTTGTGCCAGGCGACCAGCCTCTCCCGGCCGTCGGCATCCACTACGGAATTCTCGTGGTACTCGACGGGGGCAACCTGGCCGGCCACAAGCGCGGCGAAGACCTCTCGCGTCTGCTCGCGCATGGGCTCCGGCAGGAAGCTGCTGAACCAATTGAGCCCCACGATCTCGGAAACGTCGCGCCTGAGGATCTCGCAGCCTTTCCGGTTGATCATTTCCACCGTCCCATCAGGGGCGAGCAGAACCAGCGCCGTCCCGGCCATCTCAAAATACCGCCGCGCGCGATCCCGCTCTTCTCGCAGGGCGGCTTCGGCCTCCTTGCGTTCGGTGATGTCGCGGGCGAAGCCGAGCATCAGCCGCCGCCCTTCCGTCGCGAGCAGTCCGAGATGGATCTCGACCGGGAAGACGCTGCCGTTCTTGCGCCGGTGCAGGCTTTCGAAAATAGCAATCATCCCCGGACGAAGCGACTCCCAGTATTTCTGTCGGTGGAGGGGGCGACCCGCATCGTGGTCGATATCCGCGATGTTCATGGCGAGCATCTCGTCTCGGACATATCCGAGGCTTTCGCACGCCTTCCGGTTCACGTCGATGATGCGGCCCTGGTAATCGAGAATGAACAGTGCATCGGCTGCCTGGTCGACGACCGCGCGGATTCGCCCATCGCTTTCCCGCTCGCCGCGGACGAGAGCCTCCCAATGCCGGGTCTGAATCCTGAGCTCATCATCGGCGGCCGAATCAGGCATGTGGGCATCCCCGTGCCTGTCCGCAGGGTCGGACTGATGTGCAAGGCGACACCGGCACCCTGCGAACGGGACGATCCAATCGCTGCGCGCGCCCGTCCCCGCGGGCGCCACGGCATTTCGTGCCGGCCGTCACCAGCCATACAGTTTAAGGGTTTTGGGCCCCGAATCCAAGCGAGCCGCTGCCAACGGATTGCGGGTGAACAAACGCCCTACCCTGGATTCGCCCCGTAGTCGCAGGCCAGATCCGCGGGTACCTCGGCACCGCTCAGACACCGCTGGAAGATGCCAAAGTCCACCTGATCGACGTCGGCGTCGTCGTCAATGTCGCGGTTGTGGCAGCCGTCGGCGATCGACACACCTGGACCGGACACACAAGCCGTGAACAGGGCGTAGTCGGCGGCATCGACGTCGCCGTCCCGGTCCAGATCGGCCCTGACGGTGTCGCGGGTGGTGAACTGCCAGACGTCGCCCGTGGTCGTGCCGACAGCGTTGACCTCATCGATGCGCCAAAAATAGGTGGTGGATGCCAAAAGCGTGCCCGGATCGAAGGCCGGGTTCGGCACCTCGGCCCGGAAGGTCCCGGGGCTGGAAGTCCCGAAGTAGATCTTGTGCGTGGTGGCATCGGCCCCCGCGGTCCACGCCAGGCCGGTGGTCGTGAGGATGCCCGTGGCCAGATTGGCCGGGTTGGGGTTGGTGGCCTTGCCGGGCCCCGGCTGATAGACGTACGGCCCGAGATCGGCAGTCCCGTTGTCCACCCCGTCCGAGTTGTAACCCTTCAGGTGCAGATACCAACTGCCGGCCTGGGCGGCGCTGACCGCCAGTGGGCCGGCGGTCCAGTCGGACTCGGAACCGGAGCCCCAGGTATGGGTTGCGCTCTGGTCCCACGCGCAGCGATATCGGGTGACGGTGCCGGTTCCGAAGCCGCCGACGGCCGTGAACTGGAACTCCGGTGTAAGGTAGCTGGTGCCTGTTGACCGGTCGCAGGTGACCGTCGAGGGGCCTGGGGGAACCGAGAGCGTCGCCCGAGCCACCGCCATGCACTTGCCGCTCTCGTTGGGAACCGCATCCACGGCCGAGACCTCGTAGTTGTAGCTGGTATTCGGCGACAGGCCGGCCGAGTCGAGATAGCTCGTGGCGGAAGCGTTGCCTGCCAGCGAGCCGTTTCGGTAGACCTTGTAGCCGGTGACCGCCACATTGTCCGTCGAGGCGGTCCAGTTCAACTGGATCGAGGTCGTTGACGCGGCTGTGGCCGTCAGGTTGGTCGGGACGCTCGGGGCCTGGGTATCACCGGACTTGAGGACGAATCTGGCCGCATCGGCGCTCACCAGGGCCGTATCGCCGGTGTTGTTGGAGCACTGCACGTAGCCTGCCGTCCCCGTGAGGAAGGGCAAGTCCGCCCCGACCAGGAACCAGCCGCCCAGGTTCGGCGTGCTGGAATACTGGTTCTGGATACTTACAACCTCCCCGCCGCTGTAAACGACCTTGAACGGCGCCGATGTGGTTCGATTCGACCCGATTTGGTAGTAGACATAAACGTCATAGTTGCCGGCCGTCTGGATATCAGGCGTCCAGCGGCACTTGCGAGTGGCAGCAGACTCGGAGGTGTTGGCGACAGCGGTCGCGTACAGATAATCCGTCCCGATCTTGGGCACCTCCGGTCTGGAACCCGCTGTCCAGCCTCCGCTGGGTGAGGTATTGGTCCAGCCCGGTTCGAGGTTGTCGATCACGATCTCGGTGACCGGCGTGGTGGTCGTGAAAGTCAGGTCGTTGGATTGCGCCGTCCCATAGGCGTTGGCGCTGACGGTCTGGTAATGGTAGGTCGTTTCGGCCGCCAGCCCCGTCAGGTTGACCGAATGGCTGGTGACCAGCGCCGGGTCGACAGTTGTCTGCTGATCATAGCCGGACGTCAGGCCATAGAGGACCTGGCTGTCGGCCGGGGCGTTGGTCGTCCAGGTGATGGTCGCGCCGTTGGAGCCCACGCTGGTTGCCTGCACGTTCGAGATCTGCGGCGGGCCGCTGGTGGTGAAGGTGTAATCACTCGACGTGGTGCTGCCGTTGGCGTTCGCGGAAATCACGCGGTAGTGATACAGGGTGGTCGCGGCCAGACCGCTCAACTGCACCGAGTGCGATGTGACCGGAGTGCTGTTCAGGGGCGTGAGCGACCCGTAGGACGTGGTCAGGCCGTACTCCACCTGCGAGGATGAGGGCAGGTCGGTCGTCCAGGTGATCGTCGCGGCGTTGTTGGTTGCGTTGGAGGCCTGTACGTTGAAGATGACCGGCACCGGATTGCCGCCCAGCAGCAGATCGCGGACATACATGTTGCCGGTGACCTGGCCGACGGCCACATCGACGACCGTCGCAGCGTTGGAGTAGCCGGCCTTTGACGCCGTGACGGTGTAGGTGCCCGGCGGGAGGTCGATGAAGGCATAGAAGCCGGTGCCATCGACGTACATGCTGCGGTTCACCGGGCCGACAATGCTGACCGTGGCGTGATCGCCCCAGGCGTTGTCCGGAATCTGGGTGACCGTGCCACCGATGTGAGCGGTTGTGGGGCTGGTCTTCCAGGGCATCGTCGGGATGTCCGCCCATGTTGGCGTGACCTGCGCCAGCAGTGAGGGGCTGAATCCGGTCCATGTCCCGCCGTCATACGGCTCGCGGTAGGAATAACCGCTGAACCCGTCCGCATAGTTGCCGGCCGGCGAAGGGTCACGCGTTATCTGCAGCTCGAGGATCGCGTTGCTGAGTGAGTTCAGGTAGAGGCCCGGGCCGATAATCATATGGCGGTTGAACTTACGGTCCTTCTCGAAGTTCATCCAGCGGGTATAGTCAGACGGACGAAGGGCCCAGTCGTAGTAGGTCATGGGCACGGCCATATCGACGATACCTTCCTCCATCCAACTGTCCCAGTCCGAATAGACGTCATAGTATGGCCGCGTGCCCATGAACGCCGAGCGAGTTGAGGAGCCCGGCGAGGGGTTCCAGGTCACGAACGAGCCGGACTGCTTGACCCACGGCTTGCTCGCCTGGACGCGGGCATACATCTGCCGGACGAAGGCGCTGACCTGGTCGCGCCGCCACTGCTTGAACTGCTCGCTGGTCGATGCGGGGTCGCCGCTGAGGCCATAACGCGCGTTGTAGCGGGCCACGCTGGTCGGGTTGTACCCCTCGGTACTGGCCTCGAAGCGGATGTAGTCGTAATGGATGCCGTCGATGTCGAAGTTGTTCACCAGGTCCATGTGCGCGTTGACCAGATACTCCAGGCAGTTGGGGTGCCCCGGGTCGAAGGCCCCGTCGGCATTCTCAGCGCCGCTGGTGCTGCCCAGACGCGTCACCCAGTAGTTCTCCGGGTCCGCCGGGTCGTCATGCTGCAGGTAGACCTGCCCGTTGCCGGTCTTGAAGGCGACGCTCCAGCAGTGAACCTCGATCCGCTTCTTGCCGCCGGTGGTATCGTGGGCTGCATTGATCATGGCCTGAAGTGCGTTGAAGTTGGACGGCGAGAGCCCGGACATGTACGGCTCGCCCACACCCGAGGGATAGCACACGTCGAAACGCCGACGCACCTGAACGATCACCATGTTGCAGTTGGCGTTACGGATTCTGCCCTTGCTGTTGGCGTCGCCGACCACGCCGAGCAGGTCGTTGACCTGGGTCTGATTCAGGAAACCCGTTCCCCAGCCATCGACCCAGAAGGCCCGATATTCATCTGCGCGAGCGGCCTGGCCCCCAGCCAGAAGAATAATGCCTGCGGCAAAAACGAGAGCCAGCGCGCGCAGCCTCACCGCTGCAGAAACAGTCCTCGCAAACATGGACACTCCTTCAACGAAATGGGACTTCAACTCCACACCCTCTGCACAAGGCGACGATGCAAGAATACCCGGCAGACCCGTATGCGACGGTCTGCGCAGCCAGAGACAGACACTCTGTTTGACCCTTGGGATCTCGCCGCCCGCGGAGTGAGCGGGGTCACCCTCCTCACAAGTAATTGTACCAGTTTGTCTCCCGCCGGGCACGAGTCTGCGTCAAAAAAGCGCAAAGCTTCTGCGCGAGTCAGGTCGGATAACGGGAACAGGCGGAGGGAGGTAAACAACCTACGGGCCGGCGGAAGCACTGGCGTCGAGCCACGATTCCGCCTCTTATGGGGCGGGGCCGATTACTTGCCATCCACTGTGTCCGTGGCGGTATAATGGGTCCTGAATGTCGCGAGAGATGACGCGCAGACATCCCGTCCGGGCGGACTGGCAGCCACAGAAGTGTGCCGCAGGAGTGTTCGGCCGGGCGGCTTGACAACCCAAGTGCTTTGTGGCACAGTGGTTATGGTCACGCGGGAGCTGGAGATTGCGAAGAACTCTTGATCAGTTGCAGGAGGGGCAGGAGGCAAGGATCGTCAGAATCGGCGGGCGCGGCGCCATCAGGCAGAGGCTCATGGATATGGGGGTCATGCGCGGCACGATGGTCGTGCTGAAGCGTCGGGCTCCTCTGGGAGACCCGCTCCAGATTACTGTGAAGGGTTACGAGCTTGCGATACGGGAGGCCGAGGCCCGGCACATTGAGATTGAGAATCCGGACGGTTCGCAACCTCAAGCGATGGAGACACCGGGCCGTGAATCTGACGGCAAGCGCGACGTGGCAGGATAGATCAGCAGACGATGGCATCGCACTATCAACCAGACCCGGATCGACTCAGGTCGCCGCGTAAGGCCCTGGCCAAACGATCCGGCCACTTGTCCGAAGGGCCCGCGACGACTTCCAGGGGAACGATCATCGCCGCCATCGCCGGGAATCCGAATTCCGGCAAGACCTCGATCTTCAACAATCTGACCGGCCTGGCCCACAGCGTGGCGAACTACCCGGGCGTCACCGTCGAGCAGAAGACCGGCCGTGCGTTTCATGCCGGCCGTGAGATCACCCTGGTGGATCTGCCGGGCACGTATTCGCTCACCGCCTACTCGCTGGATGAGTTGATCGCCCGCGATTTCGTGATCGAGTCGAAGCCCGACGTCGTGGTGAACGTGGTGAGCGCCGCCAATCTGGAGCGCAACCTGTACCTCACGGTGCAGCTCATGGAAATGCGGACGCCGATGGTTATCGCTCTGAACATGGCGGACGTGGCCAGGAGGCAGGGGCTCAAGATTGACACGGCGAGAATGTCCGTCCTGCTCGGGGCCCCCGTGGTTGAGACGGTCGGCAACAAGGGCATGGGTGTCGGGGCACTGCTTGAGGCGGTCGCGAACACAACCGCAGAGCGTGGAACGAGCACCGTCCGGCCGGTCAGCTACGGGCACGAGGTGGAGACCGAGGTCGAGAAGCTTTCGGAGATCATCGCCCGCGAGGAAAGGCTGGTGGAGCACTATCCGGCCCGCTGGCTGGCCGTGAAATTGATTGAAGGCGACAAGCAGGTGGCTCAGAGAGTCCACCAACTGGCCGGCGACGCCGGGGCCATCGACGCGGCGGCCCGAGCAGCCATCGCGGCCATTGAGTCGCACTTCGGCGACAGCGCCGAGGTCATCATCGCCGAGCGGCGTTACGGGTTTGCCGCCGGCGTCGTTCGGGAATGCGTCCACAGCGCCGCCGCGGTTCGTCAGAACGTAACCGACAAGATCGACTCGGTCGTCTGCCACCGGGTGCTCGGGCCGCTGATCGTGCTGGCGGTCGTCTATTCGCTGTTCGTGGCCATCTTCAAGTTGGCCGACGAGTGGCAGTGGCTCTTCGGCAAGAGTCCGACGGGCTGGATCAACTGGTTCTTCGACGACGTGCTCGCCGGCTCGGTGGCGGGGCTTCAGCAGTCCATGCCGCTGCTCCACTCGCTGCTGCACGACGGCGTGATCGGCGGCGTGGGCGGCGTGCTGGCGTTCGTGCCTCTGATCGCGACCTTGTTCGCGTTCGTGGCCATTCTGGAGGATACGGGTTACGTGGCACGGGTGGCGTTCGTGATGGACCGGCTGCTGCGTGTTTTCGGGCTGCAGGGCAAGAGCATGCTGGCGATGATCGTCGGCGGCGGGCTGGGGGCGGGGGGCTGCGCGGTGCCGGCGGTGATGGCCACCCGGACGCTGCGCGAGGAAAAAGACCGACTCGTTACCATGCTGGTAGTGCCGCTGATGAACTGCGGGGCCAAGATGCCCGTGTACCTGATGCTGATCGGGGCGTTCTTTGCCACGCACAAGCCGCAGGTGCTCTTCGGGCTGTGGGCGGGCTCGTGGGTCATCGCTCTGTCGGCCGCGTGGGTGCTGCGCAAATCGGTGCTCCGCGGCGAGCAGACGCCCTTTGTCATGGAACTGCCGGCGTACCACATGCCCACGCTGCGGGGCGTGCTGATTCACACGTGGGAACGGATATGGCTCTACGTGCGGAAGGCGGGGACGGTCATCCTGGCGGTCAACCTGCTGATCTGGGCGGCGATGTCGTTTCCGCGCCACAGTCCGACGCCCGGAGCACATCTGCATCCGGAGCAGCTCCGCCAGAGCATCGCCGGGCGTGTCGGCTCGGCACTGGAGCCGGTCACGCGGTTCGCCGGGTTTGACTGGCGCGACAACGTGGCGCTGATCGGCGGCTTCGCGGCCAAGGAAGTGGTCGTCGGAACGATGGGCGTTGCCTATGCTATGGATAACGCCGAAGAGGGCCAGCCGGAGGGTCTGTCGGCGAGGCTGTCGGCCGACCCGACGTGGACGGCCTCGCGGGCATTGGCACTCATGCTTTTCGTGATGATCTACTCCCCCTGCTCGGCGACGCTGATGGTCATCCGTCGCGAATCGGGCAAGTGGAGGTGGGCGCTGTTCGCCATGGCCTACACGACACTGCTGGCGTTCGTGGTCGCGGTTGCGGTCTACCAACTGGGCCGCGTCCTGATGTAGCGCGTTTTCGGAGGCGCCGCCATGAACTGCGATACGATGTTGCTGGCGATGGGCTGGCTTGACACCGCGATCGTGGGTGCGATTCTGCTCGCGGCGATCGTCTTTCTGGGCGTTCTCACCGTCCGCTTTTTCCGCGGGCAAACCCGATGTTCGTGCGACCGGCGGCATGTTGACTGTCCGGCCACCAAGGTGGCATCGGCGCTGGACAAAATGGCCGACACCGGCGGTCAGAACGGCAATAACGCGTGACGCCCTCGCACGATGTACAGGCAGGTTCCGGGCAGGTGTCGCTTGCTGCCTGGGCTTGCCCGCGTGCCACTGCTCAGCGACCACTACCGGAGCCCGTGGCCATCCTGGCTTACCTCCAGAAGAGATTGCAGTTCAGCGGACTGAGCCGCGCCGTGATCTCCCATCACGCGTTTCTGGTCGCGCCGCTGAGTACCTGCCCGGTCTCCAATTCTGTGCCGTTGGCGGGTATGTCGCTCGTACAATTCCCTATGTCACAGTAATCTCCACACCGCTGTGACATTACGACGGTTGACCGCGCAGGCGGCGATGCAGATTTCGCGAAGATGTGACTTACCTGTTTCCAGAATCATCTTGACAATCGACAAGGTCGTAGTATACTGTCCCCGGATTCGGCAAGGATCAGAGGCAAAAGGTCTCTGGCGCGGGGGGAGGAGGCCTTGTCCTCTAACGCATCTCTTTCTTGCAGGCCTTGCTCCTTCTTCACGTTCTAAGAGCGAGGCAAGAGGAAGACTTGCACGTCGTCACCCGAGTGGCGGTTCAGCCACCTCAAGGGAGGCTCTTATGAAGAAGACGCTCTTCACTCTGGCGGTTCTGAGCGTGGCCGGTTTGGCCATGTGGGGTTGGGCGCATGCTCAGGAGAGCAGCGAGGCAACCAAGCCACCTGCCCCGACGGCGACGTTTGACTCCCTTTACCAGCAGGGCAAGCAGCTCAAGGAGGCCGGTGACTATCAGACCGCCTTGCCGCTGTTGCTCGAGGCCCTGGAAAAGGAACCGAACTCCGAGCCCACTCACATTCTGGTGGGCGTTTGTTTGAGAGAACAGGGGCAAGTTCGCGAGGCCCTTGGCCATTTCGAGGCCGTCGTGGCAGGCGGCAAAGGGTTCCGGGCGACGGCCTTGTACTGCGCGGCCGAGTGCCATCTGGCCCTGGGTGAGACGGCAGAGGCCTTGGCGGACCTCAAGGCGGCCCACGAGGATTCCCCGATCGACAAGTGGGGAATCAAGGCCGTGGGTCTGATGGCCGAGATCCAGGGCAAATCGCCGGTCGAGGCTGTGGCTCGCGAGGAAGAGGCCGCCGGGATGTACCGCGCCGCCCGCGATCGGGCCAAGGAGACGCACTACAAGAGTCCCGAGCCGCTGGCGATGTTCGATCAAGTGATCGATCGGTACGCCGGCACCGGCGGGGCCTACTGCGCCCTGAGCCAGAAGGCCGAGTTGCTCTGGCACCTCGGCAAGCGCGAGGAGATGTGCAAGACCTACGCGCAGTTGCGGGAGGTCCTTCGCGGATACACCGGGACGGAGAAGGTGCGCCTGGCGTACCGGACAATGGATTGCCGCGTCGGGCAACACCGGGCGGAGCAACTGTACAGGGAGATCAATCGTGATCCGGCCACCCGCCTCATGACGCCGCAGGAGCGATGGGACCGCCTTGCAGAACTCTGTGCTCGCTGGCAACACAATGCCGATGGCGTCGATCGGGCGACGGCGGATCTGTACATCGTCTTCGTCAATTCGTCCCGCGGCAGGGACGCCGAGGTCCTCGCGGGGCTGGAGAGCTTCTTCAAGCAGCACTACGAGCCGGACAAGAACCGGATGATGGACCCGGAATACAAGGACCTCTTTGCTGGGGCCCATCTGCTGGCCGGGCGGGCCTTGCGACGGCAACAGCGTCCTCAGGAGGCGATGGATCACTTTCAGGCGATCACTCAGATGGCGGCGTCCTCGCCGCCCCTCCATCACGAAAGGGTTTACGCGCCGGCGGCCTACTATGAGATCTGCCGGGTATTGAAGGAAACGGGCGCCGAGCGGTCGCAACTCGAACAGGCGGTCAACGATCTCGTCGCAGCTTACCCTGCCAGCCTCTATGCAAGATATGCCCGCAATCTGCTCAAGTAGAGCACGGTGGTGGGGCGGGCGGTGCCGAATTGTCAAACCATGGCGAGAGGTACGAGCGAGGATGATGTCTGTCAGATAGAGGTCGGATGCGTTCCGTGATTCAGGCCGGTACGTAGCATTGTCGATGGCATGAGGTCAGCCATGAAGAAAACCAGACTCGTAGTGCTGCCGTTGATCTGTGCGGTCAGTCTTTGTGCGTGGGCATCGCTACCTGCTCGGGCGTGCTGCGTCGACCCGTGCGACCCTGAGAGCGGGGGAGATCCGTGCAACCCCGGCTGTCCCGGGGAGTGCGACGCCGCATGCTTCGGGCCCTGCAAACCGGAATGCGGCGGCAGCATGGAGGACCCGGACTGTCTGCTGTCAGCGTGCGGAGGACCCTCCGGCAACTGCCAGGGCTCCTGCTGCCCGTGCGACCCCAGTTGCGGCGACCGGTGGGCGGATGTCTCTATCTGGCCGGACCTGACCTGGACCGGGGACGTCGTCGAACTCACGGTTTGTTCCAAGGGTGACATAGGTGCCGGCTGCTACGGGCTCGTGGTTCAGGCGGCCACGTTCACCACGCAGGATGTCGCTTGCCCGCTGATGTACCCCGTTGTGGAGGACCGTCCGCTCGCGGACTTCCTTTACACGTATGACCCGACGAACGGACCATGCGGCCTAGATCCGCTAGGTGAGTGGGGCAGCGACGTCTGGCTGCCGCACACGTATCACTTCTATCTGTCTCCGCATCCCGAAACGAATGCTGTCGACATCATGGTTGGGGTGCAGAACGACCTCGGGATGCTCGACTTCACCTTCGGAAAGCGTCTATTGGACGTTTTGCACCTCGACCTGGCGCTGCCCGTCGGGTCTCCTCCGTATGCGTGGCAACCGGAAAAGACTCCCTGGGAAGACCAGGAGCCTGGCCACTACTTTGGCGTGAACGACGACTTCGACGAGAGCAAACCGACCGAGGATTGGGAAGATTCCGACCCGATTTCCGTGCCGCAGCTTCCGAACGAGGTGCCTATTGTGCAGACTGGTGACATGGTTCGTCTGTACCTCGAGCTTTGGGGAGGCACTTCGGTGATGAACTGCGGCGACAACGGAAGGATCACGGTGTATCTGTCCGCTGATGCGCCCGAGAAGGTCCGCCTGCTGGCGATCAATCCCGAATGCCTGTCGCAGGCCGATTGCGGCGGTGATCCGCTCTGCCCCGACTGTTACGAGGAGATAACCAGCGATTGTAACCTCGTGCCGGACTATTTGCTCTACGACGGAAGCAAGCGGGACTGGGAGTTCTACCTCGAGGGCCTCAGTCCGGGCGTGGTGCGTGTCAAGGCCGAAGGCACCATCGACGGGGACTTCAGCCGGACGCGAATCGATGAGATCCTGTTCAAGGTCGTCAAAATCGACGTGGACGTGGATAGTGACAACACGAACCTTGACGCGCCCTACGGACCGGACGCTCTCCCTCCGCCTCCCCCGCCGGCACCTCCATCCGCCGATGCCGAAGACCGGATCGAGCAGAAGGACGGGGAACCCGGGCGACTGGTCCCGCTGAATGGGGATGATGACGACGAAGATGGCATCCTGGACCACAATGACGGATATAATAAGGATGGAACCGGCGGCAATACTGATGACCAGACATACAAGGATGCCGGTCACCAAGAAGACGACTTCGTGATGCTCAAGGTGAGGATCGAGCCGACAACCATCAACCTGGACGCTAAGCCGGCCTGGATCTACATCGCCTACTCCGCCTCCATCCCGGCTCCGAACCTACAGACCCACGGCAACATCCGGCTTTGG
>CAZPIO010000160.1:0-17385 GCA_964586235.1 uncultured Planctomycetales bacterium
TGCGGGCCGGCGCGCAGCACGTCCAGCCCGCCTTCGGTGGTCAGTTCCTGCCGCCGCTCGGGGACCAGCGTGCACTGGTTCGGCCGCAGCCGCTCGGCAATCCGCACGATTTCCGGAGCGATCGACATCTCCATGTTGAGCTTGCAGGTCACCGTCTGCTTGAGCAGCTCGGCATCCCGATCGTTGATATGACGCCGATCCTCGCGGAGGTGAAAGGTGATGCCGTCCGCCCCACCGAGCTGGGCCTCAGCCGCCGCCCACACCGGGTCCGGCTCCACTGTCCGCCGAGCCTGGCGAACCGTCGCTACGTGGTCGATGTTCACACCCAGACGAGCCATGGCAAGCGTTCCTTTTGTTCGCAGTTCCGTCAGCGATTCTCGGAAAGCCATTATAGCGCCGGTCAAAACCGTGTAAACTTGTATGCGACCTCGGCCATCTGTAGGCTGGCCGGGGGGTTGAGCGCACTCGAAGAGGCCGGCGCCCGTCCTTTTCAAGGCTGCTCCCACGCGTTCGCAGAGGTTGACCATGCCCGCTGAGGTATTCGTTATTCGTTCGGCACGATCGGAAGACCTCGACGCCTTGCTGGGGCTCTACCGATACCTGCACACCGATGATGGCCCGCCGCCGGAGCGATCGCAGCTCGATATGGTGTGGAAATCGCTCCAGGATAATCCGGGCATTCGATATTTCGTGGCCGAGATCGGAGACCGGATCGTCTCCACCTGCAACCTGTCGGTTGTGCCGAACCTCACCCGCGGGGCCCAACCGTTCGGGGTCATCGAGAACGTGGTTACCCACGCCGATTACCGCCGTCGCGGCCTGGCTACCGCCCTGCTTCAGCATGCCCTGCGGACGGCGTGGGCCTTCGGCTGCTACAAGGTCATGCTCATGACCGGCCGCAGAGACCTGGCGACCCTGCGCTTCTACCAGCAGGCGGGCTTCAGGCTCGGCGTCAAGACAGCCTTCGTCGCCACTCCAGAAGACGACGGAATGGAGGGCGCCTGGGAGTGGTAGGGAACACGGGGAATCGAAGATGGTCGCCACGGGCCTCCCCGCCGCGGCTGGCGACCAGGATACGTCGGGCTGAGAACGAACCCGTGTTTTGTCAGGACGTTGCCCATCACCTCCCCCACCCATCCGCACTGGCCCCTCGACAGGCTACCTCGACCTTGCTCGGGACAGGCTCGTCACGAAGCGAACGGATGGGCCGCCCGGCCAGCGACACTCACCTGACGCAGACCTCGATCCGAGTGCACCGCAGCCCGGAGACCCGCGCGCAAGCCACACAGCTCTCCGAAGACAAGGTCCTATCATCCACCGCATGTCTGCTTGGGTATGAACTCGACGCCGATCTCGTGGACCTTGCCCCTGATTTCGCGGCAATGAGCGACCCTCGCCTGCATCTGCACCACGTAGTCCTTCCGGAACGCGATTTCGAGCTGAAGCATGTGCCCGACCGACAATGGACGGTCAAACAGAAAGGCCATGCCGTGCAGCGAGAGGTTTCGTGTCACGACGCGGAAGCCGCTGCCGTCCGAGGTTTGCTCTTCGACGGGCTTGATCCGCACGTCCACGGCCCGCAGTGGCAACCGCGGTGACCGCCGCCTCTGCGAACCACATTCTCTGCCATTTCCCCTGTCGAGTTTGTCCAGCAGGCTCCTGAGTTGCTCAACGGTCAAGCCGAAAATCGCAGGGGCCGGCCTGGCGACCGCCTTCGTGCTCATGCCAGCGTCTCCTCATGATGGGTCCTGGGGGCCAGTGGTGTAAAAACCCCATTCAAGCAATCGGACTATTACCTACTGCACTTTAGGGGTGCCCTGTTCGGGCCGTGTTGGGACCGATATTCGAGCTGAATGGTTCGCCGGGGCGGACCGCACCACCGAGAGTTGCCGCCGAGGGCGTCGGCACTACTTCGGAGAATGGTCCGCGGAGGCGGACCCAACCGTTCTCGCCGGATGCGTTACAGCCCGGCCAGGAGGTCGTCGACGGTGGTTTCGGCGGCGGCGATGGACTGGTCGGCGGCGCCGTAGTAGACGATGACCCGGCCGTCGGGGTCGGCGACCGCTCCGCAGGTGAAAACCACGTTTCCGAAGAAGCCCTCTCGCTCATAGGGGGCTTCGGGAGCCAGAATCGGGGTTGGGGAGCGGGCGACGATGCGCTCGGGATGCGCCGCATCGGCCAGCATGGCGCCGAGGCAATAGCGCTGGGTGGCGTCGACGCCGTGGTAGATCTCCAGCCAGCCCTTGCGGGTCCTCAACGGGACCGCCCCGCCGCCGATGCGCCAGCAGTCCCACATGCTCGGGCGCGTGCCGGCCACGAATCTATGATCGCCCCACCGCAGCAGATCGGGCGAGGTTGCCAGCCACATGTCCGCCCGGCCGAACATCCCCGACACCGGCCGGTGATAGCAGACGTACAGGCCGCCGACCTTCTCGGGAAAGATGGTGACGTCGCGGTTGTCGGGGACGAAGATCATGCCCAGCCGCTCGTAGGTCTTGAAATCATCCGTCGCCGCCAGGCCGGTCGAGATGCCCATTCGCGAGATGGCCGAGTAGTTGATGTAGTAGCGGTCACCGATCTGGGTGATCCGCGGATCCTCGATGCCATACTCCTCCTGGCGGCCCGCCGGGGCCAATGCGGGTGCTTCGCCAATCGTGAAGTTGCGACCGTCCGGGCTGCGGGCCAGGCGCAGGTGCGAGATCGAGGTCAGATACGTGGCCCCTTTGTACTTGAAGACGCGGGAATCGACCTCTGCCAGGTCCGGGTCGCCCTTGCGGACCCGCAGGATCTGGATCCCTTGCGACGGATCATCGGGATGAAGAATGGGAGCGACGACTCCGCCGGGCTGCGGCCGGGGACGTTCGGCGACCCTCAACAGCAACAGGATCTCTTTGCCAAACCGGATAGCCCCCGCGTTGAAAACGCATGCGACCTCGAAATCAGGCCGCGAGGGCTTCACGTCCTTGGGCGTGATCAGCGGATTGCGGTCAAAACGAATCATCGGCACCGATGCATCTCCTGGGCCATCGCTTCTTTGCCGCCGAACTCAGGTCGAACAGTATACGGCCGCAAGAGGACGCTTCCAGTCCTCAGGGGCGATTGCCCGGGCGCCGTCATGCGGACTGCTCTGCCGAAGACATGGCGGCGCGCGCCTGCGGCGGACTTGGCCATGCCACCCGCCGGGTTTGACAGCCGTCACCGTGGCCCCCGACAATTCGGCCTCGTGTTCAGGTATGGCAACGGCAGACGAGGTGAAGGATGGCCACATTCAACCGGAATCGCTACGACTCCATGCTCTACAACCGCTGCGGGCGCTGGGGGGTGAAGCTCCCGGCGATTTCACTGGGGGCGTGGCAGACCTACGGCGGCTATGTCTCCGATGAGGACTCGAAAAAGTGCCTGTTCAGAGCCTTCGATCTGGGCATCACCCACTTCGACTTCGCGAACAACTACGGCGAGCCGAACGGAAACGCCGAGATCGTCTGCGGCCGGATCATCAAGGAGATGCGTCGACACGAACTGTTGATCTCGACCAAGGCGGGTTACTACATGTGGCCGGGGCCCTACGGCGAGTGGTTGTCGCGCAAGTATCTGCTGACCAGCCTGGATCAGTCGCTCAAGCGGCTGGACATGGACTATGTCGATTTGTTCTACGCTCATCGGCCGGACCCTAACACGCCGATCGACGAGGTGATGGATGCTCTCGACCAGGCGGTGCGCTCGGGCAAGGCCGTTTATGCCGGGCTGAGCAACCACGGGCCGGACGACATCAGGGCCAAGAGCGCCCACGCGGTCGCCTACCACACCGCCCGGCCGATCATCTCGCAAAGCCTCTATCACATGCTCGATCGGACGGTCGAACGGGGCGTCCTGCAAGCTTGCGCCGAGTGCGGAATGGGTTTGATCGCCTTCTGCCCGCTGGCCCAGGGTGCCTTGACCGACAAGTATCTCAAGCAGAACAAGCCGGATGATTCGCGATTGGCCCGCAGCGAGGACATCTGCGCCAAGAGGCTGGAAAAACGCGATCACATCGGCAGGATCAGCAGGCTGAACGACATTGCCCGGCGCCGAGGCCAGACGCTCGCCCAGATGGCCCTCGTCTGGCTGCTGCGTTGGCCCGAGGTAGTTTCGGTCCTGATTGGCGCCAGCCGTCCGGAGCAGATCGAGGAGAACGTCGCTGCGCTGAAGAACGCGAAGTTCACGTCGGAAGAACTGGCGGAGATCGATTCAATCCTGGCGTAGCTTGCAGATTGCGACGCGGCGGCTCAAGCGGTGCTCACGGGGATAAGGTGGTAGAGCCGCGCGAGCCTGCTTGCCGCACGCGTGTCTTCAGCCTTGAGCGGGCTCATCGCCTGCAAACAGTGCATTCCAGGCTTTTCGGGCGGTCACCCGCGGCTCGCGGGCGAACTTGCGGGCGACGGTCGCGGCGAAGCGAACCGGACGCCGGATGGCAACGCTGCGGTAGAAGCGGGCCTGGGCTGCGCGGGTCATCTCGACGAGTTCGTCGGCGGTCCAGTCGGCCGTGCTGATTACCGGCCGGCCGACGCGAAGCTGTGTGTAGTCGATCGGCGGCCTCAGCAAGCCGAGGTCCACACACTGCCGGAACAACTCGGTGCCGGGATACGGGGTGGCGGTGAAGAAATGGACGTGGTCCGCCCCGAGGTTCATGGCGTAGTCGAATGTTTTCTCGATGGCCGCCCGCGTCTCGCCGGGAAAGCCGACCACGAAAAAGGCCGAAACGCCCATGCCCAGCTTCCGGGCGGCCCGGACGATCGGCGGAACCTTGCGAAGATCCAACGGCTTGCGGATGATCCGATCCAGCGTCTCCTGGCTGCCCGACTCGACGGCGATGGCGATGTGATAGCAGCCCGCCCGCCGCATGAGCCCCAGCAGGTGCTCATCGAGCGCCCAGGTGGCCACGCCGTTCGGCGTCGTCCAAAGCAGGTCGAGGCGGCGGTCGATGACACCCTGACAAATCTCCCGCATCCGCGGCTTATTGAGCGTGAGGTTGTCGTCCTCGAACTGGATCTCGCGAACGCCGTAATCGCCGACCAGCGATTCGATCTCGCGCAGCACCCTTACGGCACCGTGCCAGCGGAATCGCCGTCCCCACACGGTATGGATGCTGCAGAAGCTGCATCGGGCGGGACAGCCTCGCGAGGTGATCATGTTGGTGCAGGGATGCCGGCGCACGACCGTTCCGTGCGGCGAACGGTAGCGGAAGTACCTCCTCATGGGCAACAGATGCCGCGCGGGCAGCGGCAGCGTATCAAGATCCATGAGCGGTGAGGCGGGGGCAGAAACGCGGATAGCGTCCCCTGCGCGGAACGCCAGCCCTGACGGGTCGTCCGGGGGACATCGGCCCTGCCGCAGCGATTCGACCAGCCGCAACATGGCGGACTCCCCCTCCCCGCAAATCACGTAATCCACGTTCGCGTCCGCTAAGACCAGCTCGGGGACACACGACGGGTGAGCACCGCCCATGACGGTCACCATGCCCGGGTCGGTGAGCTTGACCAGTTCGCAGACATGATGAGCCGCCTGCGACTGGGCGGAGAACAGGTTCGACACGCCGACCACTTGCGGTCTGCAGTGCCGGATCCTCGCAGCCAGCTCTTCACCATCGAGTCCGTGTCGCAGGCGGCCGTCCGGCAGGAGCCGCAGACTCTCAAAGGCCGAAACGACACAGTCAAGAATGCTCACCTCATGGCCGGCTCGCTCGAGCACGGCCGCGATGTACGCCAGCCCCAACGGCGGCATTGCCTGCCGCTCGTCATCGTCGAACAGGTCGACGGGTGGCTGAATCAACAGGATACGCATCTATCACACTCGGACCGATGGACCGGCGCGTCCGGCGTTGAGCCACGTCTCGGGCCGGATCCGGCACCTTCTCGGAGAGACCACGCATCACAAGGGAGACGCTTATCGGGCGTCCTTGCCCGCGCAAGTTATCGGTTATCGAAAGGAGTGGCTGAAATGTGGGGCAACGTCTGATAACGAGAGCGGGCGCTCCCGCAAGGCGGGAGGCCCGCTTTGACGATGTTGTGTCAGCAGCAGAAACCCGCTTACGCGGGAACGACTATTGCTGGCGCTTTCGGATCTGAAGGAGAACGATCACCACGACCAACAGGACGACGATGAGGATCCAGTTCCACGTCGGCAGTCCCAGGAATTGCGCAAGGGTTGTCATTTGCATCTCCTTATACTGACAGGCTCCAAATGCACCGCGAACCATCCGGCCCGCGCTACCGCAGGCTGCCGGTCGACAGGACACGGCAACCGCCACAGCACGTTCCTGTTGGCCCAACATTAAGCCTGAAGCTCCGGAGACTGTCAAGAGGTTTGTTCCGGATATGGGCTGGATGGCAGGGGTCGATGCTCACACCTATCGCCCCTCCGGGCATACAAAGTCGCGAATCACGGCATCGGCCAGCGGCAGACCCGACCGGGTCAGGGCAATTCGACGCCCGTCAGCCGCCAGCAGGCCGGCCGCACTGTGCCGCCGGATGGCATCGGCAAACAACTCACAGGGGTCGAAGCCAGTCTGGGCCCGAAAGGCCGGGCGGTCGATGCCCTCAGTCACCCGAAGCCCAAGCATCGCCAGTTCTCCGGCCCGCTGGAGGGGGTCGAGGGTCTCCAGGTCGGTGACCGTGCTTTCGCCCGCTCGGATTCGGGCGATGTAGCTCCCGACATCGGCGATATTCCGCCACCGGCGACCTCTTAGGTAGCTGGCAGCGGCCGGACCGACGCCAATGCCCGCCTGTCCCCGCCAGTAGCGCAGATTGTGCCGACACTGTCCACCCGGACGGGCGAAATTGCTGATCTCGTACCGGACGAAGCCCGCCCCGGCCAGAACGTCGATGGCCGACAGATACATGTCCGTTTCGAGATCCTCACCCACAGGGGTGACCTCGCCTCGCTCCCGGCGGGCGGTCAGAACGGTGCCGGGCTCGTAGGTTAATCCGTAACAGGCCACATGATCCGGGTCCAGGTCAACCGCCTTTCGAAGGCTCTCGGCCCAATCTCGAAGGGATTGACCGGGGATCCCGAAGATGAGGTCCAGGTTCAGGTGCTCAAAACCCACCTGACGCACGAGCTTCACCCCATCGGCGATGTCGGCGGGCTGATGAAGACGGTCGAGCATCCGCAGCTCGTGCTCATGAAAAGACTGCGCCCCCATCGAGATGCGGGTCACCCCCGCCCGCCGGAGCAGGGCCGCCTTTGGTCCTGTCAGCGAGGCAGGGTTGGCCTCGACCGAGAACTCCGACGGCCGATCAGCCTCGACGACACGCTGCAGGCAGTCCATCAGACGAGCTAACGCCTGCTCGGACAGAAACGTCGGCGTGCCCCCACCGACAAAGACAGTCTCCACGCCCAGATCCCGCCCCGCCAGCACCTGGTCGAGTTCGCGCAGCATGGCGTCGATCAGACGGTCAACCTGGTCACCTTCGGGCACGATCGAGTAGAAATCGCAATAGCCGCATTTGCGGCCGCAGAAAGGAACATGGACATAGAGGCCGATGTCGATCATGAGGTACGGAACCGCGTCCGGCGGAGGAGCCGGCCGGGCTACAGCTCGGACTCCGGCCGTCCCTTCGGACGAAGCGGCCCGACGATGTCCTCGATGCTCTGCTGCTCCCATTCCAGCCGGGCGTTCAGCGTGCCGTCCTGGCAAAGGCTGTTGAGCACGTCGAGCACGATCGCGTAGTCCAGGTCCAGTCCCTCCGGCTTGTTGTCCAGCCCCGGGCGCGGATCGCCACCCAGGAAATGGATCAACAGCACCACTGAATTGGGGATTCTGAACTCGCCTGCCACCCTGCCGGCCTGCTTGCGAATCAACGTGAGAATCGTGTCTCCGGCAGAGGCCGACAGAATCACGTCCTTGCCGGGCTTGGCATACAGCAGCGGCACGCGCAACTGCATCCGGTCGGCGCTGAGCAGGGCGATCCGCCGGACACCCGTGCGCTTCGCATAGATCAGCGGCGGCCCCTTCGAAGGCAGCACATCCAGAATGAAATTCCCTGGATCCCGGCCAACCACGGCGGAGACCATCACCGACCGATCGGCGTTTCGAAGGGCCTCGTATGCCCGAATCCGGATCCAGGGGTCCTGGTCATCCACGAGCTCGCGCAGAACGGTACCCGCGCGGGCGCTGTTGAAGCATTCGCCGAGTTCCCGGATGGCTTGCATCCGGTACGGGCTCTTGGGGTCGCGGGCATGACGGGCGACCACTTGCAGGGCCGGCTCGTCGCCCAGGCGCAAGCCTGTCCTGGCGGCGTAGTAGCTGGCCTGCCGCTGCGGACTGGTGTAGAGCTCCTGCAACATCGGCAGTACCGAAGGCCCGATGCCTTCCAGCGACAGCGCCGCATTCTCGGGCGGCTCGGGCGATCTCGACAGCTCGAGGACGAGGGCTTTGGTTCGCGCTTCCCGCAGGGTGGGCGACTGCGACAAAGGCAGATGCGCGACCAGATCGAGAAAGCGGCCCTCACGGCCGCGCATGTTGTCTGGAACCGTGAGCTGGATGGTACCAGGTGAAGCCGCTTCAGCCGCCTTGGGTTCAGTGACAAACCTGCGGTTGATGGCCTCGGTGATCTGGCGGACCGTGGCATAGGACGGAACAAGCGTATTCAGGCTGAGCCGCCTGTCGATGGCATTCACACCGCCGCCGATGACGCGGCCCTCGATCAGGCTGGTTCCGGCGGCAGACTGGGTCGTCGGGCTCGCGAAGGGGTTGATGAACACCGGCCCACGAGCCCTGGCGTGCGTCTTGCCCTCCATGGCGTCACCCGGGGAGGCCTCCCTGAGAATCTGAAGATCGCAGGGCAGCAAATGGCCGCCGGCGAGAGACCGGGTGTCAGGGCTGACGGTCGCGGCCGAGACGACAACATCGAAGGTGGTGCCTTCGCGCGCCCCCGCGGGGATCTCGCCGGTGACTTCGACGACCGCGGTGTTCAGGCTGTCGATCAGTTCCTGGGCGCTGAGATCCTTCTCGAGGTGGGGGTTTGCCAGGCGAAACCGCCGGATGTCCCTCAGAATGCGTTCGCGAACTGCCGGAGGACAGAATTTGCTGCCCTGCCCGTTCAGCCCCCAGACCAGGCCGTAGCCCCGCACGCGCATCAGGCGTTGGCCCTGGACATACGCCACGGAACCGACCGTTCCCTCGATCGCAACCGTGCGGGAGGCCCGCCGCATGGCCTCAACATCGTCGAGCGTACCGGCGGGGCGCGTGGTTGGCTTCTTCGGACCCCAGAAGCCCTCTCCGCAACCACCCAGCAGGACGGGGATCAAGAGAGCCACCCATGCTGACCCGCGTGAAACGATCATGGTGGAAACCTCCGGGCACCCAGGAAAGAAGGCCAACAGGCGGGAAAACGGGGGCAAGTCCTTCAGCCGGACCCGGGCCCTGGAGCGGAAACGGGACGCTGCAAGCGCGGCCCCGGTTTCGCTCACGTCCGAGCATTAACCTACCCGGCGGGCATGGGCCTGTCAACGCATGCGCCGAGACTGGCCAACGAGGAAAGACGGAGTACAATCTACACCTGGAAGCAACGGAGTACCGCGGACATCATCCCATGAGAGATTCTCACCGACACGCTTTCACGTTGATCGAGGTCCTGGTTGTCGTGGCGATCATCGGACTGCTGATCGCGATCCTGGTACCCGCCCTGTCTCAGGCTCGCAGCCAGGCCCGGCTGGCGGTCTGCGGGAGCAACCTGAGGCAGATCGGCACGGGCATCATCTCCTACGCCAATGCGCTCGGGACCATACCCTACGGCCCCGACGTGCAGGGACTGGGCGCCGTTCTGGAGCCCAACGACGGAACGCTGGCCACCAGCCAGATCTGGACCGGGCCTCAGGAGCCCATCAAGTCCAGGATGGCTTTGGCTCTGCTGCTGTCGTATCGCAACATCTCCCCCGAGGTCCTGTACTGCCCCGGCGACGATTCCAACGACCCGGTTGAGGAACTGGCCAAGATCCGGCTGCAGAAGGTCGCGCCCGGCTTCTGTTCGTACCTCTACCGGCAGCTCGACGAGACCGACGGCAAGGGCCGGATCGAGAACCTCGGCCGCAACAGCGCCGGGCGGCGGGCGACGGCCATCGCACTGGACATGAACTCGCTGATCACCTTCGACCCGTCGTACACCCGCACCAACCACAAAGCCCGGCGGGTCAACATCCTCAACACCGATGCCTCAGTCCGCCAGGCGAACAACTCCGACAACCGGTTCTCCATCCTGGATCAGCACATGATGGATTCAGCCGGAAGAAGGGATACCATTCTTCAGGAAGCAGACAAGGTGTACTAGGACGGGAAGTACCGCTTCACGAGCAGGCCGAGGCGTTGGATCTCGGCCGGGTCGATGGCGGAGCGGTCGGACCAGATGGCCATGTCCAGGGCGTCGCGGCAGGGACACGGGGCGTCAATCTTCTCGGCGACCATCGGCACCGCCAGCCGCAACAGCTCGACTGCGTTGGCAGTCACGGCATTGAGATTGTTGATGATCTCGCCGAGCAGGGCCTCGCGCCCCTTACCGGGCTCGTGGGGGCGCCAGCAGTCGTAATCAGTGGGCAGGGCAATCAGCGCGTAGCAGATTTCGGCCTCGCGGGCCAGCCTGGCCTCGGGCATGGCGGTCATGCCGATCAGGTCGCCCCCCCACGCCTGGTGCATGCGCGACTCGGCCACGGTCGAAAACTGCGGGCCCTCCATGCACACGTACGTCCCGGCCGAGTGAGTGCGAGCAGGGATCTTCTCGCCGGCCGATCTCAGCAGACCGCGCAGCGTGGGACAGAACGGCTCGGCGAACTCCACGTGGGCCACCAGGCCGAGGTCAAAGAAGCTGCGATCTCGACGGAAGGTCTTGTCGATCACCTGGTCACAGATCACCAGGTGACGGGGCTCGATATCCTCGCGAAGGCTGCCTGTGGCCCCGCTGGCCAGGATGTGCGTGACACCCAGCGACTTGAGGGCGTAGATGTTGGCTCGATAAGGCACGCTCGATGGATTGAGCAGGTGCCCGCGCCCGTGCCGGGAGAGGAAAGCAATATCCGCGCCGGCCCAGCGGGTCAGCAGGATCGGCCCGCTCGGCTTGCCAAAAGGCGTAACGATCTCCACCTCGTTGCCGCCGACCTGCTCGGCCAGCGTCTGCCCGAGCCCTGAACCGCCGATGATCCCGATTCTCGCTTCTGCCACGTCGTACTCCTGACCGTTTGCGCCGCTGCATGAACACCCAGGGCCCCGCCGCGGCTTGTTTTACCACAACAGCGTCCTCGCGGCCATCTATCCCGCACACCCTGCCACGAGCCGCGTCCTCGGAACCGCTGGCAGCGCTCGTAGTGACGACTCGATCCTCGCGTTATAATCCACCGCCCTGCCCCTACGTGGCACCGAAGTGTGGAGATGAAACGCAATGCCGCTGTTGGCTGAGATTTCCTGGCCGCTCGCCGTTGCGGGCGTCATCGTCGCGGTCTTCGTCGTGACCTGGCCGATGTACCGTCGCCTGGCTCGGCAGGCGAACCTGGCCGCAGCCCAAGGCGATTATGCTTCCGCCCTTGCTGCAATCATGCGGCTGCACCGATCCCTGCTGCCCGCTGCTCTGCTGGAGCGACTGCTTAATCCCGGCTACTTTGAGAGCGTTATCGCCCGCCGTCTTTATCAGCTCGACCGTGGTCCGGAAGCCCTTGAATGGTGTATGCGAGCCTCTAAGAGAGCTCGCCGCCCGCGAACAAAGGCGCTCCTGCACGACCTTGCCGCATCAATGTGGTCATGGAGAGGCGACGTAGAGAAATGCGAGCAGCATCTCTCGGCTCTGGCGGAAACACTGCAGAAGAACCCAGTACCCGAACTTGACTGGGCGACAACCGCAATCATCTGCGAGTATCACCTCGGTCGTCTCGATGCGGCGTTGAGGATCGCCCAGGAAGAAAACCGCAGGTGCGGCGGGCAGATCTCCACCCGCGGGCTGATTGCCATGCTGCAGGTTCTCCATGCCCTTGGACGTCACGCCGACGTGCTGCGACTGACAGACTGGCTGCTCGAAGCGGCAGCTCCGGAACCGCGCAATCCGCTCTCCGAAGCCCAAAACCCTGAAGCGGCCCTGGGACTGACACAGCTTCGTGCCAGCTACCTGCGCGCGATCCGGGCGGTGCCGCTCGTTCTGGCGGCCAGGTCGGCCTTGGCTACGGGGCAATGGAGCCTGTTCCAGCGCCACCTTTCAGCCTTGGATCCCAGCAGCCAAAGCGAACGCTTAGTGGGAGCAGAACTGGCCGGATTGCGCGCCGCGTGGCACGCGCACAACGGGGACCGGCAAGCCGTCGCAACCGAGCAGGAAGCGGTAGACTCGCTGATTGAGCAATATCCAAACCAGAGGAAATTCCGAGCATACGCTTGCCTTTACATGGCCGAATCCTGGCAGATCCTGGGCGAGCACGAAAAAGCGATGGCTTTGCTGTCACGCGTCGATCCGGCCGCGCTGCCGCCGGTGGATCGGTCGCTCCTGGCGGCGACCATGGCCGGATCGCTCGAGGCGCTTGGCCAGGCCGCTCAGGCCGAGGCGAAACGAGAGGAGGCCCGGCGCCTGGCGCCGCTGGCGTACTGGAATCAGCCACAGCGGACCGAAAACGAAGCCGCCTTAGCAACACTTCTGCCGGAGGTCACTCCTCCCTCGGAAGGCGTGACCATCAGGACCACCGCAGACCCTCTGGCTGACCAGCCTGTCGAGCCGCTGGCTTCAGGGGTGGCGTGTGCGGCCTGGGTCCTGGCCGTGCCGGCACTGATTCCGCTCGTGGGAAGTCTGCCGGCGGTTGCCCTGTTGATCCTGTCGCTGATCCTGCTGTTCCGCAACAATCGCCGACTTCACGACCGCCGAATCGGAGCGGCGGCACTGGCCATCTCCGTCTTCTCGCTGGGCTGCACTGTCCTGGCCGGTTTTAACTTGACGAGAATGGTCTTTGAGGACGCGCAGGGACATCATCCACCCGCAACAAGGCCGTCGGTCGACGAACGGCGCGATGAGGGGGCAGAGACATCCAACGCCGGGTTTCTTGCCCTGCAGGTCGAACAGGAAGACGCTGACGACGCACTCGTACCCCCAGAACCACCAGCACGCAGGATGCCGACGGACAGCGAGCGGACCGGGGGCAGGTTCGATGAGCGTCCGACACCGATCTGGCACCACATCCTGGTTCTCGCCGTACTCGTCGGATCAATTGTGTTACACGAGATCGCCCATGCCGTCGCGGCGTTGTGGTCGGGCGACACGACGGCCCGCGATCTCGGCCGGATCAGCCTCAACCCGATCCGGCACGTCGATCTCTTCGGCAGCTTCATCGTTCCGCTGGTGCTCATTCTTCTCCCCGGAAACACGGTCATCGGCTGGGCCAAGCCTGTTCCGATCCGGCCACCACGTTTCCGACACTATCGGCGAGGGAATCTCGGCGTCTCGCTGGCCGGCGTTTCGCTGAACCTGATGCTGGCCTTCTTCGCCGTGAATGTGCTCATGATCGTGATCATGGTTCTTGGCGTGCTTTATCCGGGAGAGCGACACGTCGATTTGCGGACACTGGTCCTGGAGCCGATCCGGCTGGCGGGCGTTCCCTACGCCCCGCTGTGGGTCGGGGTCATCGAGGTCTGCAAGACGGCGGTGCTGATCAACCTGGCGCTGGTGAACCTCAACCTGCTGCCCCTGCCGCCACTGGATGGTTTCGGCGCGCTGCGCAGCATTCTTCCGAACTTCGCCGTGGCATTGACCAACAAGCTGGGCGGCGTGGGCCTGATCGTGCTCTTCTTCCTGTTGGCCAGCAGGGTGGGCCACTTCCTGTTCGTGCCCGCAGTCCTGCTCAGCATGCTGCTGTTGACGATGGCCATGTTCCTGGGCGGATGGTCGGTTTGAACGGGCTTGCTCGAAACCTGGAGGCCTCAATCGGCTCGAAGACTGTGGGTCCGTCAACGCCCGTGTGCCAAGGCGTACGATTCGTTCGTCCGGCACGCGGTCTGGACGCGGTCGGGCCAGTACCAGCGGGCGGTGAACGACCAATCGTAGTCGCCGCGTTCGAGTCCCTTCCAGCAGGCGGCCAGTTCGCGATTCCACAGGGGCATCAGCTCACGCAAAGGCGCGGCGTTGATCAGCACGCCATCGTCCGGCTCAATCCGCCAGCCGACCTGTCTGCCCCGCTCGTCCGTCGCCTTCAAGACGCGATCAATCGCCGCGTCAAACGCTCGGAGATCGCCCAGGAGGTCGTCATCCCGGCAGCGCCGGGCCTCCGTGATTCTTGCCCCCAGATACCGCGAGCTTTGCAGAGTGCGAAGCATCGATGCGCTCAACTGCTCGTAATCGACGTACGCGGCGAAGCGGCGTTGAGGGGATTGCAGCAGCCAGTAGACGGGCCGACCGCGATACTGCCGCAGGTGAAGCCGGAAGAAGCCGCCCGCCAGCCAGTTGCGCAGAACACTGGCCGATCCGCTTGCTTTACCCGACGCGGCGGCAACCGCTGCGACGGCATCCTCCGCGCCGAGCATCAGCTCGAGTGCTCGGAGGACCCGCATGGCCAGATCATCCCCCCCTGCATCAGACAACTCTCCGATACCATCGGAGACCGCCATGTTCCTCAGCCTCGAAGCGACGCGGGCATCGAAATGGCCGCGGCCAAGGCTCTCCTTGACACCCGGCCTGAACCGCCCCATCACCACGCCAACGGCGTAGCTGATCCAGCGGACGGCCAGATCGCGCCGCGACCGCCGGCTCTCGACCGCTCCCCCCCTTACCAAGGGGGGGCTGGGGGGGGTGCCGTTGACATCCGCCTCCACGACCGCCCGATCCTGCGGGCCAAGCCCATACAGCGCGTAAACCTCGTCATCGAGCAACCGCTCGATTCTCGCCAGCTCCTTGCGTCGGTGGGTCAGATCAATCAGGCCCGTCCGCCAGTCGGCCGGGACGATGAATTCCCACGTCGTCTCATCCTCCCGGCTGTCCTGGCGAGCCAGTTCGATCGCCCTGGACACGTGCGACTCCAGCCTCTTGACCGCTCGGGCATCGGCCTGCGGATACGGGAGGTCGCCCACCTCGCGTCCGCCGAAATGGACCGTCGGGTTGAGCAGGCCGATCACGTGAGCGGCAAAGCTCGAATTCATGATCGCCAGCGTCTCGATCGACGAGCCGGCCGGCCCGTTCTGAAACGCGGCCATGCCCTCGACGTTGCAGATGAAGCCTGGCGGTAGAATGCGGACGCTCAGACCTCGCGAGCTGGTGTGCGTCCAGGTCACGCCGGGGCGGAAATAGTAATCCATGTTCTGTGGACGCGAGGCCACCTTGCCGGATTCGATGCCCAGGCTGCGGATCTCGGCCCCGTCCCTGGCCCAGTTGACCACGTATTCATGGTTGCCATACCAGCGGCAGAAGTCGCCGCCCTTGATGTGCGGGAACCACTTGCGGCTGGTGGCCAGCGCCGAGGGCCGGTCCGTGCAGCCGAACGCGATGTGACAATTGGTGCCGGCCGGCCCATCCGGCTCGTCACGGAAATACACCTCCCACCAATATCGCAGGAACCGGAAATTGTCGCTCGTCTGCAGGCCCACGATCGGCGTGGCAACCTTGCTGAGCCTGGGCAACCGATCGAACAACTCGCGAACCGGCTGTGTGACCCAGTAAACCCACGGCCGGCCGGGCAGATGATCGAAATCACCCTGCCGGCACAGAAAAACGCTCTCATCCCGCTTGCCGGCTCTCAGGCCAGCCACCGCGCGTTCAAACGCCTGTTGCTTGGCGGGCGGGTCCGGCGGTCGGGTAAGCCGGAAGTACGTGCCGGTACAGCGATCGCGGCTCCTGGGCTCATCCTCGCGGCGCAAGACGTAAAACGCCGCATCCACAACGGCGTCCGGAAACGTGTTCAGCCCGGTCTGCACGAGTGTCTCAATGGCGACCGAATTCCGCAGCAGGGTTCGCAGGCGTGCAAAGCTCGAGATGAACATGAACGTCTGCGGCGTGATGATGCCCAGACGCCCGCCGGGGGCCAGGAACCCCAGGCAGCGTTCGAGGAACGCGGCGTACAGGTTGCGCTTGCCGGCCGGGTACGCTTCGGCAATGAACGACTTGAGCGGCGCATCGTAATCGCGGCTGTCCAGGTAAGGCGGGTTGGTCACCACAACGTCGCAGGTAGAACCAAGCGCGGACACAACCGCTTCATCGAGTCGGTCATGATCGTCCCACAGTGAATCTCCCGGACGCCGCAAGGCATCGGCACAACTCAGGTGCCCGCCGACCACCGGCACGCTCGGATTGAGCGAGGCCGCTTTCAGGAACAGTGTCACCGACGACAGTTGCACGGCCAGCGGGTCGATGTCGAAGCCGAACAGGTTGTTCGCAAGAATCGCGGTCGGAATCGCCGCCTCGCTGTCCACCGACGCCCGCTCCAGCCAGCCGGGACGCCCGGCGCGCTGCAATTCCTCACGGTACATCCCGGCCAGCAGGTCAAACGCCACCAGGCCGAAATGCATAGTCCCAGAGGCGGGGTCCAGCACGCGAATCTCGCGCAGCGGCCTCATCGGCAGCGGAGGGAGCGGCTCGGCCGGCGGGACCAGGTATTCAAGCCGGTCGACGAGCCGCGAATCCGGGTGCATCTGCAACCACAGCCGGCCGAGCGTGTTCTCCACCAGGAAGCGGACGATCCACCGGGGGGTGAAGAGTTGCGTCTTGAGCGCCAGCATCTCGGCCGGGACTTTGGGCGGCCGCGAGCCGCGAAAAATGTCGAGGTCTGGCTCGTTGAAATACTGGTACAACCAGCCAAGGGCCTCTTCGTTGCCCGGCTGCCACGTTTCGGTCAGCCGCGGATCATCCAGGATCACGTCCATTTCGGAGTTCATGCCCGATGATCCCCCACCCCTCGCTGCGCGAGGGATGGGGCACCCTGCCGACCCGACTACCCCCCCCTGCCCCCCCTTGTTAAGGGCGGGAGACTCGTTGAAAGGCAGCAGTTCGTCCAGCACACCGGCGTCCACGCCGCGATTCCGCAGCATTCGACCCGCAGCAGCCCGCAACAGAACGGTCGCCGCGGCCTCTCGGACTCGAGGACCCGCGGGGTCGGCTCCGGCCTCGCGCAGACTGTCCAGCAGCACCACACGACACCGCAAAGCCGCATCTCGAATGGCAGTCGTATCCACCGGCTACTCCGGATCGTCCGCACCAAGCGATCCAGAGCATGAGACCGCAGCAACACCGGGGCTGTCAAGCATTACCGGCCGCGGCCGTAGCCGTACCAGTCTGAGTAGTCGTAGTAGTCCCCGTAGTCGTAGTAGTCCGAGTAGTTGCCGTAGTTCGAGTAGTCGTAGTAATTGGCGTAATGGGGTATCCCCTTGACTCAACCTGCCGCAAGCCGTAGTGTGTGGCGTCATGG
>CAZPIO010000161.1:0-17125 GCA_964586235.1 uncultured Planctomycetales bacterium
TGAAGGCGAGGCCGCAGCCGACGCCGAAGGCACCGCCCAGCAGGCTGACCGTGCCAGCCTCGATGAGGAACTGGAGCAGGATGTCGCCGCGCCGGGCTCCGACCGCCATTCGCACGCCGATCTCGCGCGTGCGCTCGGTCACCGACACGAGCATGATGTTCATGATCCCGATGCCGCCGACGACGAGGCTGATCAGGGCGATGCTGTAAAGCACGACCTGGAACAGGAAGGTGATCTCGCCGATCTGGCGGCGCTGTTCTTCCTGGCTGAAGACGCGGAAGTCGTCCTCCTGGCCGTGGCGGAAGCGGATGTCGTGGCGCCGGCGGAGCTCGCCCTTGATCTCATCCATCGCCTGCTCGACCTTCTCGGTTCCGGCGGCCTGGGCGGAGATGGAATTGACGAACTTAATGCCGAACAGGCGGGTCATGGCGGTGGTGATCGGGATCATGACCTGCGAGTCCACGGTGCGAAAGCCGATGTTGCCCTTCTTTTCCATCACCCCGATGACGCGGAAAGATGCACCCTTGATCCTGATGGTGCGCCCGGTGGCCTCGGATCTGCCGAACAGATCGCGAGCGACCTGATAACCGAGCACCACCACTTTCTGGTGCGCCGAGATATCGTCCCTGGACAGGAACCGCCCCTCGGCGACCCGATAGTTGAACATCGGGGCGTAATCCTCGTTGGTTCCGAGGACGGTCACCTCGCTGTTGCGGCTGAAGTACTTGATCACGTCGAAGCTGGAGACCTCGGGGGCGACCCCGTGAAGGCTGGGGCAATTGCGGGGATCGCCGATCCAGTCGGCATCTTCGAGGGTCAGGGTCTCGACCATGCCCACCGACCGACCGCCGCTCTTGGCCACGTTGGGGATGACGGTGATGGTCTCGCTGCCGAGCGATTCGAACCGCTCGACCATGTCGCGCTGGGCACCTTCGAGGATGGACATGGCCGAGATTACCGCCCCGACGCCGATGATGACGCCGAGCGTGGCCAGCAGCGAGCGCAGCAGGTTGGCTCGCAGTCCGCGAAGGCCCATCAACATGATCTGCAGTGTGAACATGGCGTTAAGCCGCTCTCAGGAAGCGGCGGGCGGTCTCCTGGCCTGTTCGGTGATGCCGGCGGTTGTCGCGGCGAGCCGTTCGGCGAGCAATTGCTGGCGGAACGCCTCGTCCACCTGGCGATCCTCGATGATCTTTCCGTCCTTCATTCGGATGACGCGCTGGGCCTGGGCGGCGATGGCCATTTCGTGGGTGACCAGAACGATGGTCACGCCCTGCCGGTGCAGGTCATGGAACAGGTTCATGATCTGCTCGCCGGTCTTGGAGTCGAGATTTCCCGTCGGCTCGTCGGCCAGCAGCAGGGGCGGGTTGTTGACCAGGGCGCGGGCGATGGCCACGCGCTGCCGCTCGCCGCCGGACAGCTCGCTGGGCCTGTGGTGGGCCCTCTGGGTCAGGCCGACACGTTCGAGAGCAGTCGATGCGAGGCGACGAGCGCCCCCTTGCCTGGCATAGACCAGTGGGAGGGCCACGTTTTCCATGGCCGTGGTCCGATTGATCAGGTTAAACGTCTGAAACACGAAGCCGATGTACTTGTTCCGGATCCCGGCGAGGCGGCGGTCGCTGAGCTGATCGACGCGCTGGCCGGCGATCAGGTATTGCCCGGAAGTGGGGCGGTCGAGGCAGCCGATCAGGTGCATCATGGTGCTCTTGCCGCTGCCGGAGGCGCCGGTGATGCTGAGGAACTCGCCGGCCTCGACGGTCAGATCGACGCCGTCGAGGGCGTGTACGACTGCGTCGCCCATCTGGTAGAATTTGGTCAAGTCGGTGATGCGGATCATGCCATCTTCCCGGCCGTGGCCGTTCAATCGCCGGACTGCTCCCGCTCCCGTTTCTTCTCCCGCTCGGTCTTCACCGGAAGCTTGGTATAGACCCGCTGATTTTCTTCCAGGCCTTCGAGAACCTGCACGTCGACGCGGTTGTCCACGCCGAACTTGCAGGGGATGAACTTGGGTTTCTCGTCCTTGGTTCCGGGCACCTTCTCGGGCACGTAAACGCCGTAGCCGTCGCCGGCGGGGTCGGGCTTCATCGCCTCGTAGTCGACCAGCAGGGCGTCGCGGACGGACCGGGCGCTGAAGTTCGCCTGGGCCTGGGCGTTGAGCACATTTCTCAGCTTGTCGCGGTTCGGGCTGGTGATGCGGATCCAGGCCTTGAACGTCGCGATCGCACGGCTGATTTCCGACTGCGGCGAGATCCGCTCGATCACGCCGTAGAACTGCTCGTCGGGATAGGTCTCGACGGTCACCTCGACCTGCTGGCTCTGGTCGATCGTGCCTTCAGGCAGCGTAGCCATCTGGGTGGTCGCGGGATTCTGACCGGGGTTCGCGGCAGGCTGGGTTTCGAGATTCAGCTTGCGGACCAGGCCGATGTCGGCCTCGTCGACGTTCACCACCGCGTAAACCTCGCTGATGTCGGCAAGCTCCAGCAATACCGTGCCGCCGGTGAGAGACGTTCTGCCGCTCTGGACGACTTCGCCCTTCTGCACGTGTCTGGCGACGACCATCGCGTCGATGGGCGAGAGCACCTTGGTTTCACGCAGGCGTTCCTCGGCATCCTCCTTTGCTCGCTCTGCCGAGTCCTGCATCTGCTTGGCGGCCGCGATTTCCTTGTCGGCCATTTTGATGCTGAGTCTGGCCTGGGCCAACTCGGCGTCGGCTGCCTGCCTGGCCGCCGTGGCCTGCCGGTACTTGGCCTCCCGCATCCTGACTTCCTGACCGGTGGCATAACTCGGATCGGTCTGCCGCACCTTCCTGATGTGTTCGAGTTCAACCAAGGCCAGTTCTTCCTGGGCTTTGGCCTGCTCAAGCTTGGCCTGGGCCATCGGGACTCCGACCGCTTCAGCCTCCTGGCGGCGGATCTGGGCTTGCTCATGCGCGACGACCGCACGCTGGAACTCGGCCGTGGCTCGTTGGACGTTGCGGCTTTCGTCGGTTTCGTCAAGTTGGACGATCAGATCGCCTCTCTTAACACACTCGTCGAGCTCGAAGGGCAGCAGGATAACTTCCCCGCTGGCCTCGCTCTTGATGTTGGTGACGCTGGCCGGGCGGATGTTCCCGCTGGCGGTGATCGGCACGATCAGGTCGCCCCGCCGGACGGTGGCGAACTCGGGCTCGAGCGCTGAGAACGGCACCCGCACGAAATTCCTCACCAGGAAGAACGCGACAACGAGCAGACCGATCAGAACGAGGGGGCCAATCAGCTTTTTCATCAATGAGTCTCTCCGGATATACCCGGAATCGCCGCGGGCCTTGATTGCCCTGACGGCCGGGGGCCTTAAGTCCCCTCGCCGGCACCGTCCTTTGTCCTTGTGTACGCTCGGTCAGGTTTGCGGGTCGGAACTCCATTCCGAAATCCGCCGCAACCACCTGGCTGGTAATACGCCGTTTTTCCTCGCGGCCAGTTGAATCGCGCTGCCCGTCAGGCCACAATAATGTGGCTATGAAACCGGGCGTTACTATAGCGTTGACCGGCACTTGCCACAACAATCGCCCTGTGCCGTTTCCGACACGCCTGTGGCGGCCCGCCTGCTGGTTAGGCGTTGTCGCGGCAACAATGTTACAGGGATGCTCGCAATGGGCCCCGAGCGGAACGCCCGCGACCGAGGTCCCGGCATGGGAACTCGCCAGGGCAGAGCCTAGCACCATTCACCCTCTGGCCCGGGCACGCGTGGCCCTCGAACAACAGATCCCGCGGCAGGTGGTCACGCCGCTTTGCGACGAATTCGCCCTCGTACTCATTACTGACGCGGCAAACTGGGCCGCGGTCCGCTCGCGCTGCCGACTCTCATCCGCGCCCGAGCATCTGGACTTCGCACGCGGGGCGGTCGTGGGTCTCGTGGCCAGTGTCGGAGAACGCCCCTCAGAGCGATGGCCCGTCGGGCTTGGCGTTGCCAGGGTGCTTGGCGGCGAGGGATGGCTCGAATTCACTTTCGAGCCGGGCCTGTACCACCCTGTAAAGACCGCCGGCTATCTTGACCTGGCCTACGTACCAGGCCTGAAGGTGGTAAGGATGGTCAACATCGGGCGACGCAGTTTCGTCCTCAAGTCCACCGGCGATGATCGCCGGTCTCACTCCTGGTAGCCCAAGGCGCGTCGATAAGTACCTACCCCGCAGGTGGTTATCCGTCTTGTTGCTTTCGTGCAACTAATGCAGGTGGGGGGTGTTGACCGAAGTACACATTGTGGCTTGACAGGGGTGGTCCGGAATCGTATAGGTTGCTCTGTGGCAAAGTGTTACGCCGGTTGATGCCTCAGATCATCATTCGGCCGGAGCCAGTGGCGAATGGGCTGTGTACCAGCAGACGCATCTGACCATTCCATTCCGGAACTGAGTTCGTACGACCTGGGTCGGACCGGCCAGCGGGTTTTTCAGTGTCTGTCGCTTGGCCTGGTGGTCTTCGATCGGCAGTTGAACATCATCCATTACAACCCGGCGGCTCAGCACCTGGTTCGCGGATCCACCTCGATCGGAGAGGCACTCCAGACCGGCACCCTGGACGCGAGATACCAGGATTGGCGGGCGGCCCTGCTGGGGGTGATCGATCGTGGCCGTGAGCAGCGTTTTGACCAGGTCGTCCGCCACGACCCCGAACATGGCGAGCGGCTGCTCGACCTGCTATGTGTTCCCCTGACCGAGGAGGGGACGACGCGGATCACGGGTGGCATTCTGGTCATCGAGGATGTCACCGCCGTCGTGGGGATGGAGAAGCGCCTGGCCGTGTCGGAACGGATGGCGGCGGTGGGCAAGCTGGCCGCCCGGGTGGCCCATGAGCTGAATAACCCGCTTGACGGCATCCTGCGTTACATCAATCTCGGGCTGCGGGCTGACGAGCTCGGCAGGCGCGAGAAGATCGCCGAGTACCTGACCCAGGCCCGCGGCGGCCTGCTGCGAATGACCGAGATCGTACGCGAACTGGTGGAGTTCTCGCGGAGCACGGCCACGGCCTTCGACGACGCCGGCATCAACACCATCGTCGAGGAGGCGGTGAAGGTCATGTCCGACAAGGTGGTTGCGGCGGGCGTGTCGGTGGTCTGCACGCTGAATGACCGGATGCCGACCGTTCGCGGCACCAACCTTTTCCAGGTGTTCTGCAACCTGATCAAGAACGCGATCGATGCCATGCCCGGCGGCGGGACGCTGACCATCGTCACCCAGGTGGTGGACCGCGAGGCGATCATCCGGTTCGAGGACACGGGCGTCGGGCTCCCGGACGTGATGGCCAAGATCTTCGAGCCCTTCTTCACCACCAAGCCGCCGGGCAAGGGTACGGGCCTCGGGCTGCCGATCTGCAGGGACATCGTCGAGAAGTACAACGGAACGATTGTCCCCGAGCGGCGGGCACAGGGAGGCACAGCCTTTACCATTCGCCTGCCGCTGGAGAACTGCGCGGCGATCCGTGCCGGCGGACTGCCCGGCCCGGAGCCGATCCGGTCACGGTTCGCGCAGGCCCGCAAGGAGACCTCGACATGAGCGGTCAGAAGGAACGGATTCTGATCGTCGATGACGACAGGATCATCGTCGAATCGCTGATGGAATTCCTCGATCTTGAGGGCTACGAGGCGGCCGGGGCATCCGGCTTCGCCGAGGCGGTCAGCGCTCTGGAGCGCAAGCAGTACCACCTGGTGATCACCGACGTGAACATGCCCGACACCGACGGCTTTGAGCTGCTGCGGCTGATCAAGCAGCGCTACCCGGAGATCGTGGTCATCATGATCACCGGGTACGGCACGATCGAAAGCGCGGTCGAGGCCATCAAGATGGGGGCCTACGACTACCTGACCAAGCCGATCATCGACGACGAGATCCGCTTGGTGGTCGAGCGGGCCCTTCAGCAGCAGTCGCTCATCCGCGAGAACCGCACGCTGCGCGAGGCCCTCGACCTGCGGTTCAATCTCGACAACATCATCGGGCACGACTACAAGATGCTGCGGATCTTCGACCTGATCGAGGCGGTGGCCGATTCGCGAACCACCGTGCTGATCCAGGGCGAGTCGGGCACGGGCAAGACGCTCATCGCACGGGCCATCCACCACCGCAGCGATCGCCGCGACAAGCCGTTCGTCGAGGTGAGCTGCGGAGCCATCCCCGAGTCGCTGCTGGAGAGCGAATTGTTCGGGCACTTGAAAGGGGCCTTCACCGGAGCTCTGGGCGACAAGCAGGGCAAATTCAAGGCCGCCGACAAGGGCACGGTTTTCCTGGACGAGATCTCCTCGGCCACGCCCGCGCTGCAGGTCAAGCTGCTCCGCGTCCTGCAGGAGCGGCAGTTCGAGCCCGTCGGGTCCAACAAGACCGACACCGTGGACGTCCGCGTCATCCTGGCGAGCAATGAGAACCTCGCACAGGCGGTGTCGTCCGGGAAATTCCGCCAGGACCTGTTTTACCGGGTCAACGTCGTAACCATCCAGTTGCCGGGCCTTCGCGAGCGGATCGGCGACATCCCGCTGTTGGCGGGGAACTTCCTTAAACGGTATTGCTCCGAGAGCCGCAAGCAGATCCTCGGCTTCACTGAGGAGTGCATCCAGGCCCTGCAGCGGTACAACTGGCCGGGCAACGTGCGCGAACTGGAAAACGTCGTCGAGCGGGCGGTGGTGCTCACCCGCAACCGCCGCATCGACGTCGATGATCTGCCGCCGAACGTGTTGGAGGTCGCCCAGTCGGTCGCCGCCGAGGAGGGCGTCTATCGACCGATGTCGCTCAAGGACGCCCTGGAAGAGCCCGAGAAGCGGATCATCGAGCAGGCCCTGCGGGCCAACAACTGGAACCGTCAGGTCACCGCCCAGGTCCTGGAGATCAACCGCACCACCCTTTACAAGAAAATGAAGCGATACGGCCTGGAGTCCGACCCCATGCGAACGGGCCGGTAGGCTTCGTGTCTCCGCCAGGCCCGGCGTCCGGCGACATCGCAGCTTTCTTGGATGCCGCCGCCGCTCTTCGCCATGCCAGATGCTTGTTCGTTCGGATTTCGACTCGCCGCCGCGAATCTTCGACATTCGGATTTCGGGCTTGATTCGTCCCGCCACAGCGGATCCGCGACTTTCGTGATCTGGTCTTCTTCTTCCGGGTCGGCCCGACCGGATTTGAACAGGAGGCAACGGAGAAAGTCCCTCTGTTATCTCCGTTTCCTCCTGTTGGATCTCAGAGTGCTGGTCACTTGTATGGGGTGGCTCTGACCAACAGATTCATTACGAAAACACCAAAGAGTGAAAGCACGAAAAAGACCGGCCGTGTCGGGCATTGGATGGTTTCCTGTTGAGGGCTACCCTGGTGGGAGGGAGAGACTGTCCGCAGATTACGCAGATTGCGCAGAAAGAAGCCTGGTTCGCATCCTCTTTCCCTTATCTGCGAAATCTGCGCAATCTGCGGACCACAATCGGCCGTCCGGGCTTGCTCACAGCGTCAGCAGCATGCCCGAGTGAGGCGGGAGGGTCGCGGATTCGCCGGCCGTGCCCAGGGGTTCTACACCGGCTCGGTCGGCGTCGGCCAGGATGCTCCACTTGCCCTTGGGCAGGCGAAACCCGACCGGTTCGCTGTGGCCGTTCAGCAGGATCAGCATGTGGCGTGCCGGCTCGCCGTCCAGACCGTCGCCGACCAGGTGACAGGCCACGGACTTGGGATGGGGCGGTCTGACGAAACTGACCCGATGGTCCACATCCCGGCGGGTGGCGAGCCGCAGAAGCGGGTGACTCCGGCGGATGGCGATCATGCCCCGGTGATAGTCGCACACGTCGGCGTTGGCTTTTTTGAGTGACCAGTCGATCCGATTCACGTCGTCCGGCAGGTTGTAGCTGTTGTGAGAGCCTTTCTTGCTGCGGCAGAACTCCTGGCCTGAGTGCATCAAGGCGATGCCCTGCGAGGTGAAGAGAATCAGGGCGGCGAAACGCATCATTCGCTTGAGCATTTCCTCGGTCGTATCTGGCATGCTCAGCAGCAGCTTGTCCCACGCGGTCAGGTTGTCGTGGCATTCGAAGTAGTTGACGCTCTCCACCGGCTCGGCGCCCCACAGCCGGATGAAGCCTTCGAGTCCGTGGCGGATGTCGTGGACCCGCTCGCCGGTCTGCACGTAGCCCGGATCGGGGCCGTTGACGCTGCCCTTGATCGCGTCACGCAGGCAGTCGTTGAAAGCGCCGATACCCGTGCCGCGGAGGTGCCGCCGGTCGGAGAGCGGGCGGTGCGGGGTGGGCCCGGGCGTCCAGGGCTCGCCGTAGAGCAGGATGCCCGGACGGAGCTCGTTGAGTTCGGCCTTGATCAGCCTCATCGTCTCCAGGTCGGTCAGGGCCATGATGTCAAATCGGAAGCCGTCGATGCGGTACTGCCGGACCCAGTACTTCAGCGAGTCGAGCAGGAACTTGCGGGCCATCGGGCTCTCGCTGCGAAACTCGTTGCCGCAGCCGGATCCGTTGGCGAAGCTCCCGCGGCAGGTGCGGCGGAAGTAGTAGTCCGGGACGAGCTGTTCGAAGGTCGCCCGCGACGAGGTGTGGTTGTACACCACGTCGAGGATGACGCCGATGCCGCGGGCGTGAAACGCCTGGATCGCCTGCTTCAGCTCAATGATGCGTGCGGGACCCTCGCGGCTGGTGGCGTACCAGCCGTCGGGCGAGTTGTGGTTTGCGGGCATGTAGCCCCAGTTGTACCAGTCGTCGTCGGATTCGCCGTTGTCGAAATCCTGGACGGGCATGAGCTGGACGTGAGTGACGCCCAGTTCGCAGAGGTGGTCGAGGCCGGTGCGCACGGAAGGATCGCCGGGCAGATGGGTGCCCGTCTCGGTCAGGCCGAGGTACTTGCCCCTGGCGGTCACGCCCGAGTTGCCGGCGATGGTGAAATCGCGGACGTGCATCTCGTAGATAACCGTGTCGGTGGGCGATGCGAGTTGCGGCAAAGGATGATCGCGAAAGCCCGGCGGGTCGGTCTTCGGCAGGTCGAGGATCAGGGATCTGGAGCGGCGCCCCTGTGTGCATGTCGCGTAGATGTCGGTGATCTCGCGATGCGGATCGAAGCCCGGGCCCGAGAGCCGGTAAGCGTAGTACTTGCCCTCCAGGTTGCCGGAAACCTCGATCTCCCAGATGCCCGCCGCGCGACGGACCATGTCGCAAACGGTCAGGCCTTCGTCGCCCTCCACCGTATCGGCCACCACCACCTGAACGCCCGCCGCCGTCGGCGCAAAAAGCCGGAAAGCAGTCCGCTCGGCCGTCCAGTGAGCGCCCAGGCAGGCGTCGGGGTCGTAGAATCGGTCGGGATTGTGCAGCACCTTGCCTATGCGGAGGGGGGTCTGGCCGGCGTCGTCGACCTGAAGGGTCCATTTGTGCCCAACGAAATTCACCGGTTCGGCGGTGTGCAACGCATATCGCGAGGCCTTGCCCCGGAGTTGACGCAACGGCTGGACGACCACGATTCTGCACAGGTTGCCTGTGTCGGTGACGAGGCGGAATCGCTCGGCGGCCCATCGCCGGACCGCCATCCGCCGCAGAAACCGTACGGTAATCAGCCTGTCGCCGTCCAGTGTTGCCAGGAGCAGTCCAGGAGTCACGTCAATCAGTCCAGGTCCACGGTTAAGAGTCGATCGCCCCCGGCGTCCCGGCCGTCAGAATCCTGCCCCTGCCGCTCGCCAGGAAGCCTGAGCCGTGTTGGAAAGCGGCACATCGATGGTAGAATGCCACTTGGTGGCCCGCTGGAGATCACTCAAAGGCGGTTGCGCACCAAAACCGTCACGTGCCCTCACGCACGTGTGTCCCGGTGACATCATATGGCCCCGGCGTTGGAAGACAAACTCGTACCCATCGAGCGGGAGGAGCTTATCGCCCGGCTCCGCTGGTTCATCCAACTGCGCTGGGTGTTCGCGGCCGTCTGCCTGATCACCGCTTCCCTCCTCACGCAGTTTCCGCTCGGCCAGGTCAATGGCCCGCTTCTCGTACTGATCAGCATCGGTCTGCTGGCGTACAACTGGGCCTTCTGGTTCCTCGAAGGTCAACTGGCCCGCCGCCGTCCCGAGGTTCACGCTCGATACGCTTCCCTGGCCGCCTCCATCCAGATCATCCTCGACCTCGTCGCCCTCACCTTCGTCCTGCACGCCAGCGGCGGCGTCGAGAACCCGTTCTGCATCTTCTATGTCTTTCACATGGTCATCGCAACGTTCCTCCTGCCGGTCCGGAACGTTTTCCTTCTCGCCGGCCTCGCCATCTGTCTCTTTGCCTGCATGGTGCTGCTGGAAATGTACGGGTGGCTCCCGCACCACAGCATTTTCGAGCTCAACCAACAGCACCGGGATCCGCGAACCGTCATTGTCGCGCTCACCGCCTTCGGCAGCGCCCTGCTGATCGCCGTCTACCTCGGCACGTCGATTGCGGGCCGGCTCCGCGAGCGGGAACGCGAAATCCTGCGATTGCAGCGGCAAATCGCCGCTTATGCGACCGAGCTGGAGCGGACCAACCAGCAGCTCGTCGAGGCCGACATGGCCAAGACACAGTATTTCCGCAAGGTTTCGCACGATCTCAAGTCGCCGCTGGCCGCCCAGCAGAGCCTGCTGCGTACGCTGCTGATCGAGCTGCGGGATATGAAGCCGGACGCGCGGGCCCGCGTCGAAAGGGCGATTGCGCGGGGAGACGAGCTGCTGGCCCTGCTGCACGATCTGCTCCTGTTGTCGAAGGCCGGCGATGTCGGGCATCGCTCGCGGCACGAGTGGATTGATCCGGGTGAGCGATTGCGGCCCATCCTGGAAGCCCAGGCCCTGGCCGCGAGGGAAAAAGGGCTCGCGTTTGTCGAAGAGATCGACAGCCCGCTGCCGGCCATCTGCGCGGAGCCCGGAGCGTTGCCGACGGTGGCGGAGAACCTGATCTCCAATGCGATCAAGTACACGCCGTCCGGTGGCACGGTCATCTTCGGCCTGTACCCCAAAGATGAGCACCTGGTCATGACCGTGAGGGATACCGGTATCGGTGTGTCCAAGGAGGACCAGCAGCAGATCGGCCAGCAGTTCTTCCGGACCCGGCAGGCCCGTGACCTGGGTGTCTCCGGCACGGGGCTGGGGATGGCCATCGTCCGCTCGATGGTCGAGGCCATGCACGGCCGTCTCGAGTTCGACAGCCAACTGGGGGTGGGTACCACTGTGCGGGTGGCCCTTCCGCTGGCTCATCCGGATCTGCTCAGCGAAGTCGAGTCCTTCTGTCGCCTCGATGGCCGCCAAGGCTGAAGCTGCACACATAAACCCTTTTTACAAAAGCGTTTATAGCAGTTAGCGGAAATCCGTCATCCTGTGAGAGAATTCTGCTAGAAATCTGGCATTTGATGATTGATTTCTGTCAGAATTCGACGATAATAGGCTCGGGTTCGGTAAGAATCGGAGACCGACATGACCGCAGACGAGCGACGGCAGCAGTTATCGGAGTTTCTGGCTCGCCGAGGGTATGCGGATCTTTCCCTGCTGGTAACCGAACTGGCGGTGTCCGAATCGACCGTCCGGCGGGACTTGTCAGCTCTGGAAGAGGAAGGAGTCGTTCGGAGGACCCACGGCGGGGCGGTTTTCGTCAGCGATCGGTTCACGGCCCTGAACTACGCGGACCGGGAGGGCACCGCGGTGGCGGAGAAGGAGGCCATCGGACGCGTCACGGCCAGCCTGGTCAAGGACGGGCAGACGATTCTCCTCGACGGCGGGACGACGACCTTCCAGGTCGCAAGGAACCTGTTGTCGCGTTCGCTGCAGGTGGTGACGAACTCGCTGCCGATCGCCAATCTGCTGCACAGCGCGCCGGGCATTGAACTGATCCTGATCGGCGGGTACATCTATCCGCGCACGGGGGTGGCGCTGGGCCCATACGCACAGCAGATGTTGTCCTCGCTCCACGTGGAAACGGCAATCATGGGCATCGCGGGCATCACCGAGGACTCGCTGTACAACGCCAACGTGCTGATGGTGGATGCGGAGCTGCAGATGATGCGGTCGGCCGGCGAGGTCGTGCTGGTGGCCGACAGCGGCAAGTTCGGCAAGCGGGCGCTCGCACGGCTGGGCGGATGGGAGATGATCGACCGGGTGGTCAGCGACAGCGCGCTGGACGTCCGCTGGCAGGAGGTGGTCCGCGGCGCGGGGGCCGAGGTGATCCTGGCGAACGTCGACGAACCCGCGGGCGCGACCCGGCCTTCCGGTGCTGGAGGTCAAGCATGAGCACGGTGGTTTCGAGCGGCAGGTTGGATCGAAGCGTGGTCGAAGGGCTGGTGCGGGACATTGTCCGGCAGCGGTTCGGACCGGCGGGTACGCGAGTGGGGGCCCCCAAGCCCAAGCTGGTGGTCAACATTTCCGCGCGGCACATGCACGTGACGCAGAAAACGCTCGAGATCCTGTTCGGGCCGGGCGCCCAGCTCACCGTGATGCGACCGCTTTACCAGGACGGCTACTTTGCCAGCGAGCAGATGGTGACCATCATCGGCCCGCGGCATCGGACGATCACCAACCTGAGAATTCTCGGCCCGGTGCGGCCGGAGGACCAGATTGAGCTGGCCTTCACCGACGGAATCGCGATGGGGATCGATTTGCCCGTGCGGATGAGCGGCAACGTCAAGCGTACGCCGGGCTGCATCGTATTGGGGCCGAAGGGGCACATCGAGCTGAAGGAGGGCGTGATCCGCGCCCAGCGGCACGTCCACATGCATACGAGCGACGCGGAGTATTACGGGGTCAAGAGCGGCGATTTCATGCGGCTCAGGGTGCACGGGAGTTGTCCGACGACGTTCGAGGGGATCATCTGCCGGGTGAGCAAGGATGTGAAGCTCGAGGTTCATCTCGACACCGACGAGGGCAACGCAAGCGACCTGGCCAACGCGAGCCGGGTTGAACTGGAGAAGATGTAGGCGCGCGAAAAGGTGTGAGGAACGGCCTGGCGGCCGGGAGTATCAGAGCTAACAGCTAAGAGCTAATAGCTAAAAGCTTTTATGAGGAGTCCACATATGGCACTGGAAGCACTGGGAATGATCGAAACGAAAGGGCTCGTGCCCCTGATCGAGGCGTCGGACGCGATGATGAAGGCGGCCAACGTCCGGCTGGTCGGGTACGAGAAGGTCGGCCGCGGGCTGGTCACCGCGTTCATTCGCGGGGACGTGGCCGCGGTCAAGTCGGCCACGGATGCCGGGTCGGCGGCGGCGAGCAAGGTGGGCGAGGTGATAAGCGTCCACGTGATCCCTCGGCCGCACGACGAGCTGGGTGGCATGCTCCCGGCCGAGAAGAACAAGAACAAGTAAGGGTGGGTCCTGAGGAGATCTCCCCGATTGCCGGGCGAGCCGCGCTCGGCAGGGGAGTGATGGAGTGTTCATGCGATGAGTGATGCCATTGGAATGGTTGAGACGATGGGCTACACCGGTCTGGTGGAAGCCTCGGATGCAATGTGCAAGGCCGCGAACGTCGAGCTGGTCAAGAGCGTCCAGATCGGCGGAGGGATGGTGACGACGATTGTGCGCGGCGACGTCGGCAGCGTGAAGGCCGCGGTGGATGCCGGCGCCGAGGCGGCCAACCGCGTCGGCGAGCTGATGAGCGCCCACGTGATCGCCCGGCCGCACGAGGCCCTGGCTGACGTGTACTTCAAGTAAGCGTCGCGTGGCCATGCTGGCGATGACGCGGGCCTCTGTAACAACGGCCGGAGTGTGTCGTGATCGTATTGGTTGCCAATATCGGTAGCACGTCGTTCAAGTTTCGCCTGTTCGACATGAACGGCGAGCGTGAACTCGCCCGCGGCGGGGCCGAGCGGATCGGTTCGGATAACGCGGCCGTCAAGGTGGGCGACAAAACGTGGGCGGGGCGGCTCGCCGATCACGGCGAGGCCATCGACCACTGCCTGAGGCTGCTGCCCGACCCGAACGTCAAGCTCGACGCCATCGGTTTCAAGGCGGTGCACGGCGGTTCGACCTCCGGGGCGGTGCGGGTGACCGACGAGGTGGTCCGGACGATGACTGAGTTCTTCGACATCGCCCCGGCCCACAACCCGCCGTACGTGGCCGCGATGAAGGCATTTGCCGCTCGGCTGCCGAAGGTGCCGCAGGTGGCGGCATTCGAAACGGCGTTCCACCAGACGATCCCGGCCTCGCGGACGACTTACGGCGTGCCATGGGAGTGGGCCCAGGCCGGCGTGCGGCGATACGGCTTCCACGGGGCCAGCCACCGCTACATTGCGGTGCGGTCTGCCGAGCTGCTCGGCCGCAAGGATCTGCGGGTGATCTCGTGCCACGTGGGGGGCAGCAGTTCGATCTGTGCCATCGACGGCGGTAGGAGCGTGGCCAACAGCTTCGCGACGACGCCGCAATCGGGGCTGATCCACAACAACCGGGTGGGCGACTTCGATCCCTATGCGCTGCTGAAGGTGCTTCCGGCGTTCAAGCTGACGTTCGAGCAGGCCCTGCAGGAGATGGCCAAACAGGGCGGTTTGCTCGGGATCAGCGGTGTGAGCAACGATCATCGCGACGTTGAGCGGGCCGCGGCGCAGGGCAACGAGCGGGCGGAGCTGGCTCTCGGTGTTCTGGTCGAAAGCGTCCGGCACTACGTGGGGGCTTACCTGGCGGTGCTCAACGGAGCCGAGCTGATCGTCTTCACCGGCGGGATCGGTGAGAACAGCAGCAGCTTCCGCGAGGCGGTGTGCGCCAGGATGGATTATGCGGGGATCAAGCTCGATCCGCAGCGCAACAAGGTGCGCGGCAAGGAAGAAACGATTTCGGCGGATGACTCGCTCGTGCGAATCATGGTGATTCCGACAAATGAGGAATTGATCGTGGCCCGGCAGACGCGGGACGTGCTGGCGGGCGGCAACTGAGGATGGCAAAGACGGCCGGGCGACGTGGCCCGTCCGAGTTCACTGAGGAGTAATCGGAAATGGCCCAGATGGCATTGGGATTGATCGAGACTCGCGGCATGGTGGCGCTGGTCGAGGCGGCGGACGCGGCCCTCAAGGCGGCGAACGTGTCGTATCGCGGCTGGAAGCAGGTGGGCTCCGGTCTGGTGACCGTGGTTCTTGAAGGCGATGTGGCCGCGGTGAAGGCGGCGGTCGACGCGGGCGCGGCTTCGGCGGCGAAGGTCGGCGAAGTGGTGAGCGTCGACGTGATCGCCCGGCCGCACGGCGACATCGGCAAGATCCTGCCGGCCAAGTAAGGCGAAACGGCCGGGCCGCCCGCCAGGCCTGCGTGGCATTGCGGGATGACCGCCGAAGCCGCCGCCGGCTGGTGTCCGGCTCTGTTGTGCACGTCGGCGACCGTCGGATGGTCTTTCAGCGGATGCCCCATACCGAGGCCGCCAGGGCCGACGCCTAACGGGGAGACAACATGTTCATCGGCAAAGTAACCGGAAACGTTGTTTCAACGCAGAAGGTCAAGACCGTCACCGGCAGGAAGCTCCTGCTCGTCCAGGCGATGAATGTCAAGGGCGACGCGCCCGGCGTGCTGGAAGCGACCGGCCGGACGGCAGTGGCGATTGACACCGTCGGGGCGGGCGAGGGCGAGCTGGTGCTCGTGACCCAGGGCAGCTCGGCACGGTTGACCGAGACAACCGGCGACGTGCCCACCGACGCGGTGATCATCGGCATCATCGACGCGATACAGATGAAAGACCAGGAGATCTACAAGAAGCGCGGGTGAGCGGCTTGCCTGCCCCGCATGGCGGTGCGGCGAGAATCCTTGTCCCGCGTGACACGGAACTCGCCTTGCGGATGGAGCGATAGAGATGAGCGCGACAGTCAGCGAAACACTGATCCGGGACGTGGTGAATGAGGTTTTGACTCGCCTGCAGGGCAACGGCCGGATGGCGGCTCCGGCTGTCTCGGCCCCGCCGGCCGGAGGCAGGGACGGTATTTTCCAGTCCGTCGATGAGGCGGTGGCCGCAGCCAAGGTTGCCCAAAAGCGCCTGGTTGCCGAGACGCTCGAAACCAGGGCGAAGGCCATCAAGTGCATCCGGCGGATTTGTCTCGAGCAGAAAGAGGAACTCGCTCGCATCGAATATGACGAAACGAAAATCGGCCGCATGGATCACAAGATCGAGAAGCTGATCCTTGTGGGCGAGAAGGTCCCCGGCATGGAGATGATCACCAGTGAGGCGGTCAGCGGCGACCATGGACTGACCGTGACCGAGCACGCACCGTGGGGCGTCATCGGCGCCATTACCCCGGTGACGCACTCGATTCCGACGCTGGGCTGCAACGCTATCATGATGATCGCAGCCGGGAACACCGTGGTCTGCAACCCCCACCCGTCGGGGGCCAGATGTGCCGCCATCGCTACTCAGCGGTGGAATCGGGCGATTCGAGAGGCCACCGGCCTCGAGAACCTCATCTGCCTGATCGAGAAGCCCACGCTTGAGACGGCGGACCGCATTTTCAAGCATCCTGACATTGCGATGCTGGTGGTGACCGGCGGTCCGGGTGTGGTCGCGGCCGCGATGGCGAGCAAGAAGAAGGCCGTCGTCGCGGGTCCGGGCAACCCGCCCGCTGTTGTCGATTGCTCGGCCGACATCGAGAAAGCCGCGGCCGGGATCATCTTCGGCCACGCGTACGACAATAACCTCCTGTGCATCGGCGAGAAGGAGGTCATGGTCCTCGAGTCCGTGGCCGACAAGCTGCTCGACGCGTTTTCCCGGCACGGCGGATATCGCTTGAATGCCGAACAGATCCGGGCTCTGACCGCCGCGGCCCTGCACAAGGATGACAAGAGCGGGCATTGGCTGCCCGACAAGAAGTTCGTGGGCAAGGATCCGCAGGTCTTGGCGGATGCCATCGGCGTTAAGCTGCCGGCCGGAACACAGTGCCTTTACGGCGAGGTGGATGAAAACAGCCCGTGGCTGCCGTGCGAGCAGATGATGCCGTTTTTGCCGGTGCTGCGTTGCAGGGATATCGACCAGGCGATTGCCAAGGCCGTGGAGTACGAGCACGGTTTCGGCCACACTGCGATTATATGGTCGCGCAACGTCGAGAACATGACCAAGATGGGCAAAGCGGTTGACACGACGCTGTTCGTGAAGAACGGCGCCTCCACGGCCGGCCTCGGCGGCGGCGGCGAAGGATTCGGAAGCTTCAGCATCGCCACCCCGACCGGTGAGGGTGTGACCAGCCCGATGA
>CAZPIO010000162.1:0-16881 GCA_964586235.1 uncultured Planctomycetales bacterium
GTCAACATCTGGACGCTGTTGCCGCACGCGACACTGAACCCGACCGATGAGCAGATGAAGCCGCATGGACGTTGGGGTCCCAAGGGGGTTCCGCACAAAGGCGCCGAAACGATCTTTTATGCGTCGGTCGGCGACCTGGATACGCAGATTGGCCGGCTGCTCGGTGAGCTGGAGAAGATGGGTCTGGCCGACAACACGCTCGTCATCTTCTCCAGCGACAACGGACCCGAGGATATTCACATCAGCAATGCCGGACACAGCGGCGTCGGGTCGGCCGGTCCGTTTCGCGGTCGCAAGCGAAGCCTATACGAGGGCGGTATTCGCGAGCCGTTCATCGTCCGCTGGCCCGGGCACGTGCCGGCCGGGCGCGTGGAGAATGATTCGGTGGTAGCGGGCGTCGATTTTCTGCCGAGTTTGTGCAAGCTGGCCGGCGTGCAGCCGCCGGCCGAGCATGCTCTCGACGGCGAGGACGTCAGCGACATTCTGCTGGGACAGTCCCGGCCGCGAAAGACGCCGCTGATGTGGGAGTGGCGGTTCCACGTTTTCGGTGAGCCGTTCCATCGCAGCCCGATCCTGGCCATCCGGGAGGGCGACTGGAAACTGCTGATGAACCCGGATCGCAGCCGGGTGGAGCTGTACGACATCCCGCGCGATCCGACGCAGTTGAACAACCTCGCCGAGAAGAACAAGGATGTGGTCGAGCGTCTGGCGGCCACGGTACTGGCCTGGCAGAAGACGCTGCCGGAGGGCCCGATAGAGCCCACGGCCGGGAAGGATGATTACCCCTGGCCGGGAAAGACGAGAGCCGCGAGGCGGTAAACGCCAGAAGTGCCGACGAGGGCGTCGGTACTACGATCGGGCTCGGAGAGCCCTCCTACGGCGCGCGGGGGCCTGTTGAATCATTCCTCGCTCTTGAGTTCCTCGACCTCGGGCAGGTCTTCGAGGCCCGAGAGGCCGAAGACCTCCAGGAAGCGTTTGGTGGTGCCATAGAGCATGGGGCGGCCGACGTCCTCGGCCCGGCCGACGATCTTGATCAGGCCCAGCTCGCGCAGACGGTTGAGCATTTCGCCGGATTGCACGCCGCGGATGGCCTCGATGTCCGCCCGGACGACGGGCTGCTTGTAGGCCACGACCGCCAGTGTCTCCATGGCCGCCTGCGACAGCCGGGAGTCCTGCTTGCTCTGCTTGAGCCGCCGCAGCCAGGTGTTGAACTCCGGCCGGGTGAGCATCTGGTAGCCGCCGGCGATGGACTCGATCCGGAAGGACGCACCCTGCTGCTCGTATCGCTTGTTGAGGGTGTTGATGTGCTTGCGGACGTCGCGTGCCGAGCCGACGCCCAGGATGGACACGATCTTGGACAATCCCAGCGGCGTGTCGGCGGCGAAAAGAATCGCCTCGACCACCTGCTCGCTGGTCAGCTCTTTGTCGAGTCTTGCGGGAGCGGCCCCGTCTGCTCCCTCTTCGCACTCGGGCCTCTGTGCGGCCGGCTCCTCGTCGGAGTGGTCGGACTGGCTGAACAACCGGTTGACCGGCTCGGCGGACAGCCTGCCGCCGAATTCCCCCGGCTCACTGTCGCCCTCGGCCCGGATCTCGGTGATCCCCGAGTCGGCGAGCAGGAAGTCGCAATTCGGCGCAGATGCTTCGCTAGCCGCCTCCGAGGCGGCGGCCTGAATGGCCGCCTCGTCCGCGACGGGTTCCTGTTTTGGTGTCAGGTCAAGTTCGTCGCTCATGGTAGCTCAATATACCGCCTGGGCGGGTAATTCTCCAGATATGATTCGATAACGAACAAAGCCAAAGGGCGGCTCCCTGCGGCGTCATCATCCGATAACCACGACGTGCACAATCTTGGGTCCGTGGACGCCCTCGACCAGGATCATCTCGATATCGGCGGTCTTGCTGGGGGCGGAGATGAGCGTCCGGTTGGCCGGCATGTCGGTCGGGGTCGTGCGGGCGGCGAGGTCGAGCAGGTCGGGCAGGATCTGGTCGGTGGTGAGCACGGCGATGTGGTTGGGTACGGCCAGGCTGGCCAGCCGTCGCCGGGCACCGCCGCTGTCGACGCACAGAGAGCCGGTCTCCGCGACCGCCCAGGTCACGCCGGTGATCCCGAAGTCGGCGTCGAACGAGGCATCGCGATCGTTCACGTCGAGCAGGTGGATGCCCTTTTCCTCGAAGCGTTCGGCGATCAATGACCGGGCCGGGATGCTGTCCTCCGGCAGGATCGCGCTGGTACCGCCGGCGGCGGAGATGAGCTCGATCACCTTGTCGGCCACGGCCTGCTCATCGGCTACCCGCTCCGGGTGCATGCCGATCTGCCTGGTCCGCTCCATGAACAGCGACACCACGTCGACGTTGGTGGCGGCAACACGGGCAATCTCGACGTCCGTGGGCAGTTCCACCGGCTGGCCGCGATCCTTCAACGACTCCCGTATCCGGGCGATGAACGCCTCCTGCGTTTGTCCGCGCATCACCGACCCTCCTCAGCGTCAAGCTGTTTCTGCAGATCGGCCCAACGGGCCCGGAAAGTCTTCTTGGCCGGCAGGGGGAAATCGCGATGGTCCGTCCAGCCCGAGCCGTCCATCGGCAACCGCTTCACCCAGCCATCCTTCGACAGCAGCTTCATAAACATCCGGGCAAACTTGCCTCCCCAGCGGTACAGGAATGCCGAACTCATCCCCAGTCGCCACATCTTGAAGCCCAGCCGCCACGTCAGTGGCATATGTCCCTGCTTCAGCAGATCGTTCCGCATCTCCAGCAGGAAGGTCGGGATGTCGATCCGCACCGGGCAGGCGTCGAGGCAGGCCCCGCAGAGGCTCGAAGCCGTCGGCAGGTCGGGGTACTCATCCAGCGAGTCCAGAAGCGGGGTGATCAGCTTGCCGATCGGCCCGGGGTACACGCTCTCATAGGCGTGGCCGCCGATCCGCCGGTAGACGGGGCAGGCATTCAGGCACGCCCCGCAGCGGATACAGCGAAGCACCGGCCGATATCGCCCGCCCAGGACTTGCGAGCGCCCGCGGTCCAGGATCACCAGGTGAAATTCCTCCGGCCCGTCGAAGTCGCCCGGCCGCTTGGGTCCGGTGATCATGCTGGTGTAGCAGGTCAGCCGCTGGCCGGTCGCGCTTTTGCCCAGCAGCTTGAGGAACACGGCCAGGTCCTCGATCCGCGGGACGACCTTCTCGATGCCCATGAGGCAGACCACCACCCGCGGCCGCGACGAGCAGAACCGTCCGTTGCCCTCGTTGGTCACGATGCAGATGGTGCCGGACTCGGCCACCGCGAAATTCGCCCCGATGATGCCCATGTCGGCGGCCTTGAACTTGGCCCGCAGCACCTTGCGGGCGACGGCCGTCAGGGCCTCCGGGTCCTCGGTGTACTCGATGCCCAGCTTGTCGCGGAACAGCGCGGCGATGTCTCCCTTGGTCTTGTGGATCACCGGCGTGACGATGTGCGAGGGTTTTTCGCCTGCCAGTTGCAGGATGTACTCGCCCAAATCGGTCTCCACCACCTCGATGCCGGCTTTCTCGATCTCGTGGTTCAGCTCGATCTCCTCGCTGACCATCGATTTGCTCTTGACGATCAGCTTGGCCCCGACGTCGCGGGCGATGCCGGTGATGATCTCGTTGGCCTGCTCGCCGGTCTCGGCGAAATGCACCTGGCCGCCGTTTTTCTGGACATTCTCGACAAGCTGCTGGAGGTAGCGGTCGAGGTTTTGAAGGGTGTGGTCTTTGATCTTCGCTGCCAGCTCGCGGATGGCCATCGGATGGCCGAGTTCCGGCATGATCGCCCGCCGCTTGTCGAAGTTGAGCCGCGTTGCCCGGTCGAAGACCAGGCCCACCCGCTCGTCGGCCACCGCGGCGGCGGCGGCCTTCTTGAAATCCGGGTGGAACTCGTGCGTGTGCGTTGCCTGACTGCTCATCGCGCCGCCTCCGCAACGATCGGTGTCGTGGTCGCGGTCAGAGACCGCTCCTACGGGCGTTGCCTGACTGCTCATCGCGCCGCCTCCGCAACAGCCTTGCCCCCGGCCGGGCGGGGGCGATTGTCCGACATGGCCTCGTCGAGCATCTGCATGATGTGCTTGAACTCCAGGTTCAGGCCCGCCCGGCGGCAGGCTCCCTCGATGTTCATCGTGCAGCCGCCGTCGTTGACGATCACCAGTTCGGCGCCGGTCGCCTTAATGCACTTGACCTTCTCGCGGCCGATCGCCCCGGACAGAACGCTCTGTTTGACCGAGAAGGTCCCGCCGAAGCCGCAACACTGGTCGATCTTGTCCAGCCGACGGTACTCCAGGCCGCGAAACTGCCGGATCAGCCCCTCGACGTCCTCGGGGGTCATGTCGATCCCCCGGTTGTGGCAACTGTAGTGGTAGGTGGCCACCGCGGGATACGTCAGGTTCCACTTCGACCAGTCGACCTTGAGCTTCTTCTGCAGGAACTCGACGGTCTCGAAGGTCTTGGCGGCCATGGCCAGGGCCTGGGGATACATGACCGGGTCATCCTTGAACAGGTGAGGATAGTACTCGCGGACGATCGCGCAACACGAGCCGGAGGGCGTCACCACGACCTCGGCCTCGCGGAAGACGCGGATCATCCGGCCGGCGATGGCCCGGGCCTCGTCGAAGAAGCCGCTGTTCAGGGCCGGCTGGCCGCAGCAGGTCTGCTCCTTGGGAAACTCGACCTGGTGCCCCAGCCGCCGGAGGATGCGGACCACGCACTCGGCCACATCCGGATAAAACATATCTGTCAGACAGGTGACGAACAAGGAGATTCGCATAAGGTTGTTCCCGCCGTCGAGCGCGTCGTGTTACCTCACCGCCTCGCCGCGGAGGAAGAAGAAGGCAAACACACCTATGGTCAGCACCAGCACCGCCGAACCGACAAAAAAACCCATCCAGGAGAGGCTCTGCCGTTCGTTTCGACGCTGGCCGACGCTGTTGATGCCCAGTCCGAAGCCGATCACCGCCAGCATGGCCGTCACCGCGGTCGCGACGAGAATGGCCATCCGGGTCGGCTGGCCGTAGAACACCGCCATCTCCTGGATCGATAGTCGCCGGATGACCAGAAACAGCAGCCCGGCGAAGCTCGCCACTGAGGCCAGCGACGCGGCGATGCTGGCCAGTGCCTGATCCTCGTACCGACGAAGCGAAAACTTGGCCACGAGTTGTGTCTCCAGAATGCGAATTCCACAGCCGTCATCCGCTCTACCGGCGGGCCGGCCCCGCACGAGACGGGTTCCCTGATCCGAGGGAACAAACCTCTGATATCCGACCCGCCCCTGGCTCGATAAACCAGTCTAATCGAACCCCCCCGCGACGTCTATCCTGCGTCTGTAAGCGCCGCGGAGGGGGGTGCGCGACGGTTTGGGCGGGAGGATGAGACGCCTCCTGCAGAATCCGGATCGCAAGCGACGGGCCCCTGACCGGCCCCCGTAAGTCGGCCAAGGGCGGGCCAGACCGCGGTGAGGTCGTGCGAACAGAGGCCCACTCGCCTGCGGTCGCCGCGTCGACCAGGCTCGGGGTTCTGAATACCCCGCCTGAATCAGAACGCCCCCGAACGCTCTTGCCGGGGTACCCATTCCGTTGGTTTCAGATGCTTATACTGGTATGATAGATCTTTTAGACGTCATTGCCCGTCTGACGTTCGGAGCGTGTTCTTCCTCACGGCACATTCTCGCGGGGATTGTCCGGCTATGTGGAAAGGTTCGTCATTCCTTCCTCAATCTGGCTTCGTCCTTCGAATTTCACCGGTCCCTGGTGCCAGGTCATTGGTTATTCAAATCCGCCACAGTCAGGGTCTATCCGTGTCGCCCGGCTCCTGATTTACCTTGCTTGCACGTGCCCAAGGCGATATAGTCAAATGTGACCATCACCGGCATGTCTGCGTTGAAAGGGTCAACCATGGCAAGACAACAGGCGAGCGGCAAGGCTTATCCGCAACTGGCCAAGTGCCCGACGGGGATTCATGGAGTCGACGAGATCACCAACGGCGGACTGCCCCGGGGCCGGCCGACGCTGGTCTGCGGCGGGGCCGGCAGCGGCAAGACGCTGCTGGCGATGGAATTCATCGTCCGTGGCATCCGCGAGTTCAACGAGCCGGGCGTGTTTGTCGCTTTCGAGGAGACCGAGGATGACCTGATCAAGAACGTTACCTCGCTGGGTTTTGATCTGAAGGGGATGATCCGCCGCAACAAGCTGGCCCTGGACCACGTCCACATCGATCGCCGCGAGATCGAAGAGACCGGCGAGTACGACCTGGAGGGGCTGTTCGTCCGGCTGGCTACGGCCATCGACAAGGTCGGGGCCAAACGCGTGGTGCTGGACAGCCTGGAATCACTCTTTTCCGGCCTGCCCAACGAAGCCATCCTGCGGGCCGAACTGCGCCGCCTGTTCCGCTGGCTCAAGGACCGGGGGCTTACCGCAGTGATCACCGCCGAGCAGGGCGGCAACGCCCTCACCCGCCACGGCCTGGAGGAGTACATCAGCGACTGCGTCATCTTCCTGGACCATCGCGTGGTCAACCAGATCGCCACCCGCCGGCTGCGGATCGTCAAGTACCGCGGCTCGGCTCACGGGACCAGCGAGTACCCAACGATGATCGACGAGACCGGCCTGGCGGTGCTGCCGATCACCTCGCTGGGCCTGACCTACCCGGTCAGCCGCCAGCGGATCTCCTCGGGCATCCCGCGGCTGGACGCGATGCTGGGGGGCAAGGGCTACTACGCCGGCAGCAGCGTCCTGGTTTCAGGCACCGCCGGAACGGGTAAGAGCAGCATCGCCGCGGCCTTCGCCGACAGCATCTGCGCCAATGGTGGCAGGTGCCTGTACTTCTCGTTCGAGGAATCCCCCGACCAGATCATCCGCAACATGGCTTCGATCGGCTTCGATCTGAGCTGGCACGTCCGCAAGGGCCGGCTGCGCTTCCGCTCGACACGCTCGACGCTGTACGGCCTGGAACAGCACCTGGTCAGCCTCCACAAGCTGGTCAAGGAGTTCAAACCCCGGTCGGTGATCATGGACCCGATCACCAACCTGGGCCCGATCGGGACCCTCGATGAGGTCAAGGCCATGCTGACGCGGGTGATCGACTTCCTGAAGATGCAGGGGATCACCGCCCTGTTCACCAGCCTGACCGAGGGCGGGGCGACGGTGGAGCGCAGCGAGGTGGAGATCTCCTCGCTCATGGACACGTGGCTGCTGCTGGCGATGGTGCAGTCGGCCAGCGAGCGCAACCGCGTTTTGTACGTGCTCAAGAGCCGCGGCATGGCTCATTCCAACCAGATGCGGGAGTTCGTGCTGACCGACCGGGGCATCGAGCTGGTGGATGTCTACACCGGCCCGGGCGGGGTCTATACTGGCACGGCACGACTCAACCAGGAGGCCGAGGACAAGGCTCAGGCGGCCTTGCAGGCGGAGGCCGCTGCACGGCGCAAACGTGACGTCGAACAGGAGGCGGCGGCCATCAGGGCGCAGATCGAGGCGGCGAGGTTGAAGCTGGCGGCACTCGAGACCGAAGGGAGACGGGGCCGGATGGCCGAGGAGCAGCGCACACGGACAGTGGCGCAGGACCGCAGGCGTCTGGCCCGTGCCAGGAAGGCGGATTGAGGCGCCGGCGGACGAGTTTGAAGCAGTACCCGGAGAATGGAACGCAAGGGAGCAGTGTATGGCGAGGACCGCAGCGACCAAGTCGGGCAGGGCCGCGAAGGCGAAAACGGGAGGCACGGAAACCTGGGCGCTCCGGCTGTACGTGGCCGGGCAGACGCCGCGCAGCATGGCCGCCTTCAGCAATCTCAAGAAGATCTGCGAGGAGCACCTGAAAGGCCAGTATAGCATCGAGGTGATCGACCTGCTGAAGAATCCGAAGCTGGCCAAGGGCGACCAGATCCTGGCGATCCCCACGCTGGTGCGGAAGCTGCCCGTGCCGGTGCGCAAGATCATCGGCGACCTGTCCAACACCGAGCGGGTGCTGGTGGGTCTGGACCTGCGGCCGAGAGAGTGAAGGAGACCCGTCATGGGCAAGAAGAAGCGTGTGCGGCCGATCTCCGCGAAGAAAGCCCTGGAACTCGCGGAGAAGAAACAGAAGCGACAGAAGTACGTGCTTCGGCTTTACGTGGCGGGTATCAGCCCTCGGTCGGAGGAGGCGATCCGCAACGTCAAGGCCACGTGCGAGAAGCACCTGGCCGGGCGATATCACCTCGAGGTGGTGGACATCTATCAGCAGCCGGTGCTGGCCAAGGGCGAGCAGATCATCGCCGCCCCGACGCTGGTCAAGAGGCTGCCGCTGCCACTGCGGAGGCTGATCGGCAACATGTCGGAGGAAGACAAGATCCTCGTCGGGCTCGATCTGCGGACGCGCCGCTCGTGAAGGCACAACCATGGCAAAGAAGCAGGCTGACCGTCGACCGAAACAGCAACTGCTGGATGAAATCACCGAGTTGCGGAGCAGCCTCGACGAGGCCGAGCAGACCATCGAGGCCATCCGCAGCGGGCAGGTCGATGCCCTGGTCGTGGCCGGGCCGTTCGGGGAACAGATCTTCTCGCTGGCCGGGGCCGAGCGCGTCTACCGGGTCATCGTCGAGACGATGAACGAGGCCGCCCTGACCGTCGACTTCAGCGGGACGATCCTCTTCTGCAATCAGCAGTTCGCCCGCCTCATGTGCCGGCCGATGGAACAGGTCATCGGCCTGAACGTGACCGATTTCGCGGCCAGGGGGCAGAAGAGCGCCTTGTCGCGGATCCTGACCCAGGCCCGGACCGCTCCGGTGAAGGGGCGGCTGGTGTTGCAGAGGCAGGATGGGGCGGTGGTTCACGTCCAGTTGTCGGCCAATCCGCTCGAGATTGGCGAGAGCCAGAGCATCTGCCTGGTGGCCAGCGATTTGACGGAACTGGAGGCCTCGGTCCGCTCGATCGCCGTGCTGCGGGAGCAGGAGCAGAAGCTGGAGGCAGCAAACGAGGCGCTGGCCGCGGCTCACAGGCAGATCCAGAGCATCATCGACAACACACCGGCCATCGTCTATGCCTTCGATCTGGAAGAGCGCTTCATCATGGTCAATGCCGCGATCGCAGAGTTGCTCAACTCCACGCCGCAGCAGATGATCGGAAAGAGACGTCACGAGTTCATGCCCAAGGAGGACGCAGACTGGCATGAGGCACACGATCGCCAGACGATCGAGGCGGGCAGGCCGCTGGAGTTCGAGGAGCACAGCCAGCTCCAAGGCCGCTCGATTGCATGGCTTACGACGAAGTTTCCACTTCGCGATGCGCAGGGGAGGATATACGCGGTAGCCGGAATCTCCACTGATATCAGCGAGCGCAAGCGGGCGGAGGAGGCGATGCGGGAACACCGGGCCTTGCTGATGGCAGTCATGGACGGCACCGCCGATCCGGTCTACGTCAAGGATCGTGAGAGCCGGATCCTGATGGCCAACGAGGCCCTGGCGAAAGTTGCGGGCAAGCCTCTCGATGAAATCGTCGGGAGGACCGACAGCGAATACTACGGTGATGCCGCCGTGGGGCAGGTTCTGCGCGAGCATGACCGGCAGGTCATGGCTTGCGGGCAGAGCCTGGTGGTAGAGGAGACCGTTCCGACGCCTGACGGCGAGCGCATTTTCCTGTCCGCCAAGGCTCCGTACCGCGCCCCCTCGGGCGAGGTCATCGGTACCGTCGGCATCTCGCACGACATCACCGATCGCAAGATGCTGGAAGAGGAACTGCGAGAGGCTACCGAGGAACTGGCCCGCTCCAACGTGGATCTCGAGCAGTTCGCGTACGTGGCCAGCCACGATCTGCAGGAGCCGCTGCGGACGGTCAGCGGCTTTCTCAAGCTGCTTCGGGACCGCTGTGCGTCGCAGTTGGATGACAAGGCCAGGGAGTACATCGGCTTTGCGGTCGACGGTGCCCACCGGATGTCGCAGTTGATCAATGACCTGCTGACCTACAGCCGGGTGGAACGCAAGGGCCGGCCGATCGAGCCGACCGACGCCAACACGGCCCTGGCATGCGCCCTGGCCGGTCTTTCTGCAAGTATCGAGGACACTGGTGTGGCCGTCACCCACGACAAGCTGCCGACCGTCAACGCCGACCCGACGCAGCTAACGCAGCTCTTCCAGAACCTGATCGGCAACGCCATCAAGTTCCGCAAGCTCGACCAGCCCTGCCGGGTTCATATCGGCGTGCAGGCGGAGGCCGGCTGGTGGGTCTTCTCGGTCCGCGACAACGGCATCGGCATCGACCCTGCGCAGCACGAGCGGCTCTTCGCGATCTTCAAGCGGCTGCACGGGCAGGACGAATACCCCGGCACCGGCATCGGCCTGGCCATCTGCAAGAAGATCGTCGAGCGGCACGGCGGGCGGATCTGGGTCGAGTCGAAGCTCGGCGAGGGCGCGACCTTCTGCTTCACGATGCCTCGGGGGGATGTCGCATGAACGGGTTGATGATGCTCCTGGCGGAGGATAATGCTGCGGATGTTGTCTTTTTCCGGGAGGCTCTCGAGAACACCGGGCTTGAGATCAGACTGGAGGTGGTGGCCAACGGTGAACAGGCGATGCGGTTTCTGAACCGCCAGGAGCCGTTTGGCCAGGTCCCGCGACCGGACGTGTTTGTGCTGGACCTGAACCTGCCGGTCAAGAGCGGCCAGGAAGTACTGCTGGAAATGGCCGCCGACCCCGCGCTGAATACCATCCCCGTCGCGATCCTGACCACCTCGATATCCGAGACCTGTGTCTGCGAAATGTATTCTCCGGGGCGCTGCCTCTATTTCGTCAAGACGGACGATTTCACCGAATTGCAGGGGGTCGTCCGCCAGATCGCAGCCCACGCCGGCGCAGCGTGATTCAAAGAATCTCCTGCTTCTCCGGATCAAACCTGAACATCCTGCTCTCGCGGTAGCTTCGCACGGCCAGGGCCAGGGCCACCATGACCTTGTAGCCGGTCAGCGCGGGGCAATGGGTCTCTGCCCGGCTGCGCATGCACTCGATGAAATTGACGTTGTGATCGGGGCGAGGCTGTTCGTCGACGGTGAGTTCCTGCGCCTGCCTGGCGAAAGGGGCCTCCGGCTTGACGAAGACCTTGCCGGGCTTGGTGTTGTGGCCGCTGAAACTGATCGTGCCTTTCTCGCCGCGAATCGCAAAGCTGACGCCGCTCTCGGTGGTCTGCGTGCAGAACAGGGTGGCCAGATACTGGCTCGGGTACTCGACCTGCATGCTGAAGGTGTCCGGTGTCTCGCGGTCGTGGTGGACGTAGATGCCGCCGGCGGCGCTGACCCGCGTGGGGAACTCCGGTCCAGTGCAGATCTGCAGCGCCGACAGCACGTGGGCGATCAGGTCGTGAGCCACCCCGCCGGAGTAGTCCCAGTACTTGCGGTAACGGAAATACCGCTCAGGCTCGAACGGTCGTTTCGGGGCCGTGCCGAGGAAGGCGTCCCAGTCCAGGTTTTTCGGCGAGCAGTCCGGGTCCATCGGCCAGTTCCAGTCGCCGGCCGGGTTGTTGCGATAGACGCCGCCCGTGGCCCAGACGACCTTGCCGATCCTGCCCTCGCGAATCAGCCGGTTGGCCTGCCAGTAGATGTCCCGCGACGTGCCCTCGGCCCCGACCTGGACAACCCGCTTGGTCCGAACGGCGGTCTCGTAGACCCGCTTTGCCTCGTCCCAGTAGAGAGTCATGGGCTTCTCGACATGGATGTCCTTGCCCGCCTCCATGGCGTCGATGGCCATCTTCGCGTGCCAGTGGTCGGGCGTGACGATCACCACGCCGTGGATGTCCGGCCGGTCGAGCATCTTGCGGTAGTCGTGGAACAGCTCCGCACCGGTTTGCTCCTTGGCCCGCTGCTTGCGCGGCTCGTAGATGTCGCACACCGCCGCCAGCTCGATGTTGAGCGTCGGGTCCTTGCTCATCTCCATCAGCTTGGGGATGTGGTAATCGAAGCCGAGGCCTCCGCAGCCGATGATCCCGAGCCGGATCCGGTCATTGGCTCCGAGGATTCCGGCCGTCTTGACTGCCCGCGCCGATCGCACGCCCGAGCAGCCGCAGAGAGACAATGCTCCCGCGGCAGCGGCGAAACGTCTCAAAAACGCACGGCGGGGGAGGCAGTTTCCAGTGGAACGCAACGAGGTCATTGTACGGCTCCTGTGGCAGGTCAGATGACCGAGCGGCTGATGATCACACACGAAGAGACATCGTACCTGCGACCGGCGCGAATGGGTAGGGACGCCGGCGCGGGTAGATCTCGAAGCACGAGCTCATGACCCATTGTCGAGTCGAGAGCAACGCGGCTGCGTTGTCGCAGTGCCGACGGCTTCGAACGATCCGAGATGCCTACTTGCTGTCGGGCGCGGCGTCCACGGCTCGTTGAGCTGCCGGTTGGGTGGCCGGGCGCGTGGCCGGCAGTTCGATCAAGGTTGATGTCCCGGCAGAGCGACTCGCCGGCTGGGACGGGGATGTGGGCCTGGGGATGAAACGCCGGCACTGGGGTTGCTTTGACCCGGATCGGGACCACCAGTTTTTCCACATGGCTGCCCTTTCCTCAAGCGACTGTTTGGGGTCGACGGTCGATCCGGGACTCCAGACCCAGTCCAGCCTGCTCACCGCCCATAGCCGGGCCTCCGGATCATCCAGCGCGTCGATGAAGTACGGAACCAGATCCTTGCGGGACCAGACCGCAAGGTTCATGGCTACGCGTGTGAGCTGGCGGATCTGCGGATTCGATGAATGCAGATTCGCGAGTACTCCCTCCACAAGGTCGTCCGAGACCTCGGCACGTTTTTCAAAATCGATCTTCCTGTCGATCGTCAACCAACCCAGCGCGATGCTCCTCATCACCTCCGGACCCGTCAGCGATGCTTTGAGGAGCTTCGCTCGTTGCTCTCCGTCAAGGCTGTCCCATCGCAGGAACTGTGAAAACAACTCGGCAACCCGATCCACTTCGGCTTCGTCCTTGATAAGTTTCAGGCATTGATTCCCGCCGGCCGGAAAGAAGGATTCCTTTTCAACCTCCTTTCCATCGACGAGGCTGCGGCCACGGCCGACGGCCGTGGCCGCCACGAAGGTCCCGTCCGGGCGCTTCTTCAGAAACACCAACAGCACCGTGCCTTTCCGAGGCGGCACATGGGCCCACATTTCCTCGAAATAAGGCTTCGGGTACATCATGCGGATCGAGCCGGCAGGTGAGTCTCCCGTCACGGTTTTCAGCACCCGCAGTTCTGCAGTCTGGCCCGGCTCCACTGTTTCGGACAGCACGACGGCTGCCACCAGATCGCTGTGTGCCAGGGCTTCGGAGGGTCCTAGTTCGCGCATCCTAGCCGTTGCCAGCGGCGTACAGAGCAAGCAAATGACTGTTACCAGCATCAGTTGTCTAATTGTTACAGCCATTGATCTCTCCATCATTGCCCAGTGCACTGAAAGGATGGAACTGGACGGGTCTAGCTCCGAGCTAAGACCTCGCCCGTCAGAGAGCTCATCACTTTTCTGCCCAGGGGCCGGACGACTACTTATACCGCGCGAGCATGCGGAAAGTGGCGTCAAGGTCACCACGGGCACCGGCCGGGCAGCTTCCGGATGAAGGCGGCTGCGTTGACCGTGTCGGGCGGGCCGGAGTCGTGCCAGACATGAGGCTGGCCGTACTCGGCGAACAGCTCGCATCCCCGCGTCTTGGCGGGGTAGGTGCGGCTCTCCACGTGACCATCGAGGAACGCGATGCTGGCGCGTCCGCCGGGTTGCCCGCCCTTCGAGTCAGCCGTGGGCATATGCCGGGTGCCGATTCGATCCAGGCCGTTGAAGTTTCCTTCGGGGAAGCTGGTGTTCATGTGGTAAAAGGGGTGCTCTTCGAACATGGTCATGAAGCGCCCGGGCGAGAATACGACTCGTTGCCCCGCGGTGAAGGAACGCATCGCCTGACGGCCGGGCAGCGGGTTGTTGAGCGAGTCGGCGACGTAGGTGAAAGCCTGGAGGTTCTCGGGGGTCTTGTAGCCGACGTAAGCGTTCAGGGAGTAGCTGAGCCGCCCGTTGCCACCGCCGCCGAGCGGCGTGTCTTGAGCCTCGCCCGGTACGTCCATCGGGCAGGTGTAGACCCGCTCCTGCCGGATGTACTTGAAAAGTGTGCCCTTTTTCGGCACGTCCGCGATGAACTCGGGATCCAGATGATGGGGCTTGGTGTAAGCGGGGGCGTAGGTGAGCCCCTGCAGCCTGTCCTGGGCCCCGTCCCAGGTCACGCCTGACGCCCTCGGCCAGGATGCCCCGAAGAGGGCCTGGAGGAAGAACAGGCTGTGGGTGCCCGGAAAGCCGTTCTGCTCGGCGATGTAGCCTGACATGCCCTTCATGAGCTGGTTCACGTTCGAGCGGCAGGCAACGCTGCGCCCCTGATCCCTTGCCCGCGACAGAACCGGCACCAGCACCGCGACCAGCAGCGCGATGATCGCCACGACGACGAGGACTTCGAGCAGCGTAAACGCTTGCCTCAGCGTCGAGCCGGCAGCCGTTGCTTTCATGGACCGCGATTCCCCGAACATGATCTAATTCCGCCAAACCGTCGGGCCGTGTTCGGTCATTCTACAACAGCGTTCATCACCGCGCCCAGCCTACGATCGCAGTTGCAGCTCCCGCAGTCGGTTGGCGAACTCGGTAATGGTATCGTCGGGTGTCGAAGCTCCGGCCGTGAGGCCTGCCACCTTGCAGCCCTGGACCATTTCGGGCCTGAAATCGGCCCAGGTTTCCAGGTGAAACGTCCGCACGCCCTCGGCCTGGCAGAGCCGGGCCAGCTCGCAGGTGTTGGCCGAGTTCAGTCCGCCGAGCACGAACATGACGTCCACCTCGCGGGCCAGTTCCACGGCCGCCTCCTGGCGTCTCACGACCTCCAGACACAGGGTGTTGACCACCCGCAACTCCTGGAACGGCAGGGCGGCGATCGCGCCGATCATCCGGGCCACGTGCTCGGGAGCGTGTGTCGTCTGGGCGACGATGCCGAGCTTGCCTCGCTTGGGCAGCTTGTTCTCCAGCTCATCCTCCCGTTCAACCACGATCACGTTCGGGGCGTACCCGATCACGCCCTTGACCTCCGGGTGGTTGGCATCGCCGATCATCACCACCTGGTAGCCTTCCTCGTGGAGCTGTTTGACGACCGTCTGTGCCCGTTTCACCAGTCTGCACGTGGCGTCCACGAGATTGATGCCCCGCTGCCTGGCCAGTTCGTAGATCTCCGGGCCGACGCCGTGCGAGCGGATCAGGACCGTCGTGCCCGGCTCCAGATCCTCCAGCCGGGCCGACTGATTCAGCCCCGCGTTCTCGAGTTTGCGCACCACTTCGGGGTTATGGATCAGCGGGCCAAGGACGGCGACATGGCCGGGCGCATCCTCCAGGGTTCGCTCGGCAAGCGCGATCGCTTGCTCGACGCCGAAGCAGAAACCGTGTTTTCTCGCGAGACGGACTTCCATAGGGTTCCCGGCTTCGCTCTTTGAGCTACGCCGTGGCAAGCAGGGTTCGGGCCTGCTCGACATGGCGAGATTCAGGCTTCAGGTGAGAGCCGCTGGTTCACTTTGATGCGACACAGCCTCGTGCGCCCGGCTCTGGTCCGTGGACCGCAAACAGTATATCGTAACCCGTCTCTTGTTGCACGTGTCACAAAGCGAAATGAGCGTCTTGAGGTGATCTGATGAGTGTTTTTGGTCCCGAGCAGAGCTGGGTGTGTCAGTTTCCGATTTCGCTGGCGGTAGAGGGTGAGGCCTGTTTCGACCGCATGGCGCGAGCGGGCATCGGCCGGCTGCTGTTCTGTGCGATGATCTACGGACCCTACCGACTTGTGCTGCCGCGATACGCCCGAAAGGGCATTTACAGCCTGGAGGAGGGCCGCTACTACTACTCGTCCGAGGCCCGGCGGTACCGCGACCTGCCGATGGCCCCGGTGCCGTCGGGTGATTTTGACGGACGGGACCTCCTGGACGAGGCCGTGCGCGGCGCCGCCAAGGCGGGCGTGAGCCCGGGCGTCTGGGTCACGATTTTTGCCAGCGGCCTGATCGCCAAGACGCACCCGGCCTGGGCGGTTCACAACTTGTACGGCTCGGCGGATCGACTCTTCCTGTGCTTCAACCATCCCGAGGTCCGCGAGTATTCATCGCGGGTCTGCTCGGAGATCGCCGAGCGTTACGAGGTGAAGGAGATCATGCTCGACAAGATCCCGCAACTCTGCATGGAGATCGACGCCCTGTCGGGGCGGGTCGATCCGGTGTTGCGGGTGCTGGGCTCGTTCTGTTTCTGCGAGCATTGCGTTACGACCGCCGCCCGGCATGGGATCGACCTCCCGCGGGCGCACGAAAAGGCCTTCGAACTGGCCGGCCGTTGCCTGGCCATCCCGCCGCACGTGGTCAACGCCCAGCGCGACGAACTCAAGGGCGACACGGAGATCCCGCTTCTGCTGCTGGATCATCCGTGGATCATGGATCTCCTGCGGTTCCGTATTCAGTGCATTCACGCGTTCCTGGGCGAGGTACGGCAGCGCGTCGACGCCGTCCGCAAGGGTGTCTCCCTGAGCGTGGCTTTCGTGCCGCCGGTGAAGGTGGGGCACGACTCATCGCAGCCCCGGCCGTGGCTGGCCGCCCAGAGCTACGCCGCATACAAGGACGCGGCCATCGACCGCATCCACTGTGTCGTCCACTGGGACCCCGACGTCGTCGAATACAACACCCGACGGGCGGTCGATGCCGTGGCCGGCAGCCCTGTCAAGATCGACACCCACGTGAAGGCCTACGGTTCCACCCGGCCCGAAGAACTCCCCGCCCTCGTCGCCGCAGTCAAACGAGGCGGCGCCGACGGCGTCGGCTATTTCTGTTATGACCTGATGACGGAGGATATGCTGGCTATCTTGACTGAACCCTGAACCTCGCCACGGCGAGCAGGCCTGAACCCTG
>CAZPIO010000163.1:0-16671 GCA_964586235.1 uncultured Planctomycetales bacterium
CGGGCTGTTGCTCGCGTTGCCGGTGACGGTGATGGCGGCGTTGTAGGTGCCGGCTTTCATGCTCGCGGCGCTAGGGTAGCTGATCGCGATGGGGTCGCTTTCCGCGATGGCCGAGCCGCTGGTCGGCGAGATCTCCAGCCAGATGGCGTCGTCCAAGAGGGTGTAGTTGAGTTCGCCGGCGCAGGCGTTGCCGACCATCAGCGTGTCGTCCGAAACCGCGCTGCCGACGAGGGTTGTTCGGCTGAACGAGGTGGTTGACAGGCCGATCTGCGGCTGCGAGGCGATGGACGAGGTGAACACGACGTCGTACAGACCGATGCCGGTGTCCGAGTCGGAGAAGGTCAGGAACAGGTCGGTCCCGAAGCTCTGGATCGAGTTGGGGATGTGTCCGCCCGGATGGTTCGCGACCCTGGTGATCACCGGGTCCCAGACGCCGTTGATTCGCCCGCGGTAACGCATGCGGAGTTTGTGGTCGCAGCAGAAGCCCTCCCAGACCACGTGCAGGTCGCCGTTGCTGTCGTACACGGCCGAAGGCGTGCGGTCGATGTCATCGGTCAAACTGGAGATGTTGTACGCCGCGGACCAGGTGGCCCCGTCGTCGTAGGAATACTTGACGAAGACCTCGTACCATGGGTCATCCTCACACGGGTCGGTGCAGGACAGGGACTGCCCATAAAAAGCACCGATCTCGCCGGAGACCGGGCTGAAAGCAAATCGCATGCCGCCGGCGTCGGTCACCAGGCGCGTGCCCTTGCCGGTGGGCCACACGCCCGTCGATGGCTTTTTCTTGAAGTAGGCGTCGCCATCGACGCCGATGGACACCCACAGCGTGTCACCTCTGGCCGCAATATCCTCCCCGCGAGGCCAGTTGCCGTCGGAGCTGTTGCCATAGACCACCTCGAGCGGTCCCCAGGCACCACCCAGCGGCTTGTATTTGCCGTAGATCCCGTTCCGCACCGGGGCGGTGTCATCGAACAGATGCCCGAATAGGAGGTAAATGCCGCCGCTTGAGTCAACCGTGATCGCCTGAATGAACGAGCCGCTGGCCAGTTCGGCATCGACTCGCACGGCCCCGGTCCACGACCCTCCGCTCACCGGTTTGCTGCGCCAATAAAGGCTGCCCCTGCCGTAGAAAGCATGAACTTGATGGTCCGGTGTGATCACGATCTTGGGGGCCGAGCCCTTGCCGCCGAACGAGCCGAGCAACTGGGGCGATGACCAGTTGCCGTCCTGGTTGGTGACGTAGAACGCAGCACCATCGCTGTCCAGGAAACTCTGATAGACCAGATGCACCTTGCCGGCCGCGTCGACCGACAGATTCCCATCCACCGCATAGTGGCCGGAATCCTGGCTGAGATTGGCCGGCGGGGTCCAGGCAATGCACTGGCCATGGGCTGCGGGCGACATGAGCGCCCCCAGCATCGAGAGACCAGTCAACCCGGAAAGAACGCGAACCACAACGGACCCCCCGGCCGGCAACAGGCGCAGCCGCCCTCCGACTTGCATCCATTATGACCTCCCGCTCCTCAGCAAGTCAACGATTAAAACGTTTTGGTCTGACGGTGAACCGATCGCTCAGGCGCCTGTTCCCATGAACAGCACAATCAGGTCGAGGATGAACAGCAGCACGATGGTCGCCTCGAGAACCAGCATCCAGCGGTTGGTCTGGTCCTGTTTGTGCAGGCCGTAGAGGCTGTCCAGCGTGTTCAGCTTGCCGGCGACCACCCGATGCCAGTCGCTGAGGTGGAATCGCTCGGACAGCATCTGGTAGATGCGGGCCAGGTGCCAGTCGCCGAAGAATTTCGTGATGTTGGACAGTTCGTCGCTCAGTCTGGCCAGATCGATGCGGATCTCCCGCAAGCCCGCCATCACCGTTCGCCGGCCGCGAAGCCGCGATGTCTCCAGGTCGCGGTACGACCGCATCACCGCTTCATCCAGGATCCGGTCGTAGGCCTCCAGCTCGGTGAGCTGAACATTGGCCAGCTCCATGATGTAGAGGGTCTCCTCGAGGTCCTGCGGGTCGTTGATGATCAGGGCGGCGTCCCAGTCGACCATGGTCAGGTCGCGGCCGTAGTAGCTGCAATACCGCGAGGTCGTTTCCGCGACCTCCTGCTCGGAGAGCAGGTCCAGGTCCTCCTCTTGCGTCAGGATCGACGCCACCTGCCGCCGACGGTCCTCAAGCCACCTCTCAGCGCTGAGAGCGGTGCCGTCGTCGGTCACCAGCGGCGAGGCAATGCAGAAAACGGTGTAGGCCTCCTCCTCGCCGATCTGCCCGACCGGCCGGTTGCAGCAGGGGATCAGTTCCTGCCGAACCTGCTCGGCCAGTTTCCGGACCTCCTCGGTCAGAGAACCGTCGGCGAACTGCAGGTCATGGTAGTCAACCAGTTCGTCGATGTACTCGACCCTGAATGGCACCCGGACGGTGATGCTGATCGCCCCGACGCTCAGGAGCTTGACCACTCGCTCCACGGACACGGGTCCTTGCGGGCCAATACGCTGCTGGGGCGGCAGGGCGATCATATCGGGCCGGTAAAACACGAGTTGCCGCGGGCTGCGCTTATTTGGCCCCACCGCGACTTGCACGATCGGCTGACCTAGCAGCGTGCCTTCCGGGCGACGGGGCATTTCATAGGTGATGTCGAAGGAGAAGATGTACACCACCTGGCCGGTGTAGAACGGAATCCGGGATGAGGGGCTCGGTTCGGCTGACATACAAACCCTTGTTTCACAACAGGTTCGGTCATCAGATTGTATCGTCTGTTTTCATCACCTGCTTGGCCAACGGCTGCATATTCGGCGGTTCGGTATTCGGTTTCGCCCGCAGCCCTACCGACCAATCGAGACCGTAGACCATCCGCGTGACGTGGACAAGCCGATTGGAGTCCTTCATGGCCGAAGAGCCCTCTATCTGAACCGGTTCTCGACTGCTTGTTTCGCCGTAACTTTCTTTTGGGGAATGGCTTACATTCTTGGAGCCCGTGTTTGACCCAAACACGCAGGCCGCCCTTGCCAGTTCGGGAACCGCCAACCTCGTCTCCGTTTCCGTCAGGGCCTGGACGATACGGCTGATCAGCAGAACGTCACCTCCATCGTTGACCTGTCGCCGGTAGGCCTCGGGCAGGCATCCCATCAGCGAGGCAAGCAGTTGCCCGGCGAAGAGAGGCCGGAGCAGTTCTTCCAGCTTGCGGGCGTAGGTTCGCAGGGCCCGGGGCGTGATTCCGAACTTACCGACCAGTTGAAACTTATCGGCCACCGCGTTGAGGGTGGCACAACCCTTGGGACGCAGGAGCAATGCTTGGTCCAGTTCGCTCCGTAGCAACGTGGGAATCCGCCTGTATACGGACGTTCGGGTCAACGAGGCAGGAGGGCTCGGCATCCCGTCTTCGCTGCCAGGTTTCTCAGAGCACTGTGGGCCTGCATCCAGTTCTGAGGACGACCTGCCTGCTCTTTGGTTCATGGTTTCTCCTTCCGCGGTGATGCCGGCGAGGAACTCAAACGCGGAGTTGGCCGCGCCGAGTCACGGTCCAATGCCACAACACGGCTCATGATCGGCTTTGCACCATTTCCGCAGAACAGCCATTGCGGCTATGGATTTATGGGAGCACGGCGGCTTCATTTCCTCGGATGGCGGGGAAGGTTAAGTCGCTGTCCGCGCTCACCGAATGAGGGGATAGAGGGACAAAACGCTTGTCCTGTGGTTGCCGGCCCTGCACGTCCGCCCAAGGACACCCTGCAGGGGATGGGTTCGCCATGCCGACGGGGAGTCGTCCTGCGAGTGTGGCACCGGCGTCCGGCCGGTACGGGCACAGGCGGGGTGCCCGTGCCATAACCCAGTGGGCAGGCTCCGCGGAACGAGCGTGGCCCCGAGGGAGCCGGAAAGTTCAGCAATGGCGTATGCAATTGACTTGAGTGCGCGGCAGTCCAGCCGGACGCTGGAGCAGGCTGTCCGTCATCGTGCGGAGATTCTGGTGCATGCCCGGCTGCTGCCCGAGGGCGACCCGATCGTGTCGCGTCTGGTCAGCATCGAGACTCCCATCGGCTGGCAGTCGCGACGACCGTGCCTGGTGTTGGAGGTCTTCAACGGTCCCCTGGTCCAGTCAGGTGAGCCGGCTCGAGCAGCCGAGCAGGAGGGGGGATTGAGCGAGAGCCTGGTCGGCACGTACTGCGACGTGACCCTCCGGCTGGGTGAGAATCGTTACCTGTTCTGTTCCGACGTGGTGGCCGTGCAGGGGCCGAGCAGCCCGGGCGGGCGTCACCGCATCTACCTCGCCCGTCCCGAGACCCTGCAGGTCGCCCAGCGCCGGCGCTCGTGGCGGTTTCGTCCGGCGCAGTCGTCGCGCGTTGAGTTGACCTGGGTCAACGCCGACAAGGGCAAGGCCGAGGGCATCGGCTGGCTGTGCAACCTGAGCGCCGACGGCTTGGCCTGCCGCACGGAGAGCAACATTGCAGGACAGGTCGGCATCGGCGAACAGGTGAGCCTCGCGTTCGCCCTGACGCCCGGCGACCCCGAGCGTTTCGTGCTCGACGCCGTGTTGTGCAACAAGACTCCCGCCGGGACCGAGGGGACAATGATCCTGGGCTTGCAGTTCCTGGTCGGTCAGGGTCACCAGGCTTCCGCGGCCGCCGCCGAGGCATTGAGACGAAAACTCCTGGCCCGCTATGCCCCGGTCGTCGATTCGCCTGGAGGTGCCGCCCAATGAGTACGATGTTTCCCATCGAAGCGGCGCGCCAGGCGAGCGTGCTCGCCGACGCGATCGAGGATTTCCGTCCCGCGATCGCCACTTGGCGGCAAGGCGAGGGCTGGGCGACGCTCGAGACCCGATTCATGGGTATGACCCATCGCACGGGCGAGTTGGCTCTCCAGTACGCGTGCCCGGGTCAGGATCCGCCTGACATCTGCGACGGGCAGCACGTCTCCGTATCGTTTCGCAGGGGCCGCGGTCGATGCGCGTTCGACACCGTCGTTCTAGGCCGAGGCCGCGCCGTGCTGAGCGGCGGGCAAACGGTCTCGATCCTTCGCCTTGAGTACCCGGAGGAACTGTGTGACCTCCAGCGCCGCGGCTATTATCGCCAGCCGGTGTCCGCCTCCGCGGGCGTTGATGTTTCGTTGTCGCTTGTCCGCGAAGATACGTCGACGAACGCCTGCCGTGGCGCGGTCGGCAGCCTGGTGGACATTTCGCCCGACGGGATGAGCGTTGTTCTGCCGCAGGACGTCGATCTGCCGGTGACCGCGGACGATCTGCTCGACTGCTCGATATGGAGCGCCGGCGAGGCCTCGCCGATCGGCCTGCGGGCTCGTGTCTGTTCGGTCCGCGACCTGGGGCGCGGCGGTCTGAGACTCGGTCTGCAACTCGTCAGCGCCGGCCCCCAAGCCCACGCCGCCAATCGCAAATTCGCCCGCTTCCTGGCCAGCGTGCGAACCTGAGCTTGCGCGAACAGGTGTTGCCTCATCGGAGGACATGGCGGCGCCCGCCACGGCGGGCAGGCCCGCCACGGCAGGCTTCGCCATGCCATCCTTCTCAGGGCGCGCCGGCTTCGTTTCCCCACACGCATGCTTCGTTGACGCATGATCCTGCTGGCGCTATTCTGCGCCCATCGGTACGCACACGGAGGCAATGCTCATGGGCATCAGAACGGGGCATTCCGCAATCGGCTTGATCGTTGCTCTGTTCGCGCCTTGCCTCGCTCTCAGCCAGACGAAGCCCGCGTCCGACGAACAACCCGTCCGCGTCTACGAGGTCAATAAGCGGGTGTCCAGCTTCCCCGACAAGGATGACTTCACCACTCCCGAAGCCGCATACGTCGTGATCAATCGCGCTATGGCCGGGGGCCAGGAGGGCAAGTGGCGCGAGATCAGCGTCAGCAGCCTCGCATCGAGACTGCCGCCCGCCGACGCACCGGCCCGAAAAGTCAAGCCCGAGGACGCCCGGACGTGGCTCGACGCCAAGATTGTGGAGGTGCGCGTCTTTCGCGGCATTCGCGCTGTGGTCATCGCCAAGGTCGGCTATCCTTCGGGGCGTTTTCGCTACGACTACCGCAGCGTCGAGCTGGAGGGCGGCCGCTGGCTTAACAGCGGGGAGAACATCTTCGACACCATCGAAGAGGCTCGCCTGTGCTTCACGCGCCAGTGCGCCGAGTGGGTCGGCCGGCCCAAGCGGCCCGCGATCGCCGACCCCGACGCCCACCTCAAGCGATTTGTCGATTTTCTCGCCTCGCACGCCCAGGAGCCCAAACCGTTCGTCATGAAGGCCCTGGCCTCGCACAAGCTGGTGATTATGGGCGAGATTCACCATCGGCCGCTCTACCTGTCCTTCAACAGCTCCCTGGTGAACGACCCCGAGTTCCCTCGCATCGTCGGAACGATCTACCTCGAACTGCCCGCCAACGATCAGCCGCTGGTCGATCGCTTCCTGTCGGCCGAGAAACTGGATACCGCACCGGTGATCGAGATGCTGCGGGATATGATGGAATTCGGCTGGCCCGACCAGTCCACGCTCGATTTCTTTGTGACCGTCTGGAAGGCGAACCAGAACCTGCCGCAAAACCAGAAGCTTCGGATCGTCCTGGCGGACATGGAAAGGCCCTGGAAGGAGATCCGCAGCCGGGCCGACCTCATGCAGCGCGAGGTCGATCGCGATCGGTACATGGCGGACGCGATTCTCCGGGATTTCAGCGCTCACCCCGACGACAAGCGAAACGCCCTCTTCATTGTGGGCGCCGGTCACACCATGCTGAACCTCCGGTATTTCGACGGGACGCCCATTCCCGTGGCAGGGTATCACCTGCACAAAAAGCTCGGCAGAGACAACGTGTTTGCCTTCATCCAGCACACCTGCATGATGACCAACAACGGTCGGGTGGACGGCCGTCTGGCTCTCGGCCTCTTCGAGTCGGCGTTCGTGGCGGACAAGAAAAGGCCGATGGCGTTTCCGCTGGACACGGGGCCGTTCGGCGAGGAGCCATTCGATGCATTTCCCGACAAGCCCACAACGGGCAGATACCGTGACGGCTACGATGCGTACCTCTATCTCGGGCCGCTGGAGAGCGAGAGCTTCTCGCCGTTGATCCCGGGCTTCTTCACCGACGAGTTCGTCAAGGAAGTGGAGCGACGATACAGCGTGATTCACGGCAAAGGATGGGGGCAGATGTACGATCGGGACACCACCCCGGAGAGTGTCGTCAAATGGCTGAGTGCCACGTGGGGGCGCCCGCGCCGGCAATGGAGCGCCGCTTCTCTCGGCCCGCTCGACGCGTGGCGGAAAGGCTCGACACGGATGAAGTGATCCTCGATCCGTGGCCTGGGACAGCTTGTGCTCCCAAGAAAAGCGAGGCAAGACCGCAAGCCCGAGTGAGTTGAGATGATCCGTAGAGTGATCCTGGCGGTGTGCATGATCGCAGCGTCCAGCCTGCTAGCCTGCGGAGTCTGTTCGCTGGAACGCGATTGGGAGTGGAGGTTCGGGTCGCGAGAACCGCTCAGCCCGGATAAGCCATGGGACCCCATAAAATCGGGGGGACCGCTGTTGAGAGCGAGCATCGAGGGGGGCTTTGTTCTTGTGGAATGTTCGCCCAGGCTGGTGAAGATGCCCTCGGGGTGGAGCCCGGGTCCAGGTCACACGAGCACATACGGGCCATTGTCGTGGGGGCGGAATCAGAACGGCATCGGCATGCCGCCAAGCGGCCACTGGACGGCGCTCGACGACATGTGGCTGCCGCATCGCGACATGTGGTCAGTCGACTACTACTGGGCCGAGACTTCGTGTTACATCCCGTTGCTTCTGCTTGTGGCATTCCCCGTTTACGCACTCGGGTCGTGGCTGAGGCGGGGCCGACGGCGGTGTGAGCGGGGTGCGTGCCTGCGATGTGGATACGATCTGCGGGGAAACGTCACTCGGATCTGCTCGGAGTGTGGGACGAAGACGCACACGGGGCCCGGCGTGCCGACGGTGATCAGGGTGCGGCGGGGGCTGTTAGCAGGATGTGCCGCCGCGGCACTGCTGACGCTCGCGCTCACGCTCTTGAGCCTTGTCCGCCCGCTGACCGTCCGGCAAATCGGGCCCATTCCTTGGAGAAAAGCGGTCTTCGAGCCCAGAGACTCCGTGTTTGCCGGCGACGAACTTCTGGAGGTACGATGGCGTATGGCAGGGGGGTGGTTGCTGATCGAACGACGATGGTCACACCTGGGGGCTCCGTCGCCGGATTGGCCTGCCGAGTGGCGACCCCATGGCCACGGCGGCATGTCGGATGCGGCCAGGCAAATCTGGTTCACACCCGATTCGAGAACGATCGAGAACGCTGTGTTAAGCTACCGGGCCTACTCCCGCACGGGACCCTACGGGGGGCGGGCTCAGGACATATGGAAACTGTCGATGTGGGCGATCGTGGGATTGCTGGGTTTTTATCCGGCGGTGGCTCCTATTGGCAGGTGGCGCGGCATCTTGCCCCTGTCTTTCTGGCGTTCCCACAGGTAGAGAGGTCTCACCAGTGGTGGTGACAAGCATGAGAATCGCCGTCCTGCGCTCGCCACTTGTCGCGACTCGCGATTGGCCCTAACCTATTGTTATGAGCAAGTTTACTGTGATATCTGTGCCGGATGGGGCCGTCGGTGTTGTGGCCACGCAGCGCGGCGTGTGCAACGTGGTGCTGATGGGCGGCGACGCGAAGAAGGCGGCGAAGACTCTGGCCGCCGAGTTTCCGGATGCCGAGTATGAACCGGGTCTCATGCCCGCGTTTCAAAAGCAGTTGCGCGAGTATTTCGCTGGCCGGCGCAAGAAATTCGAGGTGAAGCTCGACCTGTCGGCACTGACACCTTTTCAACGGCGGGTTCTCGAACGATGCGCGCGCATCGGTTACGGCCGGACGAAGACCTACGGGCAGTTGGCCCGAGAGATCGACCGGCCTGCCGCGGCTCGGGCGGTCGGCGGGGCACTGGGGCGAAATCCGGTGCCGCTGGTGATTCCCTGCCACCGCGTGGTCGCCGGCAACGGTTCGCTGGGCGGATTCTCGGCCGAACAGGGAGTGAAGCTCAAACGCCGATTGCTCGATCTGGAGTCGGGCGGGTAGGGTGCCGTGTGTGCACGCAAGAGCGGCTTGCAGCCGCGATCCAGCGAGCCACGGGGTTTATCCCCGTGGTATTCGCGGATCGCGGGAAAACCGGCAGGATAAACCTGCCGGCTCTTCAAGAATCGCGGCTGCAAGCCGCTCCTACGACGCGGATGGTTCGACGATTCGGGACGTCTCGATGTACCAGTTCGTCAAACGTGTCATCGATATTCTGGTCAGCCTGGCGCTGATCATTCTGCTGGCCGTGGTGTGGCTGCCGGCCGCGATCCTGGTGAAGCTGACCTCGCCGGGGCCGCTGCTGTTCGTGCAGACGCGCGGCGGCAGGGGCGGGCGACCGTTCGCCTCGTACAAGTTCCGCACCATGCGGGCCGACCACGTCCACGACATCCACGAGATCGTGCCGTTGAGTCACGCGAGCATCACGCCGGTCGGCCGCGTGCTTCGCCGGTTCAAGATCGACGAGATGCCGCAGTTGTTCAACGTCCTGCGGGGCGACATGTCGCTGGTCGGGCCCCGGCCGACGATCATGGAGCAGGTCGAGGCGTACAACGATTTCCAGCGGCGGCGGCTGGAGGTGCGGCCGGGAATCACCGGCCTGGCCCAAGTCAACGGCAATGCCGCGATGAGCTGGGACGAGCGGATCAAGTACGATGTCTATTACGTGGATCACTGCGGACCGCTGATGGATCTGATGATTTTGGGTAAGACGCTGCTGATCGTCGCGCTGGGCGAAGATTGGTTCGCCCGGCCCTTCGAGCAGAGCCCGTATGCGGAGCGGACGAAATGAACGCGGCGTTGATAGGCAGCGTGAGTTCGTCGGCGGCGACCCTGCGGGGGATGATCCGCGGCGGTTTGCCCGTGGCTTGCGTGCTGGGTCTGCACGAGCGTTATCGAGACTCCGTCGGCGATTACCAAGATCTTCGCCCGCTGGCCGAGCAGGCAAACGCACCTTTCCTGGCGTTCGAGAAGGTGACCGAACCCGCGGTGGAGGCATTTCTCGGGCGGCACCGCCCGGACTGGCTGTTTGTCATCGGTCTATCGCAACTGGTGCCGACTCGGCTGCGGGAAATCGCCCGCGCCGGAGCGGTGGGTTTTCATCCGACGCCGTTGCCGGAAGGTCGCGGCCGGGCTCCCGTCGCCTGGACGATCCTGCTGCAGCGCCCGGCGGCGGCGAACCTGTTCTTCCTCACCGACGAGGCGGATGCGGGCGATATCATCGATCAGCGTCCGGTCGAGGTCATGCCCGACGATTACTCCGAAGACCTCATCGCCAGGACGAACGTTGTTCTGGAGCGGATGGTCGCAGATCTGTCGCCGGCCTTCGCATCCGGCCAGGTGCCGCGACGCCCGCAGGATCACAGCAAGGCCACGTATTACCAGAGGCGGCGTCCGGAGGATGGCCTCATCGACTGGACCCGCCCGGTAGATGAGATTTACCGCCTGATTCGAGCGGCAGGGCGGCCGTATCCGGGAGCGTTCACGTTCTGCGACGGGCGAAAGCTGATCGTCTGGCGAGCTAGGCCGGTCGCGAGTGTGGAGACCACGGTAGAAGGTCGCGGTCAGAGACCGCTCCTACAGCAGTCAACCGCGGGGGCTGAAGCAGCGGGTGAGCCGGGTGTGGTGGTTGCCGAGTCGTCGGGCCGAGCGGTCGTCCAGACTGGCCGTGGACAGATTGAACTGATCGACACTCAATTTGCCGATATTCAGCAAGGGGTGCCGGCCGTCGGGCAGAAGCTCGGTTAAGAACCTATCCCAGTTGGGTGCCACGGGCAGCTTGTCTGCTCGTGCACTAGCGGGCAAGCCGCCAGTGGCACCCGAGCCAGACGGACCTACCGGGATAGGCTCTAAGTGTCGGGGTGCGCGCAAACGGGAGACGTCCATGTACAAAGTCCTTGTGATCGCCCCCCATCCGGATGACGAGGTGCTCGGTTGCGGCGGCACCATCGTGCGTATGGTTCGCGAAGGCCATGACGTCACGGTGGCCATCGTGACACGGGGTACGCCATTGTTCCCGGCCTCGCAGGTTCGCCGGGTTCGCGCCGAGGCCCGCAAGGTTGCCGACTTTCTCGGCATCCGCACGCTGCGTTTTCTCAATCTGCCGGTGACGACGCTTCATCTGATCCCCGAGCACAAACTGAACGCCACGTTTTCCCGCCTCGTGGACGAACTCCGGCCGGAGCTGGTCTTGCTGCCGTTCCCCGGCGACCGGCACGAAGACCATCGTCAGATTTTCGACGCGGCCATGGTGGCTGTGCGACCGGACGGCCGTCGACCTCTGGTCAGGCGGGTCTGCTGCTATGAGACAGTGTCCGAGACGCACTGGACCGCTCCGGGCGTGGAGCCGCCTTTCCAGCCCAACTGGTACGTGGACATCGGGTCAAGCCTTTCGAATAAGCTTGATGCGATGCGGCTCTATCGTTCCCAACTCGATGAGAATGTTCCGGCCCGTTCGCTGGAGGCCATCGAAGCACTCGCTCGATTCCGCGGCAGTGTGGCAGGGCTGCGGGCTGCTGAAGCGTTCTGGATTGTGCGGGATATTTCCACGGCCGTGCGCGACAAAGCCAGTCGAGACCGTCGAAAAAGATAACACTTGTTCCCACAATCTTTATAACTCTATATAAGGACAGGACTTAGGGCTTATTCGGCCGCTTTGACACTGCGACTTGCCATCATCGTTGTGTGTATTGATAATGGGGAAGACGTGCCGCACGGACCCACTCAGTAGCATCGGAGGCGTGTCATGTCTGCCCGGGGAAGCTTCGCCACGCCGGTTGTGTCCAGTTTGTCTATCCTCTTCGTCGCTCCGTACATTCTGGCGGCAGCTTTGTCGCACCCCGCTGATGCGGCGACAACGCAGCCGTCGGTGGTCGTGGTGAAGTCGCCGGCCACCGCGCCCGCCGACGTGGGAGTGGTGCGTGTCGCCCTCAAGCGGCTGGCGACCATCCCGAGGGCGGGCACCGAACTTCCCGACTCGGCCGGCCAGCGACCGAACGGTTCGACCGCTTCGACCGCCAGACCGAACAACAGCGTGCGGCCAGCCCCAATCGGCAGGCCCGTTGTATCGAACGGCAAGGCCATCGAGAGAGCACGGCCCGTCGCGGCCGCCGATCGGAACCCTCCTCCGCTCGCGCCCGCCGACCAGCCGCTCGACGAGCAGCAGCCGGTTCCCGGCGCCCAGTATGTCTATCCAGTCCCCTCGCCTTACGTGTACGTCCCGCCCCCTTATGTGCAGATGCCGCTCAGCGAAATCAGCCCCGCGGACCGGGAGTGGAACAGCTATCTCAGCTTCGGTGGCAGGCCTGGGGGATACGGATACGGCTACGGTTATGGATACGGATACCCGCCGTACTCCTACGGTAGTCCCTATTTCACCGAATCCTGGGGCGACGCGTACCGCTTCGGCTTCACCAGCGGATACAACTACTGGCGGTTCCACAAGACTTCCACCGAACGGCAGGAGTCGGTGCTGATTCACGCCCTCGACGCGATGGACAAAGGCCTGGCCCTGTTCAAGCAGGGGAACTATCGCCAGGCGACCGATGCCTTCAAACTGGCCACCGAGACCAACCAGGGCGACCCGGCCGCCCGGATCTACGCCGCCCATTCCTTGTTCGCGACCGGTCGGTACCGCGAGGCCATGCCGTTTCTCAAGCGGGCTTTCGAGCTTCAGCCCAAGCTTGTGCTCCTGGACTATGACATGCGAGATGACTACGGCCGTCGGGCGGATTTCGACAGTCACGTGCGAGCCCTGGAGGCGGCCCTGGCCCAGTCGCCCGCAAGCGTCGAACGGCTGATCATGCTGGGTTACGTCCGCTACTACTCCGGCCAGAAGGACACCGCCTACGAGCCGCTCGCCCGGGCCAAGAAGTTTGACCCGGCCAACTCCATCCCCGATCGGCTGTTGCCCCACTGCGCTCCGCCGGACGTGGTCCTCGACAGCCAGAAGGCGGCGGCAAAACCGGCTGCCACACCGTAGTGTGCAAAACCCGGAACGGACTCTCCCGACAACCCACCGTTTGGGATCTTTAGCCGGGTTCGTGCGTCTAATGATCAAGCCCGATCCGAAAGCCGTGGTCCGGCCAAGAAAAGGAGATGTGCGATGATTCGACCAGTTTTTCCGCTGGCGGTGGTGCTTGTTGTTGTGTTGGCGGCCCCGACGTCGCTGATGGCCCAGGAGACGGAGCTGAAGGTCTCTCGGATCGCCCTGTTCTCCAGCGGGGTGGGGTATTTCGAGCGCGAGGCGGAGGTTACGGGCAGCGCGGCGGCGGAGCTGAAGTTCCGCACCGCCCAGATCAACGACATTCTCAAGTCGCTGGTAGTCCAGGACTTCGGCGGAGGCACGATCAGCGCGGTGGGCTATGCCTCGCACGATCCGGTGGACAAGGCGCTCAAGAGCTTTGCCGTGGACATCACCGGCAAGCCGACGATGGCGGCTTTGCTGGGCCAACTGCGCGGCGAGCCGGTGGAGATTACCGGGAGCAAGGCGGTCAGCGGGGTGATCGTGGGGGTCGAGAAGCTCAAGATCGCGGTGGACAAGGAGACGATCGAGATCGACGTGCTGAACGTGCTGACCAACGGCGGTCTCCAGCAACTTAAGTTCAGCGACATCGAGGGTATCAAGCTGAAGAGCGAGAAGGTCAATGGCGAGTTGGCCAAGGCCCTGGCCACGCTGGCCGCCAGCCACGATGCGGATAAGAAGGGGGTAACCATTCAGTTCGCGGGCGACGGCAAGCGGCGGGTTCGGGCCTCGTACCTGCTGGAAGCGCCGATCTGGAAGACGAGCTACCGGCTGGTGCTGTCACCGGACAAGAAGCCGTTCCTGCAGGGCTGGGCGACGGTGGAGAACGCGACGGAAGAGGACTGGAAGGATGTCCGGCTGTCGCTGGTTTCCGGCCGTCCGATCTCGTTCACCATGGACCTGTACACGCCGTTGTATGTCTCCCGGCCGAGGGAGGAACTCGAACTGTACGCCTCGCTCCGGCCGCCGACACTCGAGGCAGGGGTCCCGGCGGCTGGGCGATTGTTTGCCACCCCGGCTCCCGCTTCCGTGGCTGAGGCTCCACCGGCAAGCCCGAAACCTGCGGAACGAGCGGGATCGGCGAGGAGGCCGCGACGTGGGTACGGCGGAGGAATGATGGGCGGCATGGGCGGATACGGCATGGGGGGCATGGGAGGCATGGGGGCGCTGGAGGGGAAGGAGATGGATCTGGCCGCGCAAGGTGTGCAGTCGGTGGCCGAGGCCCAGTCGGCGGGCGAACTGTTCGAATACGCGATCAGCACGCCGGTGTCGATCGCCCGGCAGCGGTCGGCGATGCTCCCGATCGTTAACCAGGAGATCGCGGCCGAGAAAGTCAGCATCTATAACCCCGACACGCACCCGAAACACCCGCTGAACGGCCTGATCGTCGATAATGCGACCGGACAGAACCTCATGCAGGGCCCGGTCACGGTCTTCGATGAGAACGTTTGTGCCGGTGACTCCAAGCTGCCGGACATCAAGCCTGCGGAGAAACGTATGATCGCATACGCTCTGGATCTCGGGGTCGAAGTGATCGCCGATCAGAAGCAGCGTCCCGAAGAACTGCTCAGCGCTCGCGTCGCCAAGGGCACACTGATTCTTCAGAAGAAGCTGGTGGATACCTCGGAATACACCGTCCGCAACAAGGACAAGAAGAACCGGGACGTGATTATCGAGGAGCCTTACGACAGCGGGTGGAGGCTGGTGGAGCCCAAGGAACCGTTCGAGCGGACGCAGGATCTGCTTCGCTTCAGGACCGCCGTCCCCGCGGGTCAGACAGTCGTGCAGAAAGTGCGGCTCGAGATGATCTTGGAAGAACAGGGCGAGTTGACCCAATACGACCGGGAGTACATCGAAATCTTCCTGAAGGGCAAGGTGATCTCGGCCGCCTTACGGCAGGCTCTCGAAAAAGTGGTCAGGATCCAGTCCGAACTCGAGGCCGTGGAGCGCGATTTCGACCTGCGCGACGAACAGATCGAGGAGTCGTTGGAGGAGCAGGCCCGTGTTCGGGAGAACCTCAAGACCCTGCAGGCCAACAGCGATTCGTACCAGCGGCAGCTCAGGAAGTTCGACTCGGTCGAGACTCGCATCGAGCAGCTTCGTGGCGAGCTTGACAAGCTGCGCGAGCAGCAGCAGAAAAAGCAGGAGGAGTTGGAGGCCTACCTGCTGTCGCTGGATGTAAAGTAGCCCATGCAGGCCGGCAGGCGTGCCGTGGGGCGGTTTTTCCGTGAAACGGCCGGGGCGCGGGAACCCCGGGCGGCCTTGGGCGTCTAACAACTTGGTTTGGTCTGAATACGGTGCTTTCTCAGCAGCAACTGAAAGGAGTATTGCGATGATTCGACCGATTCTGCCGCTGGCGGCGGTGCTTGCTGTGGTGTTGGCGGCCCCGATGTCGCTCATTGCCCAGGAGACCGAGCTGAAGGTCTCGAAGATTGCCCTGTTCTCCAGCGGGGTGGGGTATTTCGAGCGCGAGGCGGAGGTTACGGGCAGCGCGGCGGCGGAGCTGAAGTTCCGCACCGCCCAGATCAACGACATTCTCAAGTCGCTGGTAGTCCAGGACTTCGGCGGAGGCACGATCAGCGCGGTGGGCTATGCCTCGCACGATCCGGTGGACAAGGCGCTCAAGAGCTTTGCCGTGGACATCACCGGCAAGCCGACGATGGCGGCTTTGCTGGGCCAACTGCGCGGCGAGCCGGTGGAGATTACCGGGAGCAAGGCGGTCAGCGGGGTGATCGTGGGGGTCGAGAAGCTCAAGATCGCGGTGGACAAGGAGACGATCGAGATCGACGTGCTGAACGTGCTGACCAACGGCGGTCTCCAGCAACTTAAGTTCAGCGACATCGAGGGTATCAAGCTGAAGAGCGAGAAGGTCAATGGCGAGTTGGCCAAGGCCCTGGCCACGCTGGCCGCCAGCCACGATGCGGATAAGAAGGGGGTAACCATTCAGTTCGCGGGCGACGGCAAGCGGCGGGTTCGGGCCTCGTACCTGCTGGAAGCGCCGATCTGGAAGACGAGCTACCGGCTGGTGCTGTCACCGGACAAGAAGCCGTTCCTGCAGGGCTGGGCGACGGTGGAGAACGCGACGGAAGAGGACTGGAAGGATGTCCGGCTGTCGCTGGTTTCCGGCCGTCCGATCTCGTTCACCATGGACCTGTACACGCCGTTGTACGTGTCCCGGCCGAGGGAAGAACTGGAGTTGTACGCGTCGCTCCGGCCGCCGACGCTCGAAGCCGGAGTCGCCAAAGCGGCGGTAGCCCTTGCCGTTGCTCCGAGCGCCGCACCGTTGGCGTCGGCGAGGCCGCCGGCTGCCGAGGAGGCGGCGCCCGCGAGGAGGGCGGGACTCGCTGGAAAGCGCGCGCCGGCGGGCGGCGGCTATGGCATGGGCGGATTTGCAGGTGCGGATGTAGCCAACAGGCCGGCGGAGGTCGCTGACCTGTATCTGGCCGGGCACGGTATTCAGTCGGTGGCCGAGGCCCAGTCGGCGGGCGAACTGTTCGAATACGCGATCAGCACGCCGGTGTCGATCGCCCGGCAGCGGTCGGCGATGCTGCCGATCGTCAACCAGGAGATCGCGGCCGAGAAGGTCAGCATCT
>CAZPIO010000164.1:0-16530 GCA_964586235.1 uncultured Planctomycetales bacterium
CAGGACCAGCCGCAGGTGGTCATTACCGTGTCCAATCCGACACAGGATGCCTGGCCCGAGGTGCCGGTGGTGGTTCCCTGGACCCCCGATTTAGCGCGGGTCTGGGAGGCGGGATACCGGTATCTCAGCGGTCCCGAACCGGTGGCCTTCCAGCGGGACGATCTCGACGGCGACGGCAAGATCGACGAGCAGGTCTTCCTGGCGAGCCTCAAGCCGAAAGAGAGCCGGCAGTACCGCTTGAGCAGGCAGGGCACGGAGGTCAAAGCCCCTGCGCGGGCGCACGCACGAATGTCGTTGAAGGGGTACGACGGCGTGGCATGGGAGTCCGACCTCATTGCCTTTCGCATCTACTGGAACGCGGATAATGCGATGGACATCTTCGGCAAGACCAGGCCTACCCTCTCGCTGGACGGCTGGGCCAGGCCGGGCGTATCGCACGCCATCGAAAACGAGTACGGCCTCGATGTGCTCAAGGTGGGACGGGCCCTGGGGATCGGCGGTTTCGGGGCGTGGATCGACGGTCGCGTGCATAAGGCCTCGAACGTGATGAAGACGCATCACATCCGCGCGGACGGTCCACTGCGGGCGGTGGTGGACCTCGAGTATGTTTATTGGCAGCCGGGGCCGATCCCGGACCTCTCACGGCAGGCGATTACCTCGAACAAGGCCCCGCACTACGACCTTTGGGTGCGGATGAGCATCCTTGCCGGGCAGCGCTGGGGCGAAGCGGAGATCCGAATCGCCCCGTATCGTGGCTCGCCGATGCCGGAGATGGTCACAGGTGTGCCCAGGCACGAGGATACCGTTCTGATCCAGGACCAGGCTGCCGGGATCCTCGGCCGCTGGGGATGCCAGGCGCTGGGTGATCGGGAAGTGCCTAAGGCCGGCGACCTCGGGCTTGGCGTGGTCGTCGAACCCGCCCAGATCGTGTCGTTCGGCGAGGACGACTTCAACACCTACATTCGGCTCAAGCCCGCGGACGGCAAGATCCGCTATCGCTATCATGGCAGTTGGTTTAAGGAACCGGGCGCGGCCAGATCGGCACGGGAATACCAGACAATGCTGGAACAGGTCGCCCGGATGAGGGCGGAGGTGAAGGTGGAGACGGTGAAGTAGGCTGCTCGGCCGTTGGATCGTCTGGCACGTGAACCAAAGACAGGGCCGGGGGATTGTGCCCGCCTGTTTTCCTTGCTGGTTGACCGCCCAACAGCCTGGTGATCTCTTCATGACCACCCGAGGAAGACAAATGGAAACACGAATTCCGGGCGATCCGGTCCGATACCAGCGGATGAACACCGTCGAACTACGGCAATCCTACCTGTTGGAGGGATTGTTCGCAGCGGGCGAGGTCAAGTTGTTCTACGTCGAGACGGACCGGGCGGTCATTGGTTCGATCGTGCCGATCGGCAGCGAACTGGGGCTGCCGGCTTCAAGGGAACTGGCCGGCCGCTTCTTTGCCGAGCGGCGCGAGGTCGGGGTGCTCAACCTCGGCCAGGCCGGGACCATCACCGTTGACGGCAAGTCCTATCGCATGACACCGCGAGATGGCCTGTACATCGGCCGCGGCAGCCGGGATATTGTCTTTCGCAGCGACCAGACCGCCGAACCCGCCCTGTTCTACCTGGTCAGCTATCCGGCCCATACGGTCCATCCGACCGCCCACGCCTCGCCCGGCGATGCCGAGACGGTGCGTCTGGGGTCCGCGGCCGCGAGCAATGACCGGACGATCTGCAAGTACATCCACCCCGGCGGGATCAAGAGCTGCCAGTTGGTCATGGGCATCACCTCCGTGGCCGAGGGCAGCGTCTGGAACACCATGCCCTGCCATACCCACGCCCGCCGGTCGGAGGTCTACCTGTACTTCGAGCTGAAGCCGGATGATCTGGTAATTCATCTGATGGGGCTGCCGCAGGCGACCCGCCACCTGATCGTCCGCGATCGTCAGGCGGTCATTTCTCCCGGCTGGTCGATTCACAGTGCGTGTGGGACTTCGAGGTACAGCTTCGCCTGGGCCATGGGCGGTGAGAACCAGGAATTCACCGACATGGATGCGGTGGCGATGAAGGATCTTGCCTGACGGACGAATCCTGGGCGGCGACGGACGCAGGTCGCCCCCTGTCGGGTTGGTGAGTGTCTGATGAAGATCAGGAACCTCCGGTGGCTGATTGCGGTGCTGCTGATGCTGGCGACCACCGTCAACTACCTTGATCGGCAGACGCTCTCCGTCGCGGCTCCGGTCATCCGTGAGCAATTTGGCCTGTCCAATCAGGATTACGGCGCGATCACGTCAGCCTTCCTGCTCGCCTACGGGCTCATGCATCCGATTGCCGGCCGCATCATTGACTGGATCGGCACGCGGGCCGGCTTCGCCCTTGCGGTCATCTGGTGGTCCATCGCGAATGTTGGTCACGCCTTGGCCGGAGGTTTCCGCTCGCTTGCCGCGATGCGATTCCTTCTGGGTGTTGGCGAAGCGGGCAATTTCCCCGCGGCGATCAAGTCCATTTCGGAGTGGTTTCCCGCGAAAGAGCGGACCGTTGCGACGGGAATCATGAACATCGGCGCCGGTGCGGGGGCGGTCATCGCGCCGCCCCTGGTCGGATGGCTGGTTTGGTCCTACGGCTGGCAGTCGGCTTTCGTGGTCACGGGTCTGGCCGGTTTCATCTGGGTCGCATTGTGGCTGCTCCTGTATCATCATCCCGACCGGCATCCCCAACTGACTATCGAGGAGCGCGAACTCATCCATGCCGGTCAGCGGGAAACCGAGGCTTTGGCCGGTGAGGGCAGGGATGTCTGGACGGAAGCCCTTCGGCGCAAGGAACTGTGGGTCCTCATGCTGGCTCGCTTCATCTCCGATCCGGGCTGGTTCTTCTATCTGCTGTGGCTGCCAAATTACCTGAGTTCCGCGCGCGGGTTCGACCTCAAGACGATCGCCATGTTCGCGTGGGTGCCTTATCTGGGCGCGGACTTCGGGAGCCTCATCGGCGGTTTTGTGTCCGCGTATCTGATGAAGCGAGGTTTCTCGGTCATCAATGCCCGCAAGCTGTCCATGGTGATCTTCGCGGCCATGATGCCGGTGGCCATCCCGGCGGTGCGAGCCGAGAGCCCTTACGTTGCCATCCTGTTTATCACGATCGCGACCACCGCTCACCAGGCATGGGCGGCCAGCCTGCTGACTTTCCCGGCCGACTTGTTTCCCAAGCGGGCCGTCGCCTCCGCCTACGGATTCACGGGGATGTGCGGCATGCTCGGCTCGGCCGCGTTCTCACCGCTCGTGGGAAGCATGGTCGACCGCGTCGGATACGTGCCCGTGTTCACGATGGTCGGTTTCCTTCACCCTGTGGCTGCGACGCTTGTCGCGATATTCATTCGGCCAAGGCCGAAGGCGCCTGTCGGCGCTTTCCCGGTCCAAACCGTGTAGCAGTCATTTGCTCGTCGGCAGTCGCGACTCCCAACTCGTCAGGCTGTGCATGGAACTCAGCATCGAGGGCCCAGCAGTTCATCGTTTGTCCGGTTGCGGCTTATGCTTGGCGACGATGTCTCGGACCTTGTCGACGCTGAATCCGTGTTGTCGGGCCAGACGTCCCAGTCGCTCCTCAGGTGCAGTGCCCTCGGGGAGACCGAGCTCGGATTTCAGTGTTTCCACTGATACCCCCGTGGCGGCCTCGATTTCCGCAAGGGACATCGAGCCGCGAATCTGCTCGTGCCCGGTGCCGTGGCCCTCTTCTTGGCCATGTCGCAGAGTCTCGTCTTCCGCGATTGCGGGTCCGCTCTCTGACGGCCGCCGTGCGTTGACCTGCGTGACCGCAGTGCCGGCGTACCACGTGAAACCACCAAAGATGAGGGCCACGACAAGAAGAAACCCGATACCGTAGGCATTGCGTCTGCCGGCGCCGTGCTGATCAGTATCCGCGCATCCGAGAAACCGCTGGACCATTGCGCACACCCACGACCAGTGCAGCGCGACGTGAATGATAAGGAGCACGCTGAGGGCGACGGACGTCCAGAAGTGCACGTCGCCCCAGTCGTGGCGTCCCAGGCCCCAGAGCAAAAGCCCCCCTTCACCGTGGCCACCGCCCGTACCGGGCGGCAGAATGAAACGGATGATCAGCCCCGTGGCGACCATGACGAATATCGCCAGCAGGGCCAGGGCGTCCACGATGAAATTCAGTGTGCTTCTGCGCAGCATGTGATCGGGCTCCTATCCCAGGGAACCGTGAACTGGCTGTTGGCGTCCGTCTCAAATCGATCGAGAGCGGGCGAATAGGTGCGAACCTGGATCTCACGGCCGGCTGGCACGAAGCGGATGAGCCGCAGCCAGCCGTTGCCGCCGTTTTCGCGGCGCTGATAGTCGGCGAGCATCTCCAGTACTGTGTTGCCGGCGTCGTTCGTTGAGATCTGGTGGTATTCCTCGGTCCTGCCGACGTGTCCGCAGAGCACCATGAAGATCTGCGGGCTGCACCGTATGAACTTCTCCCAGATCTCCTCGCCGGTGTTGCCGTCCTTGCGGTAATCACGCCTGTTGTCCCGGCCGACACCGTCCCTGCCCAGCAGGTAATCGTGCGTCACGATGATTGCCGGCCGCATGGGATGTCGTCCGAGCACGCTCTCTCCCCAGGCCAGCGCATCGTCCGGAGCATTCATCTCAAGATGCAGAATGATGAAGTCCGTTCCGCCGCCGGAAAACAGGTGGTACGAGTTGAGCCCGTTGGGCGATGCTCCGCCGTACCACGGCCGGCCTTTGAATCGACGGTCGGGATGGAAATGCCGAAGGTACATCGTCGCGGCGCCCTTCTGAGCGCCGTTGTCGCTGTCGTAATCATGATTGCCGATAGCGATACCATAAGGCACGACGCCGTCGAGGACGCTCATTGCCTCATCGGCGACCTTCCACTCGGCGGGCCTCCTGCTTCGATTCTGGACGACGTCGCCCACGTGTGTGACGAAGACGATGTTTTCCTGGTCGCGGTTCCGCTTGATCCAGTTCGTCTGGGTGAGGAACAGATCCGGCCGCTTTTCGCTGTACAGTTGCGTGTCCGGAAGCATCACGATCGAGAACGGACGCCTGCCGTCGGTCCTGGCTGTCGGTGTCGCGCAACCGATGCCCGAAGCCAGGATCAGCAGTGCGCCGAACCGGACAGATCCCGCAAGCGACGACGGAAAGATACGGCGCGGCGGGTCGGCAATACTCTTCATTGTACCTTCCTGCGATACACGCTGCTGATCCACAACTTCACCAGCTTGAGGCGGTCAGGAGACAAAATCAAGGCGGCACGGAGCCGGCCTTGCGTGTTGAAGTCGGTTTGTCGAGCCAATCCGGTACTCTCACACCGTCCGGACGATCCAGGGCGGGAATGTACGGCTTCAGATCGACCACGGGCGTTCCGTCAAATGCGTCCATGCCGACCACTCTGATCCGGTTGCCATCAACCGAGGTGACCTGGCAAAGCGTCAAAGCAATGAGATTGGGGCGGACCGGTGCGCGTGTCGCGAACACGCCTGTCAGGGGATTGCGGCCATCACCTCTCGGATGGACCTGCAGGATGCGCCGGTTGCTGGGCGTGTCGTTACGGTCAAACCACCAGAAGACCCAGACGTGCGAGAAATCCTCCAGCCCCATCAGCCCATCTTCGACTCTTCGATCGAGCTCGATCCAGGTCGTGCCATCATTGATGCGGACCCAGCCGATGGGCTCCATCGTGAACACCTTCGATGAAGGCTGCGTGGTGCCGGGAGGAACGTCCGTGGCAGCGCTGAGCAGCAAAGCCGCCGCAGCGGTCACCAGGGCACCTGTCACCATCAGATTAGCCGTCATTTCTCATCCTCCTCGGCCAAGTTCGTGTCTGCACAGACCTAACTCAGGCCTGACAGGGCATGACCGATTCCGTAGGCGGCCACCGCCGCCAGCCCGCCCACGATGAGCATCTCGAAGCCCGACTTCCACCAGGCTCGCCCCGTAATTTGTACCTTCACTGCCCCGAGAGCGAACAGCGTGCCGGCGGTCAGCAGGCAGGCGATGACGAAGAGGTGTGGTTTCAGCAGGGGCATGCAATATCCGGCGATATACGCAACAAGCGGGACAAAGCCGAAGATCGCGAACGACAGGAACGTAGCGATGGCATTTCCAACCGGGGATCCATCCGACTCCACGATGCCCAATTCCTCCACCATCATAACGTCGACCCACGCCTTCTTGTTCTTCGAAATGATATCGACGATCAGGGCTGCGTCGTCGCGATTCAGTCCCTTCGCCTCGTAGACTTCAATCAGCTCCTGCCTCTCGCCCTCAGGGTAGTTCTCGACCTCCCAGAATTCCCGTCTTCGTTCCGCTTGGTTGTATTCGTTCTCCGCCTTGGTGCTGAGGTAGTCTCCGATTGCCATGGACAGGCCGTCCGCGATCAGGTTTGCGAAACCCAGGATGAGCACGATACTGGACGAAAGGCTGGCCCCGGCCACCCCTGCGACCACGGCGAACGTCGTGATGATCCCGTCCAAGCCGCCGTATACCATGCTCTTGACGTACTTGCCTTGGGCCTGCCTGTGGGGTTCGGCCACGGACGTCTCGTGGGCCTCCCGCGAAGCCTGAGCATCCAGGTCGTGGTAGGCTGCCCTCGCAGCCTGTAAGTCCCGAGTAGGCATCATGCACCTCAACGGAGTGCCTGTCATATTCTCATTTTGACCGCGATTTCGGCGACACGTTTGCCAAGGTTGCGGGCGGTTTGCAGGCCGAAGTCATCCTGCTCTGCTCCGCCGTCAACCCCGCTGAACACCGTTGCACCGAAATGGGCCGTCGGCCGGCCGTCGCTGACACAAACCATGTCGTGGCACTGCAGAGCTGCCTGCACAGCCTGGATGGTCAACTCCTGCCCGCCGTTGCGAACACCGCCGACCGCAAGGACGCCCCCCACGCGGTCACGGAAAAACCAGCCGTTGCGCCGAAACATGACACAGCGGTCAATGAAAGCCTTGCACTGAGCGGTCATCGTCCCGAAATAAACCGGTGTACCAACGATCATTCCGGCAACGTCCGGATCCGCGAGGGTCGGTATCAAAGATGCGAAGTCATCCTCGATTGGACACGACAGTTGACCTTTGCATTGCCCGCAGGCCTGGCACGGCCGGATCTCCAGACCCGCCAGCTCGATCAACTGTGTCGTCACGGCACTGTCCTGAGTCCGGGCGGCCTCCAACCACATTTCCATTGCTCGGAAGGTGCTTTGACTTTTACGCGGACTGCAACAGATCCCGAGAATCTTCATCGGTTTTGCTCTCCGGACGAATCTCCAGTCTCCCTCGTTCTGAGGTTTCTCACAGCCCTGTAATAGAGGTCCGCCCCTGCCACAACCCGCTCGACCATCCCCCGACGGGTCAACTCGTCGAGGTACTTGATCGCTTCATTCCGGTGAAGGCCGTGTGCCCCCGCGACGTCCTGGACGGTGCAGGGCCGGCGGCTCAGCGTGTCCAGGATCCGGCCGGCATCAATGTGCACTTGCTCCTCTCGGAGTGGTTCTTCGTAACCGGGAATCACCTCGGCCTGCGGCTCAAAGAAGTCCGCCAGTCGGACCAGTTGTTTATGAGGCACCGGCTCGGCGGTGGATTCAGCAGGGGGGCGAACAACCGTGTTCAACTGCACCCGATCAGGCCGAATTCGCCTGACCTGTGCGGCGATCTTCTCCACTTCTGCGATAACTGAGGTGTAGCCGGCCAGCAGAAACACCTCCAGCCAGTATTGCCCTCTGAACTCCTCACGGAAGCCGACCAGGCCGTCAATCATCTGTTCGAAGGAGATCGCATCGTGAGGTCGGTTGACGTGCCGGAAGAACCGCGGATCGCCGGCGTCCAGGGAGGGAATGACGACATCCGCCTCCTGGAGATCGCACCGGACATCCGCTCGCCAGAGCAACGAGCCGTTCGTCAGAACCGCGACCGGAAGGGCGGCAACCGATTTCACACGATCGATCAGCTCGCCAAGGCCTGCGTGCAGTGTTGGCTCGCCCGAGCCGCTGAGCGTGATATAGTCGGGCCGGGCGTCGAGGCTCCGTTTGAGTTCCTCGATCAACGGCTCCCATTGAAGCCATTCCTGGCGCTCGACCGTTTTGCAGGTGGTCCGGCCGAGTTGACAGTAGATGCAGTCGTACGAGCACGTCTTGAACGGAACCAAGTCGATCCCCAACGAGCGACCAAGCCGACGCGACAGCACCGGTCCGAACACGTGTTTCATCGCACGGCTCCTGCGAAATCTTAGGCTGATAACGTCCAATACCAGACCGGGGGGCTCGCGGCGCCCCTCAGGTGCTCCGCGGTGCCCTTTCCGGCACGCATGCCAGTGCCTGCTTCAAATCCTTTACCAGTTTCTCGGCCGGCTCGATGCCGACCGACAACCGAACCGTGTTCTTGCGGACACCGAAGGTCGTACGCCGCTCCGGCGGCAGGTAGAGCATCGTGGTCAGGTGCGGAATGCAGATCAGTGATTCTGTGGCCCCGAGACTGACCGCGTGGTAGATGGTCTTGAGCGCCGCCACAAACCGCTTGGCGTCCTCTTCATCCTCACCCACGTCGAAAGCCAGCATCCCGCCGAATCCGCCGTGCATCTGGCGGGCAGCCACGGCATGGCCCGGGTGGCCGGTCAGGCCCGGATACAACACCCGGGTAACCTTGGGATGCTGGGCCAGGAATTCCGCGATAACCTGTGCCCGCTGTGCAATGGCTTCAGCTCGCAGCTCAAACGTCTTGAGCCCTCGGTCGAGGAGGAACGCCGAGTAGGCGTCCAGCGTCGTGCCGATCGCCTGCCGGGTGAACCACAAGCCGTTGTAATGCTCCTTGGAGCCGGCGATCGCTCCGGCCATGAGATCATTGTGCCCCCCGAGGGCCTTGGTGGCGCTGTGGACGACGAGATCCGCCCCCAGGCTCAGCGGGTTCTGGTGGTAGGGCGTGGCAAAGGTGTTGTCGACCACGACCATGGCCCCGATCCCATCGGCTGCCTTGCGAACCGCGGCCACGTCGATGATCTTGCAGAGCGGGTTGCTGGGCGTCTCCAGGAAGATCATCCGCGTGTTCGGCCGGAGGTGCCCGCCGATCCGGTCGGCTTCATCCGCGTCCAGCCAGATGATCGCCACGCCCAACCGCTCCAGAATCAGCGAGACCTTGTAGTTTGCCCCGTATGTGTCGTGAAAGATGATCAGGTGGTCGCCGGCCTTCAGGTACGTCAGATACACCATCGTGCAGGCGGCCATACCGGAGGTGCAGACGACGCAATCCTCCGCTCCTTCCAGAGCGGCGATCTTCCGCTCGACTTCGCGGACGGTCGGGTTGTCATCGCGATGGTAGGTGTAGCCGTCGATCTCGCCGTCGGTGATCTGCCGGAGCACGTCAAACGAGAGATACTCATAGTTCACGGCGTTGACGATGGGCGTTACCATCGGCCGGTTGCCGTACGGAGTCAGGGGGTCTGGGCCCATTCTGTGGATTTCCTTTCGTATGGGGGAGTCCTTAGTGACCGTCCGGGACACTCCCCGTCTTGCACAACAACCGGCCGGCCCTGGTTCAAGCCTCGTCGGGGGCCTGCTGTCCGGTCGACTTCTCCGAAGCTTTCTCCTGATCAGGACGAGCGGCCACGGCAAGGATACCAGCGCCGTGACAGGCCGGGCATTGGCGCGCGAGCGCGTCGAGGATCGCGTCCCGAATAAACGCGGAACGATTCGGAATGCCCTTCAACATGTTCGCCAGGCAGGAATCCACCCGGATGGTGATCATGATCTCACGATGCGGATGTCCCATGATCAGATTGCTCCTCGCGACCACGTCCATTGAGGTTGATCCTGACCGCGTCCCACAGACGGCGGATGTCCGCGGCCACCTCGCCGCTCGGCATCTCCACAACGGTGCGGGCGTGCATCTGCGCTTCCGTGAATCCCCGGTCGTAGCGGATCCTGCCGGCCACCGGAATCGACTCACTGCGGCAGTACTGTTCGATCCCGTCGGACATCTCGGGGTTCAGGTCCCACTTGTTGATGCACACCATTACCGGGATACCGAAGTGCCGGGTCAGTTGTACGACTCGCTTCAAGTCATGCTCGCCGCTCAGCGTCGGCTCGGTAACCACCAGCACCAGGCTGGCGCCTGTGACCGATGCGATTACCGGGCAGCCGATCCCGGGCGACCCATCGATGATGACGAGGCCCAGGTTTCGCTGCTCGGCAGTTGTCCGGGCGTTCTGGCGAACGATGCTGACCAGTTTGCCCGAGTTGCTCTGGGCCATGCCCAGCCTCGCGTGGATCATCGGTCCGCACCGGGTCTCCGAGATAAACCACTCCCCGCAGAGCCGTTCCGGGAAGTCGATGGCCTGTTGCGGGCAGAACCGGACGCAGACGCCGCACCCTTCGCATGCGATCGGGTCAATGCTGAAGCCGCCACGTCGCGCTGCGCCGACGGTCTCGCTCAACACGTGAATCATCTCATTTGCCTGTGCCGGGCAGGACCGCTCGCAGTAGTCGCAGTGTTCGCAGTCGTAGCGCGCACCAAGAGGAGTTGCGCTGAGGTCGTCCGCGGACACCGAGGGTATGACCGCCCCGAATCTGCAATGTGCCAGGCATGCTCCGCATCCGGTGCAGGCGTCCTGGCGAATAACGGCCTGGCGGCCGCTGCAGAAGTCGTGGCGTTCGTTGATCTTCGGCGAGAGGACAAGGTGCAGGTCCGCGGCATCGACGTCGCAGTCGGCCACGACGCATTGGCCGCAAAGGACGGCCAGCGAGGCGACAATCGACGTCTTGCCTGTTCCCCCCTTGCCGCTGATGACAACGAGTTCGTTCATGCAAAGCTCCTCGTCCGCGCGGTCAGACGGTCACGACCCTGTCGGAGTCGCGCACAATCTCATACTGCTCCTTGAGAGTCGACAAGGGACAAATCTCCGATCCGTCGGAGCTGCGGAGCTTCAGACACGCCCCGCAAGCAAAGAACCGTCCTCCAGCATCCAGGACGCTTTGCGCCTGTTCCTTGACGTTGAACCTCGGGCCCTCGATCCGGTCGATTTCCACTCCTTTTCCCGAAAGGAAAACACGCACCTCGTCGCCTTGTTCCAGGCTATACAGTGCCAGACGCAACGCGTTGAAGACCGTTTCGGGGTCGACCTGGGTGATAATGAGGCCTAGTTTCATGCGTTATGCTCCTGTACTGAGCTGCTCATGCTGCTCACCTTGTCCAGCAAGTCCTCAAGGAGGGTGCGGTATTCCGAAAGCTTTCCGATAAACAATTCACCGCGCGAATACGCCTCGGCAATTCGTCGGTCGTCGGGTATCTCGGCCAGGATCGGGATCTGATGCGCCCGGCAGTACTCCCAGGTGCGACGATCTCCCGTGTCCGCCCGATTGATGACGACGCCCAACGGCAGCCTGAGGGCTCGAACCATCTCCACCGCGAGTTTCAGATCGTTCAGGCCGAAGGGCGTCGGCTCGGTGACCAGCAGCACGAAATCGGAGCCACGCACGCTCTCAATGACCGGGCAGGAGGTTCCAGGCGGGGAATCGATGATGGTCAGATCGGTCTTCGGCGGGGCGTTCTTCACCTGCCGGATGAGCGGCGGGCTCATCGCTTCCCCGATGTTCAGCAGCCCGCGATTGAACTGCACCATGTCCGACCAGCCCATCTCCAGCACGCCGATTTCCCGTTGGGCTTCGGTGATGGCTCCCGTCGGGCATACCAGCGCGCAGCCGCCGCAGCCGTGGCAGAGTTCGGGATAGACCAGGACCGTCAACCCGAGAGGGACGATCGCGCTGTACTGGCAGATCTCGCCGCAGCGGCCGCATTGCGAACACCTGGCCTCATCGACCTGAGGCACCGGCCGCGTGACCGTCCGCGAAACCAGCCATTCCGGCTTGAGAAACAGGTGCCCGTTGGGCTCCTCCACGTCGCAGTCGACGTAGGCGACCGTGCCGCCGTCGAGCGACGCCACGTAGGCGAGGTTCGTCGCCACCGTGGTCTTGCCGGTTCCGCCCTTGCCGCTGGCCACAGCGATCCTCATGATGGTCGGTACGCCTCCTCCGCTTGTCCCTCTGGGGTACCCGTTGGGGATCGGCGCCTCGCCAGAACCAGCGGGAACACGATGTCGCTCGTGCAGCAGGGAACCCATACTGCCAGGAAAAGAAAAACGGGAAGAAGTACCCACGTCAGTACGGTCACGTTGTCTCCCAGGGCCATGGTCATGTGGAATAAAGAAGCCCACGTGCTCAGCAGCACATGGCCTGAGTGCGTGAACTTCGTCTGTGGCCAGAACCGCGCGACGGCAATCCCCAACAGCGCAAGCGGGTTAACAAGCCACCACTTCTCAATGAACCCCAGGTGTATCCCCTTGTTGGGCAACCCGAGCAGATACTCGCCAACGTACGGGATGATGGAATCGCTCAAGGTCGCAATTCCGATTGACCCGACGTATCCGATCAGGACGGTTGCCAACAGCTTGCCTCTGCTGTGAAGCCTGTACATCGCCGCCGTCACCAGCGCGCTGAGAAACACATGGATCGGATGAAAGGTCCAGAAAAGATCGCTGGACGTGGACTGCGACACTCCGGTCCACACGATCAACACCATGATCAAGATGCCCGTCGCGGTGCCAAAGGCGGTGAAAGGCACGTGAGCCTTGAGTTGTACGCCGACGTCTCTCAGCATATCAGACCCCCTGCCGCGTCCCCGATGGTCGCCATCCTGCACAAGCTCCCGGATGGTGCGTCACGAAACATATCACCCGTGGTCCCCGCCTAGCCATCTTAGGCCCTGCTCCCGCCAGAGCGCCGTCACCGGGTATCATCCGCGCGTCTTCGCCCAATCCGCCACCGCGGCACGCACCTTGCCTCTCGCCTCAGCATAGTGCACTCCCGCCGCTTCAATCGCCTGTTGTGCATTCGGGCCGAACCTGCCTGCAAGCACCGCTTCAGCTCCCCGATCAACCAGTTCCTTGACCGCGGCCGGGCCGGCCCCGCCTGCCATGGTGCTCGCGGAGTTCAGAAACGCCTCGAAGCCGAGCGTTTCGGAATCGACCACAACGAACCATCGGCATCGTCCGAACTGCTCGGCCACCTCCGCGTCCAGCGAGCCGCCTGTCGCCGCCACTCCAATTTTCATGAATGCGCCTCCTCCGCCAGCCGGTCGAACTCATCATCGGGGCCCTTGACAGGACCCCGCGAGACGGGCCCATGTTTCCGCACGGCCATCTCGCCCAGGCGGCACTGGAGATCCCGGGCGATGACGGCACATTTCACTTTCAACAGGAAAAACAGGTTGTGATGTCCGCACTCGTTGAGCGTTTCGTAGTTGCCCTGCCCCTTGGCAATGATCAGATCCGCCGCGTCAAACCGTTCACGGAACGAAGGGCTGCACAAATCCAGGATGGTGCCCGGCGCATCGTCGCCGTTGTCGATCACCTCGACGAAATCCGTCAGGCCGGCGGCTTCGGCGTCCTCGCGAGTGGCGTCGTTGATGATCGGGCCCGCCTTGACCACGAGAGTCACGCTGCCGGGCGGCATCTGTTCGATGAGCAGGCGATCAAAGACAATCTCGCCTGCGTTGTCAGCCAGATACAGAATATCACCTGCGGGCATCGCCGCCTGCCGGAATCTCTCCACGGTGTCAGGATCGACGTCCCCCTCGATCGCCTCACCGATCGCCGAACGGATGTCGCCGTCGGTCAGACCCGTCTTGACGCCGAGGTCGATCACGTTTCCGGCGATGGCGAACTTGATCGCGGCGGTGAGCGGATCTCTCGAGTTGATGATCAACTGCTTCAGGTCGGGATAGAGCCGCAAGGCGAACTCGTTGGCGTTTCGCTTGGCCGCTTTGTAGGGATCGGCCTGCCCGGTGAGTTCACGGAGGCGACGATGGATCAGGCGCGCCATCACCGGAGGCGGATTCGCGAAGGACATGGTCGAAGCCAGGGCCAGCGCCTCGCGCAGCAGCCGCTCATGAATCTCCGGCGAGTCCGTGCAGCGGCGCGCCGAATCGAGCGCTTGGCTGACAAAACACGGCACGCAATCAAGGTAGGTTCGCACAGTCTCTCCACAAGCCTCCAGGAATCGGCGCACACTTGGGAAGCCGGCAACACGCGGTTTCGCTCCTCATCCCTGTGAGACGACTTTCCCAAGGTCGATAATCAATACACCCTGGAGATGATCGATCTCGTGCTCGATCACCCGTGCCCACAGCCCACTGACCGCGATTTCAACCTTGCAGCCCCTCAAATCGTAGGCCAGGACGCGTATCTCCTGATCGCGCGTGACCAGTACCTGCTTACCGGGCAGACTCAGGCATCCCTCCGGCATCTGGCTTTCCCCCGATCTGCTCAGGATGCGCGGATTGGTAAGCCTCAGCGTCTGGCCCTCGATCTCAGCCACGAGGAGTTGCCGCGAGAGCCCGACCTGCGGAGCGGCCAACCCGATCCCGTTTCCTGCCCGCATCAAGGCCAGCATTTCCGCTGCCACATCCTCCAGAGCCGCGTCGAAGTCCTCCACCGGCGCGCACGCACGGCGGAGCACCGGGTCGGGGTAGATCCTCAGGTGCAATTCCCGCTTGTTCCGGCCCGGTCGAGCGGCCTGTCGTTGGTGTGCGTGCCTCATCGGCCTGGGCATTCGGGGCTCTCGGCCGGGGATTCCTGCCTGTGAACCATGGCGGGTTCGCGTGCCCTGGCTACCTGCCCCCATCGGAGCAACAGCTTCCGTGGCTCGCCCGACCTCAGGCAAGTCGGATTGCATCAAACCGGCACCATGAAACACATGCGCCGCACCCCGAACACTTCTCCTCATCAATCTGGACAGCCTTGTCGACAACGATCGCCTCGTTCGCGCAGACCGAGACGCAGGCTCCACACCGCGTGCACAAAGCGTCATCCACGACAGCCACCGGGTGGGGCTTTCGCGCCTCCGCTGTCTCCATCTGCGATCGTACCGCGGCCAGTTCCCGCTCCAGCTCCTCGGCTTGAACCTTCAATTGCTCCAGCCTGACTGCCGGCCCGGGCACGACGCTGGTCGCCGAATCTTTGGCGTCTTCCCCCGGCCCCGATCGAGAGCCTGCCTCCAACGGATTGTCCTTCCTGCCGCCATTGCCGCCCCGATTGCCCCCTCGCAGGGACCGGCGGCCCCATCCGCCTCCGTGACCGCCGCGGCCTCGTCCGCCTCCTCCGAATCCCCGTCCGCCGCCTGGCATGTCAGCTCCCCTTCGACTGGGCTGTCTCAAGCTCCGCGATTCGGCTGCGGATCTGCTTTAGAGATTCCTCCAGTTGTTCGGCCTGGGCCTTGAGGATCTGCGTCTGATGTTCCACCGCAGGCCCGGTCTCCATGGGTACTGCGAAGCCGGGCATGCCTGTCCGCGCCCAAAACGGCAAGCCAGTCGCGTAGAACTGGTGCCGCCAACCACGACCTCGACCGCGCCCCCGGCCCCATCCGAAGCCCATCCCGCGCCCCGGAATCCGATTCATAAAACCCGGCATGTCAAAGCCGGCGCAGTACCCGGCCGCCCGGCCGGTCATCGGCCCCATTCCCATCGGTCCTGTTCCATCTCCTGCTGGCATTATTGACCTCCTTTGTTTCTGCGACTCATTTTCAGAGCCGCTCGTTGTTGTTTACGACGGCTTCCTTTCAGATCGAAGCGGCATCGTGTCGAGCTGCCTCTATCCGCAGAGAATCTGCCGCAATCTCAAAGCCTTCTTGCGTTCCTTCTTTGACGCTGGCGACGTCTCACGACGACGACGCGTCCATTGCATCGATCAGATCCGCCAGGGACTGCTGTATCCCGTCGTTGAAGCCGGAGAACGCCTGGCCGCCGAAGAAAATCAGCGGCAGGTAGCCGAAGGTGGTCGACACACCCTGGCTCTGTCCGTACTGCGACTTCAGCTCCGTCAGGAGGATAAGGCTGCCCAAGTCGGTCGTCAGGTGTTCCTCGACAACCAGGTCCGGTCGCTCTCCCTGAATCTCGGCCAGCCACTCCAGCGCCTCGATGCACATCGGGCCCGTACCGTTATGGAAGATGACCAGTGTGTCTTCGCTCGGCGGATCAACCGTATTCGCCGTGCAGCCTCCACCTATGACAGTCAGTCCCATGCAGATGAAGACGCAAAGTATCGTTTTCACATCACACCGCATGCACCAGATCCCTACGGAGCGCAGGGGTTATACATTTCGTCCACGTCTTCCAGCTCATCCAGCGGAACCGCCGGAGTGGGTATCTGGTACGTCACCTCGCGGTTGTCCGGGATCATGCTGTAAGGGACCCCGATGTTCACCCCGTACTCCGGCTTCACCCACTCGTCGAAACTCGCGATCCAATCGACTTCGTCACTGTCGAGCATTTCCTCATACGGGGTCCACCAGTCCTTCTTCATGCCGCCCAGGTAGGCGTGGGATACCACCATGAGACGCTTGGGGTGCTTGTCCAGCGTTTCATCGAGGATCTGCCCGAACTCGGCCCCGGTTGCACCGCGGGCATAAAGCGAGTAGTCACACAGGCTGCCGCGGCCCATGTCCTCGAACGTCACGTTGCTGACCGAGATGATCT
>CAZPIO010000165.1:0-16210 GCA_964586235.1 uncultured Planctomycetales bacterium
CTCACCCTGCGCACAGCGTGTTGGCCTCGACGCCCGGACCCGACATGCAGCCCATGAAGGCACCGAAGTCGCCGCTGTCCACGTCGTCGTCGCTGTCGAGCTTTGCCCCTTCACAGGCCGGGTCGGTCTGTATGTTGCCAGCTCCGCTGTAGCACCGCTGGAACCGGCCGAAGTCCGCCATGTCCACGTCGTGGTCCTCATCGAAATCGCACGGGGCAAACGGCGGCGGCGTGACCGTCAGGTAAACGGCCACCGTCTCAGTCGGGTTGGTGGCCCCTGGGGCGTTGATGGTGATCGTGCCGGTGTGCGAGCCGATGGCCAGCGAGGCGGTGTTGTAGATAACGTTGATGTTGTCCGTCTCACCCATCGAGGAGCCCTCCACCGGGTTCGTCGAAAGCCAGTTGGCGTCGTCCGAGATTGTGTAGTTGAGCATCCCGCCTCCAGTGTTGCGGATGGTGAAGATACTGTTGCCGGGGACGGTGCCGCGGACGATCTCCCGGGTGAACCAGGCCGGCAACCGCTCCATCGTCGGCGGAGTGGCATCCGCGTATTCCATGATGGTCATGCAGAGATCGACGTCGGGTCGCGGCTGGCGGTTGGCATACGCATGCCCGTGGGGGTACGCGTCGGCGGAGTTATCGAACCGCCATGGGTTATAGCCGATGGGGCCGCCGTAGGGCGTCATCTCGACGTAGTAGGTGTGTCCGGCGGTCAACGGTACTTCGCCCGGCTCGTAGCCGATTCCCATGAGTCCGGCACTGGCTTGCCAGGCACCACGGGCCCGCTTGCTGATGCCCACCTGCCCGCTGGGCGGGTTGTCCCCGCTCGGCGGGTTGGCGTAGACTCTGAACCACATCTGCATGTTCCAGTCTTCGCCGCTGGTGAACCAGAGATCAACGCCGGCCAATGCCTCGCCAGTGGCCTTGAACGTCTGGCCCCATTGCCATTCCCACCCCGCCTGTGAGCCTATCCCGCCGGTCGTTTTCATGTAGGGGATGACGGTGCCGTCGTTGTCGCTCAAGACCAGGACGCACAGGTCCTTGTTCAGCGGGTTGCCGTTGGCGTCAAACGCCTGGCCGCCGGCGTATCCGTCGCCGTTGTCCGTGCGCCAGTACGGAGAGAAAGCCGTGCCTCCCTGTCCGGCCAGGCGAACGGCGTATCGCTCGCCCGGGACTGTCGGCAGTTGGCCGCTGAGGTATCCGACCCACGCCTCGCCGATCGTACTCCCCGAGGACTTCGTGGTGCCCACCTGGGTCCAGGTCGTGACGTTGCCTCCCGTGTCCTTCAGCAGGCTGACGTTGATCGTGCCCGTATTGCCACTCGCACAGGAGTAGGCGATCTTGTTGATCGAGGTGCCCGTGGCGATGAAGCTCTGGTACCAGGGGGTCGCCCAGCCGCTCGGCCAATCGTTCTTGTAAAAGCAGGAGTAGTCGAGATTGAGTGTGGGATGAACCGTGACCGTCTGGCCGTCAGTGATCTGGACATTTCGGACGACTTTTGCCCGGCCGAAGAACTCCGGCTGATTGACGTAGATGGTGTAGTTACCGGCGGGGTTGGTCAGAGAGTAGCTGCCATGGTTCAGACGGTAGCTCAGCGGATCAGCGAACAGCGACCAACTGGGGGTCAAATGGGCATTCCATTCGTGCAGGTCCGTGTACCAGATGTTCCTTCCCTTGATCTGCTCGAACCGACACTGTCCGCTCACGGTTCCATCAGCGGCGGCGATGGTCGGAGACAGGAGCAAACTCAGGCAGAACAGCGACATCAGGCCCGCGCTGAGCCATCGAGGTCGGTGGTGCGTATCCATCATGACCCTCCTATCTGAGCGGAGCTCGGGGGGTTCGCTCCGCCGGTTCCGGCAGAACCCACTGGTCGCACGAATTGACGCCCGCCAAACTCCCCGACTCTCCCGATCAGTATACCAGAATCGGGTCGCCCTGCGAATTGAATTGTCATGGTTTGCGGGTTGCCCTCTGCCCGCGAGATAGTTACGGGGGATGAGACATGGGCATGGTGATTCGCCCCATCCGAGCCGGCGGGCACGACCCGAGCGGCACCCTCATCTGGCCCTGACCCGTGGCATGGGCAGGTGGGTCAATTCCGTTGATGTCAGTGAGCTCGTGCAATCGGCGTCTCGTTGGCAGCCCCTGGTGTCGGGCCCGCCGTTCCGTCCGAACGGAACACTGCGGAGCGCCCTGCCGTGTTACGTTTGCACCAGGACCAGCGGAGATACTCCGCCCATAACCGGCGACAGGCCCAACGCAGGCACGCTCGCCGTCTGCTGGCCCCCGATCTTTGACAATTGAATCCTGCTGCCTCGGCCGCTGTCAGGCCGTCCCGGACGCCGACAGCCGAGGGCCCGTTTTGCGAAACGAACCCAATGTGAAGATGGGGAATCCTCATCCTCGCGGCATGGGGCCTTTGTAGCCCGTCTCCTTGATGAGTCGGTGGAGCTCGGCCTTCATCTTCGTCAGTTGGCCTTTGGCGGCCGGGCCGGTTGCGAGATTGTGCATCTCGATCGGGTCCTTCGTCAGGTCGTACAGTTCATCCAGATCCTCGAGTTCCGGGTACGTGACGTACTTCCAGGTCTCGGTCCGCACGCCGACCATGGTCGGGATTCGCGGAAGCCATCCTTCCTTGAAGTACTCGTACAGGAATGAGGTCCGCCACACGGGCTTCTGCCCGGCCAGCAGCGGCTTGAACGACATGCCCTGCATCGACGATGGCGGTCTCACCCCGGCCAGGTCGAGAATGGTGGGGGCCATGTCGATGTTGAGTACCATCGGTTCGAGCTTGCCGCCCGCGCCGGCCACGCCGGGTCCGCAGATCAGCATAGGGATGCGGATTGACTCCTCGTACGCCAGACGCTTATCACCGCGCCCGTGTTCGCCGTGGAAGAAGCCGTTATCACCTGCGAAGATGATCACCGTGTTGTCCAAGGCGCCCAGGTCTCTCAGGGTGTCCAGTACCCGGCCGACGCTGTCGTCGACAGCCGCCAGGGTGCGGTAGTAATTGAGCATCTGCCGACCGCGAGGATTCCATTCGCCGGGATTGCGCGCCGGCGGGGCCGGGCGTGTGGTGAGATTCCGCGGGTCGCCGGGATTGCGGCTCCGTTGCCAGGCAGGCTTGCCCTCGAGAGTGTCTTTGAAGTTGGGTGGTTCGGGAAGCTGTACGTTTTTGTACAGATCCTTGTGCCGCTCGGCCAGCGTAAACGGCCCGTGTACGGCCTTGTGCCACAGGCACAGACTGAAGGGTTTCTCGCGGGGGCGTTTGAGGAAATCCACCGCATATTGGGTGAGCAGATCGGTCATGTAGCCGGTGGCCTGGAAGCTGCGCCCCTTCTCGTTGAGCTTCGGGTCCTGGTAGACGCCCTGTCCGACGAAGCTGAGCCAGTAGTCGAAGCCCGGCCGCGGGTCGGCCACCCCCTTCATATGCCACTTGCCGATAAACGCCGTCTCATAGCCGGACGCCTGCAGCAGCTTGGGGAACGTCGCCATCGAGTGGCCGAATTCCAGTTGCTCGTTGGTGGTTACGCCGTTGGTGTGAGCGTAGGTGCCGGTGAGGAAGCAGGCCCGCGAAGGGGCGCACAGCGCGATCGTGACAAAAACGTTGGTGCACCGCACGCCGGCGGAGGCGATGCGGTCGATGTTGGGTGTTTTCGCAAACGGGCTGCCCGTGCAGCTCAGCGCATCGTAGCGCAGGTCGTCGATGAGGAAGAAAACGAAGTTCGGACGGCGATCGGCGGCCGACAGCACGCTGGCCAGGCAAACCACGGCGATTATCGAGGTCGCCAGGACGGTGATAAGTGGTGTTCGCTGCATCGGTTGTCTCCTCTTGGACGAAGGCAGGTATTATGACCGCAGCAGGCGCACTATACCACGGCCGCTGGACAAAGCGGGCACGGCGGGTGAACATCATGCGATCGGCTCCAGCGAAGGTTTTCGCGAGGGACCGGTTTTGGAGGCTCAGACTCCGATGACTCAATTGGCTCGACTTACTGCGACGGGCCTGGCAATGGCGCTGGCTGGCTTTGCGGCCCTGACAGTTCGGGCGGGCGAGGCAGGGCGCCCCGCAGCCGCTGCCGGGAAGGTCAACATCCTGCTGATCACCGCCGACGACCTGAACTACGATTCGCTCGGGGTGACCGGCTGCAAAGTGCCGAACATCTCGCCCAATATCGATCGGCTGGCCTCCGAGGGCATGCGCTTCGAGCACGCTCACGTGACCATCGCGGTCTGCCAGCCGTCCCGCTCGGTGCTGATGACCGGCCGATACCCGCACCGCAACGGGGCGATGGGCTTCGAGCCGATCCGCCGCGACGTGCCGACGCTTCAGGAATCGCTCCGGGCCGCCGGTTATCTCAATGGCATCATGGCCAAGGTCGGGCACCTGGCCCCGCTGGAGAAGTTCTGCTGGGACGTGGTCGTGCCTCCCGAGGAACTGGGCGGCGGCCGTGATCCGGGGCTGTACTACAAGCATGCAAAGGCGTTTTTCGAGAAGGCTCGCGATGCGAAGCGGCCGTTCTTTCTGATGGCCAACTCGCAGGATCCTCACCGGCCGTTCGCCGGGAGCGAGCAGGGGCAGGCCCGTCCGAGGGCCAGGCAGCGAGCGGCGGGCGGTCGCCTTTCGATCACTCGCACATACAAGCCCGAGGAGGTCGTGGTGCCAGGGTTCCTCCCGGACCTGCCCGATATCCGCACGGAACTGGCCCAGTATTTCACCTCGGTTCACCGTTGCGATGAAACCGTCGGCCAGATCCTTAAGGCACTCAACGAGAGCGGTCTCGAGGACGATACCGTGGTCATGTTCCTGAGCGATAACGGCATGTCATTCCCGTTCTCCAAGACCAACTGTTACTCGGCCAGCACGCGGACGCCGTGGATTGTCCGCTGGCCCGGCAAGGTCAAGCCCGGGACGGTGGACAGGGATCATTTCATCTCGGGAATTGACTTTACCCTTACGATACTGGAAATAGCTGGCTTAAAGAAGATAAATGACGTCGACGGCCGTTCGTTCGTCGGACTGCTGCGGGGTGAAAAAGAGGACCATCGCGGCGGCGTCTTCACGCTGTTCTTCCAGACGTCAGGAAAGAACGATTACCCCATGCGGGCCTTCCAGACGCGGAAATACATCTACATCTGGAACCCGTGGTCGGACGGCAAGACGGTTTTCAAGAATGAGCCGCAGAGCGGCCTGACCTTCAAAGCCATGCAAGAAGCCGCGAAGAACGATCCGGCCATCGCCGCGAGGGTCAAGCTTTTCCTGTATCGCGTGCCCGAAGAGTTCTACGACGTCGAAAACGATCCGAACGCGCTCAAGAACCTGATCGACGATCCGGCCGTCAAGGACCAGGTCGCTCGCTTTCGGACCGAGCTTTCAAGGCAAATGACCACGACCGGCGATCCGCTGGCCGATAGGTTTGCCAAGGACTTCCTGCAAGGCACGAAGTGAGACTCACCGCTGATCGGTATGAACGTTGATGCGCCTGCCTGCCCTCACCAGACCTTGAGCTTCGTCTTTCCCTCGCCGACTCTCTCGAACGGCCCGGGCGTTGGAGCTGATTCGTCTCGCTTTTTGCCGAAGTAATCGGTGTTCACGCGGATCGGCGTGCCGTCCGGATTCTCATAAGGCAGATCCGGAATGGCCGCCTTGCCGAGCAGTTCGGTGGTCACCAGTGTGCACGGGCCTGCGGCAGACAAGACCTCACCGAGCGCGATCTCAAGGTGAACACCGTCGGCCGCCTCGACGAGCTTGACGGCCGGGTCGAACTCCGGCTTGACCAGTGGATTGCTCTCTGTTTTGGAGGGCTTGGCGCCTTTGAGAAAAACGTTGCCGTCCATCCACGAGGGCAGTTTCGCGGCATCATAGACGGTCAGGCCGCTGCCTCCCGCGAAGATGTTGTTATAGAAGCGGTTGTCGCCACCAACAATGTTCCGCAGCCCTGCCAGCTCGGTGGAATGCGGCCTATGGAACGGGGTGTCCCGCTTCAGCTCGGGATGCGGCCTGATGTGTCCGGTGATCAGGTTGTGGGCGTAGGCCCCGCCTTCCGACACGTCGAGCAGCGTCGTCGGGGAAAGGAAAATATTGTTGTCCACCAGGAACGGTCCATGATCGACCTCGACGAACAGGTCTTCGGCCTGATTGTCGTGGAAGAGGTTCGCAGTGACGCGCGTGCCCTGGGCCATCCAGTCCAGCCACAGCCCCCGGCAGGTTCGATAGATGTGATTGCGGCTGATCTCCGTGTCGATCGCTCCGTGGAACTTGATCCCCGCCATCTCCGCGCCTCCGAAGAGCTGCCGGACGTGGATGTCGTGAATCACGTTGCCGGTGACCACGCAGAAGATGGGGCCCAGGCTGCCGACGATGCCCGCCTGTTCGCAGTGCGAGACGGTGTTGTTGCGGACGACGTGGTGGCCGATGGTCTCCTTGTTCCAGCCGGCGGCCAGGCCGCGTTCGATGGTCTTGACATAGCCCTCCGCGGTATTGGCCGATGTATTGTCCCACTGGTCGCCGTGTTTACCCAGGGCGATGCCGGAGCACACCGAGTGGCTGACGACGTTGTTCTCGATGATCCAGCCCTTGCTCCAGTGCGTGCCGATCAAGCCGATCTGCTCGGCCGTGGGCGGAGCCCAGGGGGTGGCGGCGTGCCGCATGGCAAAGCCGCGCACCGTGATGTAGTTCCTGCCCGGCTTGTCGGGATAGAAAACCGTCCGGCGGACGTTGATCTCGACCAGTTGCTCATTGGGGTCGACGCCCTTGAACTGGGCCCAGATGGTGGTGTTCTGGTCGTCCACCTGGCCAAACCACAGCGGGGTCTTCTCCACAGGTTTCAGAACGTCTTCCCGTTTGGCCGCCTCGGCCAGCCACTCGCCGTTGAGATAGACGGCCCCGGTGTGATGCTCGCGGCCCTTGGGATTGAACCAGTCGCCGCGGATGAGGTCGCGGTACGGATTGAAGCCGTCGTTCGACTCAGAGGCTCTCGACGGGCCGAAGAACGAATTGGGCAAGGTCACTTTCCAGGTGTCGTCCTGGACCTTGGTCCATTTCTTGACCACCTCCGAGCCCTTGATTTCGACCTTCTCGCCCGGTGCGGCCTGGTAGACGATGCGCTTGGCGTCGGACTGGCCTCCGCGCGGCGGGTTGATGCGTTCGCGGTACACGCCTTCGTGGACGGTGATCGCATCGCCCGGCTGGGCAAGCTCGGCGGCCCGCTGAATCGTGCGGAGCGGCTCGGCCTGCGTGCCAGAGTTCGAATCCTTGCCGTTGACGGCGACGTGGAACTCGGCGGCGTGGATCCTGCCGACAACTGCGAGGAGAGCTGCGACGGTGATGATGGCGGTCTTCATGCTGATGTCCCTGTTCCTGGCAGATGGTCCTGATGACGAACGTCCAACCTGCGGGTAACCATGGTACCGCACGTCAGGTTGGATGATCCGGAAACACCATACCTGCTTGCGGCCCCTGACTCAACGTTAGAGGCCTCTATCCGCTTCGCGCGGGGCGGTGTGCCGCCAGCAAGCGGCCGCACCGGTACGCCCACACCACTGCGGCTGCCAGTGCCACTCGCGGCAGGGTGATCCAGAGAGCCCAGGCGCCGATGGCGACGAACAGCAGCGTGTCTTCCAGCAGGGAGTGGCACACCGCGATGGAGCGGTTCAGCAACTGGGCATCCTCCCGGTCGAGAGCGCCGCTGCGAGCTTCTTCGAGTATCACCGCTGCCCCGTAGGCCAGCCCCAGCACGTTGGCGACGATCCACAGGAAAGCCGTTCGCCGCGGCAGGCCCAGCAGCCAGAGGATCGGGAACAACAGCCGCGACAGCGCATCGATGACGCCGAATTCCTTGAGAATCCGCTGGAGAACCATCAGCCCCATCACGATCGCGATCACCTTGCCGGTCAGCCAGGCGGTGTCGACTGCCCAGTTCTTCAGAATGGCCGGCAGATCCATCGCCGACGCGGCCACGGCCTGCAGCCTGGCGGGCACATCGCTGTGCGGCAGCATCCAGTTCAGCACCAGTCCCGCGATCAGGCTGCTCGCCAGGCGCAAGCTGACGGTCCGCCAGACCGCCGTGCCGGTCTTGTGCTGTACCGTGGCCTCGACCGGAAAGTTGTGTGAGGTCAACGCCATCACCGCGAAAATCGTCACCTGCCGGTCGGTCAGCGGAATCGAGCCCAGCGCGGCGATTGCGGAATAGAGGTTCAGGAATACGCCTGTCAGGAAGGCGACCACCGTTTCGCCCGGCAGGCCGACCCACGCGAAAACCGGGTTGAGCGGCCCAGCGATCCAGCCGAGAATCCCGCTCCAGGCAAGGATCTTCACTCCCAACGAGACCGGCACCATGATCATCAGCAGCCAGCCCGCCAGCCGCAGTCCCGCCCGGACGCCGGAATCGAAACACCAGGCGAGCCGCGTTGTCGGCGAGGCCCCCGGCGGCGGGCCCGCGGTCAAGGGGAGAGACGCCGCCTGCTGTTGCCCTCCGGCCCGTGGCAAGCGAGCTTCCGAGCCCGGCTCGTCCGGCTCCCGTAAATCGTTGTTGTCTCTCACGGTGTGGTTCTCGACGGGCCGGATAAGGAGTCGACAGCCATTCGTTTTCTTCTCCGTTACTTGCTCGGATCAACCAGCCGCGTACTGTCACGTATACACGAACTGCGCCGTCGCGACGCACGGCCGGTCGGCACGCAACCTCACCCAGTGAGCGCTGAAACCGGTCGGGAACTCGTGGTGGGCGTATCCGCCGGCGTCCACCGTCAACTGCTCGTAGACCGCCCATGAACCGTTGCCCAGGAAATCGACCTCGATTGTGAAGCGGACCGGTTCGGCCGCCATGTGCACCAGGTGCAGGCACTTGTGCTCGAAGCCGGTCATCAGGTACGGGTCCGACGGTTTGTTCGGCTGGACCGGCGTATCGCGCCACGGGCCGCCCCAGCCTTGTGGTTGGCCGAGACCCCACAGGTCGTCGGTGGTGCCGAACCAGAGGTTGGATTGCGGCTCGCCGACCATGTGGGCGTTGCCGGTGCAGGCCGTGACCTGGTTGCCGGCCAGCACCAGCATGCCGCGCCAGGAGCAGAAGTCGGGCACAATTCGCATGTGCCGGCAGATCGGCGTGACGCCGTAAATCTGACCACCGTAGGCCACGCGCGGCAACTCGTAAAACAACCCGTGCATGTCCACGAGAAACCGCTCGGTTTCCACCTCGCGAATCCGCGGCCACTCGGTGTACCAGGCCTGATCGTGCGTGTGGCTGCCCTTGGGCAGTCGGTACCGGCTCCACTTGCCGCGGTTCAACACGCGGAGGATCACCGAGGCCCGGTCCCAGCCCGTCGCGAAGGCGTTGGCGTGATCGCCCATGGGTGTACCCGCGACGTCGTTAAACGCGGTGCTCTCGATGATGTCCCAGTCGCCGCGCCCTTTCCATTCGGCCAGCCGTCCGCCCGTGGAGGTGCCCTCCGTTTCGTCGCGTTCGTGGTAAGTGTTGTTGGCCACGATCACGCGATCGTTGGCGGTGAAGCCGCCTTTGTAGTGCGGCTTCGAGCCGTCCGGCAGCTTGAGGTTCTTGTTCAGCGTGAACAGCAGTTCGGCCTTGAGCGTTCGCACGTCGACTTCGAAGAAATGCGATTCCATGCCAAGGACGTACACCTTGTTGGCGGGATCCTTCAGGTGCCGCATGGTCGCAGTGAGCCGGTAATCGACAAGGGCTTCTATCGTGCGAACGTTGTTGTCGGTGTCGATGATGTGCGGGCCGATGATCATCTGCTCCGACTCGGCGTGCACAAAGCGGTTGGCGTAGGTGCCCACCACGGATGCCGGGTGTTTGTGGACGGTCATGTTCTCGTCCACGTGGAACAGACCCGTCCCGCTGCCGGTGGTGGAGGTGTGGCTGGTATAGGTCACGAACCAGAGCCGTCCGGCCCAGGGCATCAACGCCCCGATGCCTGATTCGCTGCGCGGCCCCTTGAGGGTGGCGCTCACCCCCAGCCGGGGCAACACGCCGCTGATCACCAACGGGCACTCGCCACCGGCTTGCTCCGCCGGGCGATCCGGGGCAGGTCCGGCGGCCACTGCCGCCTTGGGCGCTTCGGCCGCCTGGGCCATCCGGGTGGCGCCGACGGCCGTAGCCATCCCGCCCAGCGCCACCGCGTTGCCGATCAGATTCCGGCGCGTCACCGGATTATTGCCCGGTTTCGTTGAGTCGTTCAGCATACCCGTGCTCCATGTCTGTCATCCTGTGCCCGAAAAGCCGTTTGACGATACTCGTCAAACTTCGCAGGGCCAAGGACTTGCAGTGTGTCGTCCGGCAACCAGTTTACCTTTGTCCGGTAACCCCACAACTCCGCGCCAGCGCCTGAACTCATGTCCCGGTCTCGGGCAGCCGAGTAGGGCAGGAACGTAGTGGCGAGGGCCCAGTGCCGGCGCTTATCGAGGCCGCGGGCGGAATTGTCCTGGTGCCTCTGCGCTTGTATACTTGCTTGTGCGGAGGGCGCTAAGGCCGGTTTCTGCGGCTTTGTCACCGGATTGAGGCGAGAAGTGTTCCGGTTGAGACTGAGGTCGTTCGTTGCACGAATCTCGATGGCGCTGGCAGTCGCCCTTGCGAGTCTCGCGGCCCCCGAAGCGAGGGCCTGGACTTCTCCGGTTAATCTGACCAACATGGCTTCGGGTTCGCGGGCGTTTGGGCCGGCCGTGGCCTGCGACAGCTTCAACACTCTGCGCCTGTTGTGGACCGGTGGTGTTGACCCGGCTGAGAACTGGCAAGTCTGGTATCAGTCCTGCGGGGGCAGTTCGTGGAACCTGGCGAAAGCACTGTGCACGCCGGGCGGCACTCGGCCGGACATTGCCGTCGACGGCAACAACAATCTTCATGTCTGCTACGAGGATGATGCGGAGCACGGCATCTGGTACCGCCGGTGGACTTACAGCGGCTGGAGCACGCCGGTGAGCATCACGACCGGCGGGCGTTCCATCTCGTCGCATCTGGCGGTCGACGACTCCGGCAACAGGATCATGATCGCCTGGCACGAGGACGGCGAGGTCGGCGGTGCTTGGGATATCCTTGCGAAGGTCTACAGCGGCGGGGCATGGGGGCCGACGTTCAACGTCAGCAGTGACACTGCATCGTCGTCGGAAGCCCGAGTCGCAATCGACTCAGCGGGCGGCTTCCACGTGATCTGGCAGAGCGCCGGGCAGGAGGTCTACTACCGCAGGCGCAACGCCGACGGCGGTTGGGGTGACAAGACCCGGCTGGATCACACTTCCAACCGCTCGGGCGTGGGCAGCATCGCCATTGCGCCCAACGGCTTCGTCCACGTTGTTTTCAGCGAGGGTGACGGTCCCGGTTGGGAGGTATTTCACACTTATTTCAATGGCACGAGTTGGAGTGCCCCTGTCAACGTGTCCAACCACGGTGGCGCCAGCGACGATATCAGCCCGGCACTGGCGATTGACGCTTACGGCCGGCTCTACACAGCCTGGCACGACTACAACAACATATTCTTCAGCAGCCGGCAGGATCTGGGCAGCCCGTGGTCTGCGAGAGAGACCATCGTCGGGGGGAAGTACCTGGCCACCGATCCGACCATCGCCGTGGATGGCAGCGGTGTTGCCCACGTTCTCTGGCAGTCACGGCCGGCCGAGGCCAGTCGCTGGGACATCTATTACTCGACGCAAGGCAACGTGTCCCCCCGGTAAGCCTCTCATCTGCCGCCGATCCTTCAAACCATGTAATTTGAACATTCGATGTTCAGATTACGTAAGAGAGGTGCCCCGTGATTCCCCGTCACCTGGCCAAGACCCTCCGGGCGGCGGCCCGGAGGTATCCCGTCATCACGTTGACCAGCCCACGTCAGTCGGGCAAGACAACGCTGGCCCGTGCGGCTTTTCCCCGCCACGAGTACGTGTCTCTGGAGAGCCCCGAGCACCGCGTCTCGGTGGTCTCCTGGAAGGACTGGGCATGACGGCGCGCCCGTGAGCAGCGGTTCACGCGGGGGGATTTGTCGTTCTCGCGGGGTGGGTTTATGATGCCTGCCTCCTGCCGACGGGCCGGCTGGGGCAGATGCCTCGATGCGCGGACGCCGGCGGACTGGGAGTTGCACCATGGCGATTCGCTTTGCTTGTCCTTCCTGCCGGCAGCCCATCGAGATAGACAACGAATGGGCCGGGCAATCCGTCGGCTGCCCTTATTGCCGGAAGGTGGTGACTGCGCCCCACACCAGCGCCTGGCCGGAGAGCCAGATCCCCGTAGCCAGCCCGGTCCGACAGCCGGCAGAACCGATCCTGCCCCCGACCGGTTACGCCGGCCATCCGTACCCGGTGCAACCGGGCGCCGGTGGAGCGTCCTGGGCCCTGATTCTGTCGGTGACCAGCGCCCTGCTCTGCATCATTGGCACTATGGCTTTCTCTTACCAGATGCAATCGATCGTTGAGCAGAAAGTGGGCCGGACCCCGTCGTTTGTGGAGGCCCAGAGAGCCCTCCAGGAAGCCCTCGCCAGCGGGCAGGTGCCCCGCTCGCCGGTGACCATGGCCTGCGCAATCGTCGGAGGTCTGTGTGGCATCGGCGGGCTGGCGCTGGCGATCCGGACGCTCCTCTGGCAACTGCCTCGCCGCGGGATGGCCATAGCGGCCTGTATCATCAGCGTTGCTTTTTCCTGTTGCGCCGGGAGCCTGCTCATCAACAGTCTTGTCGGTTCGATGCCCCGGCCGTGATTCTTTTCTCCATGCTCGTCGTCCTGACGGTTTGTCACCGCCGCCCCGGCCGTCTATCATGGTCGGAATGTTTGAGGCCCTGACACAGCGATTCAGCGAAGTCTTTCAGAACCTCCGCGGCCGCGGCAAGATCACTGAGGCCAACGTCGCCGAGGCGATGCGCATGGTCCGGACGGCCCTGCTGGAGGCCGACGTCCACGTTCAGGTGGTCCGCAAGTTCTGTGACGATGTCCAGGCCAAGGCCATCGGGGCCCAGGTGATCTCCTCGCTGAGGCCCGACCAGGTGCTGGTCAAGATCGTCCACGACGAGTTGGTCAGCCTGATGGGGCCGGTGGACCCTCGGATTCCGTTCGTGACCCCCGGGCCGACGGTCATTCTCATGGCCGGCCTGCAAGGGTCGGGCAAGACCACCACATGCGGCAAGCTGGCCAAGTACGTGATGGCCCGCGGCAAGCGGCCGCTGATGGTCGCGGCCGACCTGAAGCGCCCGGCGGCCATCGATCAGCTTGAGGTGATCGGTGGGCAGGTAGGTGTGCCGGTTTACGCCGAGCGGGGCCATAACAACCCGGTCAGGGTGTGCCGCAACAGCATCATCGAGTCCCGCAAGCTCGACCGGGACGTGGTCATCCTCGACACCGCCGGCCGTCTGGCGATTGACGAGGAGCTGATGGCCGAGATCGCTCAGGTCGAGCAGGCCACGAGCCCGCACCAGGTCTACCTGGTGATCGACGCGATGACCGGCCAGGACGCGGTCAACACCGCCCGGCACTTCAACGAGCGGCTCGAGCTCGACGGGCTGATCCTGACCAAGTTCGACTCCGACACCCGCGGTGGTGCGGCCCTGTCGGCCAAGACTATCACCGGCAAGCCGATCAAGTTCATCGGCGTCGGTGAGAAGCTCGACGCCATCGAGGAGTTCCATGCCGAGCGCATCGCCGGCCGCATCCTCGGCATGGGCGACATCGTTAGCCTGGTCGAGAAGGCCCAGCAGCAGTACGACGCCCAGGAGGCAGCCAGGCTTCAGAAGAAGATGGCCACCGGCCTCAACCTGGAGGACTTCCTCGGGCAGCTCAAGAAGATGAAGTCCATGGGCTCCATGAAGGACCTCATGAAGATGATCCCCGGGCTGAGCACCCAGATGCCGGACATGCAGGTCGACGACGCGGAGATGGACCGCTACGAGGCCATCATCCACTCGATGACCGCCGGAGAGCGGCACGACCCCAGCATCATCGAGGCCTCGCGGCGCCGCCGCATCGCCGCCGGCAGCGGGACCGACCCGAAGGACGTCTCATCGCTGATCAAGAGCTTCTTCCAGGTCCGCGACATGATGAAGGTCATGAGCGGCATGAGCATGCTCGACCGGATGCGCTCGGTGGGCCAGATCGCCAAGATGGCCGCGGGCGGCATCATGCCCCGGATCAAGGCGGGCTCGACGTTCAAGAAGCGGCACGAGACTCAGAAGGACAAGCGCAGGCGGCGGAAGAAGCACCGGCGGTGAAGGGCTCCGGGCTCGTAGGAGCGGCTTGCAGCCGCGACCACCGCGCAGAGATGGGTAGGGTCCGCGCTCGCGGACCATTCCCCCGGCGGAAATCCGAATGACGAAATCCGAATGACGAGGGAAATCCGAAATCCGAATGATGAAGGATAGATGCTCTCTCGCTCTGTCATTCGCCATTTAAGCATCTATCGTTCTATGGTCCCGCCACGGCAGATCTTCGACATTAATTGGCCGTCGAAATCTTCGTTTCCTCACCGCCGGGACCTGGACAGTCTGCGGCGGAGTTGTTCGCTGGCCAGTTTGAGTGCGACGTCGCGCTGCAGCGCGTCCATCTTTGCCTTGCATCGCCGGTGGACCCGGAATGCCAACAAGGCGGCGCTCGTGCAACCGGTGATGACGATGGCTACGCCCGCCCACGCACGCCAAGGTCCGAGCCAGCCGTGCCATCCCAACAGATGAAAGCCCACAGCGAGTGACAATATGATGAGCACGCACAAGCCGAGCCCATAGAGATGATACTCGAGGAGTACCCCCGACCAGCCGTGTTTTCCCATGCATGCTGACTTGAATTCCTGGACGCCGACGAGCCAATACACCCCCGGAACGAACGCCACCGTCGAGCTGCACAGGATTGCCGTTTCCGAGAACCCCGAGGCGACAAGAATCAGCAGGTTGATAACGAAGATCAACATCAGCAGAAGAGCAAGTCCGACGCAAATCGTCGGCCACGACTCCATTCTGCGGAGCTGTTTTGCGATCATCTCGGCTGGGAGCGTCAGTTCACTGATCGGACTCAGCTTACCACATTCCGGGCACCGCCGCGGGTCGCCGGACAGACCGCGGAGGTTGTAGCCGCAGTGGAGACAGTAGAGATCGACATCGGCCAGGTCGTTGGACGTTGAAGCGGTGGTCTCAGGTTGCTCGCTGGTCATATCAACTCAATCATGGACCCACCTACAAGAAGCAGGCAGGCCACCCGCTCACCGTCGAGCCCTGGACAGCCTGCGGCGCAAGTACTCGCCGGCGAGCTTGACTGCGACGTCGCGCTGCAGGGCGTCCATCTTCGCCTTGCATCGGCGCCGGGCCAGGGGGGCCAGCACGATGACCGCCGTGAAACCGCCAATGAGGATGGCCAGACCGGTCAGCAGAATCGACCGGGGTGGATCGCGCCCGAGATCCTGCAGCACATACGACAACGGGAGGCCGAATGAAACCACCATCACCAGGCACAGGGCAATCCCGTAAATGTGGTATTCCATCAGCACCTGCGACCAGCCCGGCCTGTCCATGCAGGCCGCACTGAACCGCCCGGCCGCGTAGTACCACAGCGGCACCAGGATCAGCACCGGCAGCGTGAGGCCCGCGCAGACTTCCCTGGTCGGCCCTACCACGACAAGGGCCAGCACGGCCAGCGTCAGGCTGAGCATCAGCAGCAGCACACAACCGATACATGCGGTCGGCCAGGTCTCCATGCGGCGCAGTTGCGCGGTGATCGCCTGGGCCGACAGGGTCATTTCGCTGATCGGGCTGAGCTTCCCGCATTCCGGGCACCGCCGCGGGTCGCCGGACAGGCCGCGAAGGTTGTAGCCGCAGTGCAGACAATAGAGATCGATGTTCGTCAGATCGCCTTTCAGCCCACCGGCGGAGGGATCATCGGGGACATGAGCATCCTCGGGCGCTTTTGTATCGGCGGCTGGCCTGCACCCAGAGCGAGGAATAGGGTACACGTCTTCAAACCGCAGAGGCGTCTTGTCCGGTTTGTCGCTGCTCACTGTACCTCGAATCCGTCGCGAACCCGCCTGTAGGAGCGGCTTGCAGCCGCGATTGACCCTCTCTTGCGAAGCGGACAACAGATTGTCTCGCATGGTCTCTTTCGCGGCAAGCAGGCGAGGCGGTGTTGAACGAACACGGTTCTAGCCGCACTGGAGGCAGTAGGGATCGACGCCGGCCGGGTCGTCGCTAGGCCCAAAACAAGCGAACAACCGTGGCTCTTTCGCCTGATGGGCGGCCGGG
>CAZPIO010000166.1:0-16207 GCA_964586235.1 uncultured Planctomycetales bacterium
CGCCCCCATCCGGACGCAGGATTTCTGAAGGTGTTCCAGCCAGGCCGGCGTCGGCCTGAAGCCGTACTTGGACTTCAGCACGTCGGTCGGCGGTTTGGTCAGCAGCCACATCCCTTCGTCGGCTGTTGCCGAGGAAACGGAGGCCAGAACCGCGGACACGATGGCCGCAAGAGCGACGAGGGGTCCATGCTTTGAGATCATAACGCGTCTCCGTGAAGAATCCTTCTCCGGCTCACATGCGTGTATACCGGAGCGTGCCCGAGACTGTATCCGCCCACCGAGTCAGCCGTCAAAGCACCGTCACCGAACGCCTCCTGGCGGACAGCGCTGCGGAGCGACAGTAAAGAGGCGAAGCGGAACGGGAAACGCAGGGGAAGGCGATTTCATCCTCCGTGCTCTCCGTTTGGTACCCGTCACCCTCGGACTTGGTGCGCGATAAACACTCCTGGCGCCACTTGCCTCCATGGATGGTGAACGTCAGGCGGTGGCGTCGAGCCTGCGTTTGGACCTACGAAAAGCTCCCGCGAAGTGCCCCACGTGCCGAACTCTCCCCATTGCAGCACGATACCCGTGCCGTTCGGCAACAGTTCCACCGCAGCGGGTGCCGTCAAGCTGATGCTGGCAGGCCAGGAAGCCGGAGGGATTGCAGTGCTGGAGGGCAAGACGGGCAGCGTTGCCTGCCAGCCGCGTACGGCCGAGATGTCGACGTTCGGGATGGCCCATCGGCCGAATCCTCGTTCGTATGCCTCGTGGGGCAAAACCCGCAGCCCACACGAGCCTGGGCACCACCCGATACTTGCTATCGTCAGCAGCAGACATGCGCGGCGAGATGACTGCCCTGAAGGCCGCTTTGCTGTGGCGGTCATCCCGGCGATCTGCACGGCCAGGGAGACCAGCCACGCGCCACAGAGAGCCAATTGCAGGAGCCTGTATGGTCCCCCGCTACTGGCATTCCGGCTGCCGGCGATGAAGTCGAGCCAGCCGCTCAGGGCGACAGCCAAAGCGGCGTTGCCAATGAGAGCGAAGAGGATGTGCCAGAGCACCCAATAGCTTCGCTGGGGAGCGGCCACTACAGAGGCATTTATATCGTGATCATCGATCCCGTTCATCATCGCAGTTGCCGGTGTGCGTCGACGTCAGCGCCTCTGCACCGCCTTCTGGCCTTCGGGCGCGGGCGTGAACATGTCGGAGCGTTTCAACCCCAGTTCTCTGGCCATGGCGAAGCTGTAGTCCAGCAGGCCCATGTTGGGATAGCGGCCGTTGGAGCCGAACGCGAATGTGATGCCCGCCTCCTTGGCGAGCCTGAGGAACCTGAGCCTGGGGACCTTGAAACTGGAGCTGATCTCGATGGCGACACGGTGTTTCAGGGCCGCATCGACGACTCTCCGGATACGCGGCTCGGTCCAGAACTTGTCGTAATCGTCGGCCAGCGGCGCGGGCAGCCAGGAGACGTTGACCAGCATGTCGATGGGCTGGGTGGTGATGATCTGGACGTGCCAGTCGACGAAGCGATCCATGAACGCCTGGCGGTCGGCCATCTCCACCCGGTCCTCAACGCCCGGTTCCCAGAGTTTCACGCGACGGCCGTCCTTGCCGGGGAAGGTCATCGCGTCGGTGAGGGTGTAGTCGAGTCTGGCCAGAGCTTCGCGAGAAAAGCACTTCACCCAGTCGGTCCATTCGGTTTGCACGCCCTTGTAGACGCCTTTGCCGTCGAGGTTCCTGATGTATGCCAGCAACTCGTCGTCATTGCTGAGCACCACGGGATACTTGTTCTCCTCCGTACCGGCGTGCTCGACGATCCCGAACTTCACCCCGCGCTCCCGCGACAAGGGCAACACCTGCTCGATGCTGCTGTTGTCCAGGTGGACGTGGAAATCGATCAGCGGAAAACCGAGGTCCTCTCCGGCGGGCCGGCTTGTCGCGGCTGGGAGTTTTCTGCCGAACATCGACGCGGTGGCTGTGCCTAAGACGCCACTAAGGAACGTCCGACGCGATTCTATGTGCCCGTTATTCACAGATGTCCTCGCCCGACCCTGTTCTCAGTGGTCGCCAACGCCTCTCCTCGTTGATGCGCTCTCTCTGGCCATGGTCATGGTACGACCTTCACAGGTGGACGCAAGCCGGTGCCTCAGCCGAAGGCGGCGTTGAGCAGGGCGGGCAGGAGGGTGGCGGCGGGGCCGGTCAGATTGATGTCCGCTTCGGCGGGAACGGGATTGACGCTGATGACGCGTGCCCCGGCCGAGTGTGCCATGCCGGGCAGCAGGGCGGCGGGCATGACGGTGGCCGAGGTGCCCACCGCCAGCAGGCAATCGCAGGATCTAACGGCTTGCTGGGCCAGCGACCAGGCAGGCTCGGCCATGGCTTCGCCGAACAGAACCACCTTGGGCCGGTGAATGCTGGTGAGACCGAGGCTGAGCACCGGACGGACGGCGGCAAGGATCCTGGGAAGGACCAGTGGGCCGTTGACTGCGTCCTTGAGTCGGACGACCAGATCCATCACCTCCACCCTGGAAAGGCGCTTCACGAACCGGCCCTTGGGGGTGACGATCTCGAAAAGCGAGCCGTGGACCTCGTGCACGACGGTGCTGCCGGCGTCCTGGTGCAGGCCGTCGATGTTCTGCGTGACCACGGTGACCCGGGCGTGTTTCTCCAGTTCAGCGACGGCCAGATGCCCCGGGTTGGGTCGAGCGGCGGCGATCGGTTCCAGAACGGCGATCAGGAATTCGGCGAACAGGCGAGGCTCGCCGACGACCGTCCTGGTCAGGCCTTCCCAGGTGGCGAATCGGTCGGGTGGAAAACGCCGCCAGAGCCCTTCGTTGTCTCGAAAGGTGGGGATGCCGCTCTCGGCCGACACGCCGGCCCCGGTGAAGACGACAATATCGCGGGCGGCGCGAAGGGACAAACCGGCTTCGTGAACGGCGCTGGTTGTAGTCATCGCAGGCTCGCCGAATAATCGGACGAATACGGTCGTTTCAGCGCCCAGAGCTGCCGCGGCATCGTCAAAGGGCCGGGACCCATTTGGGCCTACCTCGCCGGTGTCGTGGCGGGTACGGTCGCTGGCTTCGGAACCGTCGCGGCGGGTTCGGTTGCGATTGTGACTCGCTGCGTTGTCGCCGGCTGCGGCCCGGCCGGGCGAGTGGGGGCCGGCCGTGAGCTCACGATCTCGAGAGGCGCCGTCCGTGTGGCGAGCGTCTGCAGCCTTTCTCTCGCCAGCTCCTTGTATGGGCTCGGCGGCCCGTCGATGATCTGCTGGTACAGAGCGCGGATCCGGTCGAGGTCGCCCTGGTGATCCGATAAGAGAGTCTCTTCCACGGTGGCCATGACCAGGCGCGATCGCGCAACGACGTCGGTGCGGCTCGGGAATGTGCGAATGGTCTGTTCGCAGGTTGCCTTGGCTTCCTTCAGCAGCTCGGCGCGGCGAGTTTTGTCCGCCTCGGTGGTGAGATTCAGGGCAAGCTGGTGAGCGAGTGACGCCTGCATATCCAGGATCTCAGGCCCCAGCCCGGGGTCGGTCCCGTAGGTGCTGGCCATGTCCTTGAGTTCGTCGAGGAGCTTGGCGTCCCGGGTGACCTCGCCGCTCTGGATGAGTTCGAGCCTCGCGGCCGTGTCCGCCCTGGCCCGGCGCTGACTCCGCACGTTCAGCGTTCCCACAACGATGATCAGGGCCACGACGACCGCCGCCCCGAACACATACGTGGCGTTTCGGGTCAGGAAGTCGTACGCCTGCTTCAGGTAAATGCTCAGCTCGTTCGTCTTGAGTTCTTGTCTTCTGCGCTGCTTCATCTCTGTTTCGGCGGCTCCAACGAAGTCCGGCTAAACGGTGACACCTCGACGTTGATCACACAGCGGCCGAATTCGGCCGATCGGATCTTCACGGTACACACCTCTCGCCTCTTTTCGAAGCGTAAGGTGATTGTGCCCTTCACACTGTCGTCCGACATCCGGTCCCAGCCCAACTGGGGCATCTGCTGGCGGTAGAAGCTCCGAACCGCAAACGGGTCGGCCCTGCCCTGGTACTCGTGCATGGCCATTCTCTGTCCGCCGGACTCGTGGTCCACGGAGTGCCCCTCGACGAGGCGGAAGCCCTCCGGCACGGCCACCTCTTCCAGGAAGGACACACGGCGGGGGCTGAGTTGCTCGATCCCGCCGTTTTTCTTCGAAGACCCAAGCGACCAACTGCTTTTGCCGCACCCGGGCAGCAGGCCCGTCACAAGTATAAGACCGACAGCAACATACCCGCTGTGCCCGCGCGGTGCCCAGTTCCTCGGTCCTGGAGCCACAGAGACTTCCATGTCGGCACCTCTCGCTCTTGTCCAAGCCTTTCGCCCGAGACGGCCTCCTTCGCCTCATCGATCGCCCCCGTCCGGTGTGCGGGCGCGTTGTCAACTCGTGCCGCCGGGGCCCTGGCCTTGCCAGCGCCCCGCACACGCCGGGCGGCCCGGCCGGAAGATGCGTAACCTTAGCCGAAAGCTGACCCTGCAACAAGCGTTCAGTCTCGGCTGCCAGCCGGCCGGTTCCGGGTTTCCGTCTCCGGCGCTCGCCAGGGCTGGAGACCTGAAACGGCGCAGGGCAAGTCTTCAAGAAAGCAAAGGCAGACTCAGTAGAATCCACCCGGCGGGCGTGTGTGCGTTCTGTGAATCTCGGACTATTCGGCGGTCCCGCGAGACGGAGTCGAAGCGGGTCTGTCAGGCAGGCGTGTCGGATGCCTGGAACGTGTATCGAGCGTGAAGGCCGTCTTGTCTCGGCGTGAAGGCTGAGTTGGCATCCCGATCGACGGCCGGATAGAATCCCGGCCAGCCGTCCGAGGTCAGGCGGCGGACCCTGCTTGATGAATAAGGAGGTCGGATCCGGTGTTCAGCATCATGCCTCGCAAAACTCAGTTTTTCGATCTCTTCGAGGCGGCGGCCAAGGTGATGTTCAGGGCAGCGGAGGCCTACGCAGAGGTCGGCAGAGATTACGGCAAGCGCGAGGACCTCGTCCATCGAATCAGGCAACTCGAGCACGACGGGGATGACACGACTCACCGGACGCTGGACCTGCTCGACAAGACATTCATTACGCCCTTTGATCGTGAAGACATTCAGCGGCTGATCGTCCAGATGGATGATGTCGTGGACGAGATCGACGCGGCCGCCAAGCGTCTGGTTCTCTATCGCATCGATGCCCCGACGCCGTGGTTCGCCAAGCAGACCGACGTGCTCTACAAGGCCTGCATGCTGATAGGCGAGGTTCTCCCGAGACTGCGGAATCTTAAGCGTGCAGGCAACCTTCATGACCAGTTGGTCGAGATCCACCGCCTGGAGAACGTCGGCGACGACAACAACCACGCGGCGGTGGCGGATCTCTACAACCACAGCAAGGACCCGATCCACGCGATGAAGTGGAAGGAGATCTACGATATCACCGAGCGTGCCATTGACACCTGCGAAGACGTGGCCAACACCATTGAAGCGATCGTCCTGAAGAACTCCTGATCTGGTGCGTATCCGACTATGATCACCCTCATCATCGTTATCGTGATCATTGCCCTCGTTTTCGACTTTCTGAACGGCTTCCATGACGCCGCCAACTCGATCGCGACCGTGGTCTGCACCCGGGTGCTGACGCCGATCCAGGCGGTTGCGTGGGCGGCGTTTTTCAACTTCGTGGCCGCGTTTGCCTTTGGCACTGGTGTCGCGGAGACGGTGGGAGAGGGGCTCATTGACCTCAGCATGGTGGATCACTACGTGGTGATGTGCGGCCTGCTGGGGGCGATCGTCTGGAACATTCTCACCTGGTACCTGGCGCTGCCGACCAGTTCCTCACATGCCCTGATCAGCGGCTATGCGGGAGCGGCTATCGCTAAGTGCGGTGTCTCGGCCCTGATCGCCGGAGGCTGGATTAAGGTGCTGGCGTTCATCATCCTCTCTCCCACGATCGGCTTTGTTCTCGGCCTGATGAACATGGTGATCCTCGCCCATCTCTGTCGAAACGCCCGCCCGCGTTTCGTGGACAGTCTTTTTCGGCGGCTCCAGTTGGTTTCGGCCGGGCTCTACAGCCTCGGACACGGCACCAACGATGCCCAGAAGACCATGGGCATCATCGTGGCCCTGCTGGTCAGCGCGGGAAAAGAAGAGTGGACAACCGGCGGCGTCGCTTTGTTCGGCCGCCATCACAGCATTGCGTGGTGGATCATTCTGTCGTGCCATGCGGCCATCGCCTTGGGGACGTTTTTCGGCGGCTGGCGGATCGTCAAGACGATGGGCGATCGGATTACCCGCCTGCAGCCGTTCGGAGGGTTCTGCGCCGAGACGGCGGGCGCGACCACTTTGCTGGGCACGGCCTTGTGGGGTATCCCCGTTTCGACCACGCACGTGATTACCGGGGCCATCCTGGGTGTCGGGTCCGCCCGCAGCGTCAAATCTGTCCGCTGGATCTGGGGTCAGCGGATCGTCACGGCCTGGATCCTGACGCTGCCCTGCGCCGCTTTCATTGCGGCCGCGATCTATCTGGTTCTGCACTGGACCGTCTTGCCCGCCATCGGCGGTGGTGTGCTGGAGTAGATCCCCTGCCAAGCCAGCATGTCGGGATCTGCCCGTCTTCTTTCGTTGATGAAGCGATACGATCTCTGGGATTCGCTGTGGCGGGGGAGCGCTGCCGCTCGATCCCACTCGTCGGGGACAGCAACTGTGTCACCCGGCCGGCCCGTCTGACAACGAGATGCCGCCGACGAGCCTGGTTCGGCAGGACCCGTCGTGCGACGGCATTGCGCGATCGCAAGTCCATTTTTCTCAACATATTACGACATAGACAAAGGCTGCGACCACGAGGGCCGTACCCTCGGACTGACAGCAGTTCGTCTGGCTGGGCAGGGTTCCACTCACTGCAGAGCCGTCAAGGGGGCACCCCGCGAGCTTATCCAAAAGCAGGAGACCTGTGGTTTGGCTGGCCTGTGAGGACCGCTTCGGGTCTCATTTTGTCATTTTGAAATGAGGGAAAAAGCCCGGTCCGACGCAGAAAAACGATTTCCCGGGGCTCCGGCTTGGCCGCTTGAGGCATGGTGGCTATAAAATCAATAGCAGACGATGGTTGTGAGTTTTGATGGGGTCTTTGACCCCCCCCTGCAGGATTCGTAACCCGTTGTCGCGATTGATTTTTTGATGGGGAAGCTCGATAATCATTGTGGACAGTCGCCGGAGGGATGCGTGACAAACCGCGCGTCCCTCTTCGACGGGGGCGTGGCCGGATGGATAGGAGGGGCCATACTGGCTGATGCCTCCCGGACGGTCTCTTCTACTGGCGACCTTGAGTCGGGCCCAAGGCTGGCCCGGCGGCGACGTCCGGTGGGCCTTTAGAGCCCCGGGAGATGAACCATGGCCAAGTACCACCATGGGCCCATGGGAGAGCTGGCACACCAGCTCACGTTGTCGCCGGTGCGGTTGCGTCTTAAGCAGTTGGATGCGATCGAGCATCTGATAGACATCATCGATCCCGACAAGACGTACCCATACGACTTTATCTGCAATCACATTACCGAATACACACCGCGCGGCGGGCTGCAGCGGACGATGCACGGCAGAACGCTGATCGAGGACCTCGTCGAGATGGTCGAGGAGCTCAGCGGCGCCCCGGTGCTCCCGGCGGGCGTTTTCCGGCCCTGCTACACGACCGAAGAGCTTGCGGCCCGCCTGAAGGTCTCGACCAAGACAGTGTGCCGCTGGCGCCGGCGAGGTCTGCCGGGTCGCAAACTACGGTACGCAGATGGCACGGTACGGATGGCCTTTCTGCATCGGAGCGTGATCCGCTTCGTGGTTCGCCACCGCGACCTGGTGCAGAGAGGGGCCGCCTTCAAGCAGCTCTCCGATGAGGAGAAGCGCCGGATCGTCGAGCTGGCCAGGTCCATCCTGAGCCAGCGACGCGTGCGCCTGCACGAGTTGTCGCAGATGGTCGCAGCCCAGGTCGGGCGGGCGGTGGAGACGGTGCGCTACACGCTGCGCCGTTACGATCATGCCCACCCGACGGAAGCCCTGTTCGGCCGGAGCGATCAACTGCTGATCGATCCTGAGGTGAAGGCCGTTTACGACGCGGTCGCAGGCGGCGAGCCGATTGAGCGCGTGGCGGAGCGGAGCGGTCGGTCCATCGACGAGGTGGGGGCCATGGTTCGCGAGGTCCGCGCCAGGAACCTGGTGGCCCAGGAAATCAACTATGTATACGACCCCGAGTTCGAGGCGCCGGGCGCCGAGAGCCTGATTCGCGGCCGTCGCAGTTCCTCGCAGCCGCCGACCCCGCAACGGGTTCGACCACCGAAAGACCTGCCGCCGTATCTCCAGGATCTATATCGCCAGCCTCTGTTCACACCCGAGCAGGAACGGGACATGTTCCGGCGGTACAACTACGTGAAGTTCAAGGTCGACCGCCTCCGCAAGGAACTTGACGTCACCTGCGCCGACGACCCCCAACTGCGCGAGATCGAAGTGCTCCTGGCCGAGGCCGAGCGCCTCAAAAATGAGATCCTCCGCGCCAATCTGCGCCTGGTGGTGAGCATTGCCCGCCGGCACGTCGGCCGTTCTTCCTGTTTCTTCGAGGTCGTCAGCGACGGGAATCTCTCTCTGATGCGTGCGGTCGAGAAGTTTGATTATTCCCGGGGCTTTAAGTTCAGCACCTACGCCTCCTGGGCGATCATGCGGAACTACGCACGGAGCATCCCGGAGCAGATGTACCACGCTGCCAAGCTGGTCACCGGCTCCGATGAGGCCCTGGCAATCGCCCCGGCTCCGGACAACTCTTCCCAGAAGACGGCCATTGAGGGCGCCCGGCACCTGATTCAGAAGGGTCTCAAGTGCCTGACTGAACGCGAGCGGGACATCCTGGTTCGCCATTACGGTCTGGACGAAGGCAGGGAGCCGATGACGCTGGACCAGATTGGCGGCCTGTTCGGCGTAACCAAGGAACGGGTGAGGCAGATCGAACGCAAGGCCCTTGCCAAGCTTCGCCAGGCTCTTGACGGGGGGCAACAGGAATACGTCCAAGCTTAACATCAGTGCGAGGTCGTCCGATGTCTTAAGTGGACGGATCAGCGTCGGTCAATCGGCAACTGGTTCAGCGGCGATAACAGGGGTGGCTGGCGCGGATGGCCGGTTGCCCCTTTTTCGATGGCAACGAATTCCGGGGCGAACCGGACACGGCCCGGTGGGTATGCTATTACAGCGGGGGCGCGCCGGGGTTGTCTTGACCCTCGGGCCCCGAAACGGATAATGTGATGGGTCTGCGCGGACGTACGGATTTGCCATGAAGGTCACGTGTTCTCATTGTCAGAAAGCTTTCCACGCGCCTGACAAGTGGTTGGGGCGGACGGTCAAATGTCCGAAATGCGGACAGCCGGTATCCGTCTCCGCGATGGATCCCGATTCGGGCATCGACCTGGGCTCCCTGGGAGCGATCGAGGCGGGCGGCCAAGCCCTGATCGTCGAGCGCAAGGGCAAACCGATGACGCTCAAGGAAGCCCAGGCGGCCGCAGCCGCAGGTACCCAGGCCAAGCCCGTCAGCGCGGACCCGACCATTCGAACCTGTCCGCAATGCCGTCAGAAAGTCCGGGTTCCTGACCTGTACACCGAAGTACTCTGCCGCCACTGTGGTGCGGGGATTCCCGCTGTGGAGAAGGAGCAGGGCGAACTTGTCGGCTACAAGGCGGCTCCCGAGGGGTTGGCCGGCCGAGTCAGCTTCTACGCCGGTTTCACCAGCGCTGCCCTGTATCCGATTCCGGCCCTGGCGTACATCCTTACTGCGATGGCTATTGCCCTGGCGGTCATCATGCTGCCGCTGTTCGGCCTGGTGGGTCTGCTTCAGGCCTCCGCGCTGAACTCCGCGACCAAACAGGACCCAAGCAGCTTGGCCTGGGTCGGGGCCTTCTTGACGGGCATGTTCGCGGTGCAGGGGGTTTATTTCGGCTCGGTGGCGTACTACTGTCTCGTTGACACGATCCGCAGCACGACCGCCGGGAACGAACACCCACCGGGACTGACGTGGAACATAACCAAGATTGGTGCTGCCCTGGGCGGCTACGCGGCTCTCATTGGGTTCTACCTCGTGACGATCCTGGTTCTGGAGTTCGCGTTCGGAAAGGGTTTCCCGACCAGCTTCCAGGACCTGGCGGTTCTGGGGCATCCGGTCAGCCTGGCTATTCTAGCGCTGATGACCTTCAGCGTGCCCATGAACATCATCGGGCTGGCCAGCACCGAGCCGGTGGACGGTTTGAACCCGAAGAAAGTGGCGCTCTCTATCGGACGAGTTATCGGGCACTACATTTTCATGTTTCTGATCGTCCTCATTTACCTGGGTTTCTATGTCGGTGTCATGTATGCGGTGATGAGCTGGGCCGGACCGGCCGTCAAGGAAGCGGCGGCAAAAGGTATCAGCGTGGGGTACAAGAACCTCATCGGCGGCATCGTCGGCTGGTCAGTGCTGATTGGCATGGGGTTCTACTTCGCCTACATGATCGGGAGGATTCTCGGACTCTTCGCTCGAACCTACAAGGAGCGGATGGAGTTTGAGCTGTAGGGCACGGGGTGCCGGAGCAGGACGCCCGGCGGGACGGCCTAGGATGGGCTCGGGGTCACGGTCATTCCTGCTTGCGGCGGCGACTGTCCTGGAGATGACATGTGTTTCGGCGGCCACTGGGGTGAGGGCCATGGTTCGGCCGATACACAGGGCGGGCGTTGGCACGCGGAGAACGCAGGATGCAAGGGAATCGGGGCGAGGTCATGACCGGAAACGACGGCCAGTCGGAGCAAGGATGGGCAGTGACGCGAATTCACTGTGCCCGGGGCAGGAGGGGGCGGTCGGTGGGCGTTCCTGCCGTCAGAGTCCTGCTGCTCGGGTTGGCGGCGAGCCTTGTCTGGCAATGCGGGTGTGCGGTTCCCCAGCCCCCGGGTCAGGGCCGTTGCACGCGGCTGGTGGAGCCGGAGACGAAGACCCGCTACTGGCTGTATCTGCCTGAGGACTACGTTCGCAATAATGGTCAGCGCCCCAATAATGCGCCATGGCCTCTCGTGGTTACGCTCCATGGGCTGCGGCCGTATGACGACGCGCATCCCCAGATCCGTTCGTGGCAGGAGGAGGCTGATCGGTACGGTTTTGTGGTCGTGGCTCCCGAGCTGCGGACGTGCGACCAACTCGTCATGCAGATTCCTCTCCGCGATGCGAGCAAGTGGTACGTGAAGAAGGACGAGAAGGCGATCCTGACCGTTATGGATGAGGTCTGCCGGCGGACCAACGCCGATCCTACGCGGGTGCTGCTGACCTGCTTCTCTTCCGGCGGGTACATGGCTCATTTCATGATGAATCGCTACCCGGATCGATTCACGACTATCGCGGCGCTGGGCGCGAACTTCAGCGACGAACTGATCGACTACGCTCAGCTCCCCAAGTACCGCTCGCACAAGATCGGGATCTTCTTTGGCGAGAACGACTTCAAGCTTTGCCGCGAGGAAAGCCTGCAGGCCGTCGAGTGGTATCGTCGCTACCGTTTCGACGTTGACGCGAGACAGATCGCGGGACTGGGGCACGAGCGCCGCCCGCAGGTGGCGAGCGCGTTTTTCGCCAGGATCATCGGGGCCTCGCCCAAGACTCCGCCGGATCTGGCGAGCCTGGTGATGCAGGACGTGGCGACCGGCCAGCCGGCCAAAGCGTCCGGTGCCGCTCGACCCTCGCCGCTTTCGCCGGCGCCGATCTTCCCAAGGGACTCAGGTGCCAACAGCCACGACCGGGCCGACCAGGCCGGCTCGCAGACGCGCGGTCAGGAGCCGCCGATCGTGTCGCCCATGGAGACGCCGGCAAGATCGCCGCAGCCGGTCGGTGATCAGTTGCCCCCGGCGACGCCGCGACGGCCTGTGCGGCAGCCCTATTCCGAAGGTTTGCCCGACTTACCCCCGGCTCCTGCCGATCCCGGACCCGGATTACCGGGCGGCATCCGCATTCACAATCGCAACACCGGCCCCGCTCCAATGTGGCTCGACATGAGTGTGGATATTCCAGCCGACCTGCGATCCGACGCCAGCGTGTTGTGGCTGGACAATGGGCGTCCTGTCGCCGCGAGCGGCCTGGAGGCTCGAATCGTTCTCTGGGGCCCCGGCCGTCACAACCTGGAGGCTCTCGTCTCTCTACCCGGTGATCGGCACGTCGTCTACCGCGAGACGGTCAACGTACCGCCCCTCGCCACCAGCCAGCCCGCCCAACAGTTCTGATGTGATTGATGATAGCAGGTGATTGTCGCCGGTTTGAGTCCCGTTCACTCGGCTTGCCGACTCTGGGCTCAAAACGACAGTCCCGCGCCGCGTCATTCCAGCTTTGTTGACAGGTGTGTCCGCCTGCGCAGGGCAAGACCGCTGAAGCGACCAGGAGCCCACACGCCGCGGCAACCTTCCGCTATTCGGTCACCTCTTTGGTTTGACTCGTCTGGACAAGGCGGCAGGACTTGCGGACGACCAGTTCGCCGCGTGACATCAGTATTCGCGGGGGCCGGCCGGGATCGTTGATCTGGGCGATCAGCAGTTCGGCGGCCGAACGCCCCATCTCGATATATGAAACGCGAATGGTCGTCAGGCCGTCGCCGAGCAGCGGGGCAAATGAGGAGTCGTCGAACCCGGCTACGGCGATATCCTCGGGGATTGACATCCCGAGCGTGGCGGCGTGCTCGTAGACGATGCGGGCGGCGTAGTCGGAGCAACACACGATTGCGGTGACCGGCGGGTCCTGCCCAAGCCAGTCGCCGAACATGGCGGTCACGTCGTAGACCTCGCCGGTTCGCAGCAATTCCTCGGGCGACAGGCTGCGCACGTCGACGGGCGGAAGGCCTCGCTCCTTGGCCTCGGCCATCACGCCCTGCTTGCGGTCCTCGATGGTGCACGACCAGCGGCCGTAGAGGAACGCCAGCCGCGTGTGGCCCTGGTCGATCAGATGCGACGCGATCCGCCGGCCCTGCCAGATCCCGTCGGGTATCGCGGCCGAGATGATCGCCGGATCCTCTTCCGGAAAGGGTTGACTGGTAATTGCGACCAAGGGCGTGCCGTGCTCGGCCACACTCTTGTAGAAAGCCCGGTTCCAGTCCATGTGGAAGCTGCCCTCGGGGGGTGTGAAGGCGATGCCGGCCGCGCCCTGTTCGATGCAGGCATTGGCCTGCTGGGCGAGTTTCTCGACCACGTGGTTGGCGTTGCAGAACAGGATGTGATATCCGCGCCGGCTGGCCTCCTCCTCAAAGCCCCATAAGGCGTGGATGTAGGGCTCCAGGTCACAACTGGCCGAAATGAAGGCGAGCAGGTCTTTCTTGGCCCTATGCTCCGCGACGAACGTGCCCACACGAGCCCGGCGAAGGAGCAGCCCCTCCTTTTCGAGGATCTGCAGCGCCTGGAGGACGGGTGACAGGCTGACGCCGAACATCTGTGCGAGCTGCCTGGCGGTGGGTATCTGGTCACCCGGTGCCCAGCGGCCCTGGGCCAGGAACTCCCGCATCTTGGCGGCAACGGCCATGTTCTTGGGCTGAGAGGTATTCAACGTCTCCGGAGTGAGTTGTTCGTCGGCCATGTTCACATCCATTCTGTCCGGCTCTGGGCTTTCGTGGAAACGATGCGGTGAAAGTCGCCAATCGTGAAAGCACCGTTGCCGCAGCACGTGCCACTTCAATATACCATCGGGTGCGGCTCGCGTTCAAATCACATCGGGCGATACTATCGGACTGTGTGGCGTTTCGGCGACCGTATGCTCGAACTACCGACGGTATCTAGTCGCCCTCGGCCTCATCGTCGAATTCGAAGGGGCGGTTGGTGAAAAGCAGAGGCCGGTCGCGAGCCACGCTGATGATCAGTCCGAGTGATATGAAGTTGATCACAAGGCTGCTACCGCCTGCGCTGACGAAAGGAAGGGTGACCCCGACAACCGGCCCCAGCCCGATGGCCATGCACAGGTTGGTGGTGGCCTGGAAAGCCAGCATGGTCGTCAGGCCGACGGCCACCAACCGCCCAAACGGGTCGCGGGTCAAAGTGGCGATTTCATAACCGAGAATGACCACCAGGGCGTAACAGACCACTGTCAGGGCGCCTCCGACGAGGCCCCACTGGTGATTGATCATCGCGAAGATGAAGTCATTGTGGTTTTCAGGCAGGAAGTACTCGTACTCGACGAAAACGCCCTTGCCGGAGCCCTGTCCCCAGGGTCCTCCGCTCCCGATGGCGATTTTACTGCGTGTCAACTGATATCCTGTGACATTTTCCCAGTTCGCCAGCTCCAGCATCCAGCGAGCTTCTGTGAACTCCTTGGGGCGGAAGTACTCCCAGCGGGTCGGCCCGTCAGGCCGGGAGGGCCGCGGTTCGCTCAGGTAGGCGCGGATCGCCTTGCTCTGCAGCAACACGCCGGTAATCCGCAGTTGCTGATAAGATTCAATCTTTGTCCAGAACAGCGGCGAACAGATCAGGCCCATCGCGATGATTGCCACGAGGTGCTTGCCCTTTGCCCCGGCCACGTAAAGGACCACGAACAACACAGGCAGGAACAGAAGGAGAGTGCCGAGGTCCGGCTGAAATTTGATCAGCGTCATCGGCAGCAGGGTAAGCGCGAAGGGCGGTACCAGACCGATGAAGCTCCGGTAGTTGCTGCGATAACGCAGATACCAGGCCAGGCCGAGCACGTAGGCGACTTTCATCATCTCGGAGGGCTGGATCTGGAAGCCAGCGATTTGAATCCATCGACGGGTGTTGCGCTTGAAGGGCACGAACGGAAGGTCAACCCAGCGATCGATCACCAGGCAGGCCAGCACCAGGGTGCTGATCCCGAACAAGATGTACGAGAACCGCCCGATCCGCTGATAGCCGATGATCGCGGTGAGCACCATGCAGACGATGCCCGCGGCTGCGAAGAAGAGCTGCTTGGTCGTTTCGTCGGAGAGCGTGGTCAACTGGTCGGGCGAGCTGGAAGCCTGAATGGTGAAGAGCCCGGCCAGGCAGAGCGGCAGCACCGGCAGAACCAGGATCCATCCGCGGCGGGTGCTCAGGAACATGCTCATGGCTCGCCCCCTGTCCCGTTGGCGTCGGCCACTGCGCCAGCCGGCCCTGTTACCGGCTGGCTCGCCGGGGCGGTCTGGATCTGGCCGCCTCGGTGCAGGGTGATCATCGCCTGGATCATGTCGCGGGCGACAGGGGCGGCCACGGCTCCACCATGGCCGGCATACTCGACGATCACGGCGATCGCGACGTCCAACTCGCCGTCGATGGCCGGCTCGAGGTATTTTCCTCGTGTGGTGAGGTAACCGATGAACCAGCCGTGCGTGGGGTACTCGGCCGCGGGCTCTTGTCCAAGGTATTCGGGTTTCTGTCCTTCGGGGTAGCGCTGCAGCAGTTCACGGAAGCTGTGGGCCTTGATGATTTCCTCGCGGCCATCGGGGAACCGGCAACGGTAGAGATACTCGATGGCGGGAGGCTCGGCGCTGCCCGTTTTGCCGAGGAAGACGAATTCGTCCGCTCCGGCTAGTTTTGCCCTCAACGGCCCGTAGGCCGTCCCGCCTTGCTCGTTGACCACCTTGTACATGCCCTCGCGCACCAGTCGCCAATGGGCGTCGGGGATCGGCAGTCTGTAGGGTTTGGGCTGGGGCCTGGGGTCTTCCGGCCAGATGGTGACTGGCCGCCAGACGCCGGACGCGATCGTTGCGGTCATGTTCGCGGCCTGCAGCGGGGTCATGCCAACCTCGCCCTGTCCGATGGCCATCTGGCGAGCCGGGCCCTTGCCCATGCCCTTACGCAGGGGTGTGATCGTGCCGGGCGACTCGAGCAGCCCAATGCCGGTCTCGCGGCCGAGCCCGAACAGGTCAAACCACTTCCGCAAGGGGGCCACCTGCATGTTCTCGCCCACGTGGTAGAAGAAGACGTTGCAGCTCTTCTGGATGGCCATCAGAGGATCGACCGTCCCATGTCCCCACTTGGCGTCGCATCGCCAGCGATCGGGTTGCCCGGGGAACAGGTGGCCGATGCAGCCGTAGGTGGTTCCCGGCCCCACTCTGCCGTCGCTGAGGGCGGATGCCAGGACCATCGGCTTGACCGTCGAGCCCGGCGGGGAGGGGTTCTCGGTTGCTCGCAACACGTGGGGTTTTCGGAGCGGGTCCTTTGACGGCAGCCTCCGCCGGTCCGTTTTCGGGCGGTTTGGGTCTTACGGAGGCAAACTTACCAAGACCCACACACGACGCGTG
>CAZPIO010000167.1:0-15895 GCA_964586235.1 uncultured Planctomycetales bacterium
AGTCGGTGGTCTTCATCCAGTGCGTGGGCTCGCGCGACAACGCCAAGGGCATGGCCTACTGTTCGAAGATCTGCTGCATGTACACCGCCAAGCACACGATGCTCTATAAACACAAGGTGCATGATGGCGAGGCCCACGTCTTCTACATGGACATCCGGGCCGGCGGCAAGAACTACGACGAGTTCGTCCGCCGGGCCATCGAGCAGGATGGGGCTAAGTACCATCGCGGCCGCGTGTCCAAGATCACCGAGGAAAATGGCAAGCTGATCGTCCGCGGCGTCGACACGCTGGCCAACGAGCCGGTGACCGTCGAGGCCGACCTGGTGGTCCTGGCCTCCGCGATGCGGCCGGCTCCCGGCGTCGAGCAACTCGCCCAGAAACTCAACGTCGGCTACGACGAGAACGGCTTCCTGTCCGAGTCGCACCCGAAGCTGCGGCCGGTCGAGACCAACGCCGCCGGGGTGTTCGTCTGCGGCGCCTGCCAGGCGCCCAAGGACATTCCCGAAGCGGTGGCCCAGGCCTCGGCCGCGGCCAGCAAGGTCCTCGGCATGTTCAGCAAGCCCGAACTGACCCGCGAGCCCGAGATCGCCGTCGTGAACGAGCAGACCTGTGCGGCCTGCTTCGCCTGCGTGCGGACCTGCCCGTACACCGCGATCGATCGGGCCGAGATCCGCGACCGCAAGGGCAACCTGATCAAGCGGACGGCACGCGTCAACCCCGGCCTGTGCATGGGCTGCGGCACCTGCGTGGCCATCTGTCCGTCAAAGAGCATCGAGCTGGAGGGCTTCACGGAGCAGCAGATTTATGCCCAGATTGCGAGCCTTGTATGAGTGAACAAGCTGAAACGAACGACGGCGGCTTCGAGCCCAAGATCGTGGCCTACGTGTGCAACTGGTGTACCTACCTCGGGGCCGACCTGGCGGGGACCAACCGGCTCGAGTATCCGGCAAACGTGCGGATCATCCGCCTGCCCTGCACCGGCCGTATCGACTTCAACCTGATCATCAAGGCGTTCGAGATGAAGGCCGACGCGGTGCTGGTCTCCGGGTGTCATCCGGGCGACTGCCACTATTCGGCCGGTAACTACCACGCTCGTCGACGGTGGATGCTCTTCCGCGAGCTGCTCGCCACCATGGGCATCGATATGGAGCGCATCCACTTCACGTGGATCTCCGCGGCCGAGGGCCGCAAGTTCCAGCAGACGATCGCTGAGATTACGGAAAAGACCCGGAAGCTGGGTCCCTACGCGGACTATCGGAAGGTGTGTGAGGCGTCGTGATACAGGATGAACTGCGTCAACTCTGTCGCCGGCTGCTCGAAGACGGCACGGTGAAGGTGGTGATCGGGTACGGGCAGTCCTCGCCGGACGACCCGACGTTCCCGGTGTTCATCACCAACCCTGCCGACGTCGAACGGCTGGTGTGGAACGACAAGTGTTTCGCCAACCTGGCGACCTACCTCAAGCGCAAAGAGGTCAAGGGCCTGGGCAAGCCGGCCATTATCGTCAAGGGTTGCGACGAGCGGGCACTGGTCGTGCTCGAGAAGGAGTCGCAGATCGACCGCTCCGAGATGGTGGTCATCGGCATGGCCTGCGAGGGCGTCGGCCAGCCCCGCGAGCCCAAGTGTGCCTCCTGCGACGTACACATGCCCAGGTTCGCCGACCACGTCGTGGGCAAGGTGGCCCAGGCCCCGGTAGAGCCCGATCGGCGATATGCCGACCTGGCCGCATTCATGCAGAAGACGCCGGCCGAGCGGCTGGCCTACTGGATGAGCGAGCTGTCTCGCTGCTTCAAGTGCTACGCATGCCGGGCGACCTGCCCGATGTGCTACTGCGAGCGCTGCCTGGTGGACAAGAACCGCCCGCAGGTCATCGACACCTCGCCGACGCTCAAGGGCAACTTCGCCTGGCACATCGCCCGGGCATTCCACCTGGCCGGCCGTTGCGTTGGCTGTGACGAGTGTACGCGAATCTGCCCGGCGGGGATCGATCTGCGCCTGCTGAATATGTCGCTGGCCAAGGCCGCCGAGGACGAGTTCGACTACCGGGCGGGAATAGACCGCGAGGCTGAGCCGATCGTCGGCTCCTACTCGCTGAAGGACAAGGAGTGTTTCATCCGGTGAGCGAGATCATCTCCAAAGAGGATCTGTTCCGGCTGGTCGATGACTGGATCGCCCAGGGCAAACCCGCCGCTGGTCCCGCACGGATCAAGACCGATGTGGTGCTCTATGCTCCGCTGAAAGCATCGAGCGCCGTGCAGTTAGAAGGCTTCATCCGCCCACGTAACTCGGTGAAGGAGTTCATCTTCCCCCGTCACGAGAAGCTCTACGGCTATCGGCTGGAGGGCAAGAAGATCGAGCTGTACGACCTCGAGCCCGCTGCGGCCGAGCAGTTGATCATCGGCGCACGCCCCTGCGACGCGGCGGCTTTCCCGATCCTCGATCACGTGTTCAACTGGGACTACAAGGACGAGTTCTACAACGCCCGCCGGCAGGCCACCACCATCGTGACCCTGGCGTGCAAGGAATATGACAAGAACTGCTTCTGTACGTCGGTGGGGCTTGGGCCGGCGGCCGAGGCCGGCTCGGATGCGATGCTGTTCGACCTCGGCGACGGCACCTACGAGGTCCGCTGCTTGAGCGACAAGGGCAAGGCTTTCTTTACGGGCAAGACCAGGACCTCCGACAAGACCGGTGCGGTGCCGCCCGGGCCGAAGAAGATCTTCACCAAGGAGTCGATTGACGCCTTTTTCGCCGGCGGCTACGAAAACCCCGCCTGGGAGCAGATGACCCTGCGCTGTCTTGGCTGTGCCGCGTGCGCGTTCACCTGCCCGACCTGCCACTGCTTCGACATCGTCGATGAGGGCAACGCCGCCGGCGGAACGCGGGCCAAGAACTGGGATGCCTGCCAGTTCTGCATGTTCACCGCCCACGCCTCCGGCCACAACCCGCGGACCAGCCAGGGCCAGCGCCAGCGGCAGCGCATCTACCACAAGTTCGAGATTTACCCGGGCAAATTCGGCGAGATCCTGTGTACGGGCTGCGGCAACTGCACCCGGAACTGCCCGGTGGAACTGGGCGTACGGCCGGTTCTGGAAACGATCGAGACTCTCTCCGTTTCAGGTGGGACCAAAGCGTGATCATGGAGAATATCTACAAGCCGGACCTCATGGAAGTCGTCCAGATTCAGCAGCACACCAGCGACGTCAAGTCGGTGCGGGTGCGGTTTGCCGACCCCGAGCGGGCGAAGGACTTCTCCTTCAACGTGGGTCAGTTCGGCATCTTCTCGGCGTTCGGTTTTGGCGAGTCGACCTTCAACATCTGCTCCAGCTCCGACTGGAAGGACTTCATCGAGTTCTGCTTCCGCCGCACGGGCAAGGTCACCGAGGCCCTCTGGCAGCTTGAGGAGGGTGACACCGTCGGCTTCCGCGGGCCCTACGGCAATGCTTACCCGATGAAGGAGTGGGAGGGCAAGGACCTGATGTTCATCGGTGGCGGGATCGCCATGCCGCCGATCCGCTGCGCGATCTGGTATGCCCTGGAGCACCGCGAGAAATACGGCGACATCACCATCATTTACGGGGCCCGCACGGTGGGGGACTTGGTTTTTCGCGACGAACTGGCGGAGTGGGCCAAGCGCCCCAAGACGCGCGTGATTCAGACGGTCGATCCCGGCGGCGAGACGCCGGACTGGAAGGGCGAGATCGGTTTCGTGCCGACCGTTGTCGAGAAGGCCGGTCTGACGCCGAAGAACGCCGCCGCCCTGGTCATCGGCCCGCCGATCATGATCAAGTTCACCCTGCCGATCCTGGCCAAGATGGGCCTGACCGACAAGGACATCTACACCAGCCTCGAAAACCGCATGAAGTGCGGCGTGGGCAAGTGCGGCCGCTGCAACGCCGGCGACGTCTACATCTGCAAAGAGGGCCCCGTCTTCACCCTCGAACAGGTCAAGAAGATGCCGAACGACTACTGATCGGCCCGGCGCGGCAGGCAAGGGGGGCACGGAAGAAAGCTCAACTCAGTTCTGTCGCTCTCGCTTTCGGGCTCGACAAGGGGGTGTTGATCATGCTGACAGGAGGTGAGCAATGGCTGATAGCGACCAATTGCTGATACCAGACGCGGCAAGAAGAGACGCCAAGTCATTTGAACTCCTGCGGGTGTGGGTGGCCAACAACGGACAACACGTAAGCCTCCGAACAGGCGTCTGGGATGATCCGGCGGCCTGGGGGATCATGCTTGTGGACCTCGCGCGGCACGTCGCTGCTGCGTATGAACAGACGGAAGGACGTGACTTGGGAGAGGTGCTGGCTCGTCTCAAGGCGGGCTTCGACGCCGAGTGGACCACTGCAACCGACACCCTAGAAGGCACCGTGCTGAGCTAATGCGGAGCCGGGCGGCCCGAGTCGTTCTTGGGCCCGGGTTGAAATGGGCAACCCACCGCGATCATCTTAGATGCACACAAAGGGACATCACTGATTCCCGCCTGTCGCAGCCACGTCGGGCAGCCTTGACGGATCAGATCCGAGCAACCGCGAAATACGCCAAATACGCGAAAAGGGGCTGGCAATGGTGTCATCGTGTCTGCCCTGCGGCTGAACGGAGATGCGATAAGGTCTCTTCGTCTGCGGGCCGATTGTCAGTAGGATGGTACGCATGAGTGCCAAGGCCCCCGACGAGCCCGTAACTCCGCCGAATCTCGGCGACCGGCTTCTTCTTCTGGTGGTGGCCGCCGTTATCGCCGGGTTCAGTATCAGCGCATTGCTCAACGCCTGGGGCATCGTGGCAGCCGGTGCCGTCGAGTGCCCCTGCCTTCAGCCCGACGCCGCCTTGCTCCGACAGGTTCATCTCTGGATCCACGATCCTGCTGCCGCGGGCGGCCTCATCGCGCTGTTGCTGGCCGCCTTCTTTGGGGCGCTATGTGTGCTCGGCAAGCTGCTGAGCGCGGCGTTGTAGCACACGGGTGAATCCTGGGCTTAAGTCCTGACTCGTCAAACACTTACGCTCACAGAACCCGCCTCGTGGATTGGATATGGATATTCAATTGACGAGCGCGGATTGGATACCTATAGGCAATCCTGTCTGCGACATTAAACTGCAAACCCTGATCGAGACAGAGCTCTCACCGCAAAGCTGGCCTTCCTCGCTGGAGCACTACTGTCGCAAGCTGGATGTGCCCGGTTTCCTTGTCTATCCCGAGGGACCGATTCAGCGACACGCGCGTCTTGGCTGGAAAGTCCCGTCCGGCAGCTTTTTTCGGGGGCTCCTGCTGGATTGGCCCGCGGAAGGAGTATCGGTGGCCGGACGCATCTCGCCGGTCTGAGCAGCCGCGTGGGCGTGCCCCCTCGCGCGCAGCGGCGGCGGCCGGAATCCCCTTGCTCACGAGACTGGCCGGCAAAGCCGATCGAACCCCCGTTTTGACGGGCGCAGGCATCGTCGGTATGGTCGGCAGGGGTGCTCCGAGAATCGTCGGCAGCACCAGTCTGGAGGTGCCCGACATGCTCAGCCGTCGAGACGTACTCCAAGCGGCCGGCGCGACGCTGGGGATGGCAGCCGCAGCGACCACCGCGGACAAAGCAAGCGCTGCGGACAAGCTGCCCGCCGCCAAGGCCGGGCCTGTTCCCTGCCTTTTCACCAAGCCGCTGCACAATCGCCCATTCAAGGACCTGCCGGGCGTCCTGAACGAGCTGGGTGTCACGGCCGTTGATCTGACCTGCCGGAAGGGCGGTCACGTCGCTCCCGAGCGGGCGGCCGAGGATCTGCCCGCGGCCGTGGAACTGCTGAAGAAGGCCGCCATCAGCGTCCCGATGATCACCACGGAGATCACCGACGCGGGCAAGGATCACGCCGAGACGATCGTCAAGACCGTGGCGAGCCTGGGCATCGGTTTCATCAAGCTGGGATACTACCAGTATGGTGATCTACACAAGCTGCACGAGCGTCTGGCTGAAGTGAGGCGAAAGCTCAAGGACATTGCAGCGCTGTGCGGGCGCCACAAGGTGAGAGCCGGTTTCCACAACCACAGCGGTATGACGGTGGGCGGCCCCATGTGGGATCTGTGGCACCTTCTGCACGAACTGCCGACCGATCAGATCGGGTCGTACTTCGATCTGCGTCACGCCACGGTCGAGGGCGGCGAGGGTGGCTGGCGGATCGGACTGGCCCTGCTGGCCCCGCGGATCATCATGGCGTCGGCAAAAGACTTTGTATGGGAAAAGGATGCTAAAGGAGCCTGGCGGGCCAAGGATGTCCCGCTCGGCCAGGGGACCGTCCGCGTGGAGGAGGGGCTGAGGCAGCTCAGGGGCGCCGGCTTTGCCGGGCCGATCTCGCTGCACGTCGAGTACGTCTCCGGGACGGTGCCGCTCGGCTCCGACGAAGACAAGCGCAAGCTGGAGTCGATTCGCAAGGACTGGCGACTGCTCGCAGACGTGATGAAGCGCATTGGCTGGTCATAGAAACGCCACGCAGTGTTGCGGCAGAGATAAGCCGCCCGTGACTGTTGCCTGGGTTGGAGCGTACTGTGCCGGTCGTTGTCGCTTTTGTCGTTGGCCTCGCCGCGGTGCTGATATGGGGGGCTATGTTCGTCCGCAGCAGTGTGATCCTTCGACGCTGGGCCGAGCGTAACCGCTACACTATCCTGGAGGCGCGTGTTCGGTTTCTGCGCCGCGGGCCATTCTGGTGGCGCAGCACCGACAAACAAATGGTCTTCCGCGTGGCGGTCGAAGACGAGCAGGGGAACGTGCGAAGAGGCTACGTTCGTTGCGGCGGACTGCTGTTTGGGCTTTTCTCGGACAGAGCGGATGTCGAATGGGATGATTGATGCAGGTCGGTGCCAACCCGGTTTTGACGAAGAGATGATGCGTATCGCCCTGCGCGAGGCCGAGCGGGCCCTGGACACCGAAGATGTGCCCGTGGGGGCGATCGTGGTCCGCGAGGGCCGGGTCATCGGCCGGGGCCGCAACCAGCGCGAGGCCCTCCAGGACCCGACCGCTCACGCCGAGATGATTGCCCTGACCGCCGCGGCCGCCGAAGTACGCTCCTGGCGGCTGGAGGGCTGCACGCTCTATGTCACCCTCGAGCCCTGTACGATGTGCGCGGGCGCGATCGTCCTGGCCCGCATCGAGCGGGTGGTCTTCGGAGCCGACGACCCCAAGGCCGGGGCCTGCGGCTCGGTCTACAACATCATCGAAGACGGCCGTCTTAACCACCGCCCGCAGATGACCGCCGGCGTCCTGGCAGCCGAATGCGCCGACGTGCTCCGCGCGTTCTTTGCCGAACAGCGGGCCAAGGGGAAGAAATAGCTCTCCCCCTTGCCAGGGGCAGCCCGAGGGGGTAACACTCTCCCCCCAGGGGAGCGTCGCAGGCGGTCGCGTTCTTTTGCCTTCTGTCTCCTGACTCCTGTCTTCTGACTTCTTCGGCTGTCTCAGAAATCCAGCAGCTTCAGGATGTCCGTGATCGTTCCTTCCTTGGTTTCCAGTCGCCCCGGGGCGTCGGGCTTATCGAAGACCAGCCACTGCTTCTTCGCCTGGATCGGGAGCTTGATTGTATACGGCTTGCAGCGGGGGATGGCCGCGACGGCACGTTTGGCTCCCTGATACAGGGCTTCGCGGGTTTCGGCGAACGGCCAGAGCTCGGCCGCCTCGCGGCTCAGGCCCTTTTTCACGGCGACCGTGACACACTCGTTTCCAAGGAATTGTCGGGTCTCACGGCAGGTGGCCTCGTCGCCGGTGACCATGATCGGCGGCACACCGTAGTGGCCGGCGATGGCCGCGATCTGCGCCAGCTCGCCGGATTCGACGCCGTTGTACCAATAGCGGTTTTCCGTGCGGGATGACTGCGTGTGGCAGAGCACGCCGTCAGGTGTGCCCATCATCGCATGGAAGGCGAGCATGATCAGGCCGTCGAAGGTGTCGTCCAGTCCCGCCAGAGGGCCCGGCCGAGGTGTGCCGGTGACGCACCTTGCCCCTGGCGGTATCAGGTGGGGCAGAATCGCCCCGTTGCCGTGTCCGTCCAGTACCACGATTTCAGACGCCCCGGCATCCCGCAGTCCGCGAACGGCGGCCGCGAGGTCGGCCATGAAATACTCGCGGGCTTCCACCGCCGGTTGTGTCTCCCGCTCTCGGGTCTGGCTGAACTTGTACACCCCGCTGGCCCCCTCGAGATCCGTGCAGATGTAGATTCTCGGCCCGGCTCCGTTGAGACCCGGTCCGGCGCAACCGAAGATCAGGATCGACACGCAACACGCCAACAGTGGGGCCGTACACGTTTGCAGAGAGGTCATGGGCCGTGCCTCCTTCGGTTCTGAGGGTCCCGCAGGGCATGGCGACGCCCGGCAGCGCCCGGGCGCGGTTCACATGGGCGAGTATACGATGAAACGGGGGGATGCCAAGCCTGGGGTCTTGCCGGCCAACGTTTTCAGTCTCCCTAACCGCTTTACCCGGCCGGGTGGATGTGGTACGATTCGGTACATACACGATGCCAGGTCGAGACCTGTCGCCGCTGCGCAGGGGCGCCAGAACGACCACCAGCGTGTATGACATAGTTGTGTTTGCAGGACGATGACCGGGGCGTAGCTCAGCCTGGCCTAGAGCGCTTGACTGGGGGTCAAGAGGTCGGAGGTTCAAATCCTCTCGCCCCGATTCGACGGGCCACCCGCAGGGGTGGCCCGTTTTGGTATCTGGACAGACCGCGGTGCTGGCCTAGAGCGGTCGCCGCGGCGACAGGTCGCCCGCTGCGGCGGGTCGTTCGGGTTCGTGACCACTTATGTTATGTGTGGAAGGCTTCCAGTTGTTCAGGGCGCTTGTTTCTGAGTAGTGATTGTGGTCGCAAACTGGCCGCAACCGCGGTTGAGTCCGGCGCAAGCTCTGAAGCCTTCAGATGATCTGATCAGCCATCGTATCAACGCGCAATCAGGGAGCCTTCAAGCTGCCGGCAGCCAGCGGCGCATCGCAAGCGATGTTGGACTACCGTGGGCAAGCTGATGCCCGGCTGCAAAAATACGATCGGTGGTTTTGCCGGTTAGCCCTGGCTTGGCGAATCTTCGGACTGAGGCTGTGCCGATGTGAGCGTTTGAGGTTCCATGCACTAAAAAGTGCCACTCTTTGACCTGTGTGCGCCGTTGAGGAGCTTTGCAGACCGCCTTCTGAGCCTCTGCAGGGGCGCAAACCGGGTCTAAACATGGAGATTGACCCCCAGGATATGCTGGCATATCTTGGATACCGAACGAGGCGGTGAGGGTGACTCTGAACGCTGACCTGTATATGGGCGAAACAAGACCTGAATACCGGTCGGTAGCGGCGCTCATCACGTTGAATTGTGCCAGTCATGGTCCGGGGCTTCACGGCAGGCTGCAGAAGGGGTCGCGTCGGCGAAGAACACGAGCCGGCACCTGGCGGGGCGGCCGGCACCGCGTGCCGATGACAGCCGGGGTCGTCTGCGAACCAGGGCAGAATGCGATTGACCTGCGAGTGAATGATGCTGAATGGGGATGAACAATGGCCAGACGGCATTTTCTGCATCGCAAGAAGGATCCGGCACTGAAGCGCCAGGTCGCTGGCAAGCCGACGGTCGCCAAGCTGCTGGAGCTGGTTCGGGACCGTGTTATCGATCGCTTTGCTCACATGAGCATGGCCGGCCTGAGGATAACGCGCCAGTATGCGGCCCCGTGGCTGACACCACGAGCGGTGCTTGAGAAGCTGTCAGCGACCCGGAGGGCGGATGTGTGCATCCCCGCGACGGAGGAACGATTGCGGGTCATGCCCCGCCACGTCGAACCAGAGGCCGGTCCGCAACTGGTCCTGGACAAACCGCACCTGAGGCCGCCGTCGCAACCCCCGCCGCGAATCCGCTCCGGTGAGGCGATTCCGCCGGCTGCCGCTCCGTCGGGTGGTGCCGACCTTTGAGGAAGACCGGGCCGGGCGATATCGCCACGGACTTCTGATTGTTCGCCGTGCGAAAGATGGGTGGGGACAGGGTCAGGATGACGAGTTGGCCTGCTCGCCCTTCTCGATGGGAAGCTCCGGTCGGGCGGCCCATTCGCTCCAGCCCGCGTCGTACCAATACACGTTTCGGTAGCCGAGCAGGTTCTTCAGGACAAAGAACGTCTGGCTGGCCTGATGGCCCGTGCGGCAGTGGATCACAACGGGCGAATCCTTGGCGGGGATCAACGCCGCGTAAGCCTTGGCCAGTTCATCCGGCGTCTTGAAAACCACCGTATCGCCAATCTTGATCGTATCCTCGGAGAAGGGCCGGTTTCTCGCACCTGGGATCCGGCCGGCTCTGGCCTCTTCCGATTTCCTGCCCTGATAGTAGTCTGCCGGCCGGACATCAATGATCACTGCACTGCCCTGTTTGACATGTGCCAGGACCTGCTCAGCCGTCACCGTGAAACCATCCGGTGGCGGTACGGGATAACGGCTTTCCTCGAGCCTCGGCAGCGACGTGTCCAGTGGCCGATTCTCGCTCTTCCACAGGGAGAAGCCGCCGTTGAGAATACCATGGTTGGCGTGCCCGAGGCGGGCGAAAGCCATCGACACCAAGGTCGCATCCTGCATCTTGTCGTCGCCGACGATGACCACGATATCCGTTGGTTTGATGCCCATGAGAGATGCCAGCCGGGCCAGCATTTCTCCCGGCAACAGCATGGAGGACAGTCCGTTGATCACCCCCCGGACGCTTTCCGGCGACAGGCAAACTGAGCCGGGAATGTGGCTGGTGTTGTACTGAGGCTGCGGGCGGACGTCGATGATGCGAAGGTCCGGGCGTTTGAGGTTCTCCGCCAGCCAGGTGGTCTCCACCAGTCCCGGCCACGTTGGCTCCATTGATCGAGAGGTTGATGACGCCTGAGGCTGAGTCTCATGGGGTGCCGCAAGGAAGAAAGCCCGCCACGCGTTGATACGGGCGGCCGTCTCGGCGGCAAGTGGCTCGGTACGCAGGGACACCGGCTTAAGGCATTTCTCGATGAAGCCCCCAAGGCCATCGGTCAGGAGATAGACGTTCCTGAATCCAAGGGTTCTCAGGACGTTGACGCCCTGTGCCGGATGGGTCATGCCGTTGGAATACAGGACGATCGTCCCCCGGTTTTTGTGAGGCGCCAGGTATACCGGGAGCTCCGCAAGCGACACGTTGACCGCCGAACGCAAATGAAAGCTCTGAAACTCCCCCGGCGTGCGGATGTCGACGAGCATGAGATCCTGCTTGCCCGCCATCAGCCAGCCTGCCAACTGCTCGGGATCGACGTGATCGCCGCCGGCTTGCACGTCGGCCAGGAGGTCCGTCCCGGTCGCGATGGCGGCGGTTGGATGGTCGGGCTTGGCGGCAAGATCGCCGGCATGGGACGATGCCGTCGGGGACAAGATGAACAGACCGGCCGCCAAGACGAGGATGGCCGTGCTGAACGCCTTGAGGAACGGGCTGTTCAGATAGCGTCCCGTGCCGCTGACTCGCCTCTCGACGTACTCGGCTCCCCAGAATGCGAGAATAGCCACGACGGCCAGGCCGAAGCCGAACGCAGTCTGGCTGACGCCCAGGCTGCTCCAGGCGAACTGCACGCCGCTTTCACCCCAGGTGTACAGCGGCTGAGCAACGGAGTACAGCTCGTTGAAGAAAATGCTTCCGACCGATGCCCCGACCAGGAAGATCAGGGCGTCCAGCTTGCCGGAAGCCAGGCCGACCGCGGCAGTGCCCGGACACCAACCGCTCATCGCAAAGCCCACGCCGAACAGCAGCCCGCCGACGATCTGGGCGCCGTACGCCGAGGGCATGAAGAACACCTGGTCCGGCCTGATCCAGCCCATGCCCACGCAGTAGGACAGGCCGATCATGGCCACAACCATGGCCGTGAACATGACTTTCAGCACGGTCATATCGCGGAAGTAGAAGATGCCCGCGAGCTTTCGCGAGCTGCCGAAACCGGCTCGTTCCAGTGAGAAGCCGAACGCGAAGCCGATGAACAGGGCGGCGAGAAAAGCCGCGGGTGAGTCGAGCGAATCGAGGCCGTAGAATGTGTTAATCATGCCACTGCCTCCTGACGAACCAGGCGGTTGCATATCCGCCCGCGAACACGCAGCACATGAAGAGCAGGCTGCCCGACAGAAGCATGGCGCCGCCCGTGAGAGCCTGGCCCGACGTGCATCCCTGGGCCAGTCGGCTGGCGTAGCCGACGATGATGCCACCGGCGAGCGCCAGACCCGCCCTCAACCCGGCCGATGCCGCATGGCCGCGTTCGATCCGCAGACTCAGGCGATTGGCCAGCAGAGCCGAGAACAGGCCGCCCAGAAACGTCCCGGCCAGCATGAAGACCAGGTAGTACCGCAAGGGTTGGGCACCCCATCTGCCAAAGTACTCGGACGACAGCACGTGCTCGGCGGCCACGCAGCTTTCGGCAAACGCGCCGACTCGGGCGATGCCGGCCGATGCGCCGAGCCCCGCTCCCAGAATCAGAAATGAAGCCAGAAGCGTCAGGCCCAGCAGCACGCCGGCCAGATACGGATTCATGTAAGGCTTCGGGGCTCGTGATTCGTCGGATCCGTTTTTGTTCATCATGATCAGCACCCCGCACTCTTCTTCTTGGGAGCTCCGGGCGTCGCCTGCTTGGGCTGTTGGGGCTGGGCTGGTGCGGCGGGCGGCAGAGGCACGAAGCCCGGTCCAGCGGGCAGTGGCACTTCTCTCACCGCCGGCGCCAATTCGCTGGCTTGCCAATACGCCTCCACGCCGCCGTAGAGAGCCTTGATCGTGCGTTGGGTCTTCTGAGAAAGGATACCGGCCACCTGCATGGCCAGTGAGCCGTCGCGATCCGCGACAATCAACGGTCCGGCACCGGCCAGATACGCCGGGTTGCCGATCAGATCGGCGATATCGACGCTTCTCGAGCCTGGGACGTTGTAGTCGGCGAAGTCCTGAGGCGGCCGGATGTCCACGAGATCGAATGTGCCGGGCAAATCCTTGATCAGCCGCTTGAGTTCTTCTGCGGAGATGCGATCGGCAAGCCGCACCGCGCGCTGGGGGCCTGCTGCCGCCCCTGACACTGCCTTGGTTTCAGAACCGTAGACCGGCAAACCCGCGTTGATCCAGGCTTCACTGCCGCCCGCCAGCGAACTGACTTGCTTGAAACCCCTGCGTTCCAGGATTCCGACCGCCATGCTGGAACGGTAGGCGGAATTGCACACCGCCACGACCGGGAGCGACGGATCGAGCTTGGCTGACAGCTCCGCCAGGTGATTCAGCGGCAGGTTGACCACCGTGCCGATCCGAACGCCCATCCATTCGCTGGGCAGCCGCACATCGACGATCACCGGGGCGTCACCCTGCTGCATCTTTGCGTGCAAGTCCGCGGGTTTGATCAACTGATTGGCCAGGACCGGCAGGTTCGCTTTCTTCCAGCTCTCCCAGGTGATGATACTTCCCTTGTATCCGACCCGATGCAGGCGGTGAGTCGCTTCCTTCAATTCTTCCGTGCTGCCGCAAAGGACCAGCGGCGCGCCCCACGGAACCATCGTTCCCGTCCAGGTCTCGAATCTCCCGCGAACGCCGATGTTGACTGAATTGGAGATGTGTCCGGCCGCGAACGATTGCGCATCGCGCAGGTCGACGACATAATGCTTGCTTGCATCCGTGAGTTCCTGGCCGGCGGGTACTTCCGCGGGCAACGGAGCCTTCCAGTTAACGAGTTCCGGGCCCTTCTTGTTCATGGCCGCGTTGTGTTTGAAGTACTGCGGGGCCTCCGGCAGCCCCTCCAGCACCGCGGCGATGTATGCACTGCGACTGCGATGTTGCACGTAGGGATTCGAAATCTTCTCCGCTCCGATCGTGGAGAACGGCTTGTCGCTGAGGTTGGCGCCGCAAAGCGAACCGGCCCCGTGTGCGGGGAAGATCATGACATCGTCACCGGCCTTGGAGAGCTTGTTGTTCCAGGTGTCGAAGGACATCGACGCCAACGTGGCGGCGGTCATGGTGCCTTCCAGCAGGTCGGGGCGCCCGACGCTGCCGACGAACAGGACGTCGCCGGTGAACATGGCTTCCGGCCGATCCGTTTTCTGGCGGCTGTAAACGTAGCCGGTCAGGGACTCGTGCGTGTGACCCGGCGTGTCGATCGCCACCAGACTCGCCTCGCCGATCGTCAGTTTGTTGCCTTCCTTGAGCGGTTCGTACTTGAACTCGGTGCCCTCGACGGTCCGCTTGTAGATCGGGCAGCCCGTGGCTTTGGCCAGCTCCATATGGCCGGCGACAAAATCGGCGTGGGAATGGGTCAGGAAGACCCCCTTAACCGTCAGTCCTTCCTTGCTGACGAAATCCAGGTAGGCCTGTACATCGCGGCCGGGATCCACGATCAGTGCCTCCTTGCCGCTGACCAGAATGTACGAGTAGTGCGACAGCACCGGCAGATTGAACTGCACGATCCGGAAACCCGGGAACTGGTAGGTGTCCACGATCTGGTAGGTGGCCGCATCGCCGCCATGTGACGCCGATTCGGCGTCTTCGAGCACGGTTTTCTCTGCAGCTTGTACCAGCCCTGTGAACGCCCACAAAGCCGCCAGCATCGGCCAATACAGACCCGCAACTCTTCTCATTCGACTACCTCCCGATGAATAACGTCGACACTCAGCTCGCGCATGTGTTGTCCGTAAAAGCCATGCTGCGCCGTGTATGATTGCAGCGCGACGTGGGCAGAATCAGTGGTTTACTCCAGACATGCCGGCCCCATCACGATTCCCGGCCCGTTCAGGCATTGCTCAAGCAGGCTGAAATCCGTCTGGTCGACGTCGAGGTCGTCATCCAGATCTGCCATTTCGCACGCGTCGTCATTATAGTCTGTTCCGGGCCAGGACGCGCACGATTCCAGAGTCAGGAGGTCAACATGATCCACGTCCCGGTCCAGTTCGAGATCAGCCGGGCAGAGCGGGACGAAATCGCAGGCTCCCATGTCAACCATCGGAGGGGCGCCAATACCGCTGCCCCGGACCACCGGATCATCCTCGAATCGCAGATAACCGAGGGCGTCGAGAGACGTTGGCTCGCTGGTGTCACCTTACGCGTCGAGATCGGTGAAGTCTGGAGGCAGCATACTGTTGTCACCGGCATCGATGCAGGGTGAGCCGGGCCTGATCTTGAGATTGTCATCATCCGTTCCCGTGATGTTGCCCAATCCGTCGGGATCAGCCGGCAACGGCGCGGCGCCGGTGTTGCCAGTTCCGCCACCAAGGCCCGCCCAGCCCTGAACATCTGCGCCTGTCGCACGGGCATCTACGTGCCAGATGCGATCCGTATCGCAGGCATCACCGACCGCGTCCACGTCAGCGTTCTCCTGGCCCGATTTGTCGGCCGCCCGGCCCTTGTCCGACGCTTCTGCCCATCGCCACGATGCGGTGCTTCAGGCAGGACCGGCAGTCTTCTGCCGTCTCGAAGAGACAAGCCTTCGACGGGTAGATCTCGTACAAAGTGCGGTATTGCGGCGGCGTGAGGTTGGGCATGATCACGTTGGCTCCCCGTGACAGCCCGAGTTCCCGCCCGCTCTCCTTGTTGAGCGTCGCCAGGGCGGTGGTGCTGGGGATGTTCGCGTCGGGGCGGACCAGCCGTGTCAAAGCGACCACCTTGTAGGTCATCAGCTCGCTGTTCGGCACCTGCTGATCGGGGGGTGTGGGGCGGAGGCCGGCGCGTTTTGCGAGAGGCGTGGCGGGGTGCGAGATGTACGGCCCCACGCCGATCATGTCCAGGTCCAGCCGCCGGAAGGATTCGATATCATCCGCCAGGCTGTCATAGGTCTGCCCGGGGATGCCGATCATCACGCCGCTCCCGACCTCGTAGCCCAGTTCCCGCAGCCTGTTCAGAATATCAAAGCGGTCGGACGTGCGGCCGGGACGCGACGGGTGAATGAACCTGTAAAGCTCGGGGTCGGATGTCT
>CAZPIO010000168.1:0-15696 GCA_964586235.1 uncultured Planctomycetales bacterium
CGCTGTAGTTGTGCGATTCGTCGTTGATGAACTTCATGAACCGCTCGCCCCAGGCCACGCCCTCCTCGGAGTTGTAAGCCACCCCGAGTTTGTACAGGGCATCGGCAAAGCCCATCACGCCCAGGCCGACCTTGCGGTTGCCCTTGCACATGGCCTCGATTTCGGGCAGCGGATAATTGTTGGCATCGATGACGTTATCGAGGAACCGTGTAGCGTGATGGACGGTGGCCCGCAGGGCGTCCCAGTCCACGTGGCCGTGGCCTTCGCCCTCGGTCACGAATCTGGCGAGGTTGACGCTGCCGAGGTTGCAGGCTTCGTACGGCAGCAGGGGCTGTTCGCCGCAGGGGTTGGTGGCCTCAATCCGGCCGAGATGGGGTGTGGGATTGTGTTCGTTGATCCGGTCGATGAAGACGACGCCGGGTTCACCTGTGCGGTGGGCGTTTTCGACGATGATGTTCCAGATGTCTTTCTTGGTGTAGACCGGCTGGCTGCACGCTGAGCCGCGGGCGATGACCTCCTCGGTCTCGCCCGGTCGGCCCGTCACCCGCAACTCGCCGTTGGGACCGCGCCTGATCGGGATGAGAGACCTCACGTCGTACTCCCAGACCTTCAGATCGCGAGGCATCAGGTACTCTTGGCCGGTCCGGGGATTGCGGACGATGTGCGGGGAATCCTCGTTTTCCAGGAACCCCTCCATCCACTCGTCGGTGACCTTGACCGAGATGTTGTAGTTGGTGAACTGCGTCAGATCCTGTTTGGCGTTGAGGAACTTCAGGATGTCGGGGTGATGGATGTTCATCATCCCCATGTTGGCCCCGCGGCGGAAGGCACCCTGCTGGATGGCGTTGGTTGCCTCGCTGAACGCCCGCCAGAAGCTGATCGGGCCGGAGGTGGTGCCGCCGGAGCTCTTGATGTAATCGCCCGTGGGCCGGAGCTCGTCGAATGCGAAACCGGTGCCGCCGCCGGCCTTCTGGATGAGGGCGGTATGCTTGATGGAGTCGAAGATATCGTTGATGCTGTCTCGCACCGGGAGCACGAAGCAGGCGCTGAGCATGCCCATCTCCCGCCCCGCGTTCATCAGGGTCGGGCTGTTGGGCAGGAACTCCCAGTTGACCATCATGTCGAAGAAGGCTTCTTCCCAGGCGTCGCGGTGGGTCGCGTCCGCCTGGTAGCGGAGTTCGATATCGGCAATCGTCCGGGCCACTCTCCGGAACAGCTCGTTCGGGGTCTCGGTGACTTGGCCGGATTCGTCCTTTTTGAGATACCGGGCCCGCAAGACGCGGAGGCCATTCTCAGGCAGTCCCAGATCGGGTTCGTTTTTAAGGTCAATCCCGTTCTCGCTGTGTCGATCCTTGACATACGCGACCATGACCAACTCCTTCAGGCGGCCGGAGCCCCGTCCACTCGTGAATCAAGAGACGAAAAAAAGCTGCTTCCCTCAACCTCCGCCGTGGGCGCGCACATTCCCTCTCGGAATCGCGCCTCCGCTTTCCGATCGCCAGGGCGACATACGGAGAAATCGGATTTATCGGTCGAACTGTGCCCCACATATAGGGGGCAGTATTCCTAATAGCCCAATATCTGGCATAAGTCAAACGAAGAACACATCCCGTCTTCAGAAAATCTTAACGCGCCTTTGCAACCTTCTGTTATGGGATGGTTTACGCGCCGAAAAAAAAACTTACTCACAAGCCGATTTTTCTATATGTCGGCGGTCAGTCCCGTCGAACCCCCATATTTTGGGGCATGGCCGCTCCCAAGTCAAGACATGATTCGCGCAAAAAGCGCTTTTTTCGTACAAACCCGGTGGCTTTCCTGAAGCTGGTTTGGATTCGTCAGTGCCGGCTCGGCCAACCGTCAGACCGAGGTCGAGAGGTGATCTTTCGGGTGCCCTTCTCTACCCTGGGCTTGACAAGTCGCCGAGTCGATATATCCTATTATCCGGATATGCGGATTCACGCTAATGACCACGGAACTGGTCTTCAAAGCGATGTCTGACGTTACCCGGCAGCGACTGCTTCGAGCGCTGTCGGCCCACGACCTCAGTGTGTCAGAACTGGTCGAGGTTGTGCAATTGCCTCAGTCAACCGTCAGTCGGCACCTGAGGATCCTGCGTGAGGCCGGCCTGCTCGTGGACCGCAGATCCGGGGCTACAGTTGTGTATGCCGTGCCGCCGCCGGCCGAAGATGTGACGGGTGATGGGAGCGGGGCCGCCAGGGGCAACGGCGTGCCAGGCTTGCGCAGGCGATTGCTCGATTGGATCGGCGGAGTGGAGATTGAGCCTGACGTCGTGGAACGCCTGGAGCGGGTTATCCAACGACGACAGGCCAGCGGAGGTTTCTTCGACACGGTTGCGGCCCGTTGGGACCAGCTTCGGATCGAGGCCTTTGGCGAGGTGTTTCATCTTGAGGCTTTGACGGCGGTTCTGCCGATGGAGTGGGTCGTCGCGGACATCGGCAGCGGGACGGGTTATTTGCTTCCGGTGTTGTCGGCCCGGTTCCGAAGGGTGATTGCGGTCGATCCCGCGGCCCGGATGCTGGAAGTAGCTCGGAGTCGTCCGGAGGTTCAAGCTGCAAAGAACGTTGAGTTCCGCGAGGGGGTGCTGGGCAAGCTGCCGCTGGAGGACGGAGAGGTCGACCTGGCCGTTGTGTCGCTGGTGCTGCACCACGTGGAGCAACCGGCGGAAACGCTGGGGGATCTGAAGCGCTCGTTGAGGCCCGGAGGGGTGCTGATGATCGTGGAGCAGCAGGAGCACCGCTGCGGGGATTTCCATGAACGGATGGGTGATCGCTGGTGGGGTTTCGAGCCGGCGGTCGTGGCCGGGTGGCTGAGGGATGCGGGTTTCGAGGATGTTCGCTTGATGTCCCTGGCCACGGCACGGCCTCATGGACGCGGCCGCGTAGACGCTCCGGGCCTGTTCGTGGTGACGGGACGCACTGCGAAGGAATGAACAGCCCGCTGCCGGGGCAGGGGCCCTGGTGGAGTTTGACAATATCGCGTGGAGACGGACTTGGTTCTCGTGACAGGAGCAGACAAATGGCAACCGCCGTTGCAGAGTTCAAAGTGAAAGATATGTCGCTGGCCGACTGGGGTCGCAAGGAGATCGCCATTGCCGAGGGCGAGATGCCCGGGCTGATGGCCGTTCGCGAGGAGTACGCCGGCCGCAAGCCGCTGGCCGGGGCGAAGATCACCGGTTCGCTGCACATGACCATCCAGACGGCCGTGCTGATCGAGACGCTGGCCGAACTCGGCGCGGAGGTGCGCTGGGCGAGCTGCAACATTTTTTCCACGCAGGATCACGCGGCAGCGGCCATCGCCAAACGAGGCATCCCGGTGTTCGCCTACAAGGGCGAGTCGCTGGAGGAGTACTGGGAGTTCACGCTCAAGGCTCTGAGCTGGCCGGACGCCGACGGCCCGACGAGCATTGTCGACGACGGCGGCGATGCCACGCTGCTGATCCATCGCGGGCGGGCTTTCGAGGCTGAGTTTGCCAAGACCGGCAAGCACCCGGCCGTCTGCACGGACAACCACGAGATCGAGGTGGTGGACAGTCTCCTGCGGCGCGTCCGCGAGAAGGATGCCCGGTTCTTTCACAAGATGGCCGAATGCGTTGTGGGCGTCAGCGAGGAGACCACCACCGGCGTCCATCGACTCTACGAGATGGCGAAGAACGGCGAGCTGCTCTTCCCGGCGATCAACGTCAACGACTCGGTGACCAAGAGCAAGTTCGACAATCTGTACGGCTGCCGTGAGAGCCTGATGGACGGCATTAAGCGGGCGACCGACGTCATGGTTGCGGGCAAGAAGTGCGTGGTGTGCGGCTACGGCGACGTGGGCAAGGGCTGCGCCCAGGCGTTCCGCGGGCTTGGGGCGACGGTGTACATCACCGAGATCGACCCGATCTGCGCCCTGCAGGCGGCGATGGAAGGCTACCAGGTAGTGACCATGGACGAGGCCTGCAGGTGGGGCGACGTTTTCGTCACCGCCACGGGCAACGTCGACGTCATCACCCGCCGGCACATGGACCAGATGAAGAACAACGCGATCGTGTGCAACATCGGGCACTTCGACAGCGAGATCCAGGTCAATGCCCTGTCCGATCTGAAGTGGGAGGAGATCAAACCGCAGGTGGATCACGTGATCTGGCCCGACGGCAAGCGGATCATCATGCTGGCCAAGGGGCGGCTGGTCAACCTCGGCTGCGCCACCGGCCACCCGAGCTTTGTGATGAGCAACAGTTTCACCAACCAGGTGATTGCCCAGATCGAGCTGTGGGAGAACCGCGGCAGCGGCAAGTACGAGAAGAAGGTTTATACGCTGCCCAAACACCTGGACGAGCGCGTTGCCAGCCTGCACCTGAGCAAAATCGGGGCCAGGCTGACGAAGCTGACCGAGAAGCAAGCCAAGTACATCGGCGTGTCGGTGAGCGGCCCGTTCAAGCCGGAGCACTATCGGTATTGAGCTGTCGACGTTGGGGAGTCAGCCGGTGCCCCATCCCAAGGGATGCGTGGGCCGCGTCGCACGGCCAGCTATCTTTCCCTCGCTTTGATTTATCCTGGCTGCAGTTGGTCGAAGTTGGCTGGGTCGAGAAAGCGAAACAATGATGCGAGGTGCTTGCGGGCAAGATGACTCTTGAGGTCAGTTCCAGCCGACTGGATCTCTGCGTGCCCAGGATCATCCTCTTCCGGTTTGGGCACAACGCTGAAGCCTGCCCTTCGGATATCCTCGACCTTGGCGGATGCAACGCGAGACGCTTCACCGACTGTATTGCCCGCACCCGACTTGAGTCGAGCGAGCAACTGCGAAGCCGTCGTGATCGACCAGCGAGTTACGGAGACGCCACTCTCCCCGCCCCTGAGCTCGAAGTTGGGACTCGTGATTCGCGGCTCCCCAGGTTTTCCCTGCCAATGTGTGCCCGAGGGGATATGACGCAGGACATGTTCGCAGTCTGCGACTTCACGAGTTGGTGAGGCCTCGGTCACCTGCCGGTCCTCTGCATTCAGACAAAATAATCTCGGATGATCTCGAAGAAGCGATGATCCGGGCTGTCGGGAAATAGGGCGCCCTCTTGCGCAACGCCCGTCTGAGTGTTGAGGTATACGTAGGAGGCGGCGGCCTTGGTGACTAGTTCGACCTCCAGCTCGTGCGCATCCGCTACCCACTCAAAGAGGATACCGCCGGTCCTTGTGGGTGAGATATTGGGGACGGGGACACCCCCCTCGCAAGCATACGAAGTGAGCATCGAAGCGGCACTCATCAGGATTTCCGGGTCCGGCGTCGCAGCACCATACCCATCCCAATTCTCCTTGAGAGATCGCAGTGAATCGATGTAGTCGACTGCGGAGCGGAGCCAGTCTGCGGAGCCGGCGCTCTGCACCTTGGCCGATACCTGATCCATTGCTGCCGCGGCATCTGCGCCGCCGAACTCCATGACCGTCGTGTCCATATCATCGAGAAACACCTTGGGCATGGCTCTTACCTCGCAATGAGTCCCCATCGATCGTGCATCTCCCTGCTGGTGAACGACTCGAATCCTTTGACTACCCACACGTGGCCCAACTCGTCAAGCCAGGAGAGAACACTGTCTACTGTGGGAGCATGAGGGGCGCCGCGAGCGGTCAACGCCAGTCGGAGAAACTGCTGGCGTGTCTTCAAGTCCCAGGCTGGTTGGACTTCGACATGAAGTCGCCCTTGTTTGTTGGGCATGTCATAGCGGGCATTGAGCGCAAGCTGTGCGGCGTCCGCCGGGAGGAAACCAGCATCTCGATGCCCGTCGAGGTTCGGAAAGCACTTCCGCGACATCTCCCCAAACGTCAAACCTTCATCCAGGGGGATGTGGTTAATGTAGGTTACTTCGCACTGGTTCGGCTCGAAGACGCCAAGCTCGCGCCCGGCCACGAGGTCGAGGAAGCACTTGAGAGTGTGCTCAAAACCCTTGCGGTTCTTCTCGTACGAGGAATAGTGCTCCGTGCTCAGATTTGCACGACGCCAGTTTTGTATCAAGCGGTCTTGCTGAAGCTGTACCAGTTGCTGGCCCTGTTCTGTTCTCTTGCTCAGGAACCACGCCCGAGGAAGTTCCACCTCGCGCATGACCTTCCAGACGGGGCGGGCCGGCAAAATGGAACTGTCAAACGACTCCTTGACGGGCTCCAGCGAGGGGTGATGCTCCACTTCGGGGAATTCATCCTTGATCAGTTCCCAGAACAGTCCGAAATCCGTGATGCGCATGCCTCGCAGGGGCTCGAACTGGACACCGAGTACCGTCTCGATGACAGGAGGTTTGCGGAACTTGGGTGTGCTAGTCATTCCCGTTCTTGTCTCACAAAGGTCCGCCTCTCGTTGAACCTGAGGCGATATCATGCCAATGCTCCCGGCCGCCGTCAATGTGTCCGGTGCCAGCAACCCTCTATTATAGACGTTCGATAAGCTGCATTGGTTCGGTCGCCGTGAACTCTATCAGTATCGGCAGGAAGGCTCCGTCAGCGTGATCGCACCCTGCCGGTCCCCAGGCCCGGTGCGGGTCTACTCGACCGGATGCCGCAATATCGTCTTCAGCTTCTCCGGCTTGGCCGTGCGCGGGTCGGATAGGTAGATCTCGTGGTGGGGGCCCTTGAACAACAGGCCGTTCGCGGTGGCGAATTCTGTCATCTCGTTGATGGTCTTCGGCTCCTCGGCATACGGCCCGACGTGGAGCATCTGGACGCAGCGGCCTTCGTCGATGGTTTCGAGCTCGGGCTCCACTGCGGGGGGCTTACCCTTTTCTGTCAGGGCGGCAATGGCCTTGTCGAGGTTCTTCTGCTTGATGAAGCCGGGTGTGCGGATCATCAGCTTCCAGTTCCACTGGTCGCGCGGCACCTTGCACAGATCGGTGCAGCCGTCCGGTCCCCACCACTGCCCCTCGGGCACGCACACCTTGTAGTCGCGGCCGGCGAATTTGCTGGCGAACTTCATGGTGTACGCCGCTCCGAACAGGTCACCCATGCACGCCTGGAAATGCTCGCCGCCGGGTTCGCCCTGGCTGGTGACGGTCAGGTACTTGGCCGGCTTGATGACCAGGAGAATCGGCTTTTTCGGCGCGGCGTAGTCGGTCGTCTTGAGTTTGTTGTACAGGTCAACCTTCTCGACGGCTGCTTTCTTCGGCATTTTCAGGCTCCTTTGATCGAATATGTCGCATCGGAATCGATCGGAAACAGCGGGCATGCCTTGCGGGTGTGCTTGAAGAGGCCCACATTGTTGGTCGAGTAGCCCGGCGGGTCGGCGGTGATGATACGGCTGGCGACGTCGCGCCACCAGGCCCGGAAGTGGACCGCCGATTTCAAGCCGATGATGCGATAATCGTGAGCGTCGACGCCGTGCAGTCGCAGCAGGGCGTTGTCGAAGGTTTGCTGCCGCACGCGGGTGACGATCACGTCCATGCCGCCGATGATCAGGCCGGCCGAGGGGCCCAGTTGCAGGGCCGCGCCGCGGTCCATCCCGCGCATGATCGCGCGGCCGTCAGAGAGGCTCTTGACGTAGGTTTTGGCCTCGATCGGGCGGCCACCCAGCGGGCCGATCTTGCCGCCCAGGCGGACGCCGATGACTGCTCCGACTCCGGCCGACATGGCCTGCTCGACCGTCTCGGGATCGAAAAGACCCACGAACGCCGCCTGCTCAAGTCCCGCATCGAGCATCGCCCGCAGCAGGTGGGTGGCGTCACCTGTCGTTCCCGCTCCAGGGTTGTCGGAGGTCTCGTGAATGACCACCGGTCCTTTCGCATTTTCGTCCGGCAGGAATCCGTAGGATGCTTTCTCCATCCGGCGGCTGAGCTCATCCGGTGCGCCCGTTGCTCGTGCGTCTGGCGGGACGGGCCGATTCTGTTTCCTCAATTCGTCGATCGCCTGCTCGACCGCCTGCTCGGCCGAGAGGCCTTTCCACCGGAATTGCTCGCGGTTGTCCCAGATCCACTGGGCAAGTTCGCGGGCGCATTGCTGGGCCAGTTGCTGGTCGTTGTCGGTGGTGACCAGCACGCGAATGCCGTTATGCGGCACGTCGGCGAAGGGGAAGCCGTGGAAGACCGTGCAATCAAGCACCTTTGGGCGAGATTCGATTTGCAGTGCCTTGTCTTTGATCTGCGCGGCGACGGTGCCCGGATCGGTAGTGATGAGCGGCATGAAAATCGGCACCCATTCCAGTTGCATGGTCGGCCAGATCCTGCCGGCCACCAGGTCGGGAATGAGCCGGACGGCCCGCCTGGCCCGGGCCCGGTAATCGGTGTGCGGGTAGAGTTGCACGCCGTTCCAGAAGTCGATCAGCCGGGTGATCTCAGTCGGCGGGTTGCCGTGCAGGTCGGCATCGGCCCAGATGATCCGGGTTCGCTGCCCGACCAGCCTGCGAATGGCGGCCAGCAGGTCGGCCTCGATGCTGGGTACGTTCTCGGCCACCCCGGCCCCGTGCAGGTCCAGCAGCACGGCATCGACAGACCCGGCGCGGCGGAGCGACTGGAGGATTTCGTTCTTGAGGCTGTTATACGCCTGGGTGGTAATCGTGCCGGATGGATCGCGGATGGCGTACACCGTGGGCACGATGTCGAGGTCGGCTTCGCGGCAGGCCTCGATCAGCGAGAGCATCGAGGTGCCGGTCCTGTGGCATTCTGCCGGGATCTGCTCGCCGCGGAGAACCGTGAACTGCTCCAGCGTCGTCGGCCCCATGGCCTCGACCACGTAAGTGTTGGTCTCATGCACGAGTCCGCCGACAGCCACGCGGACCCGCCGCTTCGCCGCCGCCCTGACGCCGACGGCCGTTGCCAAAGCCATCGCCCCGACCGCACCGACGAATTCGCGACGGTTGATCATGGTTTGCGCTCGCTGCGCCGAGGATTCTCCTTCCCTTCAACCCGAACGTCAACTGAGCAGCGCCCCACGTCATCTCATTCGGGGGCCCCTCCATCCCAGAGTCAACTCACGGCGGTCGATGTAGATCTGGCCCAACTGCCAGCACTGAGGGCAACGGAATGAAATGACTTCCACGCGCTTGGGCTTCGTGCCGCTGTCGATGAGGGCCTGCATTTCCGGAATCGAGATGGTCTGGCGAACGATCTGAATAAGCCCCTCTTCTGCCGCCTGAGCGACCCATGTCAGGTTTCTTCCGCTGCAGGCCTCAGCGGTGCACGTGTTTGCGGGCAGATCCCAGACGCATCGTTCCTTGCCCTCGATGGTCACGGGCGAGACCCACTGTCGACAGACCTCACAGGGCTTGGCGTTTTCCATAGCCGAGGATGTCGGTCGCACTGCTCCGAAGATATGACTCCCAGTCGTTGGCCTGAAATGCCCTTCATCCCGCGCTGCCCCTTTATCTGATCCCAGCGTTCTCGGGTCAGGCAGAGCTCAGCATCTTGTTCGGTCCCGACGACAAAGCACGAAGGCAGCGGATCCGGCAAGTCAGACCGGCAGACGAAATGGTTGATGGAGAAGCCGCCTTGATTCAGAGCTGGCTCGTCCACGTAGAAGAACCTGTTGCCGCAGTCGCCACATTCGTACCCGTTGGTGTCGAACCCGTTGACCCCAACGAAAGCCACCTCGGGTGCAGTCAGAAGCTCGAAGTACTTGCGCCTCGGCCGCCTGCAAGATGTCGACAGGGGGCGGAATTCGAGTCTAGCCTTCTCTTCGGTGCGCAACAGCGAAATGAAACCGTCCGAATAGATATGCCCAAACGACGCGAAGAATCCATAGCAGTTGCGGATGGAACCGCCGTCATAGGCAGAGTCGCAGGACCCAATCGGAAAGCTCTGGTCGGTACGATTACCGATGCCGTGTTTGCAGCTTCTGCACAGACCGCCTGTGTACATGCTGTCGAGAAGAGCGAAGTGTTCTTGAAGACGGGCTTCGCGGGACTCACTCCACTCGTTGCGGGCATAGGCTCGGGCCTCGATGTCGAAGACGCCGTCTCCGCTGACCAAGAACAACTCCGGCTTCAGGAATTGCTCGCCAATGGCCGAGGCCGGCAAGGGAGGATCATATTCGGGGACGGTGGGGATGACCGCGTCCAGATCCTCCGCCGCCTCCCAGATGGCATCAGTCAGGGCTTGCTCGGCGTCTTCAAAGCTCTCGGCCTCTCCGAATACATCGGGGCGTCCCCTGACCCACAAGCGGTATCCGTGCGCAGTCTTCTTCCACTTGCACGGGATGACATTCGTTTCGGCATCGTCGGCCATAAGCGATATCCTCTCGAGCCCACGCTCCATGCCGCCCGACGCTGATAGCTGATCGCTGAAAGCCAAAAGCTAAGAGCTAATAGCTTCCTTCTCACATTTTCATAATCACATCCAACGCCGCGCTGGTCCGGGCAAGCGTCCCGGGGTCCCAGGGCATCATCTCGGCCACGAGGGTTGCGTTGTAGCCGACGCCGCGGAGGGCATCCATCACCTTGGCCCAGGGCACCTGTCCGGCTCCGAGGTCGCAGAACGAGTAGGCCCCCGTCCAGCCGAAGTTCATGGTGAAGTCCTTGACGTGGACGCGCTTGATCCGCTTGCCGAGCAGTTCGATCCAGCCGGCCGGGCACTGGTGAATGCCCACCCCGTTGCCGACGTCGAAATAAACGCCCAGCCGCTTGCTGCCGAACGAGTCGACGAACTGGATGAACTCAATCGGCGAATAGAACATGCCGTTCCAGACGTTCTCGACGCACAGATCGACGCCGACCTTCTCGGCCACGTCGAGCAGTTTTTTGGCGCCCTCGCGGGCCCGCTCGACGGCGATGTCGTACCGCACGATGTCCGGACAGATGGGGCTCTTGGCCACGCCGGGGACGTAGAGCATGGCCTTGCAGCCCAGCCAGACGGCCCGCTGCAGGGCGTCGGCGTGAAGCTGGATCGACTTGCTGCGCACGGCCGGGTCATTGCTCGTCGGGTTGAAGCCCCAGCACATCCCGCTGGCCAGCGTCTCCACGATCACGCCCGAGGCGTCGATCTTCTTGCGGATGGCCTCGCACTCGGCCTGGGTGGCCGAGGTCGTCAGCACGCCGTCCGTGCCGATGCACAATTCCATGCCGGCAAACCCGGCCTCCTTGACCACCCTGAGCGCCTCATCGATTGGTGTCTTGCCCGCCAGACCGTCTTTCGTGGACCAGTAGCTGATGGCTTTGATCATTTCCGCGTCCTCACTTCGTGGTTGGACTGGTGATTCTTCAATGGGGTGTCAGGCTAACGCCCGATTATCCGCGAGTCAATGGAAGTCAGACCCGGCGGTCCAGCCGGGCGAGCGATGACTGCTGGATCTCAGCGCAGGAGCAGCAGTGTCGACAGGGGTATCGAGACGATACGCGGGTCTTCGGTCCCGGCCTCGTCCAGCAGGGTGACGAGCAACCCGAACGGAGCGTTGTAGTGCGGCCTTTCGATGAAGGCCCTCAGGCCGACCGTGTCTCTGTGCTCAATACGTCGTCTGTACTTGACCTCGACGGGGATTCGCTGCTCCCCGATTGTAAGCACGAAATCAACCTCGGGTTCGCCGCCGCGCTCCGGGAAGTGCGCTACATCGAGCCCGATGATAGAACGGAAGAAGTACCCGGCGGCGCTTTCGGCCACTCGTCCGGCCAGGTCAGACAGGTGCGGCGAGGCGTCCAGTTCCTCCGCCGTCAGTGGAATCACCTCCTGAAGCCAAGCCGCGCGCAACGCGTGATCGCACAGGCACACTTTTGACGGTCCACGGCGGCGCTTCAGGCGAAGCTCCAGCGGTTCGATCAGGCGGATGAGCAGCGTCCCGTCAAGAAACTTCAGATACGCCAGCACCCGCTGCCAACCGATGTTCGCGTGCATCGCGCGTTTGATCTCATCCAGGTAGAGCGCCTGGGCAGGCGATTGCCCGATATACCGGCACGCCAGACGGAAAACCTCGGCCAGCAGGTTCTCATCCCGCTTCTGCCCACGTGGTCCCATGCGCAGGTCGTGCTGAATAGCCCGTTTGATGACCGTCTCATTCAGGAAATCGGCGACCCGCTCCCACGGCTCGTCCGGGCGTGCCTGGGCGACTGGATACGCACCCCGCTCAGAGTAGGCCCGAAACGCCTGTTGTCGCAGATTGCGGTTTCGTTCTCCAAATGCCCGCAGTTCCAGCCACGTGGCCTTCTCCTTCAGAGGGCCTAGACCGTTGTGCGGCAGAAAAGCATTCATTTCGCCGAATCCACGGATGATGCCGACTTCTCTCAGCAGGAGAGGCCCCATCTCGATGGTCTGGACCCGGCCGGCCAGGCTGTCCCTGCCTGCTTCGATGCGAAGCGCCGAACTGCCGGTGGTCAGCACACGCACCGGGTTCAAATCCACCAGGTGCTTGAGCTGCGGGGCCCAGTCGGGCAGGTTTTGAACTTCATCCAGGATGATGAATGCCTGTTGTCCGTCGTGGGCCGCCTGGTTGAACGACTTCCCCAGAACCCGGTCGGAAAACCATCGGCACATCTCGAGAATCGGGGTCTCGATCCTCCGCAGGCTTGGCAAGTCATCAAACTGAACACGGAAGATCCGATTTGGGGCTATTCCCTCGGTCAGCAACTGGTCGATGACCTGCGCCAGCAAGGTAGTCTTGCCAATCTGGCGAGGTCCGCGCAAAACGACCGCCGGCGTCAGGCCTTTCCTCAGACCCTGGTGGACCGACTCGAAGGCCCATCGCCGCATCGGCGGCAGCCCAAACAACCGCTCGCCGCGCCACCAGGGGTTGGCATCTCGGATGGTTGCTTCGAGGCCGGTCGCCATGAAGTCAAAGAAGGTCTGTGGAGAACGTCTCAATGGTCGGTCTCCGTCACGCACTTCGCCGCCAGCAGCTTATTCCTCCGGTCGTCGATCACCTTCGCCGCGACCTGCCCGTGCCGGTCGGGTGCGCAGCGGCAGCGAAGACAACAGAATTCTAAGGCACGCGGGGGTTGAACGCCACCAGCAGCGACGGTTCGATCACGGCTGCATGACCGCACAGATGCGCGGCCTTCTGCTGAGCTACCGTCGTCAGCTCGTTGGGCCCGTTCTCGCGGGGACTCACGGTGCCGTGCGAGGCACCTGTCCACAAGCCGTCGGGTCGGGCTCTTCGTCTCGTTGCAGACCAAATCGCCGGTGGCCGAGTCCAGCATTGTCATCGCACGTACCGTGCAGAGAAAGGTGGATCGCGCGGCCGTGGGTTGCCAACACCGGGTCAGGGCGGCAACAATGGAAGGGCTTCATCGGAGCAGACAATATGAACCCATTGCGTCTTACCTGTGCCCAGTGCCGTGCGGTGGACAAGTACGCGATCGAGGTGCTTGGCATTCCCGGTGTGGTGCTGATGGAGAATGCCGGGCGGAATGCGACGGATTTGATCGAGGGCTGGATGCGATCGCGTCTGGCAGGGCGGTCGACGGGCAGGATCGCGATCCTTTGCGGCCGGGGCAACAACGGCGGTGACGGATTCGTGGTCGCCCGCCACCTGGTGAACCGCGGCCATGAAGTCTGGGTCGACCTGATGGGGGATGCATCCACGCTGGCCGGCGATGCGGCGGTCAACCACGCCATAGTCCAGAAGATGGGGGTGCTGATTCGGCCGCTGATGGATGTCGAGGCGCTGCCGGCGGCGGTGGAGCGGTGGCGGCAGGCGGATGTCATCGTTGATGGGCTGCTGGGTACGGGATTCACCGGCCAGGTCCGCGAGCCCATGGCGGAGGTTATTCGCCGGGTCAACGCCCTGTCAGGGCCGCTGGTGGTGGCCATCGATGTGCCGTCGGGCCTGGATGCCGACACGGGGCGGGCGGCGGGGGAGGTGATCCGGGCATCCAGGACCGTGACCTTCCTGGCCGAGAAAACCGGTTATGCCCCAGAATCAGCCCGGGCTTACACGGGCGAAGTGTCAGTGGCAGACATCGGGGCCCCGACAGCCCTCATCCTTTCACGTCTGGGATCGGCCTAGCGGTTCAAACCGGCGACCGGATTGGCACCTGGACCAGGGTCGCCGCCGGTCTGGCCGTGCATAGGGTTTGACTCGGTGCCGCACGTGACGATACCATAGGTGAAGTGCTTAGGCGTTTCATATCCGGGAGGGCACAGCCCATGGCACGCCGACTCCACCCTGCTCACGTCAGCCGCGGCTTCACACTGATCGAAGTCCTGGTAGTGGTGGCGATCATCGCCCTGCTGGTGGCAATCCTGTTGCCGGCGCTCTCAAGAGCGCGAGCCAATGCCAGAAACACGCTCGATCTGAGCAACCAGAAGCAGTTCGGCCTGGCGATGCAGCAGTTCGCCATGCGAAACAACGGGATGTTGCCGGCGGGCGGAGATATCGACGGCCGCGACCACTGGACCATGGTGGTGGCCAGAGAAGTCGGCCTGCTCAAGGCGATCCGGGACACCATGTGCGTCAACCAGCTCCGTGTTGACCAGTTGGAGATCTTTCACGACCCGGAACGGACGGCAGACGGCTCCGAACCGTGGCTCGGGTATGTCGTCAACGCGTTCAATCCGGATTGTGTCCGGGGTACGGAGGGCGGTGTCCCGAATGTGCTCTGGCCGCAGGTGGATCTCGCCAAGGGAGCTGGGGTCAAGATCGACAAGTATCCCCGGCCCGCGGATGTCATTTCCATCGTCTGTGCGGAGTCAGAACGGCTGCTCAACGCGACGGGTGCCGGCGGCTGGTCGAACCCTCGCAAGGCTCGCATCAACTGGCAACAGTGTTTCAGGGAAGGCCTGGTCACCGACCCCGCGAAGCGCGATCAGTTGATTCTGAAGATTTCACAGCTCAATGGCGGGCTCGACGTGATGGATGCGTGGATGGGTGCGCAGTTACCCCAGGGCAAGAACCTCAACCTGGATGACCGTCCTGATCAGGCTTATCGCCGCGTGGCCCGGAAACTGCACCTGAACCGCTTCACCAACGCGGCTTTCATGGACGGGCACGCCGCCGGCATCCCCTTCGAAAATCGCGGCAGCAATATGGACAACTACCTGGCCTGGCTCCGCAAATTCGGTCTGACCAAGGCGGCCCTGCAAGAAGCGGTGACAGAGCCAGAGGTACGGTAGTGCCGCAGGGAAGTCGGCAGGGGCTTGCTCTCCAGTCCGACAGATTGAACTGTCTCCGGGCCAGAGAAAACGGTGAGATCTCGACTTCCGCCCTCTGTCCGCCCCTTCGGCCGTACGCATGTCCGCTGCTGCCGGGCCCGCTGGGCGCGAGTTCGGCGCGGCAATCGGAAAGGCCCTTGCGCAGGAAAACGGCCGGCATGCGTGCCGGCCGTTCGGGTACTCTGTCGGATCTGCGAGATCCGACCTACTGTGCGCTGGCTGCGGCGGCGGGGTTGGTGGAGGCCGGGCGCGTGGATTCCGGCTGAGTGCCGGCCGGTTGGCTCTCCGGTCGCTTGCCGGCCGTCACCCGGGCGATCAGACGGTCCTGTTTCTCCTTTCGCAGGCGCCGCTGTTCCTCGGTGGGAATCCGGTCAAGTCGAGCCAGCAACTGCCGCCAGAGATCCTCCCGAATGGGCCGCTCGACGGTGTTGATCTCCTCGGTGAGCTTCTTGACCTTCTCGGCCGCGGTCTTTCGCTCGTCCGCGTCGGTCTTCGGGCCCGAGTTGTAGATCTCCTGGAGCTGAGCATCCAGGGCGGCGAGCTTCTCCTTGTTCCTCTCGCGGGATCGGCTGGCCTCTCCGCGCAGGTCCCGCGGAATCGGACGAGCGGTCTCCCTCTGTCCGGCGTCGAGGTGGTGCTCCAGGGTGAACGACGCG
>CAZPIO010000169.1:0-15571 GCA_964586235.1 uncultured Planctomycetales bacterium
TTTTTACGAACATCGCAGAAAAAACGCATCGGAGTACGCTTGGTCAGGGACTAGTGCACCCTCAGTTCTTGACTCATCTCGCCACGGCGAGTCGCCCGCCACGGCGGACAGGCCTGTGACGACCTTCAGCCCTCATCCTTCGGCCTTCCCTCGATCGCCGTCCTCTACCTCCCCAAGGAAAACCAAGGGGATAAGGCTCTTAGCTCGCCAGACAAGACCAAGGGGATAAACCCCTTGGCTCGTCAAGACGGTACATGCGGGAACTTGTCGTCGATCTCTGCCCCCGCCACCTCAACCAGGAAATCGGCGACCCGGGCGCATACCAGGTCAAGGTATCGGCGGCCCTTGTCAACCGAGGCTTTCGACGGGTCACCGGCGGCGCAGTGGTCGTTGATCTTGGGGAAATCTCGGCTGGTCTGTACCCAACCCTGCCGCAGGGCCTCGAACCTGAATGGGCGGACCTGCCCGTCGCCGGCCACACCCGGCTCGACCAGTTCGGGATACAGGGCCATCGCCACCGAGGTCTCCATCTCCCCGGCGTGGTCGTCGCGAGCCTCGAAGATTTCGTTGTACCTGTCCATGCCCACCCGCCACCAGTTGCACAGGAAGACATGGACGTCGAGCTCGGTCTGGATCTGGCGAATGAGCGGCATGAACTCGTTGCCGCCGTGACCGTTAAGGATCAGCACCTTGCGAATCGCGTGCCTGCAGAGCGAGACGATGACATCCCGCACCATCGCGTCGAGCGTCGCCTGGGACACGTGAATGGTCAGCGGATAAGCCATCAGGTTGCAGTCCACGCCGTAGGGAAGAGCGGGCAGACAGACAACCGACTCGCAGCGGTCCCAGGCCAACCGACAGGCGGTGCGGGCCACGTGGGTCGTGTGGCGCAGATCCTGGCCCTCGGGCAGATGGCGGTTGTGAGCCTCGATGGCGGCGACCGGCAGGACCGCCACTTCGTAATGCCGCTGTGAAATCCGGTGAAGATTGGTCGCGGTCAAGTCCCATTCATCGATCATGCAAGAACTCCTCGAACAATGCGATTCGGCGGAATCGCCGGCCCTTGTGCAGAACGATTGTAAACGTTACAGATATGGACCGGAAGGGATGGCCGCAGGAGGGTCTCCGCCGGCGCCACCCGAGCCGAGTCAGCCGATATCATTGTGAATTCCTGGCCCCAGGAGTCCGTCCGAATGCGTCCTTATCCGCAGCTTATCGTCTGTATGGCCGTCGCGGTTGTCGTTCCTGGCCGAGTACTGGCTCTGAACCCGGTCCCGCCACCGGCACCGGTCGAGGAATATGCCATCCATCCCGACGGCGGGATCATCTACGACCCCCTGCGGCGTGAAGCCGAGCACACGGGCCAGCTTGACCGCTACCGTGGGGCGCCGACCACGGACCAGGAAGTCCAGTTGGGGCCATGTCGCCTCCGTATCAGCGTGCCCCGCAAGGCGACCGCTTATGACGTGATCCCCCTGCCGTACGAGTTGAAGTGGGAGGGCGGAAAACCCTCCTTTCCGCTGGCGATTGAGGCCACCGCATTTGAGGATGAATCCCGCCGCAAGGGCCGCGACTGCTACGACCTGAACCTGCCCGGCCGGATCGACCTGGATGTGGAGTACCTGGGCTCGATCACCGCGCATACGCGTCTGGGCGGGCGGCACAACCTCAAGCCCGACATGTCGGACCAGCCGGCCGTATACCCGCCATTCGACCGCAGGCCGTTCGTTCGCTCGGGGGTCGTCGAGGCCGGCGACCTGGTGTGGTTCAAGCTCCGATACACCAACAGGGGCAACACCATCCTCGACCCGGAGGGCTTCGGCGGATGCCTGTTCTACCCCCTACTGCTGCAGAAGCAAGCCGACAACAGATACGAGACCATGGGCACGGCCTACAACCTCTACTACCGGGACCTCGAATACCTGTACCCCGGCGAATCGCACGAAATCTGGCTGCACCTGGCCAGCAATATGCCCGGTTATGCCGAGGGTGCCGGCAAGAGCGGCACACCGCAGGGCTTTGGAATCGCCCCGGGCGAATACAAGCTGCAACTGCGGCTCTTTTCCCGGTCCTACCAGACGCCCGACACATTCCTGAACATCTGGGAAGGCCCGCTGATGTACACCTGGGAGATGCCCTTCACGGTCGAGGCGCAGGGTCGTCAGGCCCCGGTACCGCCCGGCGAGAAGACACTGGTGGACGGCCCCAGCCCCGACCGGATCACGCGGTTCATCCACACCTTCGAGGAATTCACCGCGGCGTTTGACTGTCACCAGGCCCTTGACCGACTTACGGGGGTCGGTCAAGGGCAGGCCGCGCCAGCGGACGGCAGGTCGAGCATCAAGGGCACGCTTCACCTGCAGGTCGCCCCGTGGACCCGCCAGGTGGTGGTCAAGGTCGTCGGCACCGAGCCGCTGGCGATCGCGACGGCGGCCGTGCCGATCAACGTTGAGTCGGAGTCGCTCAAGCTGCGATTCAGGATCAGCCCCGAAACGTGCATGATCAAAGACGACCGGCGCGTCCCTCTTATCACCGCCCAGACCATGGCCGACATGCGAACGAATATCCAGATCGGGCCGTTTCCCGAGAAGCACATCGCCGAGCGGCTGCGCGAGATGATGGACCACGGCATTAACACAATCTGCACCACCGCGATGCCCTGGTTGTACGACGACATGCGTGACCCGAGGTCCAACTACCAGGGAGACGCCTTCAAATACGTGCTCGACGTGGCCCGGGCCGAAGGACTGGCAGTCGAGGGATGGGGCACATATCCCTTCGACCGGGCGAACTCGGGCGAGGTCGCCGCCTGGGTCACCGGCAAGCCGGTCGATATGACGACGTACCAGCCCGGCGCTCCCAGGATCAGCCACAACGAGCCGATGCTGCCTTACGTCAATGCAGTCACCTGGCTCTACCAGTTCCATCGCTGGGGCGACCTGTACCTTCAGAACGAGCGCGGCGACGTGCCCATCAGCGTCGAGGACACGCGCGGCTGGCTGCGCCAGGACGTCAACGCCCGCCTGCCCATGGGCGACGAGACCATGCGGGCGTTCCGCAAGTGGGTCCGGCGCAAGTACCGCACCATCGCGGCGGTGAATGCCGCCTGGGGCACCGCTTTCAAGACCTTCGACAAAATCCAGCCGGAAAGGGGCCAGGTGCGCAACGAGTTCGGGCACCTGTGGGAATACACGGATCCGAAACACCCCTTCCACGACTGGAACCCGGCCGTCTGCGACCTGGACGAATTCCGCACGCAGCTTCGCATTGACAATTACCGCGACACGCTGGAGATCGTGCGCAAGGAGATTCCTGCCGCGGTGCTCACGCTGCGGACCGAAGGTGCGAACGTCCTGGTCGACGGCCTCGATCCGACGGATCCCAATGCGCACCTGAGGCACATCTGCTACAGCCAGCGGCGTGGCGCACTGATCGCGGGGATGCTTCAGAAGTCAGGTCTGATCCGCTATCACGCCGATTACATCACGCTGCCGTACACGCCCAGCGAATTGCGGCGGCTCGTCCGCACCACCGTCGACCAGGGGATCATCCCCGCCTGGCTGCCGCAGTTCGACAACATGCGCGACATCGCGATCAACCAGCGATACGGCAGCGAGTACCAGGTACACTACAACCTGCCCGAGCCGCGGAAGGGCTACATGATGCACTGCCTGGTGGCCCTGTATCCGTGGTTCACGGCGGTGTACGAGGAAGGCGGCATTCCCGGCATCCTCTGGGAAGATTACCAGTGCGACGGCTTTGCCACCGAGACGCAGAAACGGGAGATGCGGCTGTTCAAGGAGAAGCTTGCGGAGGCGATGTCGACGCCGGCGGCGGTGAAGGCCTGTACCGAGAATATCAAGATGCCTCCGCAGGAGTGGCGCAAGCGTGCGCGGGGGGTTTGGAGCTACGAGTTGCCGAAGGAATGAGCGGTCAGCAGTCAGCGATCCGCGGTCAGCCAGAGAACGCAGATCGTGAACCCAGGTTCACGAAGAACCTGGGCCACCCGCCGGCGTAGACCTGCCGCTCCTCGCTGAGGGGTACTTCCTATCCTGGGTGGCATGGCCAAGCCCCGATGAAATCGGGGCGCCGCCATGTCTGCTTCTCCAGGAAACATGCCGGCGTTCGCCGCGGCGAACTTGGGCATGCCACCCTGAAAGAGCCGCAGCCTTCACACACGGTCATTCCGCGACTGCGGATGCCGCCGGTTCCAGCATCGGGGCGAACCACTTTCGCCGCAGGTAGAACGAGACGTTGACCAGGCCGATGAGCACGGGCACCTCGACCAGCGGGCCGATGACGGCGGCGAAGGCGGCGCCGTGATTGATGCCGAAAACGCCGACCGCGACCGCGATGGCCAGCTCAAAGTTGTTGCTGGCCGCGGTGAAGGACAGCGTCGCGGATTTCGCGTAATCGGCTCCGGCCTTCCTGCTCATCCAGAAACTGACCAGGAACATCACGACGAAGTAGATCAGCAGCGGCACGGCGATCAGCAAGACGTCGCCCGGCCTGGTGATAATTTTGCGGCCCTGCATGGAGAACATCACCACGATGGTGAAGAGGAGGGCAATCAACGTGATCGGCGAGATTCTCGGGATGAACTTCGCGTGATACCACTCTTTGCCTCTGGCCTTGACCAGCACAAGACGCGTCAGCATACCGGCCAGAAAAGGGACGCCCAGGTAGATGAACACGCTTTGCGCGATCTGGCCGATGGTGATCCCGGAGGTATCCGTTCCTCGCAGCCCGAGCAGCGGCGGCAGGACGGTGATGAAGAGCCACGCGTACACGCTGTAGAACAGCACCTGGAAAATCGAGTTGAACGCCACGAGTCCGGCGGCGTACTCCGTGTCACCTTTGGCCAGGTCGTTCCAGACAATAACCATAGCGATGCAGCGGGCCAGGCCGATCATGATCAGGCCGATCATGAACTCCGGCTGGCCGCGAAGGAATGCAATCGCCAAGAGGAACATCAGGACCGGCCCGATGACCCAGTTCTGAAGCAGCGACAGGGCCAGCACCCGCACGTTGCGGAACACGTCGCCCAGTTCTTCGTACCTGACTTTGGCCAGCGGCGGGTACATCATCAGAATCAGGCCGACAGCAATGGGGATGCTGGTCTGGGTGTCCTGGGGCCGGAGCGAGCCGATCCAATCGCCCACGCCCGGCGCGAGATATCCCAGCAGCACGCCGAGGGCCATGGCCAGGAAGATCCACAGGGTCAGAAGACGATCCAGAAACGACAAGCGACGTGGACACTCGTTGCTCATATGCAAGTGCTCAGGAAGCCGGCTTAACGGCAAAGATTTTGACACTCGCGGCGTAATCGTTGACGCTGTAACGGCTCAGCAGTTGGGCCATGCGCTCGTGCAGCTCACCCGAGCCGGCGTCGACGGTCTTCGAACCGCAACAGCCCGAGCCGGCCGGCTGGTTGGCGATCGGCAGACTCACTTTCGACGAGCAGCATCCCGATGCGTTCTCGACCTTCGCATAGGCGTTGAGGTCGGCGCCACTATCGACGATTTGCACGTGGGCGAAGCCTGATTCGCGCAGACCGGCCTCGTAGTCGGTGATGAGGATCGCCCCTGCGATGCAGCCGACATACGCCATGACATCCTCGGCAACTTCGCGTGGCAGCGGTTTCTTCAGGGCGATATCGCTGACCGCAAGGCGGCCGCCGGGCTTGAGCACGCGGGCGATTTCACGAAACACTGCCCGCTTGTCGGGCGCGAGGTTGATCACGCAGTTGCTGATCACGCAATTCACCGAGGCATCCGGCAGCGGCAGCCTGTCGATCGTGGCCAGGTGGAATTCGACGTTAGTCAGCGGCTTGCCGTCGCTGCCGCGGGCGGCATTCTTGCGGGCCAACTCGATCATCTCCGGCGTCATGTCGATACCGATGGCCTTGCCGCTCGGTCCCACCTTGCGAGCCGCCAGGAGCACATCCAGCCCGCCGCCGCAGCCCAGATCCACCACGGTTTCTCCGGGCTTGAGGCTCGCAAAGGCTGTCGGGTTGCCGCACGACAGGCCCATGTTGGCCTCGGCCGGGATGCTGGCGAGGTCTTCCGAGGTGTAGCCGAAGGCCTCAGCCACCTCGCGGACACCCTGCTGCCTGCTCGACAGGCCGCTGACGGCCACGGCCGCGTATTTCGATTGCACGGTGTCAATGATCTTGTCAGACATGCTCGATCTCCTTCAGTTCTAGCCGGCGCACAGGATGAGGACCTTCAGCTTCTGTAGCATGCACTCAACTCCTTGAGGGCCATGCGCTTCACTTTTTTCAGGGCCTCGACGTCGCGCCGGACGGCCGGCTCATCCGCCAAAGTCTCCAGTGTCCACTTCAAGGCCCGCTGGACCGCGGGCGGCGCGTCTGCACCCGCCAGCCGGAAATAGCACCATCGGCCGTCCTTGCGGCGCTCGACCAAGCCCGCCTGGACCAGCAGGTCCATGTGCTTGGACAGCGTGGCAGGAGCGAGTTGCAGCAATTCGATGATGTGGCAGAGGCAAAGTTCGCCGCCCCGCAGGGCCAGCAATGCCCGGACCCGCGTCTCGTCGCCCAATGCCTTGGTGATTGCCAGGAACTTCCGCACGGCCGGTCCTTTCATACTCCCGTACTTCGCCAAGTGACGAATTATAGGGACGGCTTCGCTGCTCGTCAAGTCTGATCGGCCTTCACGCCGCCCTGGACCGTTCAGTCCCGCGGACGAGCAGGGCGCCCGTTATCGAAATCAAGGAGGGCCTCAGCGACGCCGGTCTCCTCGGCAACCGTGAGGACGTAGTTTCGGGTCGAGTTGTCTCGCAGCGATTTGATCGCCATGAACGCGGGGTCGTGTGAGAACCGGGCGAGATCCGTCGGGTCCTCGTAGGCGATGATGCCGCAGTACTCCTGGTCGCACGGCCCCAGGAAACGGGCTCGCGTCCGGCCGTAGAACAGGACGCGGGCATGGTGCTGTTCGAGGATCGGAAGAACACGGCGCAAATAGTCAGCATACATCGCCTCCTTGCCGGGGACGACGTCGAACAGGTTCAACGCAATAATCATGACGCCTCGCTCGGTAACAGTCGCGGCCATGCGGAGCGGGTTTACTCCCTGGTCGGCCGGATGACGACACCTTTCGGCAAGGCCAGGCCCGCCGCCACCTGCATGGCTTTGAACAAGCCTACCGGCACGGCACATCCCGCACAACAGCCGGTCAGGACCGAGCGAGCGGCCCGCATAACCGCACCTTCCGGCGAAAGCCTGATCTCCTGGAAGGTATCAAAGGGGCCTGGAGCACTCAGAGAATCACTGAGCTGACGCATCTTCTCGCAGTCGGTTTGCACGTCGAATGATACGTTCGGTTCATCGGGGCCTGTTGCGGACGCCGGGGTGCGGTATCCGCGGACGCCGGCCCCGATACCGGCGGTCGCCTTCGTAGAAGCCCTCGCCCTACCCGCCTCGGCTGAGGCGAGCGGCCACCTCCGCCACGTGGCGTCCGAGGTTCCTGGCCGTGGACAGGCCGATTTCGTCGCCGCTGATGTCATCCTTACCGTTATTGAGCAGTGTGCCGCCAATGTGGGCGGTGGGCCGGCCGTCGCCGACCACGATCATCTCCTGGCCCAACATCGCTGCCAGAATGGATTGGATGGCCAGTTGCTGGCCGCCATTTCGCGCACCGCCGACCGCGAGTGCGCCACCCACCTTGCCGCCGAGGGCGAAGTTGTCTCTGCGGAACACCATCCAGCGGTCCAGGAACGCCTTGCACAGCGAACTCATGTTTCCGAAGTACACCGGCGTCCCCAGGATGATCCCGGCCACGTCGGAGGCGCCGATCTTCTCGGCAACGGCCGGAAAGTCATCCTTCTCGCCCGGCTCAAGCGGCAAGCCAGCCGCCACTTCGCCGGGGATCTTCAGACCCGCCAACTCGATCAAATCCACTTCGACATCGGGTGATGCGGCCTTGGCGGCATCCAGGCAAGCCCGCAGGGCCGCTGCCGTCGTCTTTCCCTTGCGAGGGCTGCAGCAGACTCCGACGATCTTGACCTTGCCGCCGGACGGTTGTTCGGCCGCATCGGCGGTACTGACACCTGCGACCGCGCCGGCAACCACAGCCGTCCCGGCCGCCTCCAGCAATCCGCGTCTCGACAAATCCGGTTTCATCGCATGTCTCCTTGAGAAATGTTGATGTCGATCCCCAGGCCTTCACAGATGCTCAGCAGGGCCGGCTTGAGGTGGCCGAACCGGCCGGCAAATACAGGCTCACATTTTACCGGCGAGACCTCAGCGTTCCATAGGCGCAAGGCAAACGCCATGCACGTTTTTTCGCCGCACGCCTGGCAACTGATCCCCGGAAGACGTTTGTAGACTTCCAGGGCCGGCGGCCGATGTCGGGTTGTGTAGCAGGGGGAGATCGTCTCCCGCCGCTGCCAGACCTCGTTGCTTGAAACCCGAACCCACTCCAGCACCCGCCAGGCATCAACAATCTCGTCTGCCTTGGCAACCGTGATGCGGTGCGAGTAGAGCGAGATCATCCTCGGCCCCTCCATGAGGGTGAACGTCGGCACATCCGGGCAGTAGAGCCCGCCGGCCATCGTCGCGTTGAGGTAGGGCATGACGGGGCCCAGATCGCCCGAAATGTGCGCTATCAGTCGAATCCGTGCCTCATCCGCCACGCACGGAGCCAGCACCATAATGGCGCACCGTCCAAAGATATCCACGGCAAAACTGGGCGGTTCTGAGTCGGGCACCGTCATCGTAGCCCGTCGGAAAGCGACCCAGCCCGAACAGACAAACGCATCGGCGTGTCCGGCGGCAAGGCTGGCTCGCTGCTCCTCTTCAACCGCCACCGCCGGCGCACCTACGCGCTCATATCCAGGTGAAGGAGACACGATCTCGTGGTTGACGCAGGCCGCGGCGAAGCACCCATGAGCCTTCTCAAACTCAGCCTGGTTGGGAAAAGTTGTCAGGAACGCCGCCACTCAATAGAACTCCCTCTGTCGCTTCGTCTTTTCACCCGCCCGTCCGCGCGACACTCAGTCCATCCCCAGTTCCTTGAACTTCGCTTCGATCTCGTCTTTGGGCATGAAGCCCTCATGCCGCCAGAGCTCCTTGCCGGAGGCGTCGAAGAACACCTGCGATGGAATCAGGCGGTAATCGATCTCCCGCGCGCGGTCGCGGTCCTGGATGACATCCACCGATTCCACTTCGATCCTGCCGGCGTATGCCTTGCGAAGCCGCTCGATGATCGGAGCCATGGCCTTGCACGCCTGGCACTTGCCGGCCCCGAGTTCGACCAACCGGGGCAGGGCTTCGGCTGGCTGCGTTGCCGGAGAGGCCGGACTCTTGGGCCCCGGGCCGGCGCTCTTCAGGCACGCCACGGTCACAACCACCAACACGACGACCGCAACGATTAGTGCATTCTTCATGGCGTCCCTTCAATAAGGCCAGCCAGGGTGTTCATCACCTCGTCGCTGAATCCGGAGAACGCCTGGCCCTTGAAGAAGATAATAGGCAAATACCCAAAGGTGGTCGAGACACCCTGGCTCTGTCCGTACAGCGGCTTCATCTGGGCAAGCAGTACAAGATTGGCCGGGTTGGTGGTCAGGTGCTCTTCAACAACCAGGTCGGGATGCTCCGGCTGTACCGTGGCCAGCCAGTCGGTGGCTTCCAGACACATCGGCCCGCTGCCGTTGTGGAAGATCACCAGTGTGTCCTCGCTGGGCAGCTCAGCCGGGGAAGAAACGGGGGCGCATCCAGTCATGATCGCGCATACCAGCACGGTCAGCGTCATGTTTCTGATCAGCAACTTCATGGGGCACCACAAGGGTTATGCAGTTGGTCCAGATCGTCTAACTCATCGAGAGGCGTCGTAGGTGTCGGCGTGGTGTACTGCACCTCGCGGTTCACTGGGATCAGGCTCATTGGAAGCTGCAGCCGGACGCCGTTCTCGCGTTTTAGCCAATCGTCAAAGTCGGCCGCCCAACGAACATCGCCGGAATCGAGCAGCCAGCTATACACGTCCCACCAAGCCTGCTTCTTGCCCCCGATGTACGCATGTGAGGCAAACATGACCCGCTTGGGCATCCTGGCGATGGAGTCCTGAACAACCTGTTTGAACTCCTCGGCCGTGGAGCCCCTGGCCCAGAGGGAGTAGTCGCAGAGACTGCCTCTGCCCATGTCCTCGAAAGTTACGTTGCTGACCGAAATGATGTCGCACTCGTATTCATCGGGATCGTAGATGATGACCTCGACGTCACTCGTACCCCGGGCAAGAATGTATTCGATGCCCAGTGCGTCCGCCGCCTTGAGCGTGTTCTCGTCGTAGGCGAAGTACCTTGATCCGAATACCCTCATGGGCTTGCCGGTGACCTGCTCAATCAGCGTCTTGGTTTCGGCCATGATCGCGTACTGGGTGTCATAGTCGACGTCCCAGAAGGCCTGCTCCCCGTATCCGCCCCCGATTTCGTGGCCCTGGTCCGCCAGCCACTTGATCTCCGTGGGATGTTCCTCAAGCATGTTCTTCTGGATGAACGCCTGCGCTTTCAGACCTCGTTGCTGGAGCTCGTAGCCCCAGTTCATAAGCCCCTCCGTATCCTCGAATTCAATCAACTGGATTATGCCAACGGGCTTGTTTGTGGTATCCGGCTGCGCCTCGGTGTCGGGCCAAGGCAGACAACCGGACGGCGCCACAGCGAGAATCGCCACAACTACACATACTCGAATGGGTCTCATGCTAACCTCCACTCAAAGAAGGAACCTCAAACACTTATTTCACTACTCCTGCCTCTTGGGTTGGTCCGCGCCGCCTGCCCAAGAGAGGCGCAGTTCGGAATAGTCACCCCTATCCGTCCACCGAGCGTCGGCCACGCCGCAGTCTGCAAGGAAGCCAACACCTAATCTGATGACGCACCTCCTCGACCGCTCAGCGGGCCGTGTACAGCAGATAGACGCCGCCCAGCAGGACCAGCACGCCGCAAATCTTCTTGAGGATCACGGCACCCTTGGACTGTTCATTCCAGTTCAGATACTTTTGCACCATTTCCGTCGATGTGCCGGCGGCCACGATTACCGAACAGTGCCCCACCCCGTAGACCAGCAGCAGGATCGCCCCGTACAGGGCGCTGGTTGTCGCAACCTTGAAGGCGACAGCCAGGATCGGCGCCATGAAGGCGAATGTGCATGGGCCGAGCGCGATCCCGAAAACCAGCCCGAGAAAAAAGGCGGCCATCATACCCTCGCGCTTCAACTGCACCTGGCCGGGGCCGGAGAACGGCATGGGGATCACGTCCAGAAGGACAAGGCCGACGAGGAAGAAAATCGCCGCCACAAAGTAGTTGCCGTAACGGCCGACGTCGCCCATCATGCGGCCGGCCGCAGCCGTGATCACCCCGATCAGAGCAATCGTGATCAAAATGCCCACGGCGAACAGCGCGGAGATGCCGAATGCCCGCCGCGTGGTCATCTGTCCCTGCTGGCCAATGAAGCCGACGATCAGCGGGATGCTCGCCAGGTGGCACGGGCTGAGGATGATGCTCAGAATGCCCCAGATGAAGGGGGCAGCCAAAGCGATGAGCGGCGTGCCCTCGACCGCGTGAGTCGGGGATGTGAAAAGCTGCTCGATCACTTGCATTCTCCGATCTTGCAGGCCTTGGCGATCTGCTCGGGCGTCATTTTCATCTTGGCGGCCAGCGCCTGGCCGATCGTGACCATGTGGCCGGTGGCGGTCGGATGCTTGTCCACCCAGGTCTTGAGGTTGGCCTCGTTCACGAAGAATGCCTGTTTGAAGCAGCCCGTCGATGCCCAGTTGCCGTCCGGGCCTTTCTTCGCGCCTGCCCAGGCCACGGCCGTTTTGGGCTCCAGCGAGGCCACACGGCCGTCAAGCGTCTCGACGCGGATCGTCTCGCCGGACAGAGCGTCTTTGGCCTCGACCACGATATCCTTCTGCAGCCGCGCCGCCACCCCCAGCCCGCACATCACGCAGCAGCCGTACATGTGAGTGCTTTCCGCGACCTTGACCGAGCACGCATCCTCCGGATAGACCGCCCGGTCGCAGAAGCCGCATCGCGCCGCGAGTTCCTTGCTGCGGAGCCCTTCCCAGTTCAGGATGTTGCCGGCGCTTTTCTGCTGCTCTTTGGTCGCGGTTTCCTTGTCCGCGAAGGCCATGACGGTCGGCCGGCCTTTCGGCTCGAGGCCGTAAAGATAGGTTGCCGTCGTCGCCGGAATCGGGTTGCCGGTCGCCGCGTCCGTCACGCTGGTGATGGTCTCGGCCTTGGCGGGCTCTTTCACGCTGGAGTGGTAGATGAAAAAGCAGTGCGGCGAGCAGAGGATCAGTTGCTCCGTCTGGCCCTTGACCAGAACCCGGCTCTTGGCATCCACGTCGCCGTCGCACATGAAGCAGATGCTGTCCCTGGACCGCGTGTCGGCTGCGGCAGGAACCGCCCGCTCGACAGCGGTCGCCGGTTTGCCCGCCAGATCAACGCCCAGTTCCTTCCACTTGTCCAGGATGTCCTCCCGGCCGAAGAATCCCTCGTGACGGAAGAGCTCCTTTCCGCCCGCATCGTAGAAGATCTGCGTCGGGATGATGCGGATCCGATACAACTGAGCGGCATCGCGTTTCTCCGAGACGTCGATGAACTCCACGTCCATCCTGCCGGCAAACTCCTTCTTGAGCTCCTCCAGAATGGGAGTCATTCGCCTGCATTGGATGCATTTACCCGCCCCGAGATCGACCAGCCGCGGCAATGTCTTCTTCGCCGCCGGGTCCTGCGTGCTGGGGGCCTCGCTCGGCCGACTCTCCGCATTCGGCTGCGCCAGAGGCTGATCCTCCATGCGCGATGCGTCCTTGTTCTTCTGCTTGGTCGCCATGATGACGCCCACGACAACCAGCAGGGCCGCTACGATGCCGATCTTCAAGATCTTGTTCATGTCAGCTACCTCTTCTGCTCGGCGCGCCCAGCTTACATCCCGGATGCGCCACCAAGAAACGACAGCACTTCGGCCCGCACGTATTCCGTCATACGGGCGTGATCGCCCAGGAGTTCCCAGACGGATTTCAGATTCTTCCACTCCGTCGGCTTCCCATCCTTCATCCGGATCAGGATCAGCGACTGCGTCCTCAACTCGTAGTCCTTTTCATAATGCTCATTCCCTGGTTCCTCAATGTTGACGGCGCGCCATTCCACCAACCCGGCCGCGAGCTCTCCGGAAAAATGCATCTCGATCGCCTGCCTGGCCCACTCCTCGATGTCCAGGCAGGAACGGCAGCGGATTGTGCGATGGAAGTAGAACGCGACCACTTCCGGTGACATGGTGACCGGGGGCAACTCGGCGCCCGGCTGCGACATGGCCGACGTTGTGGGCGTCACCGGCTGGGTAGCCGGACCAGCAGCGGGGCTGGGAGAAACCGGTACGGTGCACGTGCCGCATGTTCCGGCCGTCAAGCCGGCTCCAACCTGCCAATAGCTGCTCGCGATCGACCCGCCGAGGGCCGCGATGCACGCCGCGACGAAGCTGACGCGTGCTGCGCGTCCCATGCGCGGCCAGTGCTTCCACGCGATCACCAGGATGAATATCAGCAGCGCCGACATCCACAGGCCGATCGGGTAACCGCCATCACACTGTTGGCAGGGTCGCATCTTTCACCGAACCTCAACGGGACAGCCAAGTCCTCTCATCGACGACGATCCGCAGGCACGTTCACGACATCGCACTGGTCAGCAACGTAGTGATGTCCGCTTCCGAGAGAACCTTGCCCGCGGACTTTACCTCGCCGTTAATCGCCAAAGCCGGAGTCATCATTACCCCGCGCTTCATGATGTCCGCCAGTTGGGTCACCTTGCACACCTCATACTCGATGCCAAGGTCCTTGGCTGCCTTCTCGGCGTTCGCCGCCAGCGTCTTGCACTTCGGGCAACCGGTTCCAAGGATTTCGATCTTCATAGTACACCTCGCCTCAAGAAACGAGAGAACCGAATATCATCCCTGTGATCGTGGCCATCACCACGACCAGGGACACGAAAACGGCCGTCTTGCGCGTGCCCATGATGCTCCGGATCACCAGCATGCTCGGCAGCGAGAGGGCCGGTCCCGCCAACAACAAGGACAGGGCCGGCCCCTTGCCCATGCCCGAACCGATCAAGCCCTGGAGGATCGGCACTTCGGTCAGGGTCGCGAAATACATGAACGCGCCAAAGATGCTTGCGAAGAAGTTCGTCCAAACAGGCCAGATCGGCCGCACGACGGACTCGAACTGTCCGCCTCCCCAGCCGGTTACAGCGAAGAACGTATCCGGCTTATCACCCACCAGCATCTCAACATACTTGCTCGGGATGAACCCTTCGTGGTCCGGCCGACCGAGGAGAAATCCTGCCACCAGCACACCGAAGAACAGCAGCGGCAGGATCTGCTTCGCGAAACCCCAGGTGGCATAGAACCAGTCGCCCGCTTCGCCCTTGCTCGTGCTGGTGATCGCCGAGAGGCCGACGACCGCTGCCGTGAACGGGATCATGATCCACAGCCCTTGAGCCGGCAGGATCATCGCCAGAATGACAGCGGGCGCCGCTCCGGCCGCCACCTTCCACCAGGCCACACGAAACCAGATGACCAGGATCAGGGCCAGAGCAGCGGCAAAGCCCGCCGTGATGGCCCACTTGGCACCCCAGATTCGCGTCCATGTCCCGGCGATGGGCGTCTTCTCGATGACCTGATCGCCGGACAATTGAATCTGTTGCCCTGCCCCGGGACCATCCACCACCTTCAGGGTGTAGGTCATCGGTGACGCCTCGGACGCCTTGACGATCGAGGCATGAAAGGTCTGACCGTCGGTGGTCTTGAAGAGCCAGTCGTTAGGCGCGCCCCAGTTGGCGAAGACCAGAACTCCGATCATGGCGGCAAAAAACATGGCGTTCTGCCACAGCGGTCGCGACACCTGGGGTTCGGGCATGGCCATCTGGCCATTGGCTTTCTCGATTTCTTCCTTGCGGTAGATGAAATGCATGATCAGGCCGATTACGACGCTGAAGGCGACGGCCCCGACAGCACGGGCAATGCCAAGTTCGAGGCCGAGAATCCGCGCAGTCAGGATGATCGCCAAGACATTGATTGCCGGCCCCGAGTATAGAAAGGCCGAAGCCGGACCGAGCCCTGCGCCCATGCGGTAGATCCCGGCGAACAGCGGAAGCACCGTACACGAGCAGACCGCGAGAATCGTGCCGGAAACGCTCGCCACACCGTACGCGAGCACCTTGTTCGCGCGGGGACCGAGATACTTCATGACCGATGCCTGGCTGATGAAGACGCCGATGGCACCTGCGATGAAAAAGGCAGGCACCAGGCAAAGAAGCACGTGTTCACGAGCGTACCACTTGGCCAAATGCAGGGCCTCGCTGATGCCGCCGTTGAACCGCGGCCATTCGACGGGCAGATAGAAGAAGACGAGGAAGACCACGACAATGGCCAGCAGCTTCTTCCATTCGGTCTTCTACTCTGCCATCAGGCCGCACAGCCTCCTGACACTCATGCCGTTTGCCGCGAACCCGAGACACCGCGCTTCATGTCTCCATGGTAACCTCGGCATTGATTCGGCAAAAGAAA
>CAZPIO010000170.1:0-15515 GCA_964586235.1 uncultured Planctomycetales bacterium
GAGAGGCAGGGAGAGCCGGGCATGAGCCGGAGATCGTCGTCGGCCGTGCCGCGGATGTCGTCGGCACCCCAGGGATTGAGCAAGGCGGGATCGCGGTCAATGTTCCCCGCGCCCGACCAGCCCCCCTGCACGTCGCAGTACGTCATGACGATCGACTCAGGAGGATCGTATTCGGAGTAGGCTTGTGGCCCGAGCGGCGCGGCATTGTCCCACACGATGCTGTTGACGAGCGAAGGCCTCCCGGACGAACTGTATATCGCGCCCCCTCGCTCATCAGCTTGGTTGCCAATGACGGTGCAGTTGTTCAGTTGCGGCCTGCCGGAGGAGTGGGTGGCCAACGCCCCCCCATAGACAGCGGAATTGGCGTTGACAACGCAGTTGATGAGCGTCGTCGCCCCGTAGTAGTCAAAGATCCCACCGCCAAGGTGATCCGCCCGATTGGCGCCGAAAAAGCAGTTGATCAGCCTTGATGTGGAAGCACGATGACCCAGCAAGCCGCCGCCGTTGTCATAGGCATGGTTTCGGATGAAGAAACAGTGCGTCAGGCAAGGGCTGGCTTCGTCGTAACTGTATATGCCGCCGCCGTTCTCTGCCGTGTTGCTCTCGAAGGTGCAGCGATTCAGGGTGGGGCTGCATTCCTCCCAGTTGCACATTCCGCCGCCGCCGGCGTCATAAGTCGTCCCCGCCGAGGAGTTGCCGATGAACAGGCAATCCTCGAACACCGGGCTGCAGGCGCGGTTGTACACACCGCCGCCCGACTGTGCGGACGAATTCGCCCGGAACTCGCAACGGATGATGGTCGCGGATCCTTCGGTGTTGACCATGCCGCCGCCGCTCAGGTTGCTGACGTTGGAGACGATCCTGCAGTCGCTCAGCGTCGGGTTGCCCCGGTCGTTCCAGAAGCCCCCGCCGTACGAGTTGGAGGAGTTGCCGCTCAACGTGCAGTGGCTCAGCACCGGGTTGCTCAACCGGGCATAGATGCCCCCTCCGGCCGCATACTGCTGAGTGCCGGCGGAGTTGTCGCTGATCGTGCAGTTGGTCAGCGTGGGGTGTCCCCGGTCGATGAATACCCCGGCACCCCGATGGAATTCCGCGTAGCTTGGGCCGCTGGCACTGCCTGCGGTGATCGTCACCCCGTCGAGAATCGCGCTGGCGTCCGTTCCGCTGCCTAAGACGACGCGATAGCTGTTCTCGCCGTTGTTCGCGAAACTCGGTCCGTCATTGCCCGCCAGATCGCCGCTCAGGACCGTCGGGTGGGCCGCGAAATCACGACTCGCCAGATCAAACGTGGCCGGATCCTCCACCCCCGCGAAGCCGCCGCGGATGGCGACCTTTGTCAGCAGCCGAAACGCCGCCGTTCGATCTCCCGGGGTGAAGCCTGATCCCTGGTCGGGTCTGTAGACACCGGCGGCCACCCAGACTTGGCCGGGAGGATTCTCCATGCCCTTCAGAATCGCGAGTGCGTCCTGGAGACGTGGGATGGCGTCGGCCCAGCTTGTGCCCGCCCCTGTGCCCGTCGCATCCGCCTTGACGAACACGATCGGGGGCGGAGGATCATCGTCAAGCTCACGGGCCGTAACGACCAGGCCGGAGGTCCCCCCGGCCACCAGGCTGATCGTCGCCTCCCCGCCCCACCAGTCCGGATCATCCGCGGCCGAGAGCGTGACAACCTGGGGCTGATTGTAGTTCGACGAATCGAACGTCAGGCTCGATCCATCGATGACCGCGATATCCGCGTCCCCTGAGTAACGGGCAACGCTGACCTGAATCGTCCCCAACGGATCCATCGCCAGGGCCACGGTGAACTGCATGGACCCCGCTTCGGGAACAGCAACAACTGCCTCGCTGACCACTAGGGCCTGCCGCTGCCCCTCGTAGGCCCCCATATCCACGACCGTCTCCTGCACGCGAGGCAATCCGTCCAGGTCTGCGTCCGGCAAGGCCACCGGCGGGCTGTTGGTACCGGTATTCAAGCAAGGCGAACCGGGTCGCAGTCGCGGATCGTCGTCCTGCGTTCCGAAGATGCCATCCAGTCCCCGCAGATTGACGAAAAGCGGGTCGGCCGCGGTATTCCCCGTACCCGCCAAGCCGCCTTGAACACAGGAGTACGAAACGACAACCGGATTATAAACCTGGGAACCGGACACCGCCGAGTTCGCCCAGACGATGCAGTTGGTCAGACTGACCTTGTCGTTGCCATAGACTCCCCCGCCATAGCCGGTGTCGGGACTCAGCGTCGAGTTGCCGACGAACGTGCAGTTGACCACGCTTGCAGCGCCGTTGCAGAATAAACCTCCCCCGTAATTCGCGGCGACATTGCCGCTGAACAGGCAGTTCAGCAGAAGAGCACTCCCAGACGAGTTGTGCACGGCGCCGCCGGCGAAGGTGGCGAGATTACTCAGGAAGAGGCAATCCCGCAACAAAGGATTCGACTGGTAGGTGTAGAAGCCGGCCCCGCTGTCGGCTCGATTGCCGCGGAACACGCATCGCGTCAGAGTCAGATCGCCCGCATACCCGTTATACATCCCCGCGCCGGCATCTGTATCGCCGGCGTCGCCGACGTTGTCCTCGAAGAGACAATCGACAAACGTCGAGCTGCCGGACAGGCTCGAAGATGCATTGTATACCCCGGCGCCTCTGGGTCCCGTGTTGCCCCGGAACGTGCACTTGCTCACTGTCAGTTTGCCTGAGTTGTAGACGCCTCCGCCGTAGGCCGACTGCCCGCTGGCGCCATTGCCGTTGAACAGGCAATTCGTCACCGTCGGATGCCCCTGATTGTTGTACAACCCGGCCCCGCAGCTTTGCAGCGAACCGCCGTTGGCGTTACCGGCCTTGACCGTAAAGCCGTCCAGAACCGCGCTGGGATCCACTCCGCTGCTTGTCACCACGTGATAGCTGTTCTCCCCGTTGTTCGCAGGCCCTGCCCCGTCGTTGCCCGCCAGATCGCCGCTGAGGATGGTCTCGTTGAGGGCAATGTCCCGGGCATCGGGATCCGGGGCACCGATCCCGGCGTAGCCGCCCTGGAGAGCGACGCCATTAAGCAGTTGGAATGTCGCCGTACGGTCGCCGGGCGGTTTGCCGGCACCCTGCGCGGGCTTGTAGGAGCCCTTGGCGACGCGGATCTCGGTCACCGTTCCTCCGGACCCGGCCGCCGCAGTCAGGGCGTCTTGAAGAAACCTGTGCGCCATCGCCCAGCTTGCACCGTTGCCGCCCATCGGGGCGTTATCGTCGACGTACCGCACCGACTGCCCGAAGGCCACCGATGAGACAACCAGCAAAGCCGCCGTCAAGCCCAATATCATCCGGCCATTGGTATGTGATCGCACCGTCATGCCCTCGCGTGATTTGAATGCCCTGAACCCATCGCCCGGACGAACGATCAGCGCCGCCCCACCACCGTGCCGACCTGATTCGCCTCCATCCCGCACCTTTTACCGTTAACACGCAGCCCGAATCCGGCCCGAAACCGCAACACCCGCACCCTGCCACGCACGCCGATCGCCCGTGCGCTCAAGGCGTGCAACTCGGATCGCCCGGCACTCCGGGACCGTGGAGGCAGCCCAGGAAGATAGCCAGATCATCCCGGTCCACGTCCACATCGTTGTCCAGGAGGGCATCCTGACAACCCGTACTGCCCTGCGCGACACCCGAGCCTGAGATACAGGCTTGCAGGTAACCGAAGTCCGCCTGGTCGACGTCGCCGTCGTGATCGAAATCAACCTTCACCGGCGCGGAGCATCCGGACGAATCCACCGGCGCCCCAGGATAGGTGTTCGGGCAGTCGTCGCAGGCATCGCCCACATGGTCACCGTCCCCATCCTCCTGCCCGGCGTTGGCCAATTGCGGGCAGTTGTCCTCAACGTCGGGGACACCGTCATTGTCATTGTCACCGTCGCACAAATCTCCGATCCTGTCGCCGTCCAGGTCGGCCTGATCGGGATTCGCGATGGCCGGGCAGTTGTCGCACGCATCGCCGACTGCGTCGCCGTCGGCGTCGATCTGGTCCGGGTTGTCAACGGCGGCACAGTTGTCACAAACATCGCCGAACGCATCGCCGTCCACATCCTCCTGCCCCGGGTTCGGCTGGTTGCGGCAGTTGTCACAGGCGTCCCCCACAGCATCTGCGTCAGCGTTCGCCTGGTCCGGATTGGGCGTCTCAGGGCAGTTGTCGCAGACGTTGCCGATGCCGTCACCGTCATCGTCCACCTGCGATGGCTCGGCCGTATCGGGACAGTTGTCACAGATGTCACCCAGGCCGTCGCCATCGCGGTCGGCCAGGTTGTCACCCGTCGTCGACGGGCAATTGTCGCACGCATCGCCGTAGCGGTCGTCGTCGCTGTTGGCCTGGTCCGGGTTGGCCGCCAGAACGCAGTTGTCGGCACCGTTGGCCGCGCCGTCGCCGTCATAATCGTCCTGCGGATCGTATTCATACGCCCCTACGTCAACCATGGGCGGCCCGCCCGCACCTGCGTCCGGCGTACCGGGATCATCGATAATTCGCGGCCGGCCGACATAATCGTACGGACATGGTTCGCTGTCGTTGCCATCACCATCGAGATCGAGCGAATCGGGCGGCACACCGGTGGTATCGCCGGCGTCAATGCAGGGCGAGTCCGGCCTGAGCCGGAGATCGCCGAAATCGTCGTTCCCGCCGATGCCCCAGCCGTCGCCGCCGTCGGTCGGGTCGCCCATGAACCGCGGGTCGGCCCCGAAGTTACCCACGCCTCCGAGTACACCCGTCCATCCCTGGATGCAGCAACGATCCAGGGTGATCTTGCTGGGAGTCCCGCCGGTGCCATCGATCTGCGCACCCTCTCCCGTCCCGGTACTGTCGCGATTCCCCCAGAAGATGCAGTTGGCGAATCGGGGATTCGCGTTGGGGAAAGAGGAAGCTCCGCTGAACGCCCCGCCCCTCGAACTGGCGACATTGCCGATCAGCGCGCAGTTGACCAACTGCGTGCTGCAACGGTCGGGATTGTGGATCGCTCCGCCGTAGGTGGCGAGGTTCGCGATGAAGATGCAGTTGACTATCAGAGGGCTGCTTGCGTCGTTGTAGACCGCCCCTCCCGGACCGGAATTCAGAGCTCCATTAGACCGGAACAGGCAGTTGAACAACACCGGCTGGCTGGAGCTGTTGTGGAGCGCGAAAGGCCCATTGTTCTCAAAACTGCATCCGGTCAACATGGCGTTGGTGGAGTGCAACTTGAGGGTCCGGGACGAATTCCGCAGGAACCGGCAGTTGTCGAGCCGCAGTCCGCCTGCGGAGGATGCGAACACGGCCGCACCGCCGTTACCTCCTGATACGGGAACCGAATTGTCCTCGAAGCTGCAGTCTCTCAAACTCACGCCCGTCACGTTTGCCACATGAAGAGCCCCGCCGTAAGCCGCCGTGTTGCCGCGGAAGATGCAGTCAGTCAGGCTGGCGCCACCTTTGGTGAGCGAGAGCCCGCCGCCCCCGCCTCCCGCCTTGTTCTCTCGGAAGACGCAGTGGACGAGTCGAAGGTTGGCTCCGGCACACTGCAATCCGCCCCCGCCGGCCGCAGAACTTGTTTCGGAGTAGCCGTGGGCGACACTGACGCCGTCCAGAACGGCATCCGCAGTGAATTCCGGGCTTTGGACAACGTGATAGCTGTTCTCCTCGTATCCGACGAAACCGGGCATGTCATTGCCGGCCAGATCACCGCTGAGAATCGTTTCGTTCGCGGCGAAGTCACGATTCTCGAGGTTGAAGATGGCGGGGTCCTCGGTACCGGCAAATCCGCCATAAACCGAGAGCCCGGTGCTCAAGAGGAATGAGGCCGCACGGTCGCCGATCATCTGCCCTGCGCCGCGGTCGGGCATGTAAGTGCCCTTTGCCACCCAGATCGGCCGGTGGCTCGTCCGGGCGCGTGTCAAGGCGGTCTGCAGGTCAAGGAACGCATTCGCCCAGCTCGAGCCGTCGTTGGCCCCGTTGGCCCGGGCATCCACGAAATACGGGGGGAACAGGTCCGCCTCCGAGGCATTGACCCCAACAGTTGGAACGTCCGTGGCGGCGACCTCGATCGTCGCCGTCCCGTTGGCCCAGTCGCTGTCGACCGCCGCCGCCAGGGTGACCGCTTGCGGTGCCGAGAAGTTGGAGGCGTCGAACACCAGAGAAGCCCCCGCTGCCACGGTGAGGTCGGCATCGCCCCCGGCGTGCGTGACCGTGACCTGCACAGCTCCTTGCGGAGGCAACGCCAGGGCCACGGTGAACTGCTCGCTGCCGCCTTCCGGCACCGTCACCCGGATCGGGCTGACGATGATCGCCTGGCGAACACCCTCGTAAGCCCCCATATCCACGATCGGCGGTAATCCGCTGCCAGTGTCCGCAACCAGCGGCTCATCGACGAAGCGAGGATTCCCGGCCAGATCAACGGCCACATCCAAGGGCACCACCATGTTGTCTCCGGCGTCGAGGGCCGGAGAACCGGACCCCAATTGAAGCCGGTCGTCGTCGGTGCCTGGGATGTTGTCGTAACCATCGGGGTCCACAAGCAACGGATCGGCACCCGTGTTGCCGGGGCCGCCGTCTGCCGGGGTCCAGCCTTGAATGCAGCTATACCAGACCGTCGATGGGCTGGTACCGATCTGCGACGCATACGTCTCGCCCGCCTGATCGCGGTTGCCCCAGAAGACGCAGTTGGCGATGCTCATGGAGCCCGTGAAGTCGCTCCTCGTCGCAATCCCGCCGCCGGTCAGCGACGCCGAATTGCCGCTGACAGTGCAGTTGGTCAGGGCAACGAGTCCGCTCCCAATCGCGTAAAGACTCCCACCCGTGCCTGCCGTCGCCGAATTCCCGTTGAACAAGCAGTTGACCGCGGTCAAGGCTCCACCAAAGGCGATCGCGCCGCTCTGGGGTGCCGTGTTCCGGCTGAAGGTGCAGGATTTCATGTTGATGCTTGTGCCGTAGGCGGAAATGGCACCGCCACCTATGTTGTTTGCCGTGGCCGTGTTTTCGACGAACCGGCAATCAGACATGTTGAGCTGGCCCTGGTAGGCCGACAGGCCGCCGCCGCCAGCGGCAATGTTCGAGGCGATGGTGCAGCCGTTGAGGGTCAGCACGGTGGTGGCCCCGTTGAAACAGATTCCGCCGCCGGCGTCGCGTGTTTTGTTCCCGACAAACGCGCAGTTGGTGAACGTCGGGCTCCCTTCCTGCACATAGACGCCCGCACCGCTCCCGCTTCCCAGATAGCACTTTCTGATAACACAATTCGCCACTGTGGGGCTGCCGCGATAGATCAGCATTCCCCCACCAGAGTCGCTGTTGTAGTCGACCGGATGAATACCGCTCTCAACGATGAATCCGTCCAGAACGGCCGTCGTGTTTGTGTTGCTGCCGGTGACAACGTGGTCGCTGTTGTCCGCCATATTCAGGAAACCGGGCTGGTCGTCGCCGTTCAGATCGCCGCTCAGGATGGTCTGATTCGCTTCGGGGTCCCGCTGATCTCGCTGCGTCTCGGAGCCGGCAAAGCCGCCGTACAGACCCACGCCATTGAGCAGTTGGAACGTCGCGGTCCGGTCACCCTGCCACCTTCCCGTCCCTCGATCCGGGGTGTAGGTTCCGGCCGCGACCCAGATCTCGGAGATCCCCGCCCCATCCGGTGACTGCACGAATGCCAGAGCATCCTGCAGGTACTTGAAGGCTGTTGCCCAGCTATGGCCGTCGCCGCCCGGTGGCGCGTCATCATCGACAAACAGTGCCGGGGGCGGGTTGCTGTCTGCTTCCCTGGCGGGCATCTCGCTGCGGAAATCCCCGGGGCCGCGGATCTCGATGATCGCCTTGCCGCCCGCACCGTCGGCATCGGGAGCGGCCGCAAGCGTGACTGCCTGGGGAACATTCCAGGGATGCTCGCCCGCCGCGCCGGTGAAGGTCAGCTCCGAGCCCGACTGCACGGTGATATCCGGGTCGCTGATCGCGGCCATCGGAGCCACGGTGACGGTGACCGGCTCCGACAGTTCCGCCGCCAGGGCGACCATGAACGTCGCTGTCCCGCCTTCCGGTACGGTCACCCCTCCGATGGGCGACAGCACCACTGCCTGCTCATACGCGCCCATATCCACGGCCAGACCGAAGATGCGGGGGTTGCCCTCCAGGTCGGTGCTCGGGTCGGCAACCAGGCTGCTGTCGCCGGCATCCAGACAGGGTGAGCCCGAAGCCAGGCGGAGGCTGTCGTCTTCGGTTCCCGGCACGTTGTCAACGCCGTCGGCATCAAGGAACAAGGGATCGAGATCGATGTTACCCGGCCCCCAGGTCAGGGTGGCCCCGGACGAGACATGAACGGCCGCCTGGCCTCCGCCCACATCGCAATTCCGAACCGTGAGCGAGGGCCCGGCAGACATATAAGGTTCACTCAGGTAAACCTCAGACTGATTCCCCCAGAGCACGCAGTTGGCCAGCAGGATCGTGGCGCTGCTGCCGCATTGCAGCGCAGCCCCTGAGGTGCCGGCGTTGCCGGTGAATGTGCAGTTCACCAGCGTCGTGCTGCCTCCGCTGACGGCAAACGCGGTGTTTGCCTTGTTCCCCATGAACCGGCAGTTGGTGATCAGAGCCTGATCCTCGGCAGCCAATGAAAGGCCAACACCGCCGCGCGAACCGTACGAGGTGTTTCCGTTGGATGCGATCGTGCATCTGGTCATCGTCAGCGGCCCCGACCACATCACGCCGCCGAGGCCGCCGTTGGCGATGATGACGCAGTCGGTCATCGTCAGGCTGCCTATCCGGTTGCTGATCGGGTTTTCGCCCATCCCACCGGAGGTGTTGCCCGTGAAGACGCAGTTGCTGAAGGTGGGGGATGAAGCCTGGCAGGTCATGCCGTAACCCTTGGTCCCGCGAATCACGCAATTCGACATGCTGAAGCTCGACTCGCTCGCGTAGATCGCCGCCGTGGAGGAATCGCTGCTCGCGCTGTTCTCGATGACGCAGTTGCGAATGGTCGGACTGCTGCGTCTCACGCAAATAGCGCCGTCCTGAGAAGAACCGGGCCGGGCGTTGCGGATGGTCAGACCCTCGATGACCGTGGAGGCTCCCCCGGCCTGGAAGAGATCGAAAGCGCGACCCGATCGCTGGCAGTCGATGATGGTCCGATCAGGTCCCGCGCCCCGCAGAGTGATTGCCTTGCCCCGGGTGCTGATCTCCTTGTTGCCGGGACCGAAGTAGTAGCCCTCCGCCACCTGCACCAGGTCGCCATCGACGGCCGCGTCGATGCCCTGCTGGATCGTGAGATATTCGGATGGGACGTGGAGGGTTCGGCCGATGCGCAGCCGCACCGGCACCAGTCGCGGACCGTTGACCGCTCCGAGGGCCGAGACAGTCAGCAGGCCTGCGTAATTGTCAGGGGCCAACCCGGCAATGTCGAAGTGCACCGTGAAGCCGGCCACATCGCCGGTGACTTCTCCCCCGGCCGGTGAAACGCTCATCCAGGGGCTGTCTTCGCTCACGGTCCAGGTCAGCGTGCCGCTGCCGGCGTTGCGGATGGACAGAGCGACATCTCCCGGTTGCGGGCCCTCGGCCGGTGTAATCACCTCCACCGAATCCTGCGACAACGCGATCCGCGGGGAACCGAGGACAACCTCGTAAGCCCCCATGTCCGGCATCGCATTCCCATCGCCGTTGCCATCCTGCGAGCGAGCCAGCCCGTCCAGGTCCACATCCGGCAGCGCGGGTGGGGACTCCGTGGTGCCGGCATCGATGCAGGGCGAACCGGGCAGCAGGTGGTAGTCGCCCGGCAGCGCGAAGAGCGGATCTTCGCTGATGTTGCCAGCCCCGGAGTATCCGCCCTGAACGTTGCAGTACGTGAACGTGGAGCTGCTCTGCCAGGTGTTGCCGATCTCAGGGGCGCTGTTACCCCAGAGGATGCAATTCTTGACCGTCGCCGGCCCCCAGCCGGTCAAACCCCCACCGTTACCCGAATAAGAGGTTCCGGTGTTGTTGGCGATCGTGCAGTTGATAATCGAACAAGGCCCGCTGTAGCAGTTGATTCCACCACCGGTGTTCCCGACTACCACGCAGTTCGAAATCGTCGACACGGCCGTCCCCGAGTAATAAAGGTGAATCCCGGCCATGCCGCGGTTCGCGCGAAAAACACTATCGGTGATGGTCAGTCCGGGCCCCTCTCCCCGGAGGCCGGCCCCTTCATTCTCGGCGGTGTTCTCGCTGAACTCGCAACGATCGATGCGAACGTTGCTGGACGTACTGGTGGCATACATGCCGCCGCCCTTGCCCGAACCCGCCGAGTTCCGCGTCAGCACACAGTCGGTCAGCGACATGCTGCCGCCGCAGGAGATGCCTCCACCACCATATCCGTACGAACTGCCCCCGTTCCTGCTGAACGTGCAATTGGTGACCGTCGCCGAGGACGAGGCGCCATAGGTGTGAAGGCCTCCGCCACCGCTGGCCTTGTTGTCCGAGAACCACGAGTCGGTCAGCGTCAGAATGGCCGCCTGGACGCAACTGATGGCCCCCCCGCCGCCGGACTTTGCGGTATTCCCGACAAACGTGCAACGACCGACCGTCAGACGGCCGCCATCTGAGTAAATGGCCCCGCCTGAACTGGCGGTATTCTCACGGAAAACGCAATCGCTGAATGTCGGCGCGCTGTTCAGGTTGCAGACCGTGCCCGCCGAATTCGTAACAGAAGCCCAGAATGTGCATCCGCTGATGGTGGGGCTGCCGGCCACGTTGAGCAGCCCGCCTCCCTGGCTGTCGTTGCCCGTGGTCCCGTTGGCGAAGCCCGCAGTAACGGTGAAGCCGTCCAGGATGGCAGTGCTGCTGGTGCCGCTCCCGGTGACAACATGATTGCTGTTCTCTGTGTTCCTGGAGGAACCCGGACCATCGTCACCGGCCAGGTCTCCGCTGAGAGCGGTCGGATAGGCAACAATGTCCCGTGCATCGGGATTGGGAGCGCCCAGGCCGGCGAATCCACCCCTCACTGCGATACCGTTCAAGAGCTGGAAGGTAGCTGAGCGGTCCCCCGCTACCTGGCCCGTGCCTTGATCGGGCCGATAGACACCCTGAGCCACGCGGATTTCGTTCACCTCGCTGCCGGGGATCGCTGCGGCTGCCAGGGCATCCTGAAGGTACGTGTAAGCTGTAGACCAGCTTGCGCCGTCACCGCCCTCCGGGGCGTCGTCATCGACATAGCGCACCGACTGAGCAGAGGCCGCGGATGCCGCAACCAGAAAGGCCGCCACCACGCCTGATATCATCTGGCCGTTCGCATGGGATCGCACTGTCATGCCCTCCCGTGATTCGACTGCCCCCCGAACCGATCACCCCGACGATGAGTCAACGCCACCCCACCACCGCGCCGGCCAAGCTCGCCTCTATTCCCCACCGTTCGCCGCTGTTCGCACCCCGACGTCGTTTGTCAGCGCACGCGCCGGCGAAAGGGCCTTCTAGTAGCGACAACACTTGCCGCCAGGCCCATCAGCATCGCCGCCCCCGGCTCCGGCACAAACGTCAGCCCCGCCAGACCATCGGCCACACCCAACGGCCCAACCGCGGTCAGCACCCCGCTCGATGGGTCCAGCGTGTACAGCGTGTCCGTCCCGCCGCTCTCGCCGTCGGCCACATAGAAGACGCCCGTGGCCGGGTCAACCGCCATTCCCGCCGTGCTGCCCAGGGCAACGTTCAGCGCCGTGTTGCTCAGTATGGCACCCGTGTTCTTATCAATGACGAACAGTTCTCCCAGGCTGGCGTCGATCCCGTAGAGCGTGCCGTCGTTGCTGAAGGCCAGAGCCGACGGATCACCGTAGAGCGAACCGGTTATCGGAGCGGCGGCTCCAGTCTGCGGATCGACCGTGAAAAGCTGGCGCATCCCGCTCTGCAGGTTGTAGCAGCCGTACAGCCGCCCGCTGATCGGATCGCGCGCCAGGTCGCCCTCGACGATCGACGGCAAACCGGTTCCGCCGACGACCTCCGAAGCACCCGTGACCGGATCGATCCTGATGAGGGAATTGGGGGTCGCCAGGGCGCTGCTGTTGGTCAGACCGTATATCACTCCCTCCGGAACGTAGGCGATGCCCACCACGTGACCGGCGCCCACGAAACGCGGGTTACTCGCCGCCCCGGTCTGGGCGTTCACGTCGTAGAACACCGCCTGCTGAGTTGTGCCAAAGCTGATCCCATAGAGCGGTGTGGCCGCCGCTCCCTTCGCACCGAGCTGCATGATGCACCCCGCCAGGCAGATCGCCGCCTGCATCGACCAGAAACGCGCCATGTCCCCTCCTTTCAGTCCTGTCGGACGAATGTGAAGATCTCCGGCCTTGCTCTGAGCGGCCGCGCTCTGCTACCTCCTCTCTCTCCCATGTGTCAGGATTGGACCGTAACTCGACGAAGGCGGTACACACTGTAACCCCGCCGTTATGATCCTGTCAAGCCCCTGCCGGCCCGGAAACGCCCAAGAGGCGATGGGAAGACTCGGGCCTTGCCCCTCTACGGCCGGGGGCTCGTCAGGTCCTCGCTTCCCAGGGCGACACATGGACGGCAGACCAGGTCCAGCAACCTGTAAATGGAAGGACTTGCGCATCGTAGAGCCCCCCCGCACTCATGCAACGCAGAATCCCTGGTTGATGACGCCGGGCACCTCGCCGGCCGAGTTTGCGGTCAAGACAATGCGCAGGAAAACGCCTCGGCTGAGAGCATCCTGCTCGCCGAGGCGTCATGCCGCAAAGAAGTAGGGAAAAACAATGAGAAGATCAGATTTCTTTGTCTAATCGTCGAACCGGGCCGATACCGCCCGATCCGCTTCGTTTACCTGTCGCTTCGCTTCACCGAAACCACCAGCGTCTGGCGGCCCCACTTGAGGGCCTCCTCGTGAGTCGGGAACAGCAGGTCGATGCGATCGTGCTGCAGCTTGACGTCCGCAACTTTCTGATCGCCGATCTTCACGTTCCGAACCCAGTCACCGGCGGACTTGATCGCTCCCCCGCGATCCTGAACCTTCGCGGTCCCATAACCGGGGATCCGCATCTCCGTGCCGAACGCGTAGCTCGACGGAGCCGCAACCAGCTTGCCCACCGCCGGCTTGCCGCTCGCGGTGACCCCGCTGGCATTCGGGCCGCAACACAGGCTGCAGGGGCAATACGCCGACACGTCCATCACCACCGGCTCCCATTCCCCCAACCCCGGAGCCATTGCCAACATTGCCAGGAACAGCCCACTCATGCTTCAACCTCCGCCTCTCATCCCCGATCGCCTGGTCCTCTCGCCGGCGATCGCAACTTTCCCACGGGGATGCCTCCTCACCCGCTCGAAGTTGCTGATTATTCCCGCCGGTCAGACGCGAGTCCACCACGGCCTCGCGATTCTTCCGTCCGATAGCCCCTTCATCGGCTCTCAGCGCGCTGCCCGCCGGTATTATCAGCCGTGCCCATGGAATATCGGGCCTGGCACGTCCGAGAACGCCGATCGTCGGCAAAAAATAGGGAAGAAACCCGTTGAGTTATCGCGCTCCAGTGAAGGTGGCAGCGGGCGATCCTTGCCCCGAATTCGTACCCGCTAACGACTCCCCGCCTCGCTTGTTGATCACCGCACCGACATCGCCCGGCCGCCAGGCGTTGTCGCTTGCTGGTGCTGCCGTGCGGTTCGACCGCAACATATGGGACCGGCAACCGATTCGGCCAACAGTCTAACACCCGTGATTGCGGATTTCCACAAATATCCGCGTGAATTCGCAAGAAGATTTATGGAGCATCCACACGCGACGAAATCACGCCCGAAGCTCCCGTTTCATCTTGAGAACCGCTTGTTTATCGGACGGTGCGTCGATAGAGTGGCGCCCGGAAGGCCCTGGCAGTACTGAAACCGCTCAGGTACTAGAAAACAGTTTCGAGATCTTTATGCCATCAAAGGCACCGCTGCGATGGATAATCGATGGGTCGGCCGACGGGCCGGATAATATGGCCCGCGACGAAGCTATTCTTCAGGTCGTCTCGCGCGGCCACGCCCCCCCGACGCTGCGGTTCTACCAGTGGTCGCCGCCGACCATCTCGCTGGGCTATTTCCAGCTCTATGCGGACTATGCCGCGCTTGCTCCGCCCGCCGGGCAACTGCCCGTCGTCCGCCGACTCACCGGCGGCGGAGCCATCCTCCATGACCTCGAACTGACCTGCTCGCTGACCCTCCCGCTCGATCACCCGCTCAACAGCGGCTGCGGTCCCGGCGGGTTATATGACCTTGTCCACGACGCATTCGCAGACCTGCTCGCGGAATCCGGGGTCGAGGTCACCAGGGCAGCGAGCGAATCCGGCGGGGCTTCGCACCGAGGCCCCTTTTTCTGCTTCGACCGGCACAGCCGCTATGACCTGCTCCTCGACGGCCGCAAGCTGATGGGCAGCGCCCAGCGCCGCACGCGATCCGCGGTGCTCCAGCACGGGTCGCTGATCCTCGACAGCCGCTTTGAGCAGCAACGTTGCGCCTGTCTTGCCCGCCACACCAGCGTCGACGTGGGCGCCTGGCCGCCGCGACTGGCGGAGCGGATCAGCGGCCACCCGGCCGGTGAACCCTCGGCGTATACGCCGGAGGAACTGCGATGTGCCGACCAGTTGCGGGCCAAATACGAGGACCCAGCCTGGACCCGCAAGCGTTGACCCACTACCCGCGTTGACCGCCCCTCGAGCGGTGGTTACAGTCGCGATCTGTCCAGCGGAAATCGCCATCGGATAAGGAAGAATGCTCCCCCGGGCCTATGGATTCAACCAGAGTGGGTGACATGCAAGACAACAGCCCAGCCCGAGCCCGGCGTTCGCCGGCCGAACCGGTGTCGCGGAAGACCCGCACCTGGACGCTCATCATCATCGGGCTGCTGGTGGCGGCCTGGTGCGTGGCCATGTACTACCGCATGGAGATCCGCGCCTACTGGTGGGCCCGCCAGCTCAGCCGGACAACCGCCCCCGAACAAAGGACCTATTACCTGGTCTGCCTGGCGAGCATCAAGAACAAGTCCTTGGGAGCCGCCACCCGCATGACTCGCAACTCCGATCCCCATGTTCGCGAACTCGGCGTCGCGGTGTTGAACAGTTGCACGGGCCCCGAGGCCGACGAGGTTCTCATCGGGCTGCTGGACGATGCCGACGACAACGTGGCCGACGACGCCGCCCTGACTCTCACGGATGCCCGCCGGGGCAGCGGCCTCGCGATGCTCCCCCGCCTCCGATCGATACTCGATAAGGGTGGAAGGCCGGCCCGTCGTGCGGTGGTTGCTATGCAGCGCGTTCCGGGGCAGCAGACCGAAACCCTGCTGGCCGAAGCCATGGCCCGCACCGACGACCCGGATCTGCTCGCCCAGATCATGGACTCCCTGGCCATGATCGCCAGCCGGGCGGCAGTGCCGCGGATGATCGCCCGCCTCGAAGACACAAGGCCGGTCGGCCCGCCCTACTCAGAGCGATCGGCGATTCGCGCCCTGACCGGAGCCGGCTCTCAACTCATGACCAAGGGACTCGACCCGGCGGCGGTTCTCGCCGCAATGCCTCAATCCCGGACAGTGGCCGACGTG
>CAZPIO010000171.1:0-15370 GCA_964586235.1 uncultured Planctomycetales bacterium
CTTTATGAAAACCCGAGGCGTCATAACGAGGCCCGAAAACGACTAAAGCTCACATATTCTGTATACGGCGCGACCTTGATCCCGGTCGCGGGCTTCCTGCCGTCCGGAAGGTAAACGATCCCGGAGAGGCTTCCGGTCGTGATCGTCTCCGTTTCGGAGGGCAGGTCGCCAGACCTGCCTTCTTGCGTGGTTGCCGACGGCCGAGTTGCTGGTGTGTTGCCTCCGGTTGCCTCTCCTGAACCAGCGGAGAGGATGTTGACCGAGCTCAAACCGCGCTCGCCGGGCCATAATGTCATTTGCTCAAACTCTGCTTCGGTTCTGCGCCCCGCTTCGATTCGCGTGATGCGAACCCGCCCGTCGCGGACCTCCATCAGCGATTCCGGCCCCCAGTTGCGGAATCGCAGCCTGCCCTCGTGTACGTCGATCACCAGCGGCATGCCGGATGAATTCGGGTCGGACCAGCCATAGTCGTTCTCCACGACCAACGTTGCGTGCCGCTGCTCGACGGCGCGGGTGCTGTCGATCATGGTTTCGAGCAGTACTGACAGCCTGTCCCCCGCAATGCCGAGGAGCAGTGTTGCGCCGACGATTGGTTCCGCGTTCGTTCGAATACGGAGCTTGCCTTCGTATGCGTCAATAACCAGCGGCGTGCGTCTTGGCCCGAAGAACAGGTGGCCCAACATGGGGGCGGAGCGGACGGGGCTCCAGGGTAAGAGTGACGCAGGCGCCTCATCGCTGATTTCCACCATCACTTGTGGGCTGCTGATCTGTCCCGTCCACGCTGGCGACTCTGACCGCTTGCTCTTCACCGGGTGCAGAGAAGCCTGGAGGGCATACGGCCCGTGCAGACTCAACAGCTTCGTCCCGCGATCGTTGATGAGTTTCTGCAGGTTGACCGTGAAGCCGTTTGTACGGCCGGGTTGGATGAAGTGATCCGTGTGCCCGCCGCTGATCTGGCCCCAGTAGCCCCGGTCGTCGGGCATGAAGAATCGGCTTGTGCTTCCTTGCACGGTGACGCTCAGTTCCAGCCCGATGAACCAGTGATCGGGGGCGTTGAATCCTCCGTCGACCTCATTGCAGTCGGCCAGGCGGATCGGCCGGTCGCTGACGTTCCTGACCAGCAGGCGAGCAAGGGTCGCCTTGTTCGGAGCGAGCTTCGGCAGCCCCGGACCCTCATGCGGGATGACCAGCCGGCACTGCAGGCCACCCTCTGCCCGGCCCCAGGCCGGCTTCTCCTTCAACGCCTCAAGACCAGCCTGCTTTGCAGCATCCTCTGGGGCAGTGGTCGGCGGCAATTCCATCGGCTTCGTGGCAGTCTCGTCGGGCAGGTCGCCAGAGTTGCCTTCGCCTAAGTTTGGCGAGTTCCGTCCAGATGCGGCGTTTGCCGCGTCTTCGTCCGCTTCCGTAACACGCTTCTCCGTCGCGGGATTCACCCGCAGAATCGCAGGCCACGCCGGGCGGCCGTCGTCCCGCTCGGTTATCGCAGAGCCTCCGGCGTTCCATGTCGGACGCCCGAGGATGGTGTTGCCGCGCTTCCAGGGAGACGTCACCTCTCTGGTGAACCAGTGGAACAGCAGAGTCCGCGTGATTTGCTTCGCACAACGCTCGACGCGTTGGCGGTAGATGGCATCGCCGGATGCCGTATCGACTCTATCCTCGTAAGCCGGGTATTCCCATGAACGCAACCGCTCCGTGACCCATGCCAGGCTGTCTTCGGTCAGCGGCTCACGGAACGCCGGGCAGAGAGGATCATGCTGGCATTGACGAATGAGCTGTGCGACACCCGAGGCAAGTGTGCGGCCAGTGTCGGCGAGCGTTGCCGCCCACTTCGCCCGATCGCTCTCGGTCAGCTTCTGCTCATAGCCTTCCCTGACGACTTGGGCCAGCGTGCTCAGAGTGCGCTGGTGAGATTCGTCCAGCGATGTCTTCGCGGATGCGCTGAGCGTTTCCCTGAACGCCGACTCTGCCATGCAGTAACCCAGCCAGTAGTCTGTCTGGATCCCGTTTTTCTTGTCCAGGAATGCAGCCCGATGCTGCTCGATGAATCGCCGGAGCGACGCCCTCATTGAGTCCGGGACGGGATTCGGTGATCGATCCGGGTGTTCTCGAGATGCCCGGTTCAGAAGTTCGCGGATAACCGTTGCCGCCCGCCTCCGCACATGGGATGGCAATCCATCGGCCTCCGACGCCTCGCGCCATGATTCTACCCACGTCGCTACGAGTTCGGCCTTGTCCTTTTCACTCGCGATCAGCGCCGCTGGTTTCGACTGTGACGTCGAATCGGATACCGCTTGGTTGATCGCCGGGGGTGTTGGCGACTCTGCGGGCTGAGACAAGGTCGCAGGGGTTGCGTTCGGGGCGGCCTCGGTTGCCGCCTCCCTGTGCGCCAGCTCCACCGGTGCAATCATGCACGCGCCGGCCAGCACCACGGCAACGATCGCCAGCCGCACCGGCCAGCGGGTCAGGCACCGCGACAAGCGACAACCACGTTCAATGCGTTCGAGGCGGCCGCCGATCTTCGAGGTCCGAGCCATGGCGATGCCCAGCGACGCGGCCGGGCGACGGACCAGGGCGGAGGCCACCTCCAATAACGTTGCCCGGTACTGGCCGGCACTGCTCGAATGGTGAACGCACAGATCGTCGCACACCTGCTCGCGGTTGGCCCCGATCATACGGCCGGCCAGCCAGATGAGCGGGTGCGGCCAGTAGATGATCTGCACGAGCTTGAGCAGGATCTGCCACGCGTAATCGCGCCTGCGAACGTGGGCCAGTTCGTGCAGCAGAATCGAGCCGTGGCGGCTCGGATCAAGACTGCCGATCAACTCGGCGGGCAGAATGACCATCGGCTTGAGCCAGCCGATCTGGATCGGCACGCTGACGGCCGCCGAGACGGCCAGTTGCACCGGTTGACGAATGCCCAGACGCTCTCGCCAGGAGGCTAGCGCGGCGGACCATGTCGAATCGTTCGGCAAGATGCTCTCTCGGCGAAGCCGTCTGACGGCCAGGAAACTCGTGACTAGCCGCAATGCCAACACCGTGGCGCCGAGCAGGTAGGTGTAGAGGACGAAGGAGGGCCAATGCCACATGAGTCCCTGGGTGGGCACAACGGATGGTTGCAGAGTCTCCGTCGTCGATTCGACTGCCCCGCTTGGCTCCGCGTCCGCTGCTGCAACGGAGTTGTCCGAGAGAGCGGCCAGTGTATCTCCGGTCGGCTCCTCCTGCGGCCCGATGTCTGATGCAGTCGGCGACAACTCGTCCAGCGAAGTTACCTCGGCTGGTGACGGCGGTTCCATCGAAACGTCGGTGACCGATTGCGGTGGGGCGGGCGGAAGACAGCAGATACGCAGCCTTGGGAAGAGCGCGGTTGCCGGCGGCAAGAGGATCAGCCCGACCAGCAGGGCGTTCCAGACGGCCGCTCGAGCGAGGACGCGCCGGTTCAACAGGCGATTGGCCACGATGGCCAGCAGCAGGACCACCGTGGCCTTTGCTGCCACGTCGAGGCCAAGCCAGATGGCCTGGCCTGCCACGTTGCTCATTGAAGCTGGCATCCCGGTCATGACCTGCCCCTCTGGTCTCCAATGGCCCCCTTGCTTGTACCACCCGGGGTGCTCTTCAATTGCTCCAACTGCTCGGCCGTCAGCTTCTCATCCTCGATGAGCCGAAGCACCAGGGCCTCGGCCGAACCGCCGAAGAACCGCTGCAGCAAGGAGTTAACCGCTTTCCTCTCGGCGTTGGCCCTTTTCACCGCCGCCCGGTAGATGTAGGCCTTCCCTTGGACAGAGTGTTTCGCGCAGCCTTTCGTTTCGAGGATTCTCAGCAATGTGCGGACGGTGGAGTCATGCGGCCGATCGGGCAGGGCCTCGCGAATCCGGTCGGCCGGGCACGGCCCTGCGGTCCATAGCACTTCCATGATCTGGGCCTCACGCGGTGTGAGGCCGCCGGACGCGGGACGAGCCATGCGATGACCTCCTCTGTTAGATAATTAACATATACACCCGATTCGCCCGTTGTGCAAGAGGAAATGTGAAATAATTAACAGATTGTCGGCCGCCTGAATTTCAGCCTTGGTCGCTGCGGCGCTGGACCAGGTAGAGCGACAGCGTGGCGATGTCCGCCGGGCTGATGCCCGAGATACGCCCGGCCTGGCCGAGGCTGCGGGGGCGGAAGCGGGTGAATTTCTCGCGGGCCTCATAGCGCAGTTCGTGTACCGACCCGAAGTCGAACGACTCGGGGATCGACCGCGCCTCCAGGTGCCGATATCGCTCGATCTGCTTCCGTTCGCGTTCCAGGTAACCGCTGTATTTGGTGCGGATCTCCACTGCCTCCATGACCGCCGCCGAAGGCATCAACGCTGCCAGTTCCGCATGGGCCTCGCACAATTGCGCCAGCCGCGTCTCCGGGCGTCGCAGCCATCCAAGGAGCGACTGGCCGTCGACGCGTCTGGCCTGCAGGGCGGCCTCCATCGCCTCGATTGCAGCCTTTTTTGCGGAGAAAGCCTCCCATCGCGCGTCATCTACCAGACCGGCCCGCCGCCCGATGGCCGTCAACCGCATGTCGGCGTTGTCGCTTCGCAGGTGCAGCCGATACTCGGCCCGTGAGGTGAACATGCGATAGGGCTCATCGGGCGGCCGGGTCACGAGGTCGTCGATCATCACCCCGATGTAGGCCTCGTCGCGGCCGAGCACTACCGGCTCGCGCCCAAGTACCTTCGCGGCCGCGTTCATCCCCGCGATGAGCCCCTGCCCGCCCGCCTCCTCATAGCCGCTGGTGCCGTTGATCTGGCCGGCCAGGAGCAGGTTCGCCACCCGCTTGTTCTCCAGCGTCGCGGTGATCTGGTCGGTCGGCACCCAGTCGTACTCCACCGCATAGCCGAACTGCACGATCTCCGCCCGTTCGAGGCCGGCGATCGAATGGACCACCGCCTCCTGCACGTCCTTCGGCAACGAGGTCGGAATGCCGTTGCAGTACAACCACGGTGTGTCGTAGCCCTCCGGTTCGAGGAACACGTGGTGCGAGGGCTTGTCCGCGAATCGCATCACCTTGTCCTCGATGCTCGGGCAGTAGCGCGGCCCGCGCGACTTGATCTGCCCCGAATACATCGGCGCCCGGTGGATGTTCTCGCGGATGATCGCGTGTGTCCGCTCATTGGTGTGCGTGATCCAGCAGGGCACTTGCCGCTGGGTGATGCGGTCGTTCATGAACGAGAATGGCTCGGGCGGCTCATCGCCGGGCTGGGCAGTCATCCGGTCGAAATCCACCGAATCGCAATGGATCCGCGGCGGCGTGCCCGTCTTGAGTCGGCCGAGCGTGAACCCCAGTTCCTCCAGGCTCGCGCTGAGCCCCACGGCCGCGTCCTCACCGATCCGCCCGCCCTCGGTGAGCACCGGCCCGCAGTGCATCAACCCGCGCAAGAAAGTCCCCGTGGCAACCACAACAGCCTTGGCGTCCAACTCCCTCCCATCGACCAGCCGGACGCCTGCGACCGAAAAATCATCCTGACACCTTTTTTCTTCACTGAACCCTGAACCCTGAACCCTGAACCCTGCAACGGTCCCTTCGATCAACTCCAGGTTCGGCATGGCCCGCAGCATCTCGATCACGACCTGGGTATAAAGCGCCCGGTCGGCTTGCGCCCGCGGCGCCTGCACGGCCGGCCCCTTGCTGCGGTTGAGGATGCGAAACTGAATCCCCGCCCGGTCGGTGGCTAGGCCCATCAGCCCGCCGAGTGCGTCGATCTCGCGGACGATCTGCCCCTTGCCCAGCCCGCCGACAGCCGGATTGCATGACATCCGCGCGATGGCGTCGATGCGCATGGTCACCAGCGCCGTCCGGCAGCCCATCTTCGCCGCCGCCCATGCTGCCTCGCATCCTGCGTGCCCGCCGCCAACAACAATGACGTCGTACTGCATCTGATTGCTCAATCCAGGCCTTCCGCAAGCCCCTCGGACGAGCATTGTAGCATCTCAATCATCAGGTTGCGGCAAGAGCAGGGTGAATGCGATAGTATTGGCGTCCCGCGGCCGGGTCCTGTGGAACGGGAACGAGATGCTCCCCCCTTTGCAGAGCCAGGAGCACCTCGGCGAGCAGGTCAATCTGAGCAGCTTCGACCTGCTTCGGCTCATGAACGCGGGCTTGGGCGAGAATGGGCCCCGTGTCAACTCCCTCGTCGACGATGTGGACAGTCGCCCCCAGCGGATCTCCGGCCAATCGACTCCAGACGCTGGCATTCATGCCGCGGTACTTCGGAAGGAGCCCTCCGTGAGCGTTGAGTACCATCAGGCCGGGGGTCGCGAGCAATCGGGGTCGAATGATCGGCGCATAGACCAGGAAAGCAAAGCGGGCCTTGAGCCGAATGAGCAGATCGACACACTCCCGACTGTCCAAAGACGAGACATACCGTATCGCCGGATCCGAAAGGCGCCGGTGCTCGCGGACCTGCTCACCGTAAGACCAGCGTATACGACGAAGCCGATCCCACGGAGGCATCGGACAAGCAGGACCCGGCAGCAGCCGGGCGATTTCCTCGCGGAGGATGCTGACTCGGCTCTTGCACTCGCTGACCACGGCATCAATCACGACGCCGCGGCCGGCCAGGCGGGCCAACCACTGGCGGGTGACCGGAGCAGAGGCTGAACGCGTGAGGCAGATCGTAGACATTCCTGTTCATCCAGCAATGCGTCAATGAAGAACTTTGTTCCCCAGTTGATGATTCGCAACGGCATGTATTGTCCGTTGATCGGGTAAGAGCCGCGAAGCCCGCCATGAATCGGCAGCGCCGGATTGTCCAGGTCCTGGATCCGGCAGAGCAGGTCGAGCACTTTCATGGCCACGCTCAGGAAACGAGCATCCTCTGTGCGGCGATAGACAGCCAGCCAGACGACGCACATCTGGGCACAGCCGGTGAGGCACAGATACCGTCCGTGACGGCGGTACCCGTCCCCGTATTCCGGTGCGAGGCTGGTCGTTTCGGCCTGATGGAGCAGACGCTCGACAGCCGGTAGCGTGCTATCGAGGAACCGCTCTTCCTCGAGCACCTCGCCAAGGCGCCACAGCCCCTCAAGCGTGTATGCGACGGCGTGAAGCGTGGGCAGCGTGCCCGGTATCATCTCCATGTTGGAGAACCAGCCGTTCGCAAGGCGTTCAGACAGGACCCAATCGCCGTTCGCGGTGGCTGCTCGGATGTATGGCTCTCGATCGGCGAGACGGCCGAAGTCTGCCAGAGGCCACGCGACTCTGGTGTAGTACGCGTGAGCCACGCCGTTGTAGGCAGAACGTCGCCATGCCCCGTCGGAATCCTGTACGGTGGTTAGCCAGTCAGCAGCCCGCACCCCGGCCTCGAAATAACGCCTCTCGCCAAAGCACCGGTACCCCTCGGCCAATCCTTGAAGGACTTGGCCGGTGTTGAACACCGCCGGCTTTGGAGTCGGCTCGCCGACCAGACCGGCAGGGAAGGCCCCATCGTCCATCTGGGTAGTCAGTAGCCAGTCGAGAACACGCCGAGCTTCGTCAAGGCGACCGACCCGAATGAGCGTCGGCACGGCGTAGCCGGACACCTCCGGATAGGGGCCTGACCAGTCGGCAAGAACGTCATACCATCCCCGTAATCCGCCGCTCCCATCCTGCGATCGGCAAAGCCAGCCGATGGCCGCCGCCAGGTGTTGCTGGCGAGGCCTCGGTCGGGCCGGGAGGTACAGACTGTCTCTAAGCACCAGGCGAGCGTGACCGCGCGACCGGAGGATGGACCGCCAGATCAGACCCATGTTGAGCACGCCAATATGATCGGACGTGGCCTGAGACGGCTGAAGCTTTCCCTGAGGAAAGCCCCTGGCTCACGTCGCGGACAACTCGCAAATAGCAAAGGACTTGCGCGCCCGGAGCATCAGATACCACAAGCGCACGTCGGGGGCATCCGACCTTATCGGACTGCGGTTGCGGTCTGGACCCGCGCCCCTGGCGGTCGCTCAGCTAATCCCCAGGCCGGCTCTGGGATCGCGAGCATCAACAGCGTGAGCCAAAGAGCCGATAACCGGGTATGCAACCTCTGGCGGGGCTGTGCGACCGAGCCCTTTTCGGCAGAAGCCGTCGTGGTCCACCCGTTCTGGCTTTCGCAGAACTGCTTGGATGGGCGAGCGGGGGAGCCTTGCCAGAGGGTGCTTGCGGTCCGTAAGAGCAGGGGCTGACTGTGAATCGTCCTCCACGCTTGGGGCTGGTGGCCAATGAGTACACGCAGGCAGTCGGCGGCATGGCCACGGTTGCCAGGGCGATGGCTCGCTATCTGTCCGCTCGTGGCTATGAACTGCATCTGTTTACCAACGTGCAGTGCGAGCCGGATCCGGCCATCCCGACGCATCCGATCCTGACTACCGATCTGGCGCGCGATCTGCCCCGGCTGTCTCGCTTCGAAATGGATCTCTGGCACGCGCTGAACTTCGGATACGCCCCGTTGGCCGTATTCTGCCGCCCATTCGTTCTCACGGTTCATGGAAACGACTTCCTCAGCCCGTGGGTGCGTTTCAAGCTCGACCGCGTGCCCTGGTTGTGGCGACTGGGTCGGGATGGCACAAACCATCGCCGGGCGCGCGAGTTCGTCGGTGCGGCGGCCCTGCGATGCGTGGATCAGGTCATTGCGGTGAGCCACTTCACGGCCGATCTACTCCGTAGAGAACTGCCCTACGGTCGCCCGCCGATTGCCATTCCCAACGGTGTGGAGGAATGCTTCGTGGCTGCCGCCGGCCTTGAGCAGATCGAGAGCCGCCGGCATCCCCGACGGCTGCTGTCGGTGGCGGTTCTGTGCGGCTGGCAGCGCAAGAACATTGACGGCGTGATCCAGGCAATGGCGCTGGTTGGCGATCGGCTCGATCTGGAATACTGGATCGTCGGCGATGGGACAGGTCGGCCGGCATTGGAGAGACTCGCCCACGACTTGGGCGTTTCTCATCGGGTGCGGTTTCTGGGGCGGGTCGACCAGACGAGATTGCTGGAAGCATACGCTTCGGCCAGTCTGTTTGTGCTGACACCGCGTCCGACACCCGGAGACGTTGAAGGTTTCGGTCTGGTGTACCTTGAGGCGGCCGGTTCGGGCACGCCGTCGCTTGGCACGCGTTTTGGGGGCACGGCCGAGGCCATCGCCGAAGGCGAATCGGGGTTCTACGCTGATGATGCCAGCCCGGAGGCGATCGCCCGAGCCCTCGAACGATTCTTCACCGGCAAAACCGCATTTCACCCTGAGGTTGTTCGAGACCACGCTCGGCGTCGGACCTGGTCGGTGGTCCTGCGCCGCGTCGAGCAGGTCTACGCCCACGTATGCCCCCGCTTTCGCGCCTGGTTGGAAGCGGGCGAGGCGGCGGGTGGAGATGCCGGATCGGCATCAGTCGATGAGCGTCGGACTCACGTGCTCCGTACGAAAGCAGGCCTGCTGGTGCCGACAGCGGCGGATTAGCTCCCGTCTCCAGGGCCCTGTCGGGCGTCGGTTAGCGGACGAGGGCAAGCCGGCCGCAGCACTGCAGAATGCCCGGCGAACGGAACGGCAAGGCAGAGGCTTCTGCCGCCTGTTCTCGGTCCATTTGCCCGCTTGGCCCGAACCGAACATCCCAGTTGCCGCATCCCTGACCCCATTGGACATGTTCTCAGTCGCTCGCCACCTGATCGGACTTTCCCGCGCATCGCAGCCGTTTATTTGAAAGTCGAGTTGACAGACGGGATCAACAATTGGTAGATTACCGAGTGAAGATGGCTAAGATGGGAGATCTTGGTCAGATAGCTGAACTTGGATGAACATGTCGGTTAGGATAACCGGGGAGAACGGGAAGATGCCGACAGAAAAGCAGGAAAAGGTCGGGTCCAAAAGCGTCTACACGACAGGCGAGGTGGCTGACATCTGCAAAGTCAGCCAGCAGACGGTCATTCGGTGTTTTGACAGCGGGCGCCTCAAGGGCTTCCGCGTCCCGGGATCGCGATTCCGTCGCATCCCGCGCGAAAGCCTCGTCCAGTTCATGAAGGACAATGGCATTCCGCTCGACAATCTAGACTCCGGGAAGAAGCGGGTGCTGGTCGTCGATGACGACGAAGCCATCCTCGAGATGCTCGTCGAACTGTTGGAGCGGGATGGCCGCTTCGAGGTCCGAGTCGCTCGCGGCGGTTATGAGGCCGGCCTCCTGACCCAGGAGGTCCAGCCCGATTGCATCGTTCTGGACTACAAGCTTCCGGACATCGACGGCAACCGGGTGTGCAAAGCCATCCGAGCCAACCCGGCGTTCAGCGACATGAGGATCATCCTGATTAGCGGCGTGGCCGATCCGGACGAGATCACCGAACTGATGGCTTCCGGGGCCGACGACTTCCTGCGCAAGCCGTTCCAGATCGATGAGCTGATTTCGCGGATTCTCAAGCTGGTCAACGCCTGATGGGCGATCGGACTGCGCGGGCAGCGATGCGCCGGGCGTGATGAACCGAGGCCCGGCGCCCTGAGCGGGCTGCCGATCAGGGGTAGGGGAACACATGACAGCCACTCGGACATCCGGGCCTGGCGATTCGCGGGCTGCTGAGCCTGCCCAGGTCGAACTGTTGCTGTCCCAGATCGACTCGCTGCCCACATTACCGGTCGTGGCGGCCCAGCTTCTCGAACTGACCAGCAGCGAGACATCCAGCGCCAGGCACGTCATTCAGCTCGTCGAATCGGACCAGAGCCTTTCGGCCCGCATTCTGTCGATGGTCGCCAAGGCTAACCTCGGCGCTCCGGTGAAGACCGTCGAGCGAGCGGTGGTGCTGCTCGGCTTCCAGGCCATTCGCAGCCTGGTGCTGTCCATTCAGATTTTCGAGACCTTCTCCCAGCGGATGGAGCAGTCGCCGAGCCGGTTCGACCGCGCGGGTTTCTGGAAACACAGCCTGGCGGTCGGCTGCGCGGCCAGGATGCTGGCCGAGGTGATGCCGTTTCCGTCATCCGCCAGGCCCCCCGTGCCCGAGGAAGCGTTCGTCTGCGGCCTGCTTCACGACATTGGGAAAGTGGTTCTCAACGCCTGTTTCGTGAAAAGCTACGACCGCGTACTGGCCAGGGTGGAGGCTACCCGGGGCTGCATCGCCGACGTCGAGCGCGAGGTCTTCGGCCTGGATCACACCGTGGCGGGCCAGCGCCTGGCCGTGCACTGGAAGCTGCCGATCATGATTCGTGAGAGCATCTGGCTTCACCACCAGACACCCGCCTTCACGCCGGCCCGAATCCAGTGTCCCGAGCACGTCCGGTTGGTGCAGATCGCCGACCAGTTGGTTCGACAGATGCGCATCGGGTTCTCGGGCAACTACGGCACGGGGCGCCCGGTCGCCCATATCGCCGAGGCGGCGGGCTTCAACAAGGAGACGCTCGATCGAGTCTCTGCGGGGCTGCCCGAACTGATCGAAACCAGGGCGGAACTGATCGGCCTGAACCGGCTCACCTCGCGGGATGTGTATTACGAAGCACTGGGCAAGACGAACGCCGAGTTGGCCCGCGTGAACATGTCGCTGGCGATGGCCAACCGCCGCCTGGAGCAGCGATCGAGGTGTTTCGAGGCCCTGCGGACGCTGAACACCGAGCTGAGCAATGAGCCGACGCACGAGGAGATCTGCCGAGTCGCCGCCGGCGTCGCCGAGACGGTGATTGGACGTGTGCCTGCGGCGGTGTTTGCCCTGTCGCCGGGCAGGTCGGTGCTGGTCGCGGCCGCTTCCACCACCGGCGAGTCGGGCCCGAAGGTGGAGATCCTGCCGGCCTCGGCGGCGGGGGACCTCTCGGCGGTGTCCGAGGTGGGCGAAGGCTGGCAGCGCGTCGCAACCATGCCCGGGCAGTTGCTCGATCGCCTGATGTCGGCCCTCGAACGCCCGCCGGCCTGGTACTGGCCGATCCGCCACCAGCGGCGGTTCATGGGGGCGATGGTGATCGCCGGCGAACGCCCGGCGGACCTCGACGAGTCGCTTTCGGCCCTGGCGGGGGCGTTCGGCGTCTGGCTCGCCGGGGCCGAATCGCGCGTCTCTTCCCGCCACCTGGCCGAAGACCTCGCCGAACTCAACCGCCGCCTGGTGAACTCGCAGGGCGAACTGGCCCGCACGCGATCTCTCGCAATGGTCGGCGAGATGGCGGCCGGAGCGGCCCACGAACTGAACAACCCGCTGGCGGTCATCTCCGGCCGGGCCCAGATGCTCAACACCGAGAAGCTCGACGACGAGATCCGGCGCGTCGCCTTGCTCATCGCCGAAAACGCCCATCGGGCCAGTGCCATCGTCTCCGAACTGATGGAGTTCGCCAAGCCCGCGCCTCCCGCCGCCGAACCCTTCTCGATCGCTGAATTATTGGGCCGGATCCGCCGCGAATGGCTCGAGAAAACCTCGCTCGCCGAAACCCAATTCCGCCTCGAGCTATCGGACGCCCTGCCCCCGATCCTGGCGGATGCCTCGCAAGTCAAGACATTATTTGACGAGGTCATCCGGAACGCCGTCGAGGCCATGAAGGACTCGCCCAACCCCCTCTTGCTCATCAATTGCCGCTGCGATCCTGCCGATGACACCCTCGTCATCGCGGTGCAGGACAACGGTTGCGGCATGTCGCCCGAGGTCCTCGAGCACGCGATGGACCCGTTCTTCTCTCGCCGGCCTGCTGGACGCGGGCGAGGCCTGGGGTTGTCCCGGGCGGTTCGGTACGCCGAGATCAACGGAGGAAGGATCCGGCTGTCGAGCACGGCGGGCGAGGGGACGGTTGTCTTCGTGGAATTGCCGGTGGCCAAAGGGGCTGACAGCCAACCCGCCGGCACTTCCGGGTAGCTCGAGGCGAAAGATCCGCGCACGCCGCGCCGGTCTTTCAGCACGACAGCGATCTTCGACCGCGGCCGGCAAGGAACGGCCGCGTCAGTGAGGTGACGAAAGAAGACAACGCAGAGAAAGTTCCGGGCCGGGCGGGACGCGTAGGCTACCTCCTCCTCTTTTCTCCTCCTCCTCGCTCTCGCGGCCGAAGCGTCCGCCGGCCTTTTATGACTCTGCGAGCCTGGTGCTGATCCGGCAGTGGGAGAGGCAATGACCGAGAAACCGGTAGAACTCCTGTTGGTGAGCGGCGACGAGGAACTCGCGGAGATGCTCCTGCGCTGCCTGCACGACACCTCCTGGGCGGAGGTCACGCACGTCGCCACCGCCGCGGATGCGCTCCGCGAGGAGCTGACCGCGCAGCACGACGTGGTCGTCACGGCCATGTCCCTGTCGGACGGAGACGGGCTGGCCCTGGTCCGCGAACTCCGGGTCACCAACACTTGCCCGGTCATCGTGACCGCAGACCAGGTCACCGCCGAGGAGGCCATCGAGGCCCTCCGCCTCGGAGTAACCGATATCCTCATTCAGCCCTTCGACATCGCTGACCTGATTGACCTCGCCCGGCGAACGGCCGAACGCCGTCTCCGCTGCCGCCATCGCCGCCGGCGATACCGGCGTCTGCGGTCCATGGTCTCCCGCATCATCCGCGAGCGCCGCGACCTCCGTCAGCGAATGGATCTCATCTGCCGCGACCTGGTCTACGCCTACCGCAACCTCGCCCAGAAGGTCGCCCAGTCCGGCATGCTCACCCACGACGCCAACGAGTAGCAGAGATGTCTCAACCGCCCTCGCCCGCGCGGCGCTTCGGGGCGTCGGCCGATTGCACGGGGAAGCCCCGCCGACCGCCCTGGTCCGCGCGGCGCTTCCACATGTGCTCAATCTCCTCGAGACTCTTGCCCTTCGTCTCGACGAGAACGAACTGCACAAAAACGAACATGATCGCGCACATCACCGCGTAGAGCCAGAACACGCGTTCGCCGAATCGCTCGATCAGCCACGGGAACGTCTGGGCGACGATCGTGCAGGCCATCCACACGCTCCCGACCGCGAAGGAAGTCGCCAGGCCGCGTATCTTCGTCGGGAAGATCTCGCTGATGACCACCCACACCGTGCCGCCGACGCCGATCGCAAATGACGTGATATAGCCCAGAATCGTCGCGACCTTGACTGCAGCCGGCACGTTGGGCATCGGCAGAAGCACGCCCGCCAGGATCAGCGAAATGCCCATGCCCGCCGGTCCGAACAGCAGCAGCGGCTTGCGCCCGACGCGGTCGATCACATACAGCGAGATCAGCGTGCTCAGGAAGTTGGTTGCCCCGACGAGCACCGTCGCCCACATCGCCGACTTCTGCTCGGGGAAGCCCGCCGCAAGAAAGACTTTTGGGGCGTAGTAGATGATGGTGTTGATGCCGGTGATCTGACCGAGGACGGCCAGGGTCACGCCGATGAGCAGGGCGATTCGAAAGCCGGGTTCGAACAGCTCGGCGAGCGAGCCGCTTTGCTCGGCGAGGGTGGCCCGGATCTCTCCGAGCTCGGCTTCGGCGCTTGCCTGGCCGCCGACCCGGCTGAGAACCGCCAACGACTCATCGAACCTGCCCTGCTTGGCCAGCCAGCGGGGGCTTTCCGGCACCAGGAACAAAGCGATCAACAGCACAAATGCCGGAAACGCGGCCGACGCGAACATCCACCGCCAGTTGTTCTCCCCAATATCCACCAGCGCCCAACTGACGACGTTTGCCATCAGAATGCCGGTGACAATGGCCATCTGGTTCAGGGTGACCAGTTGACCGCGGATGCGGGCGGGAGCCAGTTCGGCGATGTAGACGGGCGCGATCATCGACGACACGCCCACCGCCAGCCCGCCCATGAACCGCGCCGCAACCAGGCCCGGCACCGTATGAGGGATGGCGGCCAGCACGGCGGAAACGACGTAGAACGCCGCGGCCAGCACCAGAACCCACTTGCGGCCGAAGCGATCGCTCAGCCCGCCGGCGGTGGTCGCGCCGACGATGCACCCGATGAGCAGACTGCTGACCACGAAACCCTCCTGGTGTGCGTTCAGACCGAATTCTGTCTGGATGAACTCGATTGCGCCGGCAATAATCGCGGTATCAAACCCGAACAAAAGCCCCCCAACGGCCGCGATGCCCGAGATGGCGTAGACATAAGGAGAGATCTTGCCGGGCACCGGCGCGTAACCCAAGTGACTCATGTGTATCTCCGTCTTCAAATCGAGAAGTCACCAAGCAGATGGTCGGGCAAGAGGATACGGAATCACGCGTGTCCGGTCCAGCGCGGGCGGTCGTGACCGGGCTGGCCGGGCGCCTGACGACTCCGGCGGGGTCTTCAGAAGCCCGAGCCTGGTCGCCCGCCATGGCGGGCAGGCCGTGGCGACCGCAAGCGAGCGGACTCCCATCCGCTGGTCCCGGATTCCTATCCGGGACCCCTCTGTTGACGATTCCTATCGTCATTTATGAAAGATCGCTTGCCGGTCGCAAGTCTTGGTCACCGGCTCGGACCTTGTTGAGGAAGTGACGTTACCGCG
>CAZPIO010000172.1:0-15339 GCA_964586235.1 uncultured Planctomycetales bacterium
TCGGTCATGACGTCTGGCTTGCGGACATCGATCCGGCGAATCTCTCGGCGCTGGACCGGCCGGTGGACATGGTGTTCATCGCCCTTCACGGGGCCTTCGGCGAGGACGGCCAGTTGCAGCAGATCCTCGAGAACCGCGGGATTCGTTATTGCGGTTCGGGCCCGGAGGCGTCGGCGGCGGCGATGGACAAGGCGAAGGCCAAGGCCCGGTTCCTGGAGGCCGGCGTGCCCACGCCGCTGTACGAGGTGGTGGGGCGAGAGAATTTCGATGAGGTTCTCGTGCAGTGGTCGCCGCCGGCGGTGGTCAAGCCGCTGGACCAGGGCAGCAGCGTGGATTGCGTGATCATTCACGAAGGGGAAGACCTGGCGTTGCCGATCCGCAGGGAGATCGAGGATTACGGCCGCTGCATGGTGGAGCGTTTCGTCAGGGGCGCGGAGCTGACGGTCGGGGTGCTGGGCGACGAGGCCTTGCCGCCGATCCAGATCCGGCCCAAGCGGGAGTTCTACGACTACCAGGCGAAGTATCTGGACAACGACACGGAATATCTTTTCAATATCGACCTGCCGGCGGCGGTGCTGACCGAGGTCCGCGAGCTCAGTGTGCGGGCCCATCAGTCGCTGGGGTGCCGGGATTTCTCGCGAGTGGATTGGATCGTGGAGGAGAGTACCTGCCGGCCGTTCGCGCTGGAGGTCAACACGATCCCGGGCTTTACGGATCATTCACTGCTGCCCAAGGCGGCCCAGCGGGCGGGTTTGAGCTTCGCGGCGTTGTGCCAGCGGATCGTGGAGCTGACCTGCGGGCGCTGAGCGGCCGGGTGGTGTTCAGGGAGTGCAGTCGTGAGCCGCAACGGTCAACGGCGTGGTGACGAGGGCGCGGGAGACGAGTCGGGCCTGGCCCGGCTGTGGGCCAACGTCCGGGCGGCGGGGCCCGTCGTCTCGGCGTCGGTGGTCATCGGGTTCGTGGTATTCGGCGCGGTTGGCCTGGAGCGGCTGCAGCAACACGTCGAGAGCCAGCCCGAGGCAAGGAAGGCTCTGAGGCTCGAACTGGATCTCCCGGCGGATTCCGACTGGGTGGACACGGAGAGCTGGCGGCCGCTGATTCTGGCGTCGATTCGCCTGCCGGAGGAGCCGGTCGGTCCGAGCGAGGATGTGCTGCGCGACGTGGCCCGACAGATGCTCGAGAGCGGATGGGTCTCCGAGGTTCAGCGCGTGGTGCGGACCGCGGACGGCACGATCCGCGTGCTGTGCCAGTATCGGCGGCCGGTGGCGATGCTGCTGACCGAAGACCCGGATTCGCGACGCCCCGTCTACGTTCCGGTCGACAGGCATGGCTATCGCCTTCCGGTCGTCTGCCCCGACCTGGCCGACTCCGGCTCGTGGATTCAGATTCTGGGCGTGGAGAGCAAGCCGCCGAGGGCGGGCGAGCGATTCGAGGCCGACGACGCACGGGCGGGGGTCAGGCTCGCGGCGCTGATTTTCCAGCAGAGTTTTCGCAGCCAGGTGGCTGCGGTGGACGTGACCAACTTTCGAGGCCGCTCGAACAGGGCCAAGGCTCACATTCTGATCCATCCCAAGAAGGGCAAGCCGATCGCGTGGGGTTCGGCCATCGGTGATGAGATCGAGGAGGCGTCGGCTCCTGACAAGCTGCGGATGCTCGGAAAGTACTTTGCTTCCGGCTCTCCGCAGGCGTGGATCGACCTCAGTGTGTACTCGAACGCCGGCGTTGAGCGGATGCCGGATGCCCTGCCGCGAGCTGAAGCCCTGGCCAGCAGCCGAAAGCAATAGCCGCGCGGCCCGCCGGCGCGGTGGCGGGCCGGAAGCCCGCCGGTCATGGGTTGGCAATCGCGGACCGAGGTGTCCGGGATGATTGGCCTCAAGCCGTTAATTGATCTTCTCACCGCATGGGCGGCGGACGTGCAGTCGCAGGTTTCGCTGCCGGAGTGGTGGCCGGGTCCGGTCGTGCCGGCCATCGGTGCGCTGGTGCTCGGCCTGGTGCTGGCCCTCTGGGGAAGCCGGCTTCTGCGGCTGATCTGCGTTCTGGTGTTCATCGCCGTCGGGGCTGCAGCCGGCGTTGCCGTGGCACGGTCGACGGGCGTGGATCCGCTCATCGGGCTGGTGCTGGGCGCCGGTGTAGCCGGGCTCGTTGGTCACCTGCTGTATCGCTGGTGGGTCGGTGTGACTGCCGCCTGCTGCGCGGCCCTGCTGGTGTTGGCAGTGGCTGCGGTCCGGAACCTGCCGGACGTGCAGGCCTCGATGAAGGAATTCCACGAGCAGCGAGGCCAGGCGATCGCCTCGTCGCTGCCGGCGGAGGCCGCGGCGGTGTCGGCGGAGGGCGGCGACCCGCGGTCGACCGTCCGCGTGCTCGTGGCGGCGGCCCGAAGCTACGTGAGCGAAGCCTTCTCCTACTTTCGCCAGAAGCGGGCGGACGTCGTCTACCGCGTGGCGGTGGTTGCCGCTCTGGCCTGGTTCACGGGCCTGGGCATGGGGCTGACGCTGCCGCGGTTCACGACCATCGTGGGGACCTCGTTGGCCGGCGTGCTGCTGATGGCGGCGGGGCTGCTGGTGCTGGCGGGCAAGCACGCCCCCGCCGCGCTGGAAGCCGCGGAGTCGCACGAGAACTGGTTTTTAAGTGTTTGTGGAGTTATATTGTTTGTATCGCTGATCGTGCAGGCTCGACATCGCCGGCCCGCTCCGGTGGCGGCTCCTGTGGCCCCCGCGCCGCCTCAGAAGGCGGGATGACAGGGCCGCGCGGGCACGGACGGCGACGCTCGCCGGTGCGAGGGAGAGATCACCAGAGGTAAGAACATGCCCTTTGTCATACCTTCCATCAACGACATGGTCCTCAGGTGCGAGCAGCAGCACGCGGCCGTCGGCGTCCTTCTGCTCGCCGTGGGACTGGTGTTCATGATCCTGGGCGTCAAGCTGTTCAGGGCCCTGATTCCTCTCAGCTTCGCGGCCATCGGTTTCGTGATCGGTTGGAACATGCCGCTGTCCGAGATCGGGCAGTGGGTCTGCGGCGGTGCCTGCGCGGTGGTGCTCGGGGTGCTGAGCGCTTACGTGACCCGGCTCAGCGTGGCGCTGCTGGCGGGCGCGTGGACGGGCCTTTTTGCCGCTTCGCTGGCCGTTTCGTTCGGTCTTCAGACGATGATATCACTGGGCATCGGCGCGGTGTTCCTGGCCGCCGTCGCTTCGCTGTCGCTGGCGCTGTACAAGCCGTTGATCGCCTACGTGACCAGCCTTCAAGGGGCGATGCTGACCGTGGGCGGGATCGTGGCGTTCCTTCACCATTTCACGTTCTGGTTCTCCCTGCGAAGCATCTTCATCGAGTACACCTTCGTTCCCCCCTTCTTCGTCGTGGCCCTGACGGTCATGGGTTTCTATCTGCAGTTGGCCGAGACCCGCCAGTTGGAAAGTGGAATGTCCGGCTGAACCCCGGCGGGCAGTGACCTTTGAACAGGCAAGGAGTGACAACCGTGAATCGCAAGAGCACCCGTTCGTCCAGAAGGCAATCGGGCGTCAGGCCGACGTCCGGCCGGCGCCGCCGGCTGAGGTTCGCCCTGGTCGGTTGCGGAGGCATGGGGCAGTGGCATGCCCGCCATCTGGTGGACATTCCCGAGATCGAAGTGGCGGCTCTCTGCGACATCGTCAAGAGCAAGTGCATCAAATTCTGCAAGGAGTTCTTCGGCCCGAAGGGCTTCAAGCCAGCCATCTATACCGATTTCCACCGGATGATCGCCAAGGAGTCGCTTGACGCGGTGCTGCTGGTCACACCGCACACCCTGCACTTTCCGCACGCCAAGGCGGCGCTGCAGAAAGGCGTGCACGTCCTCAGCGAGAAGCCCATGGTTACCAGCACCGACCACGCTCGGGAGTTGGTCGCGCTGGCCGAGGATCGGGGCCGTCTGCTGGCCGTGGCCTTCCAGGCGCCGGTGAGCGGCGAGTTCGGCTATGTCGCCGACCTGATCCGTCGCGGCGACCTCGGTCGGATCGAACTGGTGGATGCCCACGTGGCCCAGCGGTGGAAGGAGTTCACCAAGGGTACCTGGCGTCAGGATCCCAAGCTCTCCGGCGGCGGGCAGCTTTACGACAGCGGGGCCCACATGCTCAACGCGATGATGTGGCTGGTGGACTCGCCCGTGAAGCGCGTGTTTGCGATGGCGGATTTCGGCGGCACGAAAGTGGACATCAATGCGACCGTTTCAGTGCTGTTCGAAAACGGGACTCTGGGCAGCGTGGCCTGCCTCGGAAACGCCACCATGCGGGGCGAGACGGGTGTCACGATCTACGGCACGGGCGGCACGGTGTTCACCGGCATCTGGGGCGAGAAACTCGAGCACTACGACAAGGCGGGCGACAAGGTCCCTTATCCGTACGTTCCGTACAAGACGGTGCCGCCGGAGCGCAACTTCGTGGACGCGATTCTGGCGAACGACACTTTGCGATGCCCCGGTCGTTATGGCATCCTGTTGGCGGAGTTGATGGACGCGATCTACGAGAGCATCCGCACGGGCCGGCCGGTGGAGGTGCGGCGCTGCGGAGGCTGACAGGCTTTCCAGCGGCCTGTTCCCGGTGTGAATGGAGGGCTTCCCCTTGTCCGGTCCGGGTATCGGCGTTGTTCTGGACAGTTTCGGTCGTCCGGTGAAGGAGTCGCTGCAGGCCGCGTCGCGGCTGGGCCTGCGCCGGATCGAATTGCCGGCAACCTCGAGCGAGGTCGGTCCCGAGGTGCTATCACACAGCGGCCGGCGGCATCTGCTGCGGCATGTGGCCGGGCTGGGGCTCGAATTATCCGCCCTGGGAGGCGACCTCGGCGGGGCGAGGTTCAGCGAGAGCGCGGGCCTGGAGCAGCGTCTCGATCAGACCCGGCGGATCATTGAGATGGCCGCCGAGTTGCGTGTGCCGGTGATGACGACGCACCTGGGCAGGTTCGATCGGGAGGCCCGGCAACGGGGCGAACTGGGGGCGGTGATCCGTGAACTTGCCGATATGGCCGATCGCACGGGGACCTTCGTGGCGTTGGAAACCGGCGGAGCAGATCCGGCAGAGATGGCCTCGTTGTTGAAGGAGGTCAATTGCGAGTGGCTGGGCGCGTGTTATGACCCGGCGTCGCTGCTGATTGACGGCTACGACCCGATCGAGAGCGTCGGGCCGGTGGCCGACAGGATTCTCATCGCCCGGGCTCGCGACGCTGTCAGCGGCAGCGAGCGGCGGCCCGGCCACGAGACACCGCTGGGTTACGGCGAAGTTGACCTCGCCCGCTACCTGGCCTTTCTCGAACAGAGCGGATACCACAACGCCGCCTTCATCCGCCGCACCAACAGCGACCGCCCGCTCGAGGACATCGCCGAGGCCAAGGGGCGGTTGGAAGCGATGATGCGATGATCCCCGGAAACAATGATCGCGGCTGCAAGTTGAGCGAAGCGAAACCCGCTGTGGCGGGCCGCTCCTACCTTCAAGATCGCGGCTGCAAGCCGCTCCTACACTGAACCCTGGACCCCGAACCCCACGTCACATCGGCTCCTTGGGTGCGGTCCAGCGCAAGAGGATGCCCAGGGGCAGGGCGCGGCCGAGGAGCATGGCGAGGATGAGCGTGCTGCGAGTGGCGATCCGGAGCCAGCCGGAGCCGCTGAGATGGTCTTCCGTTGCCAATTGAGCGGTCAGGCCGGCGGTGAGGCCGGAGTTGGTGCATGCGCTGACCGACTCGAAGAGGCAACTCTCCGGCGAGGGACTCTGACGATAGGTCAGCACGAAGGCGGTCAGCAGGATCAGCAGGAGCATCGATGCGACGACTGTGCCCGCGGCAGCCAGGGCCTGTCTTCCTGCTCCGGAGTCCAGACTGGTCTTCGTTCGCCACAGGTGCCGTTTCGGTCGCAGGATTGCCGCGAGGAGCAGGCCTGCCACGCAGATCTTCACGCCGCCGGCCGTCCCGCCGACGGAACCGCCGATGAGCATCCAGGCCATGAGCACCACCCGGCTGGCCGGTGAGAGGGATTTCTCGTCGAGCCGTGCGGTGCGCATGCCGCCGGTCCGGGCGGAAATGCTTTGGAACAGGGCGGCGGCGAACCGCTGGCCGGGCGACATCGTGGGCATGCGCTGCGACCGCACCCGCTCGCTGTCGTCGGAATTGAAGTTGATTTCCCCGACGGGGGCGGTGGACGTTCCGTTCCATTGAAGGCTGCCCAGGGTCTTCTCGCGGGGCGGGCGAAGCTGCCAGTCGTAGCTGCTTTCGACGCCGTAGAGCAGTCCGGCCCCGATGACCGCCAGGGCGACAGTCACCCCGAGGGTGAGCCAGACGTCCGCCGGCAGAGCGGTGGTTCGTTCGCGCAACTTGCGGAAGAGGCTGTACAGCGTTGGCCCGCCGATGCCCCCGAGCACCATCAGCGGCAGGATGGCGGCGTAGGTGGTCGCCGATCCGCGGGCGCCGATCAAGCTGTCGCCGTTCAGAGTCAGTCCGACGTTGCAGACGGCGCTGACCGTGTTGAAGATCGCGCCCATGATTTTTGGCGACAGCGGCTCGGAGGATCTGAACAGGTCGGGCTGGGCGAAGAACATTGCCGCCGCGCCGATAAGCTCAAGAGCAAGCAGCCCGATGCACGCGAATTTGACCGCCCGGACAAGGCCCTGGGGCGTCGTCTCCTCCTGGTGCGTCTGCCAGCCGAGCAGGGCTCGCAGCCGCAGGCCGACGACCGTGCTCGCGGCCAGGATCGCCAGGCCGCCGATCTGCATCAGCAGCAGGACCACGATCTGCCCGCCGAGGCTGTAATCATGACCGACGTCCTGTACCGACAAGCCTGTGCCGGTCAGTGCGCTCATGGAGGTGAAGAAGCAGTTAAGGGCGTGAGTACCGAGCTCGTATCGGAACTGCCCGGCGTAGCTGCTCTCCGACGAAGCCGGGTATCCTCGTGCCCAGCATTGCGGCAGCGACAGGATCAGCCCGCCGATCACCGCGGCGAAGAATCCGCCCAGCAACAGTCGGCGCACTGGTCCCGGGGTGACCTCGGGCACCGGTCCATGCGTCAGCCAGCGAATCCCGCTCGATGCGACGGCAACCAGGCCTGCCGCGGCGCTATACGCGGCGATGATCTCGAGCACTTCTCTCTCCCGCCGGTGATCCAGGGCCCACCAGACGATTCCGGCCAGCAGGATGGCGAAGTCTAGCCAGCATCGACTGATCCGAGCGGAGATCTCGACAGGGGGGATCAGCAGCATGACCCGACTGAGCAGGAAGAGGGTTCCGGCCGCGACCAGGATCCAGTAGGTCCACTGCTCCGCGACGGGCCGCTCGGCAAAGCCGTAGGTCAGCGCCAGGCCGACCGCGCCGGCCAGGGCGGACGGCCACCACAGCCATCGCGTTCGTCGGGGAAACAGCGGCAGGTATTCGTGGTTCGTCACGAATGGCTCACTTCTTGCCGTACACCTCGTTCGGGTCGACCAGGCGCTGGGCGCAGACCTCCCACCGCCCGGTGCCCGGGTCGTATTTCCGGAAGAAGCAGTTCTTGTAGCCCTCATGGCAGGCCGCGCCGTTTTGCCTGACCTTGATGAGGACCGTGTCCACGTCGCAATCGATGAAAACCTCGCGGATCTCCTGGGTGTGGCCGCTGGATTCGCCCTTCATCCAGTACTTCTGCCGCGATCGTGACCAGAAATGGGTCTTGCCCGTCCGCAGGGATTCCTCCAGGCTGTGCTTGTTCATGTACGCCATCATCAGGACCTCGCCGGTGTCGGCGTCCTGGATGATGGCGGGGATCAACCCGTTGGCGTCGTACTTGAGACTGTCCAGACCCTGCATGCGCTGCTCCATCGGGACAGCGGATTCATCGGCCCCACGGGCCGAACGGCCATACTCTATCATCCGACGTGGATGAAGGCCACCTTGTCCCGGAACCGGCGGCGGAGTTCCGCCTTAAGGGGGGCGTGTGAAGGGGCTTTCAGGGTGGGGTCTTCGCGTACCAGGCCGGCGGCATCGTCTCGGGCCTGCAACAGGATTTCGGTGTCTTCCAGGAGGTTGGCGACCCGGAACTCAGGCCAACCGTGCTGCCGGGTCCCGAGCAGTTCGCCCGGCCCGCGGATCCGCAGGTCTTCCTCGGCGATTCGGAAGCCATCGGTCGTTTCACACAGGATTTCGAGCCGTTCGTTGGCCAGATCAGTCTCGGAGTCGGTCATCAGCAGGCAGACGGAGGCCTTGGAGCCGCGCCCGACCCGCCCCCGCAGTTGATGAAGGGCGGCCAGTCCGTATCGCTCGGCATGCTGGATCACCATGACCGTGGCGTTTGGGACATCGACGCCGACCTCGATGACGGTCGTGGCGACGAGGGCATCGATCCGACCGGTGGCGAACTCCTGCATGACCGCCTGTTTCTCAGCGTTCTTCATCCGGCCGTGCAGCAGGCCGACCCTGGCCCCCGGCAGCAGCTCGTGGCGGACCCGGTCGACTTCGACCGTAGCCGCCTTCAGGTCCAGATCGTCAGACTCCTCGACGAGCGGATACACGACGTAAGCCTGATCACCCTCCGCGATCCGACGGCGGACCTCAAGCCAGGCGTCGGTTTCATCGTGGGGCCGGACGACCCGGGTGATGATCGGCCGGCGTCCGGGCGGCAGGGAGTCAATGATCGATACATCCAGGTCGCCGAACACGGTCATGGACAAGGTGCGCGGGATCGGCGTCGCGGTCATGACCAGGTAGTGGGGCACAAGGTACTGGCCCGCTGGGCGGCTGGCGGTCTCCTTGCCTCGCATCGTTGCTCTTTGCGAGACGCCGAACTTGTGCTGCTCGTCCACGATGACCAGGCCGAGGTCGGCGAACTTAACCGTCGTTTCGAGCAGGGCCTGGGTGCCGACAATGAGGTGCATCGAGCCTTCGGCCGTCTCTTTCAAGAGCCTGGCTCGCTCGGATTTAGGTGTCTTGCCGGTCAGGAGGCACCGCTGGACACGGCTGCCGGCCAGGTATCGCTCGATGCCGACGAAATGCTGGGCGGCGAGGACTTCGGTTGGAGCAAGGATTGCGCATTGTCGTCGCGCCGCGATGGTCGTCAGGGCGGCATAGAGGGCTACAACCGTTTTGCCGCTGCCCACGTCGCCCTGGAGCAGCCGGGTCATGGGCTTGTCGCGGGCCAGGTCGGCGGTGATCTCGGCGATGACCTTGTTCTGTGCGGCGGTCAGGGGGAAAGGGAAACGGCGGCGGATGCGTTGGTCGATTTCCGGTGTGACCGGCAGCTTGGGGGCCTTGGCCCGCGTGGCGGTCCATCTTCGCTGCAGCGAGATGGCCAGTTGCATCATGAACAGCTCGTCGTAAGCCAGTCGTCGGCGGGCCTGAACGGCTTGTTCGGGCGTGGCCGGGTGATGCATGCGGACGACGGCTTGCGGTCGGTCGATGAGTCCCCGGCGGGCTCGCAGGGACTCCGAAAGCGGCTCGGCGATGGAACTCGACGCCTCGGCGAGGGCGCTGTCCACGATCCGGGCGATGTGAATGGTCGTGAGAGAGGCGACGGCCCGATAGATCGGCACCACGCGTTCGAAATCCCACGTTTTCGGGTCGGCCTTCGGGTCCAGGGTCTCGACGCTCGGGTTCACGAACTGTCCGAGCCCCTCGAACTGGCCGACCTGGCCGTGGATTCGCAGCACCTGGCCGCGGGCAAACCGGTCCCGCAGGTAGGGGGCGTTGAACCAGGTGACGCGTACCGAGCCGGTGCCGTCTCCGAGTTTCAGACTGACGCTGGGACCGCCGCGACGGCCACCGTGTGATCGGACCGATTCAACGACGCCGATGACGGTGGCCCGGGCCTCGAGGACCAGGCTGTCCATGGACTGCGGCCGTCCCTGGTGTTCGTGCCGGAAGGGGAAGTACTCGATCAGGTCGCCGACGGTGACAATCCCGATGTTGGCGAGCAGTTTCGCGCGATGCGGGCCTACGCCGCGGACGAACTGCACCGGTTTATCGAGCGGCGAAGGGGGAGTCGGGTGGTCGGCGGTGCCCCGGAAATGCGGAGCGGCGGGGCGGAACTGCCTGGATGCATGATCCGCCGCCGCCGGTCGCACTGGCTCAGCCTCCCTGCGAAGGAACGGGCACTCAGACCCGCGATGTCAATTGCCCGGAGTGTCTCAATCCGGGATCGTGAGCTTGGTGCCGACCTTGAGCGTGTTCTTGTCCTTGAGCACGTTCCGGTTTGCCTGGAAGATCTTGTCGTACTTCTTTGTCGTGTCGTAGAACTTGAGGGAGATCTTCTGCAGGGTGTCGCCCTTCTGGACCACGTAGGTCTTGGTGGTCTTCGGGGCTGCATAGTTCTCCTTGGGAGCCGGCTTGGGAGCCGGGGCCGGTTCGGCCGCCGAGATGTCCACCGGGTCTGGGGCGACCGGGGCCGGCTCGACCCTGGGTACCTGCTCCTCGGGGAACATCGGTGCTACCGTCTTCTCTTCCGGTGCGGCCGACATCTCATCCTTCTTCTGGTCGCATCCTACGATCAGCCCCATGCACACGACTGCCGCGAGTGCCCATCCGATCACTGTTCTCATCATCGTTCTCCTTGAATGAATTACCATTTCAACCGCGCTGATCTGGCGCGTGAATCATATCGTCCAATAAGGGCCGGTCAATTAATTACGGATCACCCTCCGGCTACGTTTGGAGCAAATCAGGCGTTGTTTTCTCGGTGCTGAGGGTTCTGCGGCTCATATTCGGACGTACGCCATGCAATCCGAGTGAATATCCACATTTACGGACTCTGCTTCGTTCTCGCTTGACCCTTTCTCGATACAGTTACGTCCGGAAACACAGCCGTGGATGCGAGCTCTCAACCCTCAGCAATGATATATCGGCGGAGTCGTACCAGTTCCACGAATGCCCGCAGGATGACTTTCAGGTTTGCTCCGGTGGGGTTGCCGGCGATCCGCGGGTAATGCTTAACGCCGATCTGCCCGATCCGGTAGCCCCGTCGCCGGGCCTTGGCCAGGATCTCCGCATCGATGAGGGCGCCCATGCTCTGCATTCTGATCTCGGTGAAAAGCCTGCGCGGGTAGATCTTGAAGGCGCAGTCGATATCCCGCAGCCGGGTGCCCAGCAGGCAGTTGCAGAGGAGCGTCCAGCACCACGCGTTGAAGCGCCGAACGGGCGATTCCTGGCGATTGATGCGGTAGGCGCTGACGATGTCGTAGCGATCGAGGAGGTCCAGCAGGCGGGGGATTTCCGTGAAATCGAATTGTCCGTCGCCGTCGGTATAGAAGACCCATTCCTTGTTTGCGGCCAGGAAGCCCGCCTGGAGGGCGCCGCCGTACCCTCGGTTGGGCCGGTTGTGCACGACGCGCACGAGGTCGTGCTCGGCGGCCAGACGGTCGGCCAACTCGCCGGTGCGGTCGGTGCTGCCGTCATCCACGATGATGACCTCGAAGTCTTCGGTGATCTCCCCTGCGGCGGCCAGAGCGGCGAGCGTGACGCGTTCGACGTTTGCCTCCTCGTTGTAGCATGGGAAGAAGATGGAGAGGCTGATGCTCCGCATGGGTGTTTTCCCTGGCTGAACCTTGGCAATCATCGTCTATTGTCGCTCTGCGGTTGCGTGGCGGAAGGGCCGGCCGGCAGGTGGAGGCTCAGCCGTTTCTGTAGTTCGACGGCCAGCTCGAACTGCCCGGACGTGTTTGCCAGGCCGATGGCCCGTGCTGCCAGCGGCCTGGCGTGCTCAAGGTCACCCCCGGCGGCGAGAGCGGCCGCCAGTGCGCCGATGGCGGCGGGCTGCCGGTATTCCGTCGCCCGGCAGGCCAGCTCCGCAAGCTGTCTCGCGGCCGGCACGGCCCACGGATTCTGAGCCGGAACGACCAGCAGGTCCCATGCCAGGTTGCTGACGGTTCCCCAGTAGGTCGGGTCCGGGTCTTTGCGCAGTGCTTCATCGAATCGTCTGACGGCCTGCTCGACCTGGCCCAGGCGGAGCAGGGCTCCGGCGAGGTTCTTGATGCTTTGGAGGTGGTCAGGGTCGAGTGCCAGGGCTCGTTCATACCCGCCGATGGCGGTCTGCAGGTCGCCGCGACGGGCCTGCAGGTTCGCCAAGTTGTAGTGCGCGTCGGCGGAGCCCGGCTCGAGATCGAGCACCCGGCGGTAGAGATCCTCGGCCTCCGGGTACTGGTTCTTCTGGAACAGAGCGTTCGCCAGGTTATTCATTGCCATGACGTTGTCGGGTTTGAGATCGATTGCCCGGCGATAGCAGGCAATGGCTTCGTCGACGCGATTCTGTTTGAAGAGCTGTATCCCGAGGTTGTTGTGGGCTTCCTCGTAGGTTGGTACCTGTTCGGTCACGAAACGGTAGTGGTCGACGGCCTCCTGGCGATAGCGGCGAGCGGCCTCCGCCTTCCGCGGGCTCATGGGGCCGGCGGTGAGCCGGTCGGCCCGGCGAGACAGTTCGAGGGCCAGATGGAAATGCAGGGTGGGGGCGTCGGGCTCGCGTTCGATCATGTAGCGGAAAAGCGATTCGGTGTCTTTCCAGTGCCGGAGGTAGCTGCGGGTTCCGACTGCCAGGACGACGACCAGGATGCTGGTCACCGCGAGAATGCCGGTCCGCGATGGCGCCCCCCGCCGCCACAGCCGATCCAGGCCGCAGGCCAGCGGCAGCATCAGCCCGACGGCCGGCAGGTAAGCGAATTTGTCGGCCGCGATCACGTTGGTAAAGCCGATCACTCCGATAGCCGGGAAGATCATCAGGAAGAAGTAGAGCCAGCCGATCAGAAGTGCCCGGGTCTTCAGCAGTGATAGCAGCAGGCCGGGGATGAGGATGGCCGTGCCGATGACGCCGATCAGGACGTTGGTGTTTGTCAGCCGGATCGGCCAAGGCAGCGGATAGTGTGAGGACAGGTGTACCGGCCACATGAACTGACGCAGGTAGAAGATGATGTTGTGACACACCGTCAGCGGCACCCGCCAGGGATCGCCCCAGTCACCCGGAGCGACCGTGATCGCGGTGCGTTTCTGAGACTCGTAGGTGATGTATGCCGAGACGGCGGCGATGATCAGGAACGGGGCTTTCTCGATTGCCGCCTTGAGGCTCAATCGCCGCAGCGGCCAGAAGTCCAGCAGCAGCATGCACAGGGGGAGGGGGGTGCTGGTCGGTTTGGACATCAGCGCCAGGATGTACAAGACGCCGGAAACAGCCAGCACGTAGTATCGATTCGTGCGGGCATAGCGCACGTAAGCGATCAGCGACAGCAGGGCGAAGAATGCGGCCAGGAGCGTTTTTCGTTCGCCGATCCAGGGGATGGTCTCGACGGTGATCGGGTGGACGCCGAAGAGCAGGCCGACGCACGCCGCCGCCCACGGGTTGCCGAAGAGCTGGTACAGCAGCACGACGATCAGGGCCGTGTTGACCACGTGCAGGATGAGGCTGGTGCGGTGGAAGGGCACGAGGTTATCCGGCCGTCCGCCCGAGGCGTAGTCGAGCATGAGCGAGATCATGGTGAGCGGCTGGTAGTAGCCGTGAACGGTCGACGGTTCGAGGACCTCGCGCAGGAACCTGCCGGCCGAGGCCCAGCCTGGGTTCTTGACCAGGGGGTTGTGGACCAGGTACTCGCTGTCGTCGAAGCTGATGGCCCCGGCCGACAGGGCGGTCCAATGGGCGGTGGCCGTCGCAAGGGCGACGAGCAGCAGGCAGGCCAGGAGCATGGCGATCGGGCGGCCGGTGCCGGCGCTGGTCGAAACGCCGATACCCGGCTGCGCGGTCGGTTTTCTTGTGGCTTTTCCGGATGCCAAGATCGAGCACCTCTCAAAAGCGGGCCTGTTCTCGCAGACTCACCTGGCCATGTCTGTATATACGCCGATCGGGGCATGGGGCAACGGCCGGCGGTCGTTTCGCTTGCCCGCTCGTGGTCGGGCCGTGAGGCAGCCCCGGGGGTGCCCTGTGCGGTTCTGGCCAAACTGACGACGGGCGTTAATCTGGCCAGGCCGGCCCCTTGACCAAACTAACGTCAGACGTTAGTTTGGCCAGATCTGTCTATAGGACTATTATGATGTTTTAATCTATTAATTAATTCACTTTACATGCTTGTTGATTGGTCTGCTGACTGCAACGATCATGGCGGATGATGCAAGGAGAAGCCTTGCCAGGAAGCGCGCCTCAGCATCCTGCTGAACGAGCATCAAGTGCCGGTCGCGGCGTGGAGCACCGCTTGCGTCTTTTGCAGCGCCGTCCGGGCGACGATGGCGGGATCCTGTTGGTAGTAGTCCGGGTTGAACAACTCGATGGACAGCGGGCCGATGTAGGCGATGTCGCGGAGGTTGCGGAGGAGCTGGGGCAGGGGGGCGATGCCGTCGCCAGGGTAGACGCGGTGCCTGTCGGCGATGGATTCGCGCGGCGGGTCGGGCGGGTAGTCGTTCAGATGGAAACCGGCGAGTATCCGGGGCGTGAGCAGTCCAATGTTGGCCGGGTCCGAGCCGCCCTTGTACAGGTGGAACACGTCGGGCAGTACGCAGGCTTTCGGGTGCCGCGATTCGATGGCGATCAGCACGGCCTGACCGAGCCGGTGGATGGCCGGCGACGAGCCCCAGATCTCCACCGCCGGGATCACTCCGAACGGCTCGGCCATCTCCAGCAGTAATCGATACCGCTCGGCCGCCTTGAGCAGATCGACGCCTTTGACATCCCCGGCCGGCGGGGCAGCCATGTGCGTCGCGCCGATCTGCGCGAGTTGCTCCAACCGGCGCTTCGCCTCGTCGAAGCCCTTGGCCCGCCGGGTGCCGTCGTCCACCATCCACTCAAAAAAGGCGATCGCGCCGGTGACCTTGAGACCGCGGTCTTTGATCCGCTTGTTCAGGTCGGCCAGCGTGCCGCCGGATTCGACGTGGCGGTCCAACTCGTCCACCCATGGCTCGATGCCCTGGTAACCGGCCTCGGCGGCGATGTCGACCACACGGGCAATGGGCAGTTTGTGACCGCGCAGCGTGCTGGTGTTGAGGCTGATGGAGAAGTCGTCGCGGGGTTTGGTGGACGACGTTTGCGCATCGGTTCGTGTGGCGCAAAGGCCCGCGGCCAGCGCTGTGCCGGCAAACAAGAATTCGCGTCGCGTCGAGTTCGTTGACAAAGGATCCTCTCCGCTGTCCCCCGAATCTGCCGCTGGCCCCAGAATCCTTTCTGGGGCCCCTTGGGTCGAGGATTCCTATCCTCATTGGCACCGACCGCGGAACGGATTCCGCGAAGAGAGGCGGCCCGGAAGGGATTCCGGGCCGAGCGACACCCGACCCGTCCGTCGGCTTATCCCTCTTCCACCACGTCGAATCCGGTGAACCGCGCGAGGCGGCGGGTGTCGGCCATGTGGTTGCCGTAGAAGATCACGCGGTGCAGGCCGTTGCTCCACTGTTCGAACATCTTGCGGG
>CAZPIO010000173.1:0-15319 GCA_964586235.1 uncultured Planctomycetales bacterium
CCGGACCACGCGCCCGTGAACAACAGGATGCAGAAACCGATCGGACAGGGCCAGACCACACTGACCGCGACCATCACCGGTGAGAATCTGGACCTGCTCCAGAGCGTCCGGCTCTACCAGCCGATCGATGAGATGTACTTCGGACATGGCGACCCGGCTGCGGACCTGGCGGCGGCGGCTTCGCTGCACCCCGACAGCCCCGAGGCCAACCGTACCATCAACGGGGTGATTACCGCCCAGAGTGCGACCTCGCTCACGGTGGAATTCGATTTCGCGGACGCCCAGGTCAGCACGGAGTTCCTGGCCCAAATGGATAATCCATTCCAGCAGCTCTGGCATCGGCTCCCGTATCGTCTCGAGGGTACCCGCAGCGGCGTCTGGTGCGGAGGCCCGACCCCCCTGCAGAACGCGGTGATGCTTGATCCGCCACCCAGCGAGAAGATCAGCACTGCTCTTCTCAACGGGAATTTCGATCTTGGCCCGAGCGATCCGAGCTGGGTCTTCACCGACGGAGATCAATCCTTCGGCATTCAGGATCTGAGCGTCTGGAGCCTTTATCCCCGTTCAGCCCCGTACTATGCGGGAAAGCATACCGACGGCGCTGTGACCGACAATCACTTCGAACAGGAGATCGATTTGTTCTCGGGTGCCGGTCAGTATGATCTAGTGCTGACCTTCTGGGTACAGACGCTGAACCACCGGAACCATGGCGATACAAGCAAGGTGACGGCCACCATCGTCGCCGACGCCGAGACGGCGACGCCGTATAGCAAGGCCGTTACGTTGGAGAGCGACCACGAGTCGACGTGGGGCCCGAGTTGGCTCCACGCTAGCGTGGACTTCTCACACGAGGTTACGGCTAGCCTGAAGATCATGTTCGACCTCCACACAACCTACAGCGAGTGGGATCCTCCGAACTATGGGGACACTCTCATCGACGATGTTGTCCTTTATTCCGCCGTGGAAGGTTGCCATGACCTGTTTGCGGACGCCGATGGCGACGAGGACGTTGACCAGGCCGACTTCGCGGTCTTGCAGAGGTGCTTTGAGGTCCTTCCTGTGGAAGGGTACTGTCGCTGCTTGGATCGCGACGCCGTTGAAGGCGTTACGCAGACAGACGTCGCGCTGTTCGAGGATTGTGCGACCGGTCCGGGCATCACACTTGTTCCGGCCGGCTGCAATCCGTAACTGAGGTCGTGGATGGTCGGGAGGTGTGAGCTCCTGACCACCGGCCGATCGTGGATCACTCCGGCGGGGGTCGTGAATGACTCCCGCCGGTTTTTTGCGCCCGCCGAGCTGAATGGGGGAAAGGCTGCTGATGGTCGTAACTGGCTGTGGCGTAAGGTCTTGCATTTTCATCAGCATGACTATTGCGTTTGGGGCCTGGCTTTGGTATGCCACTTGGTGTTTACCAGATTCTGTGGGGTTTGTGTCCGAGCTCCCAAACCTGTGCTATTGTGTTTAGCCGGGTCTTTCAGGGGCTTGCCTGGGCAGGCGGGGTTGCTTAAGAATACCGCGGCCTTTGAGGGGTGCTAAGTGGTGTGCAGGGCTGTGCTTGCCTTGACTGTGTGGTGTGGTTTGACGGGGCCCGTTGTTGCCCAGACGGCGCCCGCTACGGGTGCGTCGCTGGAACCACCGCTGACGAACGCTCGTCCCGGGGTCAGCACGAAGCAGGCCACGAGCAAGCCTGCGGTAGGGAAGGGCCTCGATGATTTGTGCCCTGTCGAGCTGCGCGGCACGCCGCTGCGCGAGGCATTTGCGGAGTTGGCCGCCCGCCTGGACGTACGCTATATCCTGGATGCCTCGATCTCGGCGGCGGCGTTGGATGAGCCCGTGCGGATGACGGCACAGCACCTGACCGGGCAGCAGGTATTCAGATGGCTGGCCCGGATTGGGGGAGTTTCGGCGGTCCTGGTGGACGGCGTGTTCCTGGTGGCGCCTGAAGAGCGGCTGCCGGCGATGTGGAGAGCGACGGGAACGGGTACGCCGAGCCAGCGAGCCTCAGAGGCGGCCCGGTGGGCCAGGGTGAACAGCCGGCGGGTGAACGTCAACTGGGTTGATGCTCCGCTGGCAGGCATCGCCGAAGACACGGCGGAGCTGTTTGGAGTTGACCTGCTGTTCCACCCGGCCCTGCTGACGGAGCCGAAACTGCTATACTTGAAGGAGCCAGAGGTCGATCTGGATCGCCTCCGCGAAGTTCTCGGCAGACAACTGAACGCCCGGACGGACCTGTATGACGGCGCCCTGTGGGTTAGCCCGCAGAGGGAGACGGTGCACTGGCTCGCGGCCGGCGGGGTTGCGCCGGAGGCTGCCGCTTCTCAGCCGGAGGCTTTCAGCACTCCGCCACCGGAGATGTGGGTCGCGGTCGACGAATCGGTGACCAGTTGGGCGGCCTTTGCGGAGACAATATCGGCGGCGGCCGGCATACCCTGCGGCGTGGAGGCGGCCGAGGGGGCCGCGTATCCGGGGATCCAAGCTGCCGGATCGGTAGCCGAAGTCCTGGACGGTTTACGGATGCTCGGGGTGGTGGTCTGGAACATTGCCCCCGAGGGGCCTTCCAGCGGCCCGAAGATCAACATCCGGGTGCGAGAAAAGGGCTAGGGATTTTTGGTTTTTTGGTCGATCTCAGAGGGTAAAATCGCTTGACGAGTCACTCATCGGCTATACACTTTGCCGGGCGTGATCGCGGCGAAGCAGGATGTCATTCACGTGTTACGGAGGCTTGGGCAATGACTCGGATCGAAAACATCACGGCGAGCAATGGCATCACGGCGGTGCAGGAAGAAGAGGAACAGGCCGAGGAGCAGGAGACCGTCAATCCCTGGGAACTGCCGGTGACTGTCGTCTGCGCTCGGGATCCCGATGACGACGAGGACGAGGAGTTCGAAGAGGATGACGAGGACCTCGACTACTTCTACGACGACGACGATGACGAGGACCTTGACGAGGAATTCGACGACGATCTCGAAGAGGGAGACCTTGACGAGGAAGAAGAAGAGGATGCCTGATTCCGTTTTTGACCAGGGGGTTCGGGGCTTCGGGTGAGTGCGTGACGGAAGAATACAACGGGATTGAACGACGGCAGGGCGAGCGGCGGGGGCGGGTAGACCGCCGTACCGGTCTGGAAAGGCGGCGGGGTCCGGGGCGGCGCAGAAGCGATCTGCGGAGACAGGCGGAAGAGGGTGAGATGACCGACGAACTCCTGGAGTTCGTCCTCGCCATCGACGAGTACAAGCGGTTGAACAACCGCCCGTTTCCGAGTTGGAGCGAAGTGTTCGAGGTCATTCGGTACCTGGGGTATCGCAAAGTGACGTCGAGAGGAGAGCACATCGATCGTCCGGCGGCGGACGCGCCGGCGACCGGCGGGCCGGAGTCTTCGGCCGAATAGGGGGGCATCGGATTGAGCCGAGTTGGCCCGTGGCCGAGTCTGACCCTGGTGCGGGAAGAGGGTTGACGGGTAAGGACCGTGGACGGATCTGATCAGGTGGTTTTTGTCTTGCAGTTGGTGCTGGCCCTGGGGCCGCTGGCCGTGTATTTCCTTGGCCTCGGTCTGGTGAACAGCCAGGCGCACCCGTGCATGGTCGCCGCCCGGACAGACTTCGTTGTCCTCGCCACGGCGCTGATTCCCATGGTGATGGGCCCTGTGCTGGCCCTGGTTCAGTTCGGCGGCTGGTGGCCTGCCTTTCTGGCGGGTCTGGCTGTGTGCGGTTTCATCGGGGTGATGCTGCCGCGACGGAATTCGGGCTGGGTGGTCTACAACGCGAGCCTGCCTCAGTGCCGGCGGCTGTTCTGCCGGGCATGTCGGCGTTTGGGCCTTTCCGCGGAAGGCAACGAGGATCAGATCGTGGTGTCCGAGGCCGGGCTGACCGTGATCCTGAGTTCACTGCCGCTGCTGCGAAATGTCACCCTGTCTTTTCGGAAGGACGGCAAGGCGGAGTCTGGCACCGACAGCGTCATGATCCGGCGGATCATGCACGGCCTCGACCAGGAAATGCGCCAGGAGGCCATGCTTCCATCTCCGGCCGGGGCCAGCATGGTGGTCATCGGGGCGGCGATGCTGGCGGTGCCGATGTGGTATTTCTTCCACCACGTGGACGCCATTGCCCGGGCCGTCCGGCAGATACTCTTCGCTTAAGCGGCACCCTTCCGGTTGCGGCTGACCCCGCCTGCTATCCGAGAAAAACGCGGTTTTGGACGCTTGGCCGAGCACGGCCTGATCGGTTGGATGCGGCCGGCCCGGCGGTTGACCGGCGGCTGGGTGGTTGTATAATTGATTGGTGAGGTACCCGCGTAAGCCCTTGCGTTTTAAGAACCTGCGCTGTCGGCACCCCCTGCGAGACGAGGTTTCCCATGCAAGCTGGGAATGACTATCCGAACGGCACTTCCGCCGGCGGCGCCTGCCCGACGGCCGATGAGCGGCAGTCGCCAATCGTCATTGTTTCGCCAAGTGGGCGGCAGACTGTTCTGTGGCTGATCGCACTGCTTCTATCGGTCATCGCCACCGTTCTGGTTCTGCGACTGGATGACACGAGGCTGATGCGTTCGGCAATGGCTCAGGTGGAAGCGCCGGGGGGGACGATGGTCGGGGCGCGAGGCATCTATGCCTTCAGCGGCCAGGTAACCGCCAGGACCTTCGGTCTGTTCATGCTTGATGTGGACACGGGCACCGTCTGGTGTTACGAATTAAGCAGGGCCGCCAACGACGAGTTGCTGCTCCGTCTGGTCGCCGCCCGCAGTTGGACGTCGGACCGGTATCTCGAGGAGTTCAACGTGGCCGATCCGGTCCCCGCCGCGGTTGCCATGATGGTGCAGCAGCAGCGATCGATGCGGCAGAACCAGGCGAATCTGCCGGCGGCTACCGCGCCGGCAAGAGGGCCGGTTTTGCCAGAAGAAGGCGGTGTGAAGAAGTAGAATCGGTATCACAGGCTTCCGGTGCGGGCCGAGGAATCGGCCCCGGGAAGAGATGGGCGGCGAACATGGCAAAAATGTACTACAACCTGGACGAGACGCTCGCCAAGCTCAGCCTGACCGAGACGAGGCTGAAGGTCCTCGTGCGGGAGGGCAAGATTCGCGAATTTCGAGACGCGGGCAAGCTCAATTATCGGGTGGATGAGGTCGACAAGCTGGTTGCCGAGCAGGGCGCGCCCCTTTCGCTGGACGACAGCGGAGATATTCCCCTGGCCCCTGCTGAAGAAGACACGCCCAGTGCCTCGAAACTCGGCGCTAAGCCCCCCTCTATCGGGGGCAGCGGTTCCGGGCTCGAGCTGGGCGGGCTTGGCCTGGAGGAAGGGTCAGGCGAGTTCAAACTGAGCGACTCGGGCAGCACCGGGGGGCTGGCACTCTCGGACTCGAGCAGCAGTTCCGGCACCGTCAGCCTCGAGGACTCGGGCGGGAGCACGGGCGGGATTGCCCTGGAGGATTCCGGCGGGGGCAGCGGAGCGATCACCCTGGATGACAGCGGAGCCGGGTCGGGCACTCGTCCCAAGCTTTCAGACAGCGGCGGCGGTTCGGACACCGGTCGGGACATCGTCAGCCTTGAGGAGGTTGACAAGAGCGCCGTCGAGGGGATGAAGAAGGATGACACCGTCATCACGAATATCGGTATCAGCGTGTTCGACGATGACGACCTGGAGATCAAGGCCGACCCCATGGCCAAGACCCTGATGACCGGAGGTGACGAGCACCTCGGTCTGGACGGCAGCGGCGGGGGATCGGGTCTGCTGGAGCTGACCCGGGAGAGCGATGACACCTCGTTGGGGGCGGAACTGCTCGAAGGCATCGACATGGGCGACACGGCCGAGACGGCGGTCTCGGCCACCGGCCCGACGACCGAGGAGCCGGCCCAGGCTGAGCCTGAGGAAGTTCTGCCGGCCGCGGAGGAGACTTTTGCACCTGCGGCGGTCGCTGTGCCGATGGTAGTAGGGACAGTAGAAGCGGCTTCGCCGGCATTCACGGGGCTGCTCGTTTCCGGGGCGCTGGTGATGGGGCTGCTTTCGGCGGCCAGCATCGCGCTGGTGCAGGGCGCGTGCCCGGAGTATCTGCTGACACTGGCGAGCCAGTTCTGGTTCCTGTTGCCGGGTTGTCTGTTGGCAGGTGGAGCCGGGGCGGCCATCGGCTGGTTCGTGGGACAGCAGGCTTCCAAGCCCCGCGTGCCGAGGCCCCCGAGAGAGAAGAAAGACAAGAAGGCTGGCAAGGGCAAGACCGCAGTACCCGCGGCCGGCTGAGGCGTCAGGTGACGCCCGGGCAGTGGGGCTCAGCGGGGCCCGCAGCCGATGGGAATCACGAACCATTCTGCGATCAGGCTGCCGTCCGGGTTGGCGCGGTACGAGGGACGGCGGAGGAACCTGAAGCAGACGCCTTGAGCGGTGAGCTTCGTTTATTTCTGGACTGCATCCGCTTTGGCTGAAAACCACAAGAGGAGAGTCTCGGGAACGACGGTCGATACCTCGGGCAGGTTCGGCATCAGGAGGCGAGCCGACTCCCGGGAGATGGATGCGCCAGTCGAATAAGAGGGTGCATCTCGCCCGGTTATCCCGAAGCGCGAAGTACGGATACAAGTAGCGAACGGCAAAGGAGACTGCAATGGCCAAGAAATGGATGTTGGTGTTGGGTGTGATGGCCCTGGCTTCCGGCAACCTGGGCTGCTATTACGATCAGTGGGTTCAGGCCAAGCGGGCCAACGCGGAACTGACCGAGCAGTACAACATTATCAAGTCGGACCTGCAGGACAAGGAACTGCTCGTACTGCAGCGCGACACGGAGATCAAGACCAAGAATGCCCTGTTGGCTCAGAAGGAGGAGCAGATTAACCAGGCCATCGCGGAGGCAAACAGCCTGCGCGAGAACTTCAAGAAGGCCCAGGATCTCCTCGAGAAGCTTCAGCCCGGGATCACGTCCGTTTTCGTGAGTCGGGCGGCGGTTCTGCCTGACGCGTTGGACACCAAGCTGAAGGAATTGGCCTCCAGGTATCCGGAGTTTCTCGAGTATCTGCCTGAGAAGGGCGCGGTGCGCTGGAAAGCCGACCTGCTGTTTGAGCTGGGCAGCGACAAGACGAACATTTCGGGTGAAGTGATGGCCTCGTTGAGGGAGTTCGCGGCGATTGTGAACTCCGCGGCCGCCACCGGCTTCGATGTTGTCGTCGTGGGGCACACCTGCACCACGCCGATCATGCGGCCGGAAACGCTGCAACTGCACCGCACCAACTGGCATTTGTCGGCTCACCGGGCCATTGCGGTCATGAACGTGATGGCTGAAATGCAGGTTTCCATGAGACGGCTGGGGGTGATGGGCTATGGCGAGCACCGGCCGATCGCCGACAATTCGACGGACGCGGGCAAGGCGAGGAACCGCCGCGTGGAGATCTACCTGGTGCCGGCCGAGAAGGTCCGCAGCTTCAGTCAGGGCGTCAGGGTCGTTGACGACATGGGCCTGGCGTTTCTGCCGGCCACGGACCGCTGAGTGGACGGGGAACGCGGACCCGAAGGTTTTGTTGGTCCGAGCGCGCGGGTGATGCAGCCGAGAGGGGCAAGTGGCGAGGGTTCATGCCGAGTGCCGTAAGGCGGCCGGCGTGAACACGCCGTCGCTGCGAATGAGATACTTTAGCCACCGAGAAGGGCGTTCTCCGGAACGCCCTTTTTGTTGGCGGCGGTGAGGTGCGATGCGTATGATGACCTGTGCGGGTTGGGGCCTGCTGGGAGCTGCGCTGGGATGCTCTATATAGCAGGAGACTTGCCGGCGCTTGCCACGGCGAGCAGGTCCGCCGCGGCGGACTTGGCCATGTCATCTCGTCTTGGCCGCCTTGCGCAGCAGGAGCCTCTCGCAGGTGTTCTGAGGAGAAGGGTAGAATGAAACGGCGTGATTTTCTGAAAGCGGGGGGGTTGGCGTGGGCGGCTGCGGCGACCGGAGGCTTCTTTGTTCAGGCGAGGGGCGAGCAGTCCGGAGTGAAACGGCCGATCTCGAACGCCTCCCGGTTGCCCAGGCGCGAGTATGGCAAATCCGGTGTGAAGCTGTCGGTCATCGGGTTTCCGGGGCTTGCACTCAAGGATCTGGACGAGCAGCCTGTCGCCCGGATGGTCGGCGACGCGGTGGAGCGGGGCGTCAATTACTTCGACGTGGCGCCCGGCTACGGCGATGCGGAGGTGCGGCTTGGGCCGGCGCTCGAGCCATATCGCAAAGACGTGTTCCTGGCATGCAAGACGGCGCAGCGTTCGGCCGAGGGTGCGGCGGCGGACTTGAAGCGATCACTCGAACGTTTGCGGACGGACCACTTCGATCTCTATCAGCTTCACTACATCGGCATGAAAGCGGACGACGTGGATCGGGCGTTCGCCAGAGGTGGCGCGATGGAGGTGCTGATCCAGGCGAAGAAGGAAGGGCGGGCGAGGTTCCTGGGCTTCTCGGCGCATTCGGAGGAGGCGGCGCTGGCGGCGATGGATCGCTATGATTTTGACTCGGCGCTGTATCCGGTCAACTTCGCATCCATCATGAAGGGCAAGTGGGGCCTGCGGATCATGGCCAAGGCCAAGGAAAAGGGCGTCACACAGTTGGCTCTTAAGGTGCTGGCCCGCCAGAAGTGGCCGGAAGGCGCGGAGAAACACTCTCGCTACCAGCGGTGCTGGTACCAGCCGATCGCCGATCTGGATGAGGCGGAGCTGAGCATGCGGTACACGCTGAGTCAGCCGGTGACGGCGGCGATTCCGCCGGCGGCCGAGTTCATGTTCCGGCCGGCGGTGGACCTGGCGATGGACTTCACGCCGATCACGCCGGACGAGGAAAAGAAGCTGGCTCAACTGGCCGCCAAGCTCGATCCGGTTTTCTCTCGGGAGGGGTGAATGGCGGGCCGCCTCCGGCCGGAGGGCGGAATTCGCTTCGCAGTTGGGTGCCTTTCCCGTTCTGACGTGCACTGTCACTGTCGATTCGGTGGGATGGGCTTTCCTGCACTGCTCACAGAGCAGTGGCACACGGACTGGTTTGCCACCGGATAGAAGATTCACCCATCAGTTGACTGAGACCGGGAGGGTTAGGACGAAGCAGGCGCCGTCGGTGATGGTTGCGTTGAGGCGGAGGTCGCCGCCCATGTGGCGGGCCAGTCGGCGGCTGAGGGCCAGGCCGAGACCGACACCGGGGGCTGAGTTGGCCGCGTCCTTGGCGGATTTGCAGAATGGTCGGAACAGCCTGCCGGCCTCCTGAGCGGCGATGCCGGGGCCGTGATCCCGGACCTGAACCGTTGCGTGCCGGCCGTTGGGCGTGGCCTGCAGGTGGATGCGCCGGTCACCGGCCGACACCGCGTACTTGCAGGCATTGTCCACCAGGTTGAACAGGATCTGCTCGACGGCAGAGGCGTCGACGCACACCGGTGCATCGGCTGCATTGTCTTCAAGGCATACTTCGAGTTCCATGCCCGCCTGGGCGGCGCGGTCGGCGAGGCGACGCTCGACACGGGCGATCAGCGCGGCCAGCGGCATCGTCTGAGCGGCGCTGGTTGCCCGGTTGCGCTCCAGTCGCGCATAGGCGAGGACGTTCTCCACCAGGTGACTCAGCCGCTCGGCCTCAACACGCAGGGTATCCAGATACCGGCGGCGTTTGTCCTCGGTCGGCACCATGCCGCCGGTGAGCATCTCGGTGTACATGCGGAAGGTGGTCAGCGGAGTGCGCATTTCGTGGGTGACCGCGGAAACGAAGGCGGCGCGGCGTTCGCTGAGCGACATGGTCCCTATCAAGAGCGAGATCACCGCGCCTGCGGCCAGCACGACGCACAGCCAGGCGATCACCAACGTCATGCGGATGGGTGTGAGAAGCTGCGGCGAAGGCGCCGGAATGCTCCCGGGAACCAGAAGCACGGGCAGAGCCGCAAGTCGGCGCGTGTCGTTGGGACCGGGTTCCGCGGTGAGCGGGACGATGTCGGCCTCAGGAAGAAGGTCTCGAATCTCTCCGAGCAGCCAGGTGCGAATCCCAGGCCAATCGAGCCAGCAGCCCTGGATGTATTCGTCGCCGTTGACCCGCGCCCGCCGTGCCAGCAGCAACTTGTCGCCGATCCACAGACGCTGGGCCATTCCCTCTTTCACGCCGCTGGGGCTCAGGAACGAACGCATGTAGAGATCGAAGCTATTGGCGCCGTTGCTGACGATGCTCTGATAGCTGAGATGCCGAGCGTTGTCGTCGTTGTAGTTCATCTCGTCCTGTTGGTCGGCAACCCATTGCGCTTTGCCTTTTCCCTGCGGGGCAGCGGCAGGATTGTTCGCGGGGCGTTGCCGCTGGGCCGGCTGAGTTTGCGGAGGCTGCTGCATGGGGTTGGCCTGCTGCATGCTTACCTGCTGGTTGAACCGGCTGGCTCGCTGTTGCATGTCGAGATCCAGTCCCTGGTTGGCCCAGGCCTGCGCCATGTTGTTGGTGATAAACAGCGGCTGTTCGCCTTGAGACAGCGGCTGCACCTGGGAACCCTGCCTGCCCGGAAGAGCCGCCAGGGAGGCTGCCTGAGCGGGCTGTGTCTCCGGAGGCTCCAGCGAGGTCATCAGCGATCGGCGATCAAGCAGCGGCTGCAGTTCGGCGAGTCGCCGGGCGTACATGTCGATCTTGTCCGCGGAGGTGTACTTGGCTTCGGCCAGTTGCCGCAGCGATCCCAGCGGGACCTGGGGCGATGAGAGTGCCCCCCCGGGGGCGATCTGGAAGTGGACCAGCACCTGAGGGGAGACGGTTTCGAGCAGAGGTGAGGCCACCGGATCGCCGTTGTTGAACATGCTGGCGTAGTTCCGGTCGGTGGGAGTGAATGCGCGGTAGGCGAAATACGGGCGGGTGCTCTCCTGGGCGATGAGGGGGTTGAGAGCTGAGTCCATTCGCCAGAGGGCCAGCCGGACGCGCTCCTCCATGGCGGCCTGGACGATGGCAGCGGACTCGGCCCGGTCAAGCCGCACGACGACCAGGCTGAGCCAGCCCATGGCCGCCAGCACCACTGCCAGGCACAAGCCGAACAGAAGCCAGGTTTGCCACGGCCGCATTATCCTGCTCCTCCGTGGTCGGCGAACATGTAGCCCTTGCCGCGGACGGTCAGGATGATGGTCGGCTCCTGGGGGTCGTCTCGCAGCTTGTCGCGCAGACGCGCGACGTGCATGTCGATGGTTCGCGTAGTGATGCCGGCAGGGTCGAGCCGCCACACGCGCGAAAGAATCTCGTCCCGCGAGATGGCCCGCCCGTTGTTGCAGGCCAGGTAGCGGAGCAACTCGACTTCGCGTTCGGACAGTTCGTTTCGATTCCCGTCGTGGAATCGGACCTCGCGTCGATCGAGATCGGCCACGCCGCCGCGGAAGGACACCTGCCGGGTGTCGGAGGGCCGCTCGGGTGACCGCCGCAGCACGGCCTCGACGCGGGCCAGCAGTTCGGCCACGCGAAAGGGTTTGACGACGTAATCGTCGGCTCCCAGCTTGAGGCCCTGGACCCGGTCATTCTCCTCGCCGCGAGCGGTCAGGATGATGACCGGCAGCGTTGGCCGCGTGACACGCACTTCGCGGAGGATGGTCAGGCCGTCGTGGCCCGGCAGGACGAGGTCCAGCAACACCAGGTCGCAATCGACGGAGCGGGCCATGTCCAGGCCCACGGTGCCGTTGGCCGCCTCCAACGTGGCGTACCCGTCGAACTGCAGGGTGTCGAGGATTCCCTGCCGTATGGCGTTGTCGTCTTCGATCACCAGGATACGTCTCTGCGACATCAGATGCCCCCTGTATCGCGATCCGGCCGGGCCCCCATCGCCCGGCGCTCTATATCATACCAATCGGCGGTTCATATCAGGAGCGACAATACAGAAGGTGCCGCTCCCGGCGAGGGGGCCAGACCCAGGCACTCCAGGCCGGTTGCGGCGGCGGCCGTGATGGGGATCGGCTCGCCAATCCGCCGGCCGGCGGCAATACCCGGACCGAGAGCCAGCATCCAGACGCGCCGGCACCCCTCGTCGGCGCCCTGGTTCGTGTAGAAGTCGCTGTGATGAATAAAGCCCATCCCCCCGGGCCGCTCCAATTCGCGGCCGTGATCGGGCAGTATCAGCATGGTGGTCCGGTCGCGGTAGGCCGGAAGCGACTGAGTCGTGTCCCAGAGTCGCCACGTGAGCACGTCGGTGCGGCGGATGGCCTCGACGTATCGCGACCAGGAGCCGTAGTGGGCGCAGTCGATCTCACCGTAGGCCACGACCAGGGCATCGGGTGAGAATTCGCGCATGGAGGCGATGGCGGCTTTGGTGAGGAAGGCGTCGTGGCTGGTGGTGTCGGCGCCTTTCTTCCAGGTCGTATATTGCTCATCGACGAATTCTCGAGCGGCCGGGGAACGTAGACCGTCGCGCGCAATCCGGCTCGTCGACCGGGCCAGCTCGGCGCATCGGCGGGCGGCAGCGAGTTCGGCTTCGGGTGAGCCAGTGGCGGCGGCCTCCAGCATCAGCCTGTCCATCTCTTTGGCGGTGGATCGCGGAATGGTTGGCGGCTGAACCACATTGGCAGGGAAGTCCGGCCCGTGGGCGGATGCCGTGCTGTGCCCGATGTTGGCTAATATGGATGCGTAGACGAAGGCCCAGGCTGCGGTGTCGGGCGACCTGTGCGCCCGGCGGCAGATCTCCAAGATGGTCGGGTGAGCCACGGGGCTCGACCAGTCGTTGTCATCCCACTCCCAGTGGCCGGTGACGATGGAGCCCGTGCAGTTGGGGTGGACGACGCGGTGCTCGACTCGCACGTTGGTCAGCAACGTGCCGCGCGGTGCCAGGTCGTTCCACAGATGTGGGATGTACTTGTGCTGCGGGTCGTCGATGGCCTCGCTGGATCGCGTGCCGCCGCCGAAGATGACGACGATGAGTTTCCTGCCCGCATTCGGGCTGGCCTGCGAGGGCATCCTCGCCGGCCCGGCTTGGACAAGACGACTCGCAAGGTGCGCCGAGCAGGCGGCCAGGCCAGAACCGAGAGCCCCTCGCAACAGACCGCGGCGGGTCAAGAGCCGTTCCTGGTTCGGCAAGGCCCCCCACCCCTTGCTTCGCCCCTCCGCAAGCTCGGGGCAAACCAAGGAATGGGGCACCCTGCTCAAGCGAGTCAGGAGCCTACCCCGGCCGGGCTCCTCAGCGGCTGGCCTGGCGATTGGCGTCTTGTTTTGAGGCCTTCTCATCGGTCACCTTTGACCACGCACTGGAGTCGATCGCAATGAACAACTCACCGGTCTTCTCGTTGACGGTCGCGCGGTGGATCGCCAGGCGGCTCTTCTGCTTCGGCTCGCGCGTGGGCAGGTCGGCCGGTGGCTCGCGGTCCTCGACGCCGGTCGGCTGGCAGGCAACCGAGCTGCGTATGGGCACACCTTCGGGCACGGCGATCTCAAGATTGATCGGGCCGAAGTCTTTCCACATCGACGCCGGATGGACGACGTAGGCGAGCTGGTGGCTGGCGGGTTCGCGGGTGTCGGCATAGGAAAATTGCTTGTAGCTGACCGTCAGGGTGTGCGTCGAATTCGCGGGAAACATGGCACGGTAGTAGACCAGGTTCATCGGAGCGAACGTGAAGACCACCGGCAGGTTCTTGAGCACGGTTTCGCAGGAGGCCTTGTCCCGCGCGGTGAGGTTCGCCTTGGGGTCCAGGTAATCCACGCGGGCGTAGATCGTGGGATCGCTGGCGGCGGTATCATGACGATAAGGCCGAATGGTCTCGAGGGCCTCGGTGGTCACGATGATTTCTCGCGGGCGAACCTCGCCAGTCCGAAGGTCCAGTGAGCGTTCGCGCACGTCGCCGCCCCAGGCTGAAAAAATGTCCTCGTACGCGGTGGCCACCTTTGGGTCAAAACAGGCGGCGAGCCTGGCGAAGAACTGGGTTGCCTTCTGTTCGCCGATGGCGCTCAAGGGACCGAGATTGGCAGTGACCAGTTCCTGCGATGAAGACCAGAAGAAATTGGAGCGGTCGCGCGGGTGGGAGGCCGGGGTGCGGAAATCGATGCTCGCAAACTCCACCATAAGGGCGACATCGGGCGCCTGCCACTTCAGCATGCGGGTCAGATGGCCGGACAGCGCCGTTCGAGCCGCATCCAACTCCGCGCTCTCTCGCTCACCAGGCGGTACGGCCAGCAGCAAAAGCTGGCGATCCTTGATGGCTGCTTCGGACAGTGCCACGTCGTTGCCGACTGCCTGGCGGATTGCCTCGTGGGCTCGCTGGCGGACCATGCCTGTGGCCCTGACGGTTGCCACCAGACGGGCCAGTTCGGCATCCGAAGCGACGGCCTTCTCGATGACATCCCGGGCCTGCTGCCGGATCAGGCCGTAGATCTGGGAGTTGGAGATGATCTCGGGGTGAATGTAGTTCTTGTCGAGGGTCACTCTGACATCGGGTGCGGGCATCATGCTGTACGGGCTCATGTAAATCCCGCGTAGGATCGGAAAGCCGAAGTCGACCTCGATGGCCTTGTCCGTGGGGTTCTCGATGGTGTATGCGGCCGTGACCACGGCCAGCGGGGGCGGAGCAGGGTTTGAATCGTCGACCGTGCGGACAGCAGGCCGGGGGGTGCCTGGAGATTCGCTCGGACCTGCACCTTTGGCTGGCGGGGCCGACTTGGCCGGGGTTACGGGAGCCTCAGAAGGTGAGACAACCTTGCGTGTGGGGGCGGGCGCGGCGGGAGCAGCGGCCGCGCGCTCGGCGTACATGGGATCGACCGTGAATCTGATGGTGAGGTCTTCCTTGACCACGCGGAGGCGCTCCTCGCGGGTCGGTTTGAGGCTCGGGTCAAGCCGGGCGGGAACACCGCGGGCGGCCGGGTCGCCGTTGGGATACTTGATCAGGAATGGGCCGCCGTTGGCCAGAACGTGGGAACCGGCGAGAAAGCCGCCGAATAGTGTGACGGCCAGTGCGGCAATCGTGATGTTCAGGGTTTTCATGTCATGTCTCTCCATTTTCATCGCCAGTAGTAGTGCCATTCGTACTTCAGATCGAACGCCATGTCAGCTCATCGCTGCGTTACTTCACCAATACCGGTTCATCGCCGACCATCAGCAGGATTTCACCTTTCAGTGAGATCGAACCCTGCCGGCCTTCGCCGGCCAGACGCTCGGCCAGCCTGGTGAATTCCTCCGATCCGAATTCGATCACCTTGGTCGGTTTGGTATCCCTTTCCCGCTCGACGACGCGGCGATCCACCCAACGCCCGTTGTGGTTGTAGAACGCCCGGCCGTTGACCTGCTGGACGTTGGTGATCGAGACGCGGTCCATGCGTTCGTCGTAGAACGAGGTCCGGCTATTGGCGATCCGCCGGTTGTTCATGAAATCGGGGTTGAAGGACGGGTTGACGGCCCCGATACCGCGGCGGGGCCGCATGCCCC
>CAZPIO010000174.1:0-15131 GCA_964586235.1 uncultured Planctomycetales bacterium
GCCGATCAGCTCGGGGCGGTCACGGCCGGTATCGTAGCCGGCCAACGTTTCTCCAATGAAGCCCGCCAGCCGATCGCCCGCCGCCCGCTCGCCGGGGCTCCATGCTTCCTCGATGCCGCCTGCCCAGCCGGCCTTCGGCAAGAGGCGCAGGTCAGCGAGCCTGAGCGAGGAGGGCCATTTCGACGGGTGAGGAATGTGCGCAGGCGCGGGGCGGGGCTTCTCGGGCTCCGGACGCGAGAGGCAGTGCTTCCAGTAAGGCGTGAACACCTGGAACGCCGCGCCCTGGCGATTCAGAGTCTGACGCGGATCAAAGAGCAGGTTGCCGTGAAACGCGCCCCGAGCGATGCCAAGCCGGCCGAAGGCATCCTCAACGTCTCTTTCGATCTGGACTGCGGTCGGCTCGCAGCGGCGGTTCCAGAACACGGCCTCGGCCTTTGTCTCGCGGGCCAGGGCGACAAGCGTCTCGACGGTGGGGCCGCTGCGGACGATCAGCCGACTGCCAAGCTTGCGCAGGCTCGCGTCAAGATCCGTCAACGCGTGGTGCAACCACCAGCGGCTGGCAGCCCCCGGCGGCCACTCCCCTTCATCCTCCGGCGACCAGATGTAGACGGGCACGACCGGCACACCCCGCTCCACAGCGGCCAGCAGGGCCGGATTGTCCGCCAGCCGAAGATCCTGCCGGAACCAGACGATCGAAGTGGTCATCGCGCAATCAGAGTATGAGTCTCAAGCAAGTCCTGGGCAAACGGCACGCGAGAGGATACGGCCAACCCTGCGATGCCGCAACCATCTCAAACCAGCTTCTTCACTGCCGCCAGCGCCGCCTCGTAGTCGGGCTCCTGGGTCATCTCCTTGACCAGTTCAACATGCTGCACCTTGCCGTCTCGATCGACGACCAGCACCGCCCGAGCCAGCAGTCTCAGCTCTTTGATCAGCAGCCCGTACGCGGTGCCGAACGCAGCGTCCTTGTGGTCCGACAGCGTGTGAACTCTCTCCACACCCGCGGCACCGCACCAGCGCTTCTGGGCAAACGGCAGGTCCATGCTGATGGTCAGGATCTCCACGTCCTTGCTCAGGGCGGCTCCCAACTGGTTGAATCGCCTCGTCTCCATGTCACAGACCGAGGTATCCAGCGATGGCACCGCAGCCAGAATGAGCACCTTGCCCCGGTAAGAACTGATCTGCACCGGCGACAAGTCGTTGGCCACCAGCGCCGCATCTGGCGCCGCATCGCCCACCTTGACTTCGTTACCCAACAGGGTCAGCGGACCGCCTTTGAAGGTGATAATCCCTTTGCGTTCAGTCATCGTCGTGTCCTCCAATCTCGTGTGCCAGATCCGTGGCCGACAACCAGGCAGCAGCCGGGGCCGGCTGAATGACCAACCGATCAATCGCCTATTCTATAGCCCCCTAACAGAAAAGGACCACAAAGAATGGCTCATGACGGGGCGTTCGATCTTCAGAGAAGGACCATCAGCACTCACACGGATCGCGTGCCGGCCTTTTCGCCGATACTACTGTCGGAGGGACGGTTGCCTGGCCCCGCCCGGTGCGGGCGGGCGGCATAACCTCACTGGATGCGACAAGATGCGGGGTAGTCCGATCCACACCGGCACCTCGGGCGCAGGACGGCGGAGAAGACCCCTCCGGTGGCTACTCCCTCTGCTGATCATCGCCGGCTGCATCGCGGCATTCGTTCTGAGGGAGCAACTGTTTCAGGTAACGATGATGCCAACAGAGGGCCGGACCCGCAAACACACCGTCGCGGACCGCGTTGAGGAGTTTGGCGAAGCCGCGCGCGGCCGGCTGGCCCCGGCCTTTGGGCGCATCCAGGTCAGCTACCCTCCGCGGCAAGTCGTGCTGGTTGGTCTCAAGCAGGAGAAGATGCTGGAGGTGTGGGTTCGCGGTGAGCGGACACCCCTCCGGTTGCTGAAGACGTATCCGATCCTGGGGGCGAGCGGCAAACTAGGGCCCAAGCTGCGTGAAGGAGATCACCAGGTCCCCGAGGGCCTTTATCGAATCGAGTCGTTGAACCCTAACAGCCTGTACCACCTGGCGCTGCGAATGAACTATCCCAACGCCTTCGACAAAGAGAAAGCCCGCGCCGAAGGGCGCGAGCACCCCGGCAGCGACATCATGATCCACGGCAAGACGTGCTCGGTGGGCTGCCTGGCGATGGGCGACGAGGCGGCCGAGGACTTGTTCGTCCTGGCGGCCGAGACGGGCATCGAGAACATCTCGGTCATCCTGAGTCCGGTCGATTTCCGCGTCCGGCAATTGCCCCTCGATATGCCGCCGGTGCCCGCCTGGACCGCCGGGCTCTACAAGCAGATCAGCGCCGAACTGAGCAAGCTCACAGCGGGGCAGTAAGCGGCCGGATCGGGCAAACCGCTCCTGTCCGGAATGCTGCACGCGGATCGTGCGGTGCGAGGGGTAACCCAGCGACAAGCCGGCCAAAAGCCGCACTTGCGAACGACCGATGATACTGATCAAATGATCTCTGCAACCCGGCGTGTATCCGTCGGGCATTGGCCCTGCCGGGCTTTCCTGATCGATGTTTGCGCCCTTGAGAGGAAGTCCCTTCCATGAACCGATCCTTTGTGGTTCTTGCGGCATTCAGTGCATTACTCCAGTCCGCCAACGCCGCCGATCGACGGCCGAATGTGCTCCTGATCGTCGGCGACGACCACCGGGCCGAGGCCATCGGGGCCTACGGCAACAAGATCATCAAAACGCCGAATCTCGATCGGCTGGCCGAGTCCGGAGCGCGCTTTGACCGAGCTTACTGCAATTCGCCGATGTGCACGCCGTCGCGGCAGTCGTTTCTCACCGGCCAGTACCCCCACGCCGTGGGCGTGACCCTGCTCAGCCACGCGCTGAGCGAGGAGGCCTGCACCCTGGCCGACCGTCTGCGCGAGGCGGGTTACAGGACCGGTGCGTTCGGCAAGATGCATTTCAACTCCGACAAAACGCACGGTTTCGAGGTGTATGCCCGGCCGGAGCAGTTCTGGAAAGAGCACGGGCAGCGCGGCCCCAAGCCCCTGCCGGATGGAATGGAGTTCCTCCCGCCGTGGAAGCCCTTCCAGGACCCGGCCAGGGTCTGGCTCAACTCGGCCTGCCGCCCGATGGGGCGATACGACGACGAGATGCCCGACACCTGGTACGCGCGACAGGCCATCGAGTTCATGATGGCCCACGTCGGCGAACCGTTCTTCATCGAAGTCGGCTTCCATCAACCGCACTCGCCTTACCAGTTCCCCGTTGAGTTCGCCCGCAGATACGATCCCCGCAAGATGCCTGTGCCCGAACCGGGTCCTGAAGATGCCGGCCAGATCCCCAGGATCTTCACCGATCTGACCCGCGAGGAGAAACAGGGAATCATTGCCAGCTATTACACGGCCGTGTCCTACCTGGACTACAACGTCGGAAGACTGCTGGCAGCGCTGGAGGAACTCGAACTGGCGGAGCGCACGCTGGTCATCTATCTGGGCGACAACGGATACCACCTGGGCGAGCACGGGCGATTCGAAAAACACTGCTTCTACGAGCGTGCGGTCAGCATTCCGCTGATCATGAGCTATCCCGGCCGAATCATCCCAGGCATGTCCACCAAGGCCCTCGTGGAGGGTGTGGACATCGTCCCAACGGTGCTCGATTACCTCAACCTGCTTAACGAAGCCAACCCGACCCCGGAACGAGTGCTCCACGGCGTGTCACTGCGGCGCATTCTGGAGGGCCAGATCACCAGCGTTCGCGATGCCGTGTTCAGCGAGTACCAGCCGACACAGGAAGCCATGATCCGGACCGCCCGCCACAAACTGATCTACCGGACAGGCAGCAAGGATCTCAACTGGATGGGCTATGAGCCTGTCGACGCGAAGCCCGGGCGAACGATCCGCCTCTACGATCTGGAGGCTGACCCGGAGGAGATGCACAACGTCGCCGAGAACCCGGCCAACCGGCCGGTGGTGTCAGCGCTCTTCGACCGACTTGTAGACTGGTACCGCCGAATACCTCCCAATGGCGAGCGGGTGCCAGCCGACTTGTCCAGGGCCGACCTGCTGGATTGGGCGATCGCCCCGCGGAATGTGCCGGCTCCGGCAAAGAAGGTAGACGAGAAAGCCAAGCCGTGACGACGGTGCTCGTCGCGCTGCACAGAATCCCGCACATTGCTCTCACTTGTCGCCCGCAGGTCTCGACCCGGCAGGCGCATCGTGCGCCGGCGCCGAAGCCGCCGTCTGCGACGCAGCCGGACTCGTTGTGGGTCGCTGCTTGCGCCACTGCTCGACATATCGGTCGATCTGTGCGATCACCGGGTCGTTCGGGCGGGCCTTGCGGACCCGCTCATCGACGTCTGAGACCAGCGTGACGTTCGGGGGTACCCTGAGGTCCTTCAGAACCACGACATCGTCGCCGAGACAAATCGTCAGGGTCGGGGGCATGGCCGTTGGGACCTTGTCGAGACGATGGACCCCGAACACGCGGCGTCCGGCCGGAACCGATTCGACCGGCAGTCGCCCGAACCATTCATCCAGGATCTTCTGGCATCCGATCTGGAAGACCACGAGAAAACCTGGACCGTCTCGCTCAAGGGGAATAGGCCGGCCCTCGTCGGGCGACAGCCTCACTACCAGATTCGCGGCCTTGAGCCGGCCGAAGAGGGTCAGCGCCCGATTGGCGTCTGCCGTGTTCTGACAGCGGAAGCCATAGGAATACACGTCGTTCGGCAAGCCCGAGAAGAAGAAATGCCACCCGGCAATACGCAGGTGGTCGCAGACCAGATCGATGGTTCCGGCCGGCCATTGCAGGTGCTCCGCAAGCCACTCCGTACTCTTGCGGTCCTCAGGCAGCCTGTCGGTCGTGGTCATAGCCGATGCCGACGAGCAGGCGGCCAGGAATGCACAAGCCGCCGCAATCCATGCGAGTCGATGAGGTGCCATTTCCTTGTCTCCGTACACGCAGGGAGCTCTCCGAGGGCTTGGACAGCCATAAGCCGCAATTGTTCCGGATGTTACAGCGACGGTTGGCCGACGTTTCAGGAGAACTGCCCGTCCGCTGCCTCGTGGAAGAGAAGCATGACGGCCGAAAACTGCTTGCGGCGGACAAAAATACTTTACGATCTGGAAATATTTCGTAAGCATATTCATCACCGATTCTTAGGCGCCCGCGACCAACCGTCTACCCCCGTCGGCTTGCCGTCAACATCCGATAAATCCTTATTTGACAAGGAGTTCACTATAGTTCATGAGAAGCGAAGAATCCCTCAAAAGGGGTGCAACTTTTCGCCGAAGTAGGTGTCCAATATACCGTAGATTCCCGATTGGTCCCTGCCGGACAGGCTCGAGGCCGCAAGAGCCTGGGCAAGAGGGAAGCAAGGGCGAGCCCGGCAGGTGCCATCACAAGGAGTGTTTGCTGTGCCGTTGTATATGCTTTGTCCGCATTGTGAACACCCCCAACTTGTCCCGGTTCGCCGTCGGGGTAAGGCCCAGTTCTGCCGGCAATGTGGACGTGCCTACGTGCCGTCCAAGACGCGAGAGGGGGCGCGACCTCTGCCGATTTCCACGCTGGCCGAAATGGAGGAGTACACCCGCCCTGCCGAAGAGCGGGTAATAGTCCTGGACTGAGACCCAACAACGAGGCACCCGCCTCAGCAGTACGAAGACTATACCAGTTGTGATCCGGCGAGATCGGGCCCAGCGGGCTTGGGATACGCGCCCGGGGTGAAGCCTGCTGGCCCATCCGCCGGAGATCATTCAGTAGCCAATGGCAGCGCCGTCCTTCGCGATTCCCTGATAGGTCGCCGCCAGATAGCGGTTGGTCATGAGTTCACCGACGCGAGGGGCTCGGCCATCCTTCAGGTAGGTCTTCGCGGCGTCGGGGCCAGCCTTCAGCAGTTCCTCCGAGTTGCCCCACTCGTTGCCGATGATCTCGGTGACCGGGAAACCCTCCCTGGCGTACTGGATGGCCGGGGCCAGGATCTCGGCAAAGCTCTTGCTCCCGAAGCGCGACCGCAGTGATTCCCAGCCGTCCGCGCAACCGGGCACGCTCCAACTCAATGGGCCACGTTTGGAGATGGCGTCAAGCCCCTTGGAGCGGAAGAACTCGATGCTGGCGGCGTAGGGCGACCGTCCGCTGGCGTTGAGCCCGTAGAGCTTGCGTGTCTTGGCATCCCAGACGATGGCGAAAAGATCGCCGCCAAGACCGCAGCTCATCGGTTCGACCACGCCCATCACGGCGTTGGTGGCGATGGCGGCGTCGATGGCGTTGCCACCCTGTTTGAGGATGTCCACGCCGGCCTGGGCTGCAAGCGGATGGCTTGTCGCCACGATTCCATGCGGAGCCATGACCACTGAACGCCCGACGGCCGGGTTGCCCACCGGCCGATCGCCCGTGCCCGCCCAAGCATTTGTCGTCATCATCGCACCAATCAACGAAACCATCGCAGTTACCATGGGACACCTCGCAGCCAGCGCGATACCGCAGAGTCTGACCAGCCCCGAGGGGAACAGGATACCATAGATCCGCAGTGCCGACATGAATAATCGCTTGGATTTCGTTTGACTCCACACAAACATGTTGTATAATTCTGTCGAACGGAACAATACTATGAAAACGTTACGCTACTACCGCCTGCTACTAAGCTACCTTCTCGGCGAGAAGGCTGCCTAGGCCGCGCGCAGTAGTCGGATTGTACGGCGAAGTCCCGGCAGCCCTTTGAGAGCCACGAGCTGCCGGGACTTCTCTTTTTGCGCGCTGGTGGCAGATAGTCGAGGTGAACACCGTCCTGCGCGAATAGCCAACGGCGGTTCGCGGGACACACGGAGAGATTCTGCGCACTGACGGACGCCTGCAGGCGGATCGCTTGCACAGGTACCTCTGTGCAAGGTGTCGACGAAACGGTGCGCGCATCGTGGCTCGGGTTTGCGGCGGTAACCCAACTGGCAGTGAGGTGCCCGCCTCAGAAGCGGGATGTTGAGGGTTCAACTCCCTCCCGCCGCAGTGAATGAGAAGGCGGCGTAGGCAAACCGGCAAAGCCGTTCGATTCAAGATCGAATGCGTGTGGGTTCGAATCCCACCGCCGCTATCCTGCTGGCCCCAGAATCCGTTCTGGGGCCTTGTGGATCGAGGATTCCTGTCCTCATTTGTGTTGAATGCGGAGAGGATTCCGCAAAGAGGAGGCGGCCCGGAATGGATTCCGGGCCGAGCGGAATGACCCGGGTGAGCGCCAGCGTTGGAGGGCTGGGCGGGGCTGTAAACCCCGTGTCTTGCGGCCTAGCAGGTTCGAATCCTGCCTCACCCATGCGTCCCCGTGGCGGAATGGAAGACGCGGAAGGCTTAAACCCTTCAGCCGCTCGCGGCATGCGGGTTCGACTCCCGCCGGGGACAATCGTGCGGACGTAGGCAAACTGGCAAAGCCGCCTGTCTGAGAGGCAGGTGCCTGGAGGTTCGAATCCTCTCGTCCGCAGTGGGCACTCGTCGGTCATCACCGGCGATTCGCCCCTCGGCCGCGGGCAGGCCGGCCATACTGCTGTGGCTCTTCGGTTTAGCTTGGGATCTTGTCGTACTGTCTGAGATGCGATACAATTTGCATATGAACTTGCTTGAGGGTATTCGGGACAAGATCCTGCATCGGCAATACGAATTCTCCAAGCACGCCGTGGACCAGAGTATTGTCCGCCAGATCAGTGTGGCGGAGCTTGAACAGGCAATATCCGACCGACCGGAAGTGATCGAGGACTATCCGGACGACAAATACGGCCCGAGTTGCCTCATCCTGGGCTTTACAACTGCCGGGCGGCCGCTGCACCTTCAATGCAGCTATCCCAGTCGGCCGGTGATCAAGATCATCACCTTGTACGAACCGGACCCGGCTCTCTGGGACAATTTCAGAATCAGGAAGTCGGATTGACGAGGTCAGCGCCATGAAAGAGACAATGATCGAAACCAAGGTGACCTACACGTTGCAGCATGCCGGGAGGTTCTTCATCATCGAACATGTCCCGGCGCGAGTGTGCAAGGAAACCGGAGAGCAGTATTTCTCTCCGGAAACAGTGGAACGGATCCAGGCCATCGTCCAGGGGAGTAGAGCTCCGAACAAGGTCATCGAGACGCCCGTTTACGAGTACGCATGAGCCGGTCGCATCCAAGGAGCACCGTGGCAGAGAAACGTTCAGCCAAACCAAGGGCATCATTCTGCAGGCGGAATGGGGAGACCAATGGCAGGTTTCAAAGCGCAGGCGGACTTGAGTGTCCGCTGGCCAGCGGGCTTCTCTTGTCTATCGCATGCCGAATAGAATACGGCAGGAACAACTGATCGCTGCGAAAGGTCCTGAAAGCCAAAGCGTTGCAGGGTTACTGCCTGGAACTGGAATTCGACGACGGAGTATCCGGGACGGTCGACTTGTCGGATCTGGCTGGCAAGGGTGTTTTCGCCCTGTGGAACGATCGTTCTGCATTCGAGCACGTTAGGGTTGGTCCGTCCGGTGAATTGGTTTGGGGCGACCAGATCGATCTCTGTCCGGATGCGTTTTACCTTAAAATGACCGGCAAGAAGCCGGAAGACGTTTTCCCCGGCCTTGCGCGGCGAGCCCGCCCACGGCTGAGATTCCCCCTCTCTCGGCGTCATCATCGAGGACAGATCATCGTGCCACCCACTCTCGCTATCGCGAGGATGGGCCACCCATCCTCAGCGGGTCTGATCACGGATTCTCTTCCGGGCCAGAGGCGGCTTGCCGGGTGGCAGGCACTCCGTCCTCCGGCCCGAGATAGAAATCGTCCATCGCGGCGATGATGCTCATCCAGCCGTCGCGATAGGGGGCGTTGATGAGGAAGCTCACGTGCAGGCCGACCTTTTCGGTGCCGGGCGGTGGGCTCAGCAGCAGTCGCGGGCAATAGGCGTGGCCGGCGTTCTGGTCATATCGGCAGACATTGGCAATGCACTTGGGGACCGGCCAGTCCAAGCGCCAGCCCTCGGCCCCCAGCCGCTCTCTGCCGCGCAGGTATTCGACGGCCACCTGAATCTGGGTGCCGACGATGCGCAATTGGGCGGCCCGGCCCTGGGCGACATCCTGAATCCACCAGAACATCAGGACCAGCGGCGTGCCCGGCGGGAACTGGTAGCCGCAGAACTGGCTGATGCTGAAGCCGTCCCGGCGCCAGCCGTCCAGACCGGAGGTATACCCGTAAGTCCAGCGGCCGCCGTAGAACGGGCGGTAACCGCCGTGGTCGAAGTTTTCGCCGAGCATGTTGGGGATGCGCCGAGGTCTGAACGTTTCCCGGCCGAACGGCCAGAGCGCGGGGCTCTGCCAGCCCTTCAGTTCGCCCTCGCGATCATCGAGGTCGAAGCCACCGTTGACCAGCATGTTGGGGGCATCAATAACCGCGAAATGGGCGTTGTCGATCGCCACCTCGGTTTCGTGTCGTTTGGGCTGAGAAACGGCTGACCAGGTGGCCGCCCAGATGCGCATCCGGGCACCCTTGGCCGCGAGGGGGATCTTCCCATATCCCACAAGCTGCTCGAAGGTCATCGGGTCGCCCGAGAAGTCGCGCGCGACGCCGTGGTGCTCCAGCTCCTTGCCGTCCTTCCAGGTTGCGGTGTCGGCGTTGTCGTAAAAGAAGATCTCCCAGCCGCCGGCCTCGTCCTTGGTGTCCTCGGCGTTGTTGTCATCACGGCCCGAACCGCCCAGCCAGATCCAGGCTTCATAGAGCTGCTCACGGCCGGTGAACCCCTTCGGATCGACGATGTCCTGCTCCAGAATCATCCGGCCCTTGTTCTGCTCCGGTCCGAAGCCCTCGAAGCCGGTTGTCCCGGGCGTAAAGCCCAGCGGGCGCTCCCGCAGCATCTCCGGCGGAGCTTTCCACGAGGAGGCGTCAAACTGGACGGAGCCCTTGCCCATGGTGATCTCTTGCCAGCCGGCATCAGCGCCCGGCATATAAAGACCGCGGGGATCAAGCCGGTACGCCTCGAAACCGGGATCCTGGAGCAGGTTCCGCCCGGCAAGAGCGGATCGGCAGGCGAACACCACGGCCAGGGCGGCGATCAGGTGCCCCATCCGCGGTGGGCGAGCGCAGAACCCGAGTTGGTGGAAAGTCATACGTGTCCTTTCTGGGCTGAACAAGCGACTCCGGGCGTAAGATTAGCGTGTTTGTGGCGGAAAACAACGCTGGAGAGCTTTGACCAGCCCCCTCGTTTTCGCAACCTTATCCCTCAGCTACTGCCCCGCCTGTTCGGGCTGGCGAAAAGGCTGCTGATCTCCGAAAATGCCTGGGGTGCCGGCCTGTCACCGGGCGGGGCCCGAGGGAATGACCATGAGCGACCAGCAGACGCGGACAGAATCCGACAGCATGGGGCAGATGCAGGTGCCCGGGTGGGCTCTGTGGGGGGCGCAGACCCAGCGGGCGGTCGAGAATTTCCCGATCAGCGGGTACCAGTTCGAGCGGCGGTTCATCCGCGCCCTGGGGCTGATCAAGCAGGCGGCCGCGGAGGTCAACCGCGACCTGGGGTTGTTGGACGCCAAACGAGCCGACTTGATCGTCGCGGCGGCCCAGGAGGTCATCGACGGCAAGCTGGACGAGCACTTTGTCCTGGACATCTTCCAGACGGGCTCGGGCACCAGCACCAATATGAATGCCAATGAGGTGATCGCCAACCGGGCGATCCAGCTCGCCGGCGGCAAGGTGGGCTCACGTGACCCGGTTCACCCGAACGACCATGTCAATATGGGGCAGTCGAGCAATGACGTCATTCCGACTGCCATCCACCTGGCGGCGGCGGAGGGCTTGAAGGCGGATCTGGTACCGGCGTTGGAAGGGCTGACCGCACGCCTGGAAGAGAAGGCCAAGGCATTCCAGAGAGTGGTCAAGATCGGCCGGACGCACCTGCAGGATGCCACGCCGATCCGACTGGGTCAGGAATTCGGCGGGTATGCCGCCCAGGCGCGGCTGAGCGCCGATCGGGCTCGCAAGGCCGTTGCGGCCCTGCGCGAGCTGCCGATCGGGGGGACGGCCGTCGGGACGGGCATCAACACCCACCCCGAGTTCGGCCGCCGGATGGCCAAACGGCTGAGCGAGCAGACCGGGATCGATTTCGCCGAGGCGGCCAACCACTTCGAGGCCCAGGCGGTCAAGGACGGGCTCTGCGAGACCAGCGGGCTGCTCCGGACCATCGCGGTCTCCCTGACCAAGATTGCCAACGACATCCGCTGGCTGGCCAGTGGCCCGAGGTGCGGCATCGGTGAAATCCGCATTCCCGCGACCCAGCCCGGATCGAGCATCATGCCCGGCAAGGTCAACCCGGTCATGAGCGAGATGCTCATCCAGGTATGCGCCCAGGTGATCGGCAACGACACGGCCGTGACCATCGGAGCCCGGGACAGCATTTTTGAATTGAACGTGATGATGCCGATGATAGCCAGGAACCTGCTGGAGTCGATCCGGCTGCTGGCCCAGGGCGTCCGGGTGTTCACCGAGCGGTGTGTGGCGGGCATCGAAGCCGACACCCAGCGGTGCCAGCAGGCAATCGAGCAATCGCTGGCCATGTGCACCGGCCTGGCACCGGTCATCGGCTACGATCAGGCGGCCGCGATCGCCAAAGAGGCTTACAACAGCGGCCGAACGGTGCGTGAGGTCGCCCTGGCCAAGGGCGCGTTGTCGGAGGCAGAGCTGAAACGTCTGCTCGACCCGGCATCGATGACCGAGCCGACAAGCGGGAAGTAACAGGTAAACGCATGGACGCAACCACATCGGGCGAAGCCGTCTCATCGAGCCAGATCTCAGTCCGTGACCGGATATTTGCCGTTCTGACGGCTAATGTAGCCGTGGCCTTCGCGTTGGCCGGCTGGTACTGCTGCGAGCAATACGTGCTCAAAGTCAATTCCACTCGTGTTCTCGAGCTGGAGGTGCTTCGGCTGGAGAGCAAGATCCTGACCACCAGGCCGGGCGCCGCGGCGGCCGACGAGGCCCGCAGGGCCGATCGTCGCAAGCAGCTCGGCGAGCAGATCGGCACAACGCTCGTCATCGCCACGGTGTGGAAGTTTCTGATGTACGTCACGGCGGCGATCCTGGAGGCTGCCGCATTCCTTGGCACCACCCGCCACGGGCGCAGAGCACACCTGGTCGCCGGATGGGCGGTCCTCATTTCCACGGTTTGCACCGTTGTTGCCATGACGCTGCTGGTTGCCCCCTCGTTCGGCGGGATGGAATCGCTTGCGAGACGATCGTACGTTTATATCGCGTTGATCCAAGGCGGATATGGGGCGATTCTGCTGGCGGTTTTCTGGTCGAGAAAACGCCAAACCACGTGAAGTAGTACCCATGAAGAGCGCAGCAAATACGCAACAGACGCGATCTGTGAACGCCTCAGACCGTTCAGAATAGAATGAGGTGTGGAACGACCGGGCTGGCCTCGATCGGACTGCACGGAAGAACCGAGCCCAGGTCACGGCCATCAAGGTCTGAGGGCATTGGCGGTCGTCGCGGCCTCGAAAAACACCGCTGGACCTGACCGCCTCTCTTTCGGTATGCTAAAGAGGACGGCGTTAGCCGTATTCATCTCGGAGGTTGCCCATGCTCGTGCTGGTGATCCTCAGCGTGTCGATCATCGCCCTGGCGGCCGGTGGACGATTCTACGCACCCGTCATTGGACGAGTGCTGGGGGAACGGGCCGACCGGGTCACTCCCGCCGTCGCGGTGAACGACGGACGTGATTACGTTCCGACCCGCACACCGGTCGTGTTCGCACATCATTATGCCTCGATCGCCGGGGCCGGTCCCATCATTGGCCCGGTGTTGGCGATCTACTACGGCTGGGGGCCCGCGATACTCTGGATACTGATCGGTGGGATCTTTCTCGGCGCGGTTCACGACTACGTGGCCACTCATATCGCCGTGCGCGAGGGAGGCAAGAACTTGACGGTAACGGCCCGGCGTTACATCGGCGGCGGGGCGTTCGTGATGATGATTGTCCTGCTGGTGGCCCTGCTGGTGCTGGTGTGCGCGGCATTCATGGACCTCTCCGCCACGGCGTTGACCTCCAAGGTTCCGCTGTCCACGCTCAAGATCGACCGCGATCAGAAAACGTTCCGGCTGTCGGATGAACCGCTGTTCCGTTCTGAGATGAGTTTCGCCACCCGGCACGAGCACCTGGAGTTCAATCAGGCGCTCAGCGCCGGCCGCATCCCCGATGCGCTCATGCACGCATTCGGGTCTAACGGCGTCAAGCTCTCCTCCGCACCGACAGTAACGGAAATCCAGGCCGGCAAGGAGTGGCTGCTTCGCGATGGCGAATACCAGTATCCCGTTGCCTGGGATCCGGACGGCAAGACGCTGACGGCCAAGGCCCGGCAGGCAATCATCGGCGGTATTGCATCCTCATCGGTGATCGTGATCACGCTGTTCTCGCCGCTGATCGGGTTTCTTTACATCAAACGCAAATGGCCCGTATGGCTCTGCTCCCTGCTCGCCATGGGCATCTGCGGCATATCGGTGTTGATCGGGCTGGTATGGCCGGTCTCGGTCGAGCCGCGGACATGGATGTTCCTGATCGGCGGGTACGTGCTGATCGCATCGGGGCTGCCGGTATGGCTGTTCCTTCAAAGCCGCGATTTCATCAACGTACACATGCTGTACGTGGGGATCGTATTCGTGGTCATCGCCGTCGGGGCGGCGGCCTTCCGCGGCGGCGGCGAGTCGGTGCAAGCCGGAGCCCTGCCGATGAACAATTGGACCCAGGCCGGCAAGACGTCCACCATGGGCCCAGGCTGGCCGGCCATGTTCGTCATCATCGCTTGCGGCGCCGTCAGCGGCTTCCACAGCCTGTGCGCAGGCGGCACGACCTGCAAGCAGTTGCGCAACGAATTGGCGGCCCGCCGCGTCGGCTACTACGCGATGCTGCTCGAGAGCCTCCTGGCCGTCTGCGTGGTCTGCTGCCTGATCGTCGGTCTGAGCAAGCTGGACTACGAGGTGTATCTCGATCCGAGCGGCAAGGGCGGCAACGCGATCCTCACTTTCGCCATGGCGGTGGGCCAGACAGCCCACGTCGGGCTCGGGCTGCCGATCGCCGCCGGGGCATTGGGCGCGATGCTGTTGCTGGAGGGTTTTCTGGTCACCACGCTGGACACCGCCATCCGCCTGACCCGGTACATGCTCGAAGAGGGCTGGGCGACCTTCTTTGCCCGCTACGACGTCTTCGCCTCGCAGGCCGCGGAGTCTGCAGGGAAAATCGCGACGGCACCGGCGCCCGCGATGGAGGTGGTCGGCACGGGTGGGATGAGCACTGAATCGCCGTCGGCACCTGCGCCGCCTGCACCCGTGTCCGTCATCCAGACCCGCGGAGTGACGCGTGCAGGTCTGCGCTTCATCAAGCATTACTGGTTCAATTCGGGCATCGCCGTCGCCCTGACGATGATCCTGGCCCTGAGCAACGGATACAAGGCCATCTGGCCGATCTTCGGCTCATCCAACCAGTTGCTGGCGGCCCTGGCCCTGATCGTCGGCACCTCCTGGTTAATTGCGCACCGCCGGCCCGTCTGGTACACGCTGGTACCGGCCGCGTTCATGTTGGTCACCTCGGTGACCATGCTGGTCAGGCTTCTATTCACCAGCTACTGGCCCGTGCTCAACGCCTGGCCCAAGAAACCTGTTCTCGCCCTGGTTGACATCATCGTGCTGGTGACCACCGCTGCCGTCGTGGTGCTGGCACTGCACCGTTGGCTTGAGGAGAGAGCGACCTCCCGTGCCCAGCAGCCGGCGGAAGTGGTCTGAATCCCGGACTTCGACGCGAGGGCATGCAGCCGCCCGCAGCACAAACCCGTCAGAGACGAGTCATACGCAGTTCACTTCGGGTCGACAACCGGCCGGCAGGCGGCCCATTGGCCACCGCGGATGAGCAGCTTCTTGAACATGTCCTGCTCGCAGGCCTTGGGGTCGTGGCCGAGAGCCAGGTAGAACACCCGCCCTTTGCCCCAGGGCTTGGTCCACATCACCGGCATCGTCTTGCCCTTGTACAGGGCGTTGGCCAGCACGGTCACCCGCGGATCATAATCGAGGATGTACTGCTCGTCGGTGATCATAAACTCTTCGATGCCCTTGGTGATCGGGCTGTCGTTTTCGGTGATGCTGACCTGATACTGCCG
>CAZPIO010000175.1:0-1536 GCA_964586235.1 uncultured Planctomycetales bacterium
CTCCGAAGCCGCCGATGACCAGCGTGAAATTGGCTTCGGCGATCCCGGCGTAGCGGGGGTCCATGTCCGGGCCGGCGGGCGGGTCTACCCAGAAGCCGATGGCGAAGCGGTCCTGCCGGAAGCGGGTCGGCTCGGCGGCCAGGGCGATCGCACTCGCCAACACAGCGGCGGCGCAAGAGAGAATCATCGCGGCACAGTGTCTGGTGAGACGGGCGTAAACCGTCCTGTTGTTCATAACGTGATCCCAGATGAGTGTAGACGTTGAAGGACGCGGGCACGCTGCCGACGCGTCCATTCGGGAGGTTCTACACGCGGGGTTGGGATCACACAAGAGAGGGCCTCTGAACACCCCGAGAAGGCTCAAAGGCGAAACCCCAAATGACGAAGTCCGAATGGCGAAAGAAGCTCGAATGACGAAGCCCAAAGAGGTCCGTGGGAGCCCGCCAACTCGCGTTTCGTCATTCGGACTTCGTCATTCTTTCGACATTCGGGTCTCGTCATTCGTCATTCTCTCACGATCTGGGTTACCGGCAGAATCCCCCAGGCACTGCCTGTATGCTTCGGCCATCCGATCCATCAGCCGCTGCCAGATCGAGCAGGCGGTGCCCGAATCCTGGCTCGCCCGCCAGATGCCGCCGCAATAGGGATAGTGCTCGCAGAAGGCACACGGCGTCTGCGAGATGAACACCTGCTCGGCGGATGCTTCGAGTTGCGCCCATCCGGCTGATCTGCACATCGTTTCCATACTATCGGCCGGCGTGCCGAAGAAGACAGCCTGCCTGGCCCACCAGGGTGACAGGGAGATGCGGCGCTCGGCGTCGACGAAGAAGCAGCGGCCCGGCGAGCTGTCGAAGACCTGCCACAGAGTCAGCTTTCGGTGCCTGCCGACGGCTCCGGCGAGTGCGTAGAACGGCTCGATGGGTACCTGCAGGTCCGGACTGTGCAGGAAATGGTCGAGCAGGCCGGTGAGCACGTGCTCGTCGTAATCCATCGAGAAATCCAGCCGTACGGGCACGCCCGCGTCGGTCGCCTGCCGGGCCGGCGAGCCATCGCCGATGGTGGCGGGTGAGAACACCAAGTCCGCTCGCAAATCGCGGAGCAAACCGAGGGTCGCGGTTCGGGCGGCGCCGTTTGTGCTCTCGGCAACGATGGTCAGACGCCTGGAGAAGGATGAGTAATCACCGGGGGCGGCGGTGAAGCGGGTCTCGCCGACGAGGATGCGCACTTGCTCGTGCGGGTGAAGGTGTCCGCTGAGGAGACGCTCGAGATCCGGCTGACTGGTCACGATTCGCACGGTGTCGCCTGCGGACCAGGCTTCCGGGCGCTCGATGGTTACAACGAAGCGCGGGGCTGGACGGCGGCGGGCGCGAGGGTTCCCGCCTTCGCTGCGATTCGGCGTGGCAAGCAGGGTTCGAGGTTCCCGCCCTCGCTGTGCTCCCGCCTTCGCTTCGCTCCGTCGCGGCGAGTCGGCGTGGCAGGCGGGGTTCAGGGGCTCGGAGCGAGGAGAGTGTTCCCCGCTCGGTCGATCCCCCACCC
>CAZPIO010000175.1:1636-14991 GCA_964586235.1 uncultured Planctomycetales bacterium
CTTGCTTCGCAAGGGATGGGGCACCTTGCGCGGAGCGAGGAGAGTGTTCCCCGCTCGGTCGATCCCCCACCCCTTGCTTCGCAAGGGATGGGGCACCTTGCGCGGAGCGAGGAGAGTGTTCCCCGCTTGGTCGATCTCCCACCCCTTGCTTCGCAAGGGATGGGGCACCTTGCTGATCGCTGAGCACTGATTGCTGACTGCTTATGACCGGCGGGCCGAAGAGGGATTCGAAGTGGGCGTAGAGCTGTTTGCGGGCGGCGCAGAAATACTCCTCGCGGAGCATATCGCCATGGTAGAGCAGGCCCATCATCGGGCAGCCGCCGTGGCAGAGGTGCCAGAACCGGCAGTCGCGGCAGAAGCCTTCGCGCAGGCGCCGAGAGCGATCGGCCAGGGCGCCCTGCTCGCGCCGACGGAGGAGCTCGTCGAGGTTGTCGTCGAAGATGTTGCCGAGCAGGTTGGCCCGGTGGTCGGACTGGCGGCCGCAGCCGAAGACCGCTCCGTCGGGATTGATGCCCAGGTGGCTGGTGTGGCACATGCCGCGGCTGTCGCAGCACAGTCGCGAACTGCCTTTCCAGGCGCGGTACCACTCCATCAGCGGCATGACCGAGCAGCGCATGTCGTCAGCACGCCAGATCTCGCAGAGATCGACGAGGAACCGGCCGTATTCGTCGGCCGTGATCCACAGCGGCTGAGAGGCCTCGTTACCCGCGCGGCCTTCGCGGTAGAGCGGGTTGACGCGAACATGCAGGCCGATGTTGCGGAAGAAGCGGTAGATGTCGCCGGCCCTGTCGAGCGATTTGCGATGGGCCACGTAGACCACGCCGACGCGGATGTTCGCCTGCCGCAGCCTGTTCACGGCCCGAACCCAGACCTGGCGGAGGTCCTTGCCGCCGGCCAGGCCGCGCACGCCGTCGACGATGTCGAACGATGTTCCGATCGCCTGATCCTTGAGCAGGTCGCGCAGCACGGGGATCCACCGGTCATCGACCAGCGAGAGGTTGGACTGCATGGCGTTGCGGACGCGCGTGATGTCGGTTCCGAAGGCCCTCTGCTGCTGCCGCATGATTTCGAGGTAATAGTCGGGGCCGCAGAGCATCGGTTCGCCGCCGTGCCAGAGGAAGCGAAGGTTTCGCCGGTCGCCGGCCCGCATCCACTCGACGAAGATGTCGAACAGGCGGCCGAGGCGGTCCTGGGGGAGGATTTTGCGCTTGCCGAGCGAGCCGTCGGCCGAGCAGTACACGCAGGTGCCGTTGCAGGCTTCGGTCGGCTTGATGATGATTTCCATAGCGAATCGTCCAATGCGCCCGTCAGCGCAGGCGCTTGATTCGCGGCTGCGGGGCGGCTTCGGGCTCGTCGGCCCGTGCCTGCGAGGTCGGTTTCTGCACATTGATCTGGTAGTTGGCGCTGAACGAGAGACCTGTCACGTCGCCCGTCAGGCTGAGGATTTCCGAACTCGACAACACGGGGTAGCCGCCGAAGGCCTCGCCTTCATCGTCGATGTAGCCGTCGTTGTTCATGTCCGACCCGGCATAGAGACGGTACCGGCCCTGCGGGATGTTCGTGAACGAGAAGGCGTACCGGCTCGACGCGTTGGTCTCATCCTGCCTGATCGAGTCAAGCGTGAAGGGATCGACCAGCAAGACATACAGGGTACCGACGCTGCCTCCCGTGGCGGCGACCGAGCCGACGGTCATGCGGACGGTGACGCCGGCGCTGCCGCCGTTGGAGATGAAAGTCACGCTGCCCGAATAGACGCCGTCGGCGAGGCCGGCGCGGGTCACGCTGATCTCGTAGGTGCCCTCGCCGCCGGAGGTGGGGCTGACCGATATCCAGGTCGCAAGCGAGGTCACGCCGGTGACGTCGAGCGTCCCGCCGCCGACGTTGCTCACCACAACGTCCGCCGAGCTGAGCATCGAGCCGAGCGAGATGTCCTGCGGGAGTACCCGGAGCACGGGTGTGTCGCCGACCGAGGAGCCGGCGATTTCGGCTGCAGCGCGGACGGCGTTGCGGGCGTTGATCAGGCCGTAGCCGTAGAAGGTGTCCCTGCCGGTGATGCCGAGGTCGTCGACGATTCTCAAGGAGGTGCCCGGGTGCGTGCCGGCGAGCAGGCGGTCGAAGTCCAGGGGGGTCAGGTCGGGGTGGACGGACTTCATGAGGGCGGCCACGCCGGCCACGTGGGGGGCGGCCATCGAGGTCCCGTCGTAAAACGCGTAGGTATAGCGGCCGTCGTCGTTCTTGAGCGTGCTGAGAACGCCGTCGCCCGCGCCGTCGCCGTCGAAGTCCATGTCCAGGTTGCCGCCGGGTGCACAGGCGGCCACGGTTGTACCGTAATTAGAATATGGGGCCAGAAAGCGGGACTGGTCGACGGCGCTGATGTTGACCACGCCGCTGATGCCGCCGGGGAACGACAGGTCGGCATTGCCGGCGCTGTTGCCCGCGGCGGTGATGACGATCACGCCGGCCTGGCGGGCGGCGGTGACGGCGCCGGTCAGAGTGCTGGACGAGCCCGGCCCGCCGAGGCTCATGTTGATGATGTCGGCCCGGCGGGCGGGGACGGTGCCGGAATTGTTGCTCAAGCCGGCGGCGTATCGCACGGCCTGGGCGATGTCATAGTCGCTTCCCTCGCCCGCGCGACCGAGGACCCGCAACGGCATGATCCGGGCGTTCCAGGCGACGCTCGCCACGCCGGTCCTGTTGTTGGTGCGAGCGGCGACGGTGCCGGCGACGTGGGTTCCATGGAAGCTGCTGGAGATGCCGAAGCCGGGTGAATCGCCGGGGTCGTCGGGATCGGGGTCGACGCCGTTGCCGTCCATCGCCGTGCCGATGTCGCTGATGAAGTCGTACCCGGCGACGGTCTGGCCGGCCAGGTCGGGGTGCCCGAGGGCCATGCCGGTGTCGATCACCGCGACGATCACGTTGGAGCTGCCGGTGGTGACGTCCCACGCGGCCGGCAGCCCGATGAGCCGGTAATGCCACTGGTAGCTGTAGAAGTCATCGTTGGGGGCGGCAAAGGTCTTGCGGATGTAGTTGGGCTCGGCGCGCTCGACGCCTGCCTGGCGGCGGAGGGCCTTGATCGCCTCGATGGTTGGAGAGATCGCGGCTGGGGCGTCCGGCTCGGCGGCTCGGAGCTGCGAGGACGGTTTGGCGGCCGAGGCGGTTCCGTTGTCAAGTCGCAGGCGGTGGAAGCCGCCGGCATTGATGCCGTCGTCGATCTCTTCCATGCCGACGGCTTTCTGCAGATTCGCTCGCCTGGCCTTAGCCCCCTCAGCGTACTTGACCAGTGCTTCGCCCTCGACAAACGGGTGCAGGCTCGAGAGGCGGTCCTGCACGGCCGAGGCAGTGAGCGGAGTCAGCGCGCTCGCTCCGATGAGCAGGGTGTAAAGCCCTCCGGTGTCGCCGCTGTGGGTCACGCTGTAACCGCGGACTTCGATGAGATAGAGGCCGTTTTCCGGTACGGTCACCTGTTCGGCCTTGCCCACGCCCTCGGAACTGTCGAGCAGGGTGCCGGTGCTCTCATCGTAGAGGTAGAGATCAAAGTCGTTGGCGTCCGGATCGGCCAGGAACAGGGTCGCGGACTGCCCGGCCGCCATCGCGACCAGATAGACGTCCCGCTGGTCGGTACCCTCGGGGATGTCGCCGAGGAACCCACCGATAGCGCACGGGTTGGGGACTGTCTGGGAACCGGAAGAGCTTACCAAGTCGTTGCCGGTCAGCGGGTTGTTCGGGTCACTGGTATCGCCATCGAGAACCAGATTGCCGCCAACGCTGACCGAGCCGCTGAGGGATACAGGGGAAGGCGGGGGGGTGTTCGGGTTTCCGTCGCAGTGGCCGAAGGTCGTTTCACCGTAGTCTGAGCATCCGTCGTCGTCGCTGTCGATGACATGAGAGGGCGAATCGAACGAATCGTACGGGTCGGTGGGAGGGCTGTTAGTCACTTCTTCGTTGTCGGTGTAGCCGTCGCCGTCGGAGTCGGTCGAAATCGTAATGCAGCCCTGGCCCATGGTCAGCATTGCCGAAAGCGTCAGGCCGACAATGGCAACCAAAGACGCCCAGCCACGCGTTCTCATATCGCTCTCCTCTGGAAACTCACGCAACACCGGCTCTGAGAAGGATTTATCCGCACCAAGTGGCCGGCAAGCCCGTGCTCGTCACCCAATAAGACAAACGCGACTTTGGGACGATAGTCGCCACAAGACATTGTAGATTCGATCCTGGGGGCCGGCCGCGGCCGCAGCCTTTGTGATCGGCCATTTCCGGCCGCAGATCTTCAGGATTCCCAAAGTGGCGATCGCTTTGCAGCCGGGCTGATTCGTGAAACGCACCGCAGACCATGCTCCCTGGGAGATCGAGGGCGACTCACACTCGTGTCCTCGGCACAGGCCATGCCGGCGGAACCACCGAGTTGACGGGGTTTTTCTGGATTTCAGATAAGAGATTTGAGGATGCAGGGTCAGCCGCAGAAGAGCAGATTGCCGCCGCAAGCCATTCCTGTGCGGGGACCGCGGTTGCGGGCGGCTATGGGGGCGGGATCGCAGATTCGAGACTCCAGAGGGTGGCTGTCGGTTCTACCGATCATTCCGGTGAGAACTGGTCCTTGCCGACCCCGCACTCCGGGCAGACGAAATCGTCGGGGAGGTCTTCAAAGGGGGTGCCGGCCGGAATGCCTTCGTCGGGAAGTCCCTTGGCCGGGTCGTACACCCAGCCGCACACGTCGCAGACGTACCTCTTCATCGGAAGCTCCTCAGGACTCTTTTCTAACGAATCATCGCAGGTGATCCTTGTCGTCTACGGATCGACACAGAGATTCTCGCCTGCCTTGCGGTCGGCCGCAACCCGCAGGGCATGGTTGGCCAGAAGTCTGCCGGCCTCGCGGCAGGCGGCCAGTTCCTCGGGGTTTGGAGAATAGGGAACGGCGATCATCTCGCGCGCCAAATCCCACTTCATGGCCTTCATGGTTTCCTGAACGGCCTCCTGGCCGCCCTTGGTCCAGCCGTAGGCTCCGAAGGCCAGGCCGAGTTTGTTGGCCGGGCGAAGGCCCTTCAGGTAGGTCAGCACCGCGCCCATCATCGGCATCGGCCCCTGGTTCAGCGTGGAGGAGCCGATCGCGATGGCGGCGGCATCGAGCACTTCGGAGGCGATGCGGGTCAGGTTGGTCCTGCGGATGTGATGCAGGAGGGCCTCGACGCCGGGCTGGGAGGCGCCTTCGTGGATGGCCGCGGCCATGCGGCCGGTGCTCTCCCACATGGAGTCGTAGAGCACCAGGACCTTGGGCTTGGGCCGGCACTGGACCCAGTTCTGGTAGCAGCCAACGATCTCTCCGGCGAAAGATCGCCAGATGACGCCGTGGCTCGGGGCGATCATGTTGATGTCCAGGCCGGCGACTTTCTCCATTGTCGCCGCGACCTGTTTGCCGTAGGGCATGATGATGTTTGCGTAGTAGGTCTTGGCCTCTTCCATGATGAAGCACAGGGGGGCCTGGTCGTCGAACCGCTGGGAGGATGCGTAGTGCTGGCCGAAGGCATCCATCGAGAAGAGGAGTCTGTCTTCGGGCATGTAGGTGAACGTGGATTCCGGCCAGTGGACCATTGGCGTCTCGATGAATCGCAGCGTGCGGCGGCCGAGGGAGATCTCGTCGCCGGTCGCCACGATGCGCGTTTTCCATGCGGAGGTGTCGTGGTATCGCTTGAGCGTCGGCACGCACTTGGCGCAGCACACGAGGGTGGCGTTCGGCAGGGCCTTCATCACTCGGGTCAGCCCGCCGGCGTGGTCGGGCTCGGCGTGGTTGCAGATCACGTAATCGATCTTGTCCAGGCTGGTCAAGGCGGCCACGTGAGCGAGGAGATCATTGACGAAAGGCGCTTTGACCGTGTCGATCAGCGCGGTTTTGTCGTCCCGGACCAGGTAGGCGTTGTAAGTGACGCCGCGGTCCGTCTGGTAGCTGTGGAAGTCGCGCATCGACCAATCCACGTATCCGACCCAATCGATGTTTTCTCTGAGTGTGGTTTCCATCGCTGCTGTTCAGTCCCATCCAAGGAGGTTGTTCGCCCCACCCCGCTACTCTGGGCACGAGATTCCGTCTCGGGGCATCGGCGTCCGACAGGCGGGCCTGGAAAGGCCACACCTGGGGTGCCCGGACCGGGGATCATAATCGAATGGGCCCGGATTGCACACCCATCGGCGGGCGTCAGGCCTGGGGCCCAGGATCATGGCCCGGAGCTCGAAACACGAGCCTGGTATCCCAGGGCGGCGACCGCCGCGGTGAGGGCCTCGGGCTTGAGATTGTGTCCCTCGACGGTCACTCGGCCGCTGGTCAGATCGACCTCGGCCGTGGAAACGCCGGGACTGGCGGTGAGAGCCGTGCGGACACCGGCCACGCAATGGCTGCAGGTCATGCCGGTGACGAGCAGTTCGAGGCGTTCGGCGGCCGTTGCCGCGCTGCCGGTTTTTGCTTCCGCGGTCGCATCGCCGCGGCGCCCGGCGCTTCGCCACGAAGACAAATATGATGCTGCGAGCACGGCCAGCAGAACGATCGCCCAGACGTGGGATCGGATCGCGGCCGCTTCGCTGCCGTGGACGTGTCCGCCCAACTGCGGCACCCTGGAGCCCGTGACGGCTACGATCGCGTTGAGCAGCAGGCCGAACCCGATCGCGCTGATCGCGACGGTGGTCATGTACAACAGCGCGGATCGCCGGCCGAGGACCTTCCACAGCGTCGTGAACGTGGCGGCGTTGGTTGCCGGGCCGGCGATCAGGAAAGCCAGGGCAGCCCCGGGCGAGGCGCCCATGTGGATGAGGCCGGCAGCGATCGGAATAGAGGCGGTGGCGCAGACATAGACCGGCACGCCCGCGGCCATGAGCAGCAGAATGGAGAGGATGCCGCCTCCGATATATGGTTCGAGCGAATCCTGCGGGATGAAGGCGGTCATTGCCCCGGCGATGAGCACACCTACCATCAGGGCCGCGCCGATGTCTTTCGGCAGGGTCGTGAAGCCGTATCGCAATCCGGACCACAGCGTACCGCGAGGGGGGTGCGGCCCGCGTTCGCAGGCGGAACCGTTCTTGTCGGCTGAGGTCGTCGCCGACTCAGCATTGGCTGCGACTTTATCGCGTGCATCGAAGAACCGCACCAGCGTTCCGCCGAGAAGGCCGGTCAGGAAAGCCATGATCGGGCTGAAGATCGCGAAGACCGGCCCGAGCATGGCGTACATGGCCGCGACACAATCAGCGCCGGTCTGCGGGGTGGCGAGCAGGAAGGCCGTTGTCGCCGCGCGGCTGGCGCCCTGCCGATGCATCGAGACCGATACCGGAATCACGCTGCAGGAACACAACGGCAAAGGGACACCGAAGAGGGCGCCTTTGACCACCGCACCGAGGCCTCGCCCGCCGAGGTGTCGTTCGACCCATGCGGTCGGGATCAAAGCGGAGAGCAAGCCCGCCATCAGAAAGCCGAAGAGCAGATACGGGGCCATCTGGCCGAGGACCCGCCAGCTTTCGATCAGGAATGTCCAGGCCAGGTCTGCCATGGTCATTCATTGTAGTACCTGTGCGGCACGCCGGGATATGTGTCAACGTGCCCTATCGGGGGCAGAGACCCCTGTTACAGCAGAGCCCACTCGGTGCCCGCGGGTGACACAAATCAACCGAACGGTGTCCATCGACACGTTCGCGGCCCTGGCACAGAAGATGCTGATGGGCAGCCACGGTCCCGGCTTGGACAGAATCGATGAGACCGAAGTCATCACGAGTGGACCTGTCCGGCCGCTTCCGGCTGATAGAGCACCTGTTCGATGTGCAGCCGCCGGACCCCTCCAGGGGTCGTGAAGCGCACCACATCGCCCGCCTTGTAACCCAGGATGGCTGCGCCGATCGGGGCCACGACGGAGATGCGGCCGTTGTCGGGATCCGCCTGTTCCGGGAATACCAGGGTAAACTCCATCGGCTCGTCGTCGTCGCCCGTTCTGACGCGGACGCACGAGTACATTGTCACCACATCGGGCGCGACCTCGTCGGGTGCGACGATTCTGGCGCGCCTGAGCTCCTGTTCGAGCACCAGGAGATTGGCCATGTCTCGACTGCTGTGGCGCAGGCCGGCCTTCAGGATCTCTTCGAGCTTCCTGGCGTCATTCTCTGTAATGTAGATCGTTCTTTTGGCCATATCACCAACCTCCCCGTCACACACTCCCGACCCCCGTCGGGGCGCGCCTGCGGTGGAACTCCCGCTTGACGCGTCGCACCAACCGCCTCGCGGCGCTGCGCACGACCGTCTCAACGTCGGACCCGAGAGCACGGACCGTTACCGTTTCGGAAGAGGTCAGGTCGGCCTCGATCGCGCACCGCACGTCGAGCCCTCCTGCGGGGCCGTTGACATCCTCGATGTAAACCTTTGCCCGCCTGATCCGGCAGGCCCATCCTCCGAAGATCAGCCGCAACCGCTGCTCCAACGCGCCCCGCGAGGGGCCTTGCAGTACGACGCGGCGCGCAATAATCGACAGTCGCACATCCACCTCCCTGGGTGGGTGGTCTCGCTGCTCTGATGCCCACACCTGTAGTATACGCCTGTTCTGCGAATAAGGCAGGAATGAAATTGCGAATTGACTTTTCGATAATTCCTAATTATCATGATCTCATGGACTGGCTCAACTACCACCATTTGTTCTACTTCTGGATCGTCGCGAGGGAGGGTTCGATCACGGCCGCCTGCCGCCGGCTGTTCCTGTCGCCGCCCACGGTTTCGGCCCAGATTCGCGAGCTGGAGGAGGCCCTGGGCGAGAAACTTTTCACTCGCTCGGGGCGGGGTCTGCTGCTGACCGAGGCCGGAAGGCTGGCCCATCGCTACGCCGACGAGATTTTCTCGCTTGGCCGGGAGTTTGTGGACGCGATCAAGGGCCGGCCCGCGGGCATGTCCATCCAGGTGAGCATCGGGGTCAACGACGTTCTGCCGAAACCGATCGTCTATCGGCTTATCGAGCCCGTGTTTCGGCTGCCCGGCCCGGTGAGAGTGGAGTGTATCCAGGGCACACCGGCCCAGTTGCTGCCGCCGCTGTCGGTGCACGAGCTTGACCTGGTACTGTCGGACGCGCCGGTGAGTCCGGAGATCCGCGTGCGGGCCTACAACCACCCGCTCGGCGAGTCGGCGATCACCCTCTTCGCGGCGCCGAAGCTCGCCAGGCGGCTGCGGAAGGGTTTCCCGAAATCGCTGGACGGGGCGCCGGCGCTGCTGTCGGCCCCCGGCAGCGCTCTGCGCATCGCGATGGAGAAGTGGTTCGACACGGTTCGGGTCCGGCCGAAGATCGTCGCGCATTTCGAGGACATCGCGTTATTGACCGTCTGCGGGCAGCACGGACACGGGTTCTTCGCCGGATACAGCGTGATCGAGAAGGAGATCGTTCGCGACTACCGGGTCGAGGCAATCGGTACGGTGTCGAAGTACCAGGGGCAGTTTTACGCGATCAGCGTGGAACGGCAGTTGAAACACCCTGCGGTGGTGGCGATCACGGAGGCAGCGAGATCGCGGTTGTTTGCCGGTTAGGGTTCCCGCCTTCGCTTCGCTACGGCGTGGCAAGCAGGGTTCAGTGATGGTGGGCGCGAACGGTTAATGCGGTTATCGTCCGACCCGTCATCGCGAGCCCAGGTTCAAGAAGAACCTGGGCCACCCGGCCGGTTGTTTGCCAATCAGGGTGCAGGGGTGATGGTCCAGCGGTTTTGGGCGGAGCGGCAAGTCCTTTCTCCATGGCGGCTTAGAACGGCCTTCCGGTGTTTCGGGCGGTGGTGTAACCTTCTGGCAGGTCGGTGCTCTTTGGTGTGGAAGGGCACAAAGGAGGACGACCTTGCACGAAGATGCCATTGCCATCGAAGCAATCAAGTCAGGTGATCGAGACCGCTATGCCGAACTGGTGGAGCGGTACTCGCGGCTGGTCTACGGGATCGCCTGGAGCCGCCTGGGCGACAGCAACCTGAGTGAGGAGGCTGCCCAGGAGGCATTTGTCCAGGGCTTCCGATTCCTGGGTACGCTGCGACGTCCGGAGAGTTTCGGGGCCTGGATCGGCAAGATCGCGCGGAATGTCGCCTCGCGACTCCAGAAGAGAAATCGCCGTACGCTGCGGAGTCTGCATCGTTGGCAACTCGAACAGGGCACAGCCGCAGTCGGCGAGGACACCGATGAAGGCACGTTCGACAAACCGGTGCAGGAACTGCTGAGCGAAACGCTCGAGGACCTGAGTGAGGCGCACCGGGAGTGCCTGGTGCTGTTCTACCTCAGGGGCAAGAGCGTCCGCGAGGCCGCGGAGGCACTGGGCATCAGTGAGAACGCCTTCAAGACGCGTCTTCACCGGGCTCGGGTTGATCTGCGAGAGAAGCTGGAGGCCCAGTTGGAGCCCGCCATCAGGCGACTGGAGCCACCACAGCGCCTGCGAGACCAGGTTCTGACGGTGATGCCGGTCTGCCCGATCGGCTGGGGTGGAAAGGGCTTTTCGTTCAGTACGCTGCTCGGCGGCTTGCAGGCCGTCGGGCCGTCGCTGCTCTCGCCGCTGCTGACGCTCCTGCTGGTGAGTTGGGTCGGCGGTGAAATGACCCGCAACTACCGGGAAGGCAGCGAATTCCGAAAACGGATTATCTGGCAGAACTTCCTGCTGCTGGCTCTCTTTCTTGTCCCGTGGGTCGTGTGTTTCGCGTGGCTGAGCCGCACGTGGGGTTATCGCGCCATGTTTACCATTATGGCGGTGTACATGCTTCCTGCGCTCACCCAGGGTGCCCTCATGCTGCGCGTCAATCGCAGCCCGTTCATCGTCGCAATGGTGGTGGGGACGGCGAGCATGACTATCGGTTTTCTGGCGATGGGGCTTGCCGGGCTGCCGTTCGTAGTGTTCCTCGCGGCCATGCTGGTCTTCAACATCGGCCTGTGGTGGGGACTCAAGTCGATGCCCGCACGCGCCGACTACAACCTCTTTCTGCGAGCGGCCGTGGGAGGTTTGCGGGAACCGGGTTCGCCGGGAACGTGCTCGCGCCCGGCCTCGCCGGAGGATATGCGGGCGTTCGCCAGATTCCTTGGCGAGAGATTCCTGGCCGTTGACTACTCGCTGAAGCGATCGGGCTGCACCTTCTATCTGCCGCCGATTCGCAACAGCCTGGTTGCCAGTTTCCTGTGGCCCATCGCTCGCTATAACGGTTCTTCATCTATCACTGTCGCACCGGACGGCACTTGTCGTGCGGACCTGGCGTCAAGAGATGCCCATCATCTCAGATCGCACGCGGCACCGACGGCGCTGCGCCTCTCGGAACTGCAAGCACGGGTGTCCGCGGTGGTCGGCGAGAGTCTGCGGCTGTTCCTGTCAGGCGACGAGGCCGAGGCAGCGAAGATCCTGCAGTCTCAGGATGATGAGGCCATCTTCGTTCAACCGGTTCACAAGCTCACCCGTATGAGAGTGCTGTTCCTGGCTTCGATCATCGCCGCGTTTGTCGGCCTGGCCGGTTTCTGGATCATGGGGGAGAGGTTGCTGCCGCGGCCCGAACGAGTGGTGACCGTGGAGGATGCGCGGGCGGCGATGTCCGGGTGGCTCTCGGCCAACCCGAGGCTGGGCAGCCAGGATTACAGCAACCTGTGGAGTTCCCTGAGCGCCTATCGGATTCCGCCCGCTTCTTTCTGGGGTCCGAGCGACGCCGAATCACTGAAACGCTTCGCGTTAGCGGGTCTTCAGCAGAATGTGCTGGAGGGTCCACACTGGGCGATCGGCTGTGTCGAAGGACAAGGGCGGCTGATCCACAACCTGGTGGCCGGAGACTATGCTTCGATTGAGGACCTTTATGGAGTCGGCGTGACTCGCGATGCGATACTCCATGGAGCGAGGAGCATGCGGCCGACGGTTGGTCAGCCGCCCCTTTCAACCATCCCAAATGAAAACCGGCGGGCCGAAAAACGTTCTGACAACCATTCACGTCTGCTGGCATACGCTTACAGCATCTGGTGCTTCGAAGCTCTCGGTTGCCTGAACGACATCGACACGACCGGAGCGGCGGAGCTTCTTGCCCGCCACCAGTTGACCGGTGATCAACCGACAGCAGGCCGCGATCCCTTCCCGGCCAACGCCGCGGGTCTGTTCTGGGTCAGCGATCCGTTCTTTGTGATCGAAGATACCTGGGCGGTCCTGTTCAGCCTGCAAGCGCTCGGGAAGCTCGACGCGATCGACGGCCAGGCCTGCGTTGCCGGCCTGATGCGGTGCTACCGCGGCAAGGGCGATTTCACCGGTGGCTGCAACAGCGGCAAGGCGGGTAATCCGGAGCTTGTCCAGTCGGACGCCTACCATGCCCTCGAAAGCCTGGTCATGCTGGGTGCTCTTGACAAGGTCCCCGACCTGGAGGAGTGGTCGTTCCGGGCGAACTGGTGTCAGGATCGCAACGGCAAGCTGGTGGCCCCGTTCATCACTCCGGCTGGAATCGCGGCATGGGCATGGCAGTCGAGACTTGACGAACTCCGCACAGGTGACGCGGCATCCGCCGCCAGCCAATGACTTCACGGATCAGCTCGCGGGTCACAGGTTGGATGATGCCCTTCCTGGTGATGATGCGCGGTGGTATCATCTCGGTGCCGGCCGAAGCGGCCGACGAGGGCAAGAGTGAATGACGCAGGCTGCCACGAGAGTAACCGTTCTGGTCGAGAACACGGCCAATATGCTCGGCCTGCTGGGCGAGCACGGTCTGGCGTTCTGGATCGAACGCAGCGGCCGGCGTATTCTCTTGGACACCGGCCAGGGGATGGCTCTGGCCCACAACGCCGAGAAGCTCGGTGTCGATCTGTCCAGCGTTGATGACGTGGTGCTGAGCCACGGCCACTACGATCACACAGGCGGTTTGCCGTCTATTCTGCCGAAGCTCAGCCGGGCCACGGTTTATGCGCACCTGACCGCTTTTCGGGAGCGATTTGTCCGGGATCCCCAGGGCGGCGCCCGGCAGGTGGGTTCGCCCATCGAGTCGCTCGAGTGGCTGAAGTCGCGTGTGGGTCGGGCGGTTGCCACGGGGACACACCCGGTCGAACTGGAAGGCGGCGTCTGGCTGACCGGCCAGATTCCGCGGCAGAACGACTTTGAAGACGTTGGCGGGTCGTTCTACCTGGATCAGGGGTGTACTGAAGCGGATGCAATTGTCGATGATCAGGCTGTTTACATGGAGACGAACGCGGGTCTGGTGGTGCTGGTCGGGTGCGCCCACGCCGGGATCGTGAACACGCTGGATTATGTCTGTTCGGTGACCGGAGAGAGCCGGATTCATGCCGTCTGTGGCGGCATGCACCTGTTGAACGCGGATGAGCGGCGAATCGAGCAGACCGTGTGCAGGTTGGGCGAGCTCGACGTGCAGCGGATCGG
>CAZPIO010000176.1:0-14958 GCA_964586235.1 uncultured Planctomycetales bacterium
TCGTTGACCGGTGACAAAAGCGAGAGGACAAGAGGCTGGACGAGGGCAGAGAGGGAAGCAACCGCCTTCGCCTTTCGAGCAGCTCGGGACCGGGGCGGGCCGGGGAAGGCGGGGCACACCCTGCCCTGAGGCCAAAAGCCGTTCGCTCGAAGGTCGATGCCCGATCGCACACTCGATCGGCGCCATCTTCGTTAACCTCCGCGACACAGTGCGTTGCGAGCGCTCCAGGACGAATCGAACCGGTACCTGCCAACACAGCACTTGTCAAGGGATTCCAGCCTACCACCAATCAGCGAGTCAACGCTTCGCATCGATGGATGTCACGAGCAGACGACTTGTCGTCAGCACATATCGGTCAGACGTGGCGAGAAAGTGCTTTCTGCCATCATTTCTTCTTGATTCTCCAAACGCGAGCGATAAGGTGAGAGTGGAGGGTGTTTACTCGTAACCAGTTCCAAGTCCGGTTAGGAGAGACACCATGCGATCACTTCCTTTTTTCCCGCGCGTTCTGTTTGTTGTCGCCGGCTCTGCTTGCAGCGTGCTCCTGACGTCGGGGTGCCTCGGGCCCGGCGAACCGGGTTGGGGCGGTCCGAGCGGCACACCGAGCGAGGAGTTCCGCGGCATGTTCGTCGCCACCGCGTACAACATTGACTGGCCGTCCAAGTCCGGTCTCCATTGGCGGGTGCAGATGGACGAGATGCGTGCGATCGTCAACCGGGCCAAAGAACTCAACTGCAACGTCATTCTGCTGCAGGTCCGGGCGTTCGGCGACCGGATCCACAAAAGCTCGGCCCGTGCCGCCCTCGAGCCCTGGTCTCCCGCTCTGACCATGCTTGCCCCGGAGAACGAGGCGGCGTCCAACTACGACCCGCTTGGCGAGTGGATCAGGGCCTGCCACGACGAGGGCATCAGATTGTACGCGTGGGTCAACCCGTTCCGCGTCGATCGCCTGATCACTTACAACGGCTATATGCTTCCAGTCGTACGATCGCTCGACGGAAAAGAGATGTACCTGCATCCGGAAAGCGGCCAGGTCCATTCCTACGTACTCGAAGTCATCCGCGAGCTGCTCGGCCACCAGATCGCCGCGACCCCCAGGGCAAAACGCAAAGGGCTGGCCTCGGGGGTAGACGGCCTCGTCTTCGACCACAATATGCCCGGCAACCCCGAGTATGGGACGGCGACGCGGCCATGCACCGAGGATCCGGTCGATCCGCGGATCTGCTGGATGGTAACAACCGCTGCCACACAACCGCATCATCCGGAAGACCATCTGAACCAGACCCTCGAAGGCTTCCTGAAGAAAGTGCATAACGAGACCCGCAAGACACGAGGCGTACCCTTCGGCTTCAGTCCCCGCTACAACGACAACAAGGCGAAGAAATGGCTGAACGCGAATTACTTCGAGTTCGTGATTCCTGAGCTGTACTTCAAGGATGAGAAGGAGGGCAAGTTCGAACGTGAGCTTCGGTCGTGGCTAAACAGTGTCCCGGACGTCAAGCCTGGCGATCACAAACCGCTGGTTATCGTCGGCCTTGAGACCGAGAAGGTGCAGGCCCCCACCTGGGATCCCAAGGATTACTGGTCACAGCAGAGGGTATCACCTTGGTCGCCGGAGGTAATCGAAGAGCAGATCAGGTGTGCTCGGCGCGTTGAAAGCGAAAGAGCCAAGGTGCGGGCAGCAGGACAGGTTCATTATGACTGGCGGGCCTTGCGATCTCCGGAACAGGGTGGCCCTGCCGAGGAAGTCAACATCGGGAATCGTCTCAAGAAGGAGCTCTACAGTCAGTGGGTTCCGGTCCCGCCGATGCCCTGAGTGCGGCGCAGCGATACGGCCGTCGGTTGCGTGGGAGCCCGCGAGGCTGTGACGGCATCGAGGCACAGATTGAGGTAGTCGGGCGGGGCCTCGCCTCTGGCCAGCGCGCTGCGGAACTCTCGCGCGGCATCCTCCCTGCGATCAATCCGCCAATAGCAGCGCGCCATGGTCAGCGGCGAGACGTCAGCGCCGTTGGCCCGGGCCTGGCTCAGGATTTCGATCGCCCAGTCGTAAACGCCGCGAAACGCGTACCATTCGCCCAGCGTCGCCAGCGCGTCGGCATCGTTTGCGTTTGAACCAAGAGCCGATCGCGCCGACTCGATGCGAGGCGCCTGTTCCAGATGGCTCAAAGATCGGGACACATCCCAGAGATTGACCGACGGCCCACTGCCGGCCAGCACGGCGTCGCCCGGCGGAACAACGGCGAGGGCATAGCAGTACATCGGGAACTGAGTGCCCAGGCTCAGTTCGTTCGCGCTGTTCGCATCCCACATCCGAAGGGTCTGATCACCGCCCACGGAAAACAAGGTGCTCTCGCTCCGTCCGAAGCCGACGCCCTTCACGACCAGGGTCGGCCCGACAAACTCACGGATCTGGCGTCCCGCGGTCAAGTCCCAGAGGCGGACAACCAGGTCGTGGCCGCCGGTGATCGCGTGTCGCCCGTCGGCGGAGAAGACAACGCAATCCACGGCGCCTGGCTTGGGCCCAACCGGCGTGGAGAAAAGACGTGAACCACTTCCAAGATCCCAGTAGTGCAACGTACCGCCGTCGTCGGCGCAAAGGGCATGGCCGCAGTCGGGCGAAACCGCGACGCACGTGATGCGGTGTTTGCCGGCGGGCAGAGTGCTGATGACGGCTCCCGATTCGATGCTCCGCAGGGCCATGGTCCCGTCGGGCCTGGAGGAGAGGGCGAAACGTCCGTCTCGCGCGACGGCGGTAAAACACCACGCTCCCCCGCGGAGGTAGCGAGCCTCGCCGGGGCCTTGTCCGGGATGGCTGTGGAGCTCATGGCCGCTACGGATGTCCCAGATCTTGAAGCCACCGGCGCTGTCTGCGGCAAACAGCCGGAGGCCGTCGGGGAGAATGGCGGCGGTGTCGATGGGCAAGCGGTGTCCGGTGAACGTGCGGAGCACGCGGAAAGTCGCAAGGTCATGAAGCCTGACGGAGCCGGCGATATCGCCCGAAACGAAGGTCCTGCCGTCGGCGGAACAGCTCAAGCTGGTGACGGTGTTGCCCTCGCGGGCGGCCGGGGCATCGGCGTCTTGTGTTAAGTCCCACACTCTGAGGGTACGGTCAATTCCGGCGGAGACGGCACGGCGCCCGTCGGATGTGACGGCAACGCCGCGTACACCCTCGGTATGACCTGCGAAAGTGCGGACCACTTCACCGGTTCCGACATCCCAGAGCTTGAGGCTGCCATCCATCGAGCAGGAGAGCGCCCGCTCGCCGCGGCCGACGAACGCAACGCCCCGCACGCCGGCGGTGTGACCCTTGAACGGCCGTCCTATCTGTTCGCCTGTCCGGGCATTCCAGAGTCTCAGCGTCCCGTCGAAGCTGGCCGACAGTACGCGATCGCCGTCAGGTGAGAACGCAGCGCTGATGACATAGCCTGTGTGCCCTACAAGCTCTGACGGCGTTTGTCCGGTTCGCGCATCCCAGATCCAGACACTCCCCTCGTAGGTCGTGGCCAGAAGCTGACGGCCGTCGGCAGAGAACGCCACTCCATAATACGCGTAGGCGCCTTTCACCGGCGTTTCGAAGGATCGAATCAAGTCTCCGGTCTCGATATCCCAGAGGCGGAGAGCTCCGCCCGGCTCGGCCGGTGCCGCCAGCACACATCGGCCATCGGGCGAGAAGGCGACGCCTCGCACCTGAGCCGTCTGCTCAAAAGGCGGTCGAATCTCCCCGGCCGTCTCAATATCCCACAGGCGAACGGTGTGATCCTCTCCGCCGGACAGGAGGTATCGGCCATCCGGGGAGACGGCCAGGCAACTGACTGCCCCGCTATGTCCGTTGAACCTCCGGATCTCTCGGCCGGTGGGGACATCCCAGAGCCTGGCCGTCCCGTCTTCAGAAGCGGAGCATGCGTTGATCCCGTTGGGGAGCCAGGCGACGGCCATGAGCCCGTCCCAATGGCCGCCGAGCGTGTTGACAGGATCGCCAAACTCGCGAAGCGAACGATACAGGCCCACCTCAGCCGGCAGGGTTGAGGCGCCAAGTTCGGCGAGGGCATCGCGGGCCCTCACGAAGGCGGCGCGGGACTCCTGACCACGGCCGGCAAGGTGTAAGGCGGTGCCTTGCTCCAGGGCGGCAGCCGCGTGCGCCACGCGGGCCTGGTGCTCGGCCCTGGCCTGGCGCCACAGGGCCAGCGAGAAGAACAGGGCCATCGCCAGCATCAGCGAGATGCCCGCGGCCGCGGCAAAGGGCAATCGGTATCGCCACAGGTGTTTCCGCAGGATGTAGAGGATGCGATCGCGCTTGGCCTCGATGGCCTCGCCATTCAGGTAGTGACGGATGTCGCGGGCGAGTTCGCCGGCTGTCTGATACCGCCGCTCGCGCTCCTTGCTCAGGCATTTCAGGACAATTGTCTCGACCTCATCATTGATCTCGCGGCGAATCGTGCTCGGTCTGGCGGGCTCAGCGTTGATGATCCGGTCCAGCACATCCCGAGTATTCCCGATGACGTCGTACGGGAACTGCCCTGTCAGCATCTGGTAGAGGATCACACCGAGCGAGTACACGTCCGTCCGGACGTCGATCTTGCTCGGGACCTCCTCGGCCTGTTCCGGGCTGGCCCATCGCAGGGTGCCAACGAACTGTCCCGTAATCGTCATCAGTGAGGCATCCGTCCCGCTGGCCACCTTGGCCAGGCCGAAATCCAGGATATGCGGCTGGCCCTCCGCGTCGATCTGGATGTTGCCCGGTTTCAGGTCGCGGTGGATCACCCCGCGCAGGTGAGCAGCGTTTGCCGCCGCGCAGATCTTCACGAAGAGATGCAGGCACTCCTCGATCGATCGCTCCCCGGCGGCCATCCAGTCCTTCAATGACTGGCCGGGGATGTAGTCCATCACGTAGTAGAAGCAGCCCGACGCCATCCCGCTGTCGTGGATTACGACCAGGTTGGGATGGTTGAGTTGACCGAGAACCTCCACCTCGCGCTCGAACCGGGCGATGTCCTTCTTGCTGGCAAACGGCCCCTCCCTCATCACCTTGACGGCCACCTTGCGCTTGGCGGCCTTCTGGATGGCCTGGTAGACGACCCCTTGGCCACCTCGGTGAATCTTGCGGATGATCTCGTAGCCGGGAATGCTCGGCGCGGCCTCGGTCGAGCCGTATTCCGTCTCCAGGTCGAACGGTTCGCCCGCATCCATGTTGCCTCTCAGCAGGGACTCCAGGCGAGCAGTGTCGATTCCGCTGATCGAGGGAAGAGCCTCGGAAGAGTGGTCGGGGAGCCGGCTGGCCAACCGCTCCGAGCACGCGACGCACTGGTCTGCGTGGCTCCTGAACTCGCGGGCTTCAGCCTCGGCGCACTGCCCGGTGGCCAGTCGCTCGATTTGAGCATCGGTGAGACATGCCATGGCGTTTGCACCCCCAAGTCCGCCGTCGCATCCGCCTTTCCCACACTATGCTGGGAGATGTGCCCCGAGGGTGACAGTGCAAACACCGAATGATGCCCCCAGGCCTTCGCCCGTGACCATCGCGGCAGAGCCTGGCGGCTCGTTCGCTCGGCACGTACCTCGCGGCAGGATCTGCCGTTGAGTGCAAACGCAAATGATACTGATAGACGCTCGCCCTGGCAAGACAGCCACAGGGCCATCGGTGGCCCGATGTTGGTGACCGTCTGGGTGGTGGGTCACTGCTTCGTGCAGCGGGGACCGCCGACTGTGCGGCGGGCAACCTGTCCTTTCAGCCCTGCGTGGACATCACGACGAAGCTGACCGCAGCGGCGATTGCGGCGAGGGCGAGGACAACGGTTACCACGAAGAGCATGATGAAGCGGCGGTTCTGCCTGGCGATTATCTGAGTGAGCATCTCGGTCTGCTGCTCGGCTCTTGTGCCGATCATCTTGAGCCGCTCGGTCTGGTTCTGACTCGCGGTGTTGAGGGTACCCATGGCGGTGCCGATGCGATCGAGGGTCTGAGAGGTCATCACCCGTTGTTCGCCGGCGATCTCCAACTGGCGGTTGATACCCACGAGCGCTTCGCCCTGGGCCTTGGCCAGCTTGGGGACTTCGCTCATGGCCTCGGCCATCTGCTGCGTGCGAGCGCCGGTGGCTTCGAGGTTCGCGGCGATGTGCTCGAGCATCTGGGCCTGCTCGCGGGCGATGACCGGCAGGTCGTTGGCCGAGTGGGCCAACTGTTCGAGCGAAGTGCAGATCCGCTCGCTGCGGTCGGCCTGGGTGACCAGGTGAGTCTGGATGTCCTGGATGACTCGGGTGACCTGCTCGTAACCCTCCTGGAGTTTGGCGAGCGTCTGGTCGCGCTTGCTCCAGCGGCTGAGAGGTCCGCCCACTCTGTCCGGCGCGGCCTCGAGATCGGCCTCGGCCGTCGCGACCGGGTCGCTCAGCAAGCCGTCATCGCCTACCTTGGGCAGTTGTCCGCCCGCCTCGTCGGTCAAATCAGAGCGTCTCCACGCACCCCGAAGACGCCGCCACCATGAGCCGGTTTTCATCATTGCAGGATCCCTCCAATTACACAATCAGCGTCCGGTCGTGCCTGTTTGGCGTGTCCCCGGGTATGGTTCTACCGGGATTCGTCCTGCGAGGCAAGGGCGGTCGGTGAGGGCGGGGCGAAGACGGCACTGGCAGGCAGACTGCCCGTGATACCCGGCGAAGAAGGCACTGCGGACAAGGCGCCGGCGGTATCCATCGTTCGGGAATCGCAGTCAGAGACCGCTCCGGCAAACACCGAGGGGATAGACCCCTCGGCTCGTCAAGATCGCGGTCAGAGACCGCTCCTACAAGGCCGCCGCTGTCAGCGGGGCTGGGTCGCCTTGGGCTTGGCCTTCTCGCGCTGGATGCCCTCGATGGCCTCGCGCATGCGTTGCAGCGTGTCCTTGTTCCGCGGGGTGCCTTTGCCCGCGTGCCGATCCACGAACTCGCCGATCCGGGCAAATTCCCGGTTGTCCGCCTCGACGGGCTTAGGGCACATTTTCGCAAGGGTGAGGTAATTTCGGATCGAGTCGGCAGGCATATCCGCATCGAAGAGACGGCGGGCCAGCCGTGCCGCGAAGGCCTGCTCGTCGATGCTCAGGTCCCAGCATCGCTCACGGAACCAGAACTGGTGGGAGAAAAGGGGCATGGTGCGCGGGTCGATGTTGCGGGGCTTGTCGTGTCCGAGCTTGCCCCAGCCGTTCCAGGGGTTGCCGTAGCCCTGGCCGGGATCGTAGCTGGTGGCGAAGCCGGTCAGAGCCGCCTCGCGAGGCTGCGGCGGGGCGGTTGAACCGTGATAGTCGCTCATCTGGACGATCGTGTGCCAGCGCAGGATCAGCGGATGCTCGGCCATGGCGTTCTGCATGAGCGGGTCGCCCCAGCACCACCACCAGTAAATGCGCCGGTCGTCGATTTCGTGCATGATCTTGCGGTAGCTTGGATTGTTGAACTTGCCGATGGCGACGGCGAACTCGAACTCCGGGCGTTTCTTCCAGATCGTCTGGGCCATTTTCTTGAAGGCGTCCGTGCGCTCCCGCCAGGTCTTTTCGTCCGTCTCGCGGCCTTCGCCGGGCGGCTCGATGTAGATGCCTTCGGTCTCGGGCAGGAGGTCGATCATGTCCAGGTACCACTGCAAGCCGCGATCGATGGAGCCGCCCGCGTGCTGGTCGTGGTGCCAGGTAAACCAACCACCGCCGATGTAGAACTTCATCCCTTCGGACCGACAGAGGCCGACCAGCCCGTTGACGTTCCAGGCGTTGGCCAGGTCGCTCTTGACGTACTCGCCGCCGTACTGCTCGAGCAGCGGGAAGCCGGCCAACCAGAACCAGTTGCGGTTCAGGGTCAGCTCGGAGTGGAACTTGAGGACCTTCTTCCAGTTTTCCAGCGAGTCGTAGGCCGACCAGCAGGGGAGCATGTAGACGCCGCGGTAGGCGACGGCGGGTTTCATGCTGATGTTGAGCGGCCAGTCGACCGTTCCGCCCCCGGCGGTGATGCCGATGTGGTAGAAGAGCAGTTCCTGGCAGCCGTGCTTGAGGCCGACGGGGGTGTTGGCGGTGATCACGACGAATCGGCGGTCGCCGGCTTCGTGGGTGACGATCTGGAAGCCCTCGGGGCCGAGCGGGCCGCGGTCCAGCTTGAGCCCGGCCTTGACCAGATCCGCGATAACGGGGTTGTTGGTCTCATCGCCGGCGACGATGTACAGGCCGGGCTGGTCGGCTTTGACGGCGTTCGGGAGGGTCCAGCCGCACCACTCGGCCAGGTGGCCGTTGATGGTGACGTTGACGATCTGGCTGACGGGCTCGTCAAGCCTCGGCTGGATCAGCCGGGCCCGGGGCTGGTGGTCCTGCCAGAGGGGCTGGCCGGCGGCATGGAGCGTGGCCGGCAGGCTGACGGTGACAACGAGACAGGTCACAAACCAGGTACATTTCATGAGGCAACTCCCCGCAAAAAGGTCGTTCGGCTCGAATTACGCTGTCCGTCTGAGAAAAACCTTGCTCAACAAACAAACGACTCTGGCGACAGTGTCGAATTCTGCCAATTGCGCGCGGCTGTGTCCAATCCGCAGAGGTCTGTCCTGCGGTCGCGCATGAGAGGCGGTCAGGGCAGGGTTCGCGCGGTCGCAGACGGGTGTCCGTCTGCGGAGTGAGTTCAGGGTGGTCTCAGCAGGGCTTCAGCAAAGAGAGGGGCGGCAATCCTTCAGTAGACGCCGTTACCTCGTCAGATGGGCAAATCGCATTGTAGTCGACTTTTTTTCAGATTCCGTGTTGACATCCGAAAAAAATGTTGTATTTTACCTTGAGTCCGGCGAGAGGTGAGGCAGAAGAGGTAGGTGTGGGGTGGGATAGACTCCTTCTCCTTCACCTTCTCCTGCTCCTTCTCCTTCTCCTTCTCCTTCTCTTCTTAAGCGGCCTTATTTGCCGGTCTCGGTTTCATTTCGGTCCTGGCAGCGAGGCAGGTGGGAGGTGCGCGCGACTATGTCAGTGGCAGTCTGGCTACTCGACGGGAGGTTCCGATGAAAAAGACGCTCTTGATTGTGTCGGTTCTGAGCGTGGCCGGCCTGGCCATGTGGGGTTGGGCACATGCCCAGGAGACTGGCGGCACGACCGACCCGCCTGCCTCGCCGCCTGCGGCGACGTTCGACTCGCTCTACGAGCAAGGCAAACAGCTCAAGGTCGACGGCAACTACGAAGCGGCCTCGCCTGTGTTGCAGCAGGCGCTGGCGATGAACCCGAGCTCCGAGCCGACCAACATCCTGGTGGGCGTCTGCCTGAAGGAGCAGGGTCAGGTTCGCGAGGCCTTGGGCCATTTCGAGACCGTCGTGGCCGCGGGCAAGGGGTTCCGGGCGACGGCCTTGTATTGTGCGGCCGAGTGTCACCGGGCCTTAGGCGAGACGGCCGAGGCTCTGGCCGATCTCAAGGCGGCCCACGAGGATTCCCCGATCGACAAATGGGGCATCAAGGCCGTCGGTTTGATGGCCGAGATCCAGGGCCGCTCAGCCGCCGAGGCCATGGCTCGCGAGGAACAGGCCGCCGCCCTGTACCGTGCCGCCCGCGACCGGGGCAAAGAGACGCACTACAAGAGCCCCGAGCCGCTGGCGATGTTCGATCAGGTGATCGAGCAGTTCCCCGATACCGGCGGGGCCTACTGTGCCATGAGCCAGAAAGCTGAACTGCTCTGGCACCTCGGCAAACGCGAGGAGATGTGCAAGGTCTACGAGCAGTTGCGGATAATCCTGCGCGGCCACACCTACACCGAGAAGGTCCGCGGGGCGTTCCGGACGATGGATTGCCGCATCGGGCAACATCGGGCGGAGCAACTGCTCAAGGAGATCAACAGCGATCTGGCTGCCGGGCATGCGGTGTCGCAAGAACGGTGGGATCGCCTGGGCGTGCTCTGCGAGCGATGGCGGCACAACGCCCATGATGCCAATCGGGCGACGGCGGACTTGTTCATCATCTGTATTGCCTCATCTCAGGGCAAGGATGCCGAAACGGCTGCGGCGCTGGACGGTTTCTTCCAGCAGTATTATGAGCCTGACACGAATCGCCTGATGGAGCCGGAGTACAAGGACGTGTTTGCCGGGGCCCATCTGATGGCCGGCCGGGCATTGAAGAAACTCGGTCGTCACGACGAAGCCCTGGCTCATTTCCAGGCCATCGTCGATCTTTCTCGCACCTCGCCGCCGTTGCCGCAGGACAAGGTTTACGGCCCGTCAGGCCGTTACGAGGTTTGCCGCATGCTCAAACTCACCGGGGCGCCGCGCGAAGAACTCCAGCAGGCCGTGGACGCTTTGGTCGCGGAGTATCCCGGACATCGGCTGACTGAGGCTGCCCAGACCTTGGTGCAGGGCCAGTAGTTGCCGTCCGCCATTGATCGGCGGGTAGGAGCTTGTCATTCCTGTTGCAGGTGATTGAGTACGGAACGAAACCTATCTGACCTATGGCTTGGGGAGATGGTGTGATGCATTCAAATCTCAGCGGTAGGGTCGTGGAGGGCACGTTTGTGGACAGCTTTGGCGAAGCCAGAAAAGCGGTGGTCCGGACAGGCGGTGTTTTGGGGCTGATCTTGGTGGCAACGGTTGCGTGGAACCCCGTTCCGGCAAACGCATGTTGCTTTGACAAGTGCAATCCGGCATGTGTGAATTACGATCCCAATTCTTGTGATTGCATGAGCTGCGACGATTGCTTGGTGTGCGTAGATGGTGCTTGTGTGACGCCCCCGGACATGTGCGGACCCGCTCAGGAATACGGTCCGTGCCCGGTACCCGAGGACTGTTGCACCGGCGGCGAGGGCGAGGTCTGTTCGAGCGGGTCTTTGACTGCTTGGCCAATAGTCTGCGACGCGGGGCTATACTGCGATTTTGGGGACAATCCGGACTGCGGTACCACTCTACTCTGCAGTGGGACTTGCGTTTGTATCAACGACCCCTGTCCACCCCCGTCCTGTTGTTGTGTTTGCACAGACCCGACGGCCGACAGCGACGCCGACGGGACACCCGACTGTGAGGACAAGTGTCCCTATGACGAAAACAAGACAGAGCCCGGCTCCTGCGGTTGCGGCGTGCCCGACGCAATAGACTGTTGTCCCTCGGATGGCAGAGACACCTGCCCGGATGACCCGGACAAGGATTGCCCCGGCCAGTGCGGCTGCGGTGTGCCCGATACCGACACCGACGGGGATGGGATGGCCGACTGCGACGATGGATGCCCAAATGATCCCAACAAGACCGAGCCCGGCGATTGCGGCTGCGGCATCACGGAAGCCCCGGACTGCTGTCCGGACGGCGACTGCTGTCCCGACGATCCCGACAAGATCGAACCCGGCCAGTGTGGCTGCGGCGTACCCGATACGGACAGCGACGGCGACAACACCGCCGACTGCATTGATGGTTGTCCCGACGACCCCAACAAGACGGCCCCGGGTGTCTGCGGATGTGGCGAATCCGACACTGAGGACTCAGACGGCGACGGCACCGCGGACTGCAAGGACGGTTGCCCGAATGACCCGGAAAAAGTGATGCCTGGAGCCTGTGGTTGCGGTCAGCCGGAGACGGATAGTGATGGGGACGGTTCACCGGACTGTGTTGATGGTTGCCCCAACGATCCCAATAAGACCAGCCCCGACCAATGCGGTTGCGGCGAGGCTGACACGGACACCGATGGCGATCTCACGGCCGACTGCAATGATGGTTGCCCGGACGACCCCAACAAGACTTCTCCGGGCGCATGTGGCTGCGGAGTAGACGACACCCCAAACTGTTGTCCCAACGGCGACTGCTGTCCGGACGACCCCAACAAAACTGAGCCGGGCCAGTGCGGCTGCGGCGTGCCCGACACGGACAGCGACGGCGACGGGACCGCCGACTGCAACGATGGCTGCCCCAACGATCCTAACAAAACCGAGCCAGGGCAATGTGGCTGTGGCGAGCCTGAGGGATGTGGAATCGGCGGCGGCGGCGGCGGAGGAGGAGGAGGAGGGGGGGGCGGAGGCTGTGACCCTCCTATCGAGATCACTAGCGTTAGGCTCGCTTCCGGTTTTCTGGCGATACCCGACATCGGGATATTCCTAGATCTCCATTGCGCCGCCCCCAATCAGACAACCTACAACGACATCGAGGTCACTTACCGTGTCAGAAGCGGTTGTTCCTGCGCCGACTCAGGGGGTACTTATTTGGAGTTGTGGTACGACGGTAACTTCCTAAGATCTGGGCTTGGAGTGTGCGATTCGGGGACAACCTCGGGACGGTGTCTCGGTTCCGTCTCGGTACCTACTCCCAGCTCCACATCGACGACTGTGAACAGGACTTTCACGATAATCGGTGCGTCTGACTTCACACCCGATCTCGGGTCTAGTGGCCACTTCTGCCTCGCGGTCACAGCCGGCTGCGGAGAGGCTTGGTACCCAATTCCCCGCGCGTCGTGCGGGCCCCTGATCCGCAATCTGGCATTCTCGCCGGCGGCCCACGCTGGCGAGCCGTTTTGTCCCTATACGCATCATCACGCAGCAATTCCCCATACTCCCCCATCCTTCAGATGGTATGGCCTCGAATTGGGTTATGACCTGCGGGCCCAGCTTCGTTCGGATGGATCGGGCACCAACGGCATAGACGTCAGTATCACCGGAGGCGGCATGGTCGGAGTGAAGTCGATCCTCTTCACAGGTACGATGGGTAGCCTGTCGAACCAGCGGAACTATGTGAAGTGGGAGGGCTATGACGAGACCGTGACGGAGCAGTGCCCCGGGCTTGTGAACTACTCCTGTGCTGACGGGGGGCTGGGGGGCTCTATCCTGGAGTACCCACAAGATGTTGTGCAACACGTGGTTCCAGAGGGCACCTACTTTTACTCGATCGATGCTCGCTCTCGCGATGACACTCATCTTGATTTGTGGATGCGGCATTGGATCGGCAACTTGGCGGTCGAGGTGAGATACAATCTGACGGAGGTCAGCATCGATTGTCCGCATCCATGAGGCGGAACGAATTGGGGGGCAATTAGAGTGCGCAATGGCCGGTCTCATGTGCAAGGAGAGAATGAAATGTCCTTAGTTAGTCGTATGTTGCATCGCTGCCTTTCTGTTCCCGTAATCATGATCATGGCATCAGGGTTATATGGGCAGGAGCAATCAGCGGAAGACCGCTGTCGTCATGCTGCCGCTGCTTTTTTGAGCATCCTCAAGGGCCAGGAGGTATGTCCGCCAGCATGGCGCGAGGCGGTCGTCAGCAGTGTGCAACGGGTGACAGCGAACCAGCAGGACTGGTACGTATGCCAGATGACTCGCGGTGACACCAAAGCGGGCTACATTGTGCTGGTGGAGCGCGATGGCGAGATGAAAGGGGTGATGTTTTCCGGGTCAGCCGTGCCCAAGGGTGTTGCGGACACCATGTCCCTGGCAGCAGACTCCGTCCTTGGGCTAACCCCTGTGCGGTTCTCCGATGTACCGGCGGTCACCATGATCGCCACAATGGATCAGGCTAGAGACGCAAGGTTAAATCAGGTGTCGGTGGGGCCGGCCGCGTCCGGACTGGCTTCGGTGCTGCTCTACTGGCAACGCAAATACCCCGTTCCGTTGTTTGTGGGACGTACGGACAGCCAATCGTACGCTGCAATCCTCGAACCGCATCTGCGAAGTGCTGGCGTGATTCCCCAGGCAGTTCCGGCGTCGAGCATGCACGGGAGCGATGCAGCACGCAGTCGCTGGCTGGAACGTCAAGCCAAGGACAGAGAGAGACGGGAGCAAGCTGTCCGGGGGGCGGGCCTGTTGGAAGAGCGGACGGTCGAGACAGCAGGTGAGGTGGGCGGACGAAGGAAGTCCCTAAGGGTCACCAGTCACAGGGACGTAGGGACAGCCCTTCGTGTGCTGTCTTCGGTCGTTCAGAGCCAACTTGCCAGTCACGTGTCGGTTTTCGAAAGGCTAAAGGCTCTGCAGGAGGAGGAGCTATGTGCCGAGGGGCTGCCTATGCCGAAGTCAGCAGGAATGACAGCGGCGTTCCTGCTGCAAGAGGGATATCTGCGAGAGTCCGAGCCGATCGAGCGAGCTATCGAGTCGTTCTGTCGAACACGCGGGTTCGCTGTGGCCTGTACCCGCCGGCCGCTTTCGCAACTGTCGGCCACGGATGTGCCATGTCTGCTCGTGGCTCGGGAATCGCACGTTGCGGTTCTAGTCGGACTTGACGATAGCAAGGAGCCGCGCTGGGGCCTGGTATGTATCCCTGAGACCGTCGTTGCGAAAAGGTGGTCCTTGGCCGATGTGATGCCCCGGCCTTCATCCTCTCCTGCGAACTCGCCGGAATTCGAAGCGGCCATGAAAACCGAAGAAGACCTCGTTACTGTAGAGGACCCCAAGACGACGTTGCCGCTCTCGCTCGATCAGGGGGCCCACATTGTCGAACTGTCAGCGTGGAAGACTCATTGGCAAGCGGTCACTCTGTCGAACTGGTCAACGGCAGACAACTGGGATGTTGGGTCAGCAGAATAGCAGGAGTATTATCATGTGCAAGCGAACCAGACACCGAGTGGAATTGCCGGTTGTGCTTCTTCTTACTCTCGTCCTTTCGACGGAGTCGGCTTGCGGCTGGGGTTCCTTTGCCCATTGGCAGTCAGCACCGTTGGACCCCGATTCTGGCATGTTCCTGGATCAAAGCATCAACCAGCCAGATTACTGGGGTGCTTCTGTCAGCTTCAACTCGCAGCGTGCCGAGGTTGTCCCTCTCTTTCCTTGGACTCACGGCTGCAAGCGACAGGGGGGGCTGGCGATCAATCTCAGTGTGCCGTTCTGCGATAGCTTGACGTGGACCTTGTACTGGGGCCCTTGGACCCCGACTTCCTATGGGCAACCTGCGGGCGTAAGGATTGCGGAGCAAGATATGTACCATCTGGTTCAGAGGATGACAGCAACGCACCGATCGCAGGAGGACCTGCCACTCATGCTCTTTATGACGCGAGGATGGCTGGGCCACAACACTCTTGATGCAGCAGTCCATTTTGGCGTT
>CAZPIO010000177.1:0-14862 GCA_964586235.1 uncultured Planctomycetales bacterium
ACGGGGCTTTCCCGCCGAAGGCGGGCTGATAGGCCAGTCCTTTTAGGACTGGTTTCAGGCGGCCACTACACCTTTCTCTTATCTTCTTCTCCCCGCCGGCTTCAGCCGGCCGATCGAGATGCTTGGTGCAAAAGGTTGGAGAGCCAGGGTCCAGACCACCCAGCGGCCAGATCACGGTAGGGCCGCCCCCTCACGGTCGCCTCGGCGAACCAGAGTCGCGGTTCTGAAAAAACCACAGCCTGTACCCGCCGAATGTCTCACGGACCCCCGAAAAACCCGTTGCTCGGGAACGACTGCGCCTGAAACGCGACAATCCTGTACAATCTCACGGGCGTACCTTGCGCCTCCGCCGGCAAGGGATAGGGTACCAGTAAGACGAAGGGTGAGAATCGACGTGGGAGCGCTGATGTCTGATCGACGTGCCTGGTTGCGGATATCGCTGGTCACCCTCATGGCAGCGATATGCACGCAGGCGGCCGAGCCGGGCACGATACCCACAACTCTGCCGGGTGCCGGGCCCAAGACCGTGCGCTGGCCTGTCAAGACAACTCAGCCGGCGACTTCGACGGCCCCCTCGACCGGTCCGGCGACCAGGCCGGCCGTCCCGACAGGCCCCAACATCATCCTCGTCATCGTCAGCGACCAGCACGCCGGCCTCACCGGTTTCGAAGGGCATCCCCAGGTCAAGACGCCCAACATCGATCGTCTTGCGGCCGAGGGGCTCTGCTTCGAGCGATGCTATACCCCGACTCCGCTCAGCGGCACCAGCCGTGCGTGCATTCTCACCGGCCAGTACCCCCATACTCACGGCGCGACCGCCGAGAAAGCGACTTTGGCGCCGACGAGCAGCACGTTCACCGCCCTGCTCAAGAAGGCCGGTTACGCGTGCGGCATCGTCGGCAAGTGGGATCTGCCGGACACCGCCGCCCAATCGCCCGGCTTCGGCCTGACCGACTATGTCGCCACCGAGGACCAGGCGTGGAAATACGACCAATGCCCCGTCTGGCTCGACGGCCAGAAGAAGACAGCCGACAAGTTCCTCACCGACTGGGAGACGGACCGGGCAATCGAGTATGTCGACAAGCACAAGGATCGCCCGTTTTTTCTCTGGCTGGCCTTTCGCACCAACCAGGAGCCGTTCGTCTATCCGCCCGGCACGGAGAGGCAATATCCCGCCGACTCAATTACCCTGCCCGATCCCAAGGCAAAGGCTCGCGGTGAGCAACCGTCCGCGTTAAACGGCGCAAAGGCCGCAAAGGATCCCATTGCCAATGACGACCGCAGGCTCCGCGAGGCCAGATCAAAATGCTATGCGCTGATCTCGCGGCTGGATGAGAATCTCGGCCGTCTGACGGCCCGCCTGAACGAGCTGAAACTGAGCGACAAAACGGTGGTGATCCTCACCAGCGACGGCGGCTTTGCACTCGGCGAGCACGCCCTCTACGGCCGGGGGCCGATCTTCTATGACACCATGATCCGATGCCCGCTCGTGGTTCGCTCACCGGCGGTCGCCCCGCGCGGCGGCCGATGCCCGCGCGTGGTCAGTCTGGTTGACCTCGCGCCGACGATTTGCGAGATGGCCGGTCTGCGGCGCGACCTGCTCATGCAGGGCTACTCGCTCGTGCCGTTGCTCGCCGATCCAAACGCGCGAGTGCTGCCCGATGAGCGGTTCCTCGAGTATGACGCGCAGGAATCCAATAGGCAGGTCCTGGTCCGCGGCCTGGTTACTCCTCAATACAAGTTCGCCCGCTACTTGCGCGAGAGCAACTTCGACGTGCTCTATCACCTGACCCGCGATCCCGACGAGTTGAACAACGTGGGCAGGCCCGGGGATTCGAGGAACCGGTACTTTGGCGTGGCCAAGGTGCTTGCCAGTCGCGTGGAGCAGTGGCGCAAGAGCACGCGGGATCCGGCCAAGTAAAAAACCCATGAGCAGTCGAACCACACAGACGTTGCGGACGTTCTATGACGCGATGTACGAGGCCCTTGGACCGCAGCACTGGTGGCCGGGCGACACGCCGACCGAGGTGATCATCGGGGCGATCCTGACGCAGAATACGGCATGGCGCAACGTCGAGCGGGCCATCGACAATCTCAAACAGGCAGGCGCACTGGACTGGAAGCGCCTGCACCAGATGCCCTTCGACGAGCTGGCCGAGCTTATCAGGCCGGCCGGCACGTTCAACGTCAAGGCCCGGCGGCTCAAGAGCTTCATCGAATGGTTCCACGACCGGTTCGACCTGGACCTCGAGCGGATGTTCTCCGTGCCGCTCTCGTCGCTTCGCGAGGAGCTGCTCGAAGTCCGCGGCATCGGGCGGGAGACCGCCGACGCGATCCTGCTGTACGCCGGACAGATGCCGAGCTTCGTGGTCGATGCCTACACCGCCCGGATTCTCTACCGGCACCACCTGATCGATTCGTCCGCGGACTACGACGAGATCAAGGAACTGTTCGAGTCAAATCTGCCGGAAGATGTGCAGCTTTTCAACGAATACCATGCGCTGCTGGTCAATGTGGGCAAGAATCATTGCCGCCCCAAGGCCCGCTGCGAGGGCTGCCCGCTGGAACGCTTCGACCACGATGCTGCGAGGGAAGACTGATGTAGGAGGGCTCTCCGAGCCCGACTGACATCGCGGTCGGAGACCGCTCCTACCTGGGCGGTCAGAGAATGGCCCTTCCCGGGCAGCGGATGGGGAGGCGAGGGTATCGCTGGTGCGAGAATCCTTTCTCGCACCTCTTCGAGCGGGAATCCTTTCCCGCACTACGAGGGGGACAGAGATGCTGCTGTGAACAGGACCGAGATAGGACTGTCGGTCCGGCGAGTCGAAAAGTCTGAGCGCCTGAGGGTCTCTGGAGCTTCCCATGTCTTACGAGATTCGAGTCACGGTCGGAAAGAAAGTCTTCAATGCCGAATTGAATGACACCGCCACGGCCAGCAAGATCCACGACGCCCTGCCCATCGACGCCGAGGTCAATCGCTGGGGTGACGAGATCTATTTCACGATCCCGGTCAAGGGCGACAAGGGTGACGCGATGCGGACCGAGATGACGGTCGGCGAGCTGGCCTACTGGCCGCCGGGCAGCGCCTTCTGCATCTTCTGGGGACCGACCCCCGCCTCGAAGGGCGACGAGCCCCGCGCAGCCAGCAACGTAGTCCCGGTCGGCAGAATCATCGGCGACACCAAGGCTCTCTCCGCCTCCACGGACGGGGATCCAGTCCGAATCGAACGAGCATGAATCCGTAGGAGCGGCTTGCAGCCGCGATCGTCTTGTAGGAGCGGTCTCCGACCGCGATCTTGACGAGCCGAGGGGTTGCCTGGACTGAGCCTGTCGAAGTCATCCCCTCGGTCTTCTAATGACAGGACATAGCCTAAAAAAACCGCCGGGCTAAACCCGCCGGCTCGCTGGCTCATTTCTCCAGCCACACCTGCGCCAGATCGGCATGATCTCCCATGATGCCGTCGCCGCCGTCAGTCACGATGATGGTGAGCGTCTTTGCACCGTCGAGCGGGATGCTGAACTCTTTGGCCACGTCGGCCCTGGTCATTCGACCGCTCTCCCAGCGTTTCTCGCCGTCAACCTGAATTTCAAACGTGATCGTGCCGCCTGTGGCCGCATCCTGCCCAACAAAGCCGTGAAACGCCTTGTACTTCCCACCGAGGTCGTAAACCAGCGTGGCCGGGGCGTGCGTGCCGATGCCCCGCGCGAAACCCCGCGAACCGATGCGCATGGGCTTCTCCCAGACGCTCCTGTTCTTCTGCAATGTGCCCCAGCCCTGGCTGGCCGACACCGGTTCCAGCCGATCGAGATAGATTCCCGGAATACGCCCGGTCTTCGCCGCCAGCGTTATCTCTTCCATGTCCGGCTTGAGCAGGGCAGTTGGCTCGATGGCCGCAACCGACTTCTGCGCCTTATATCCCGGCGGCAACGGGAGCATGGGCTCACGCCCTCGTGCCGCGACCGGCCGATTCGCCCTCACATCGAAGGCCCTGACCAGCCACGCTGACGCCGACACCTCGCTTCTGGGCATGTCCAGCACGGCCGACACGCTCCACTCGCCCCTGGGCAGATCAGCCACGTACCACTTCCATCCGTGCTGAGCGTTCAGGCCGGAGGCGCACCACTGCCCGGCCGAGTCGAGCACCTGCACTTTCGCCGGCGAGCCGTTCACGCTGATGGCAGGGTCGATGACCTCCGGCGACTTGGTCGATTCGAGCAGGAAGTAAGCCTGCCAGCCCGCATCCACGGTCTGCCCGCGGATGTCGGCAGACCACCGCAACCCCTCCGGCGGCGTGAGCACCGTGAAGTCGTCGCCCATGGCCTCACCCGGCGCCGGCTGGGTCGTTGTCTTCACCGCCTTGCTCTCGGCCGAAGCGATCTTGATGTTGCCGGCTTGCGCCGCGGGAGGATCAGGCCGATCCTGATCTGTGCACGGGCGCAGCCGGATGACCTTGGTTTCGTACGGGCCCATTTCGACACTCAAACGGTCCCCGAGGCCCAGTCCGGTTGCCAGGCAGCGGCCGTACGGATACTCCTGCACCGCAACGTAATTCGCGAAAGGCTCGTCGGCGCCGATCGTGACCTCATCGAGCACGATCTCAGCCCGGTCTATCCGGATCCACGGGTTGCGCAGGCAGATCAGCCCCTGGCCCCGATCCCAGTGAGCGTACCCGTACGTCTCCCGCTGCGTGCGCTGGGTCTCCTGAACGGCCGGGGCGCCCTTCTCCCGCCACGACTCAGGCCAGATGACCTTCGTGCGGCCCAGCAGCGAGGCGTTGGCCCGCGACCACTTCATCAACTCAGCCAGAAATCGATACTCGTCCGGCCGGAGGTGTTTCGGATTCAGATAGAGGCTGATGAACTGGTGCCCGCGGAGCACGACCACCACGGCGTCGTTGTACAACGGCTCGTCCGTCTGATGTACGATGCCCAGGACCTCCTGCGCGGCAATGGGAACGGGCGTCACCGACCCATGGAGGTTGTAGAAGTCGCGGGAGGTCGTATAGCTCTCACGGTAGACCGGCGCTGGCACCGCGCCGGCCGGAGCATCATCGCCGAATGGCCCGATCACCGAATCGACATACCGCAGCCACCACGGGCTGCCGTCGTAGCCGAAGCAGGTGGTCTCCATCCAGATGTCCGGCGCCGCCCGGCGGACCCCGTTGAAGATGTCGATCAGTCCTTCGGCCGTGGCCTCTCGCGAGAGCACGCCGGGGAGGTGCCCGTGCCCCGATTCGGAGCATTCGTAGGTATAGCCGTCGAACTTCATTTGTCCGAGCCCGAACCGCCGGGCGATCGAGGCCAGTGCCTCCCGCGTTTCAACCTGGTAGCGCGTGCCCCGTCCCAGGCAGCAGACCCGGTAGTCCTTGATCAGCGCGTAAGACCGGCGCTGCGTTTCATAACCTTGCTGGTGCGCCCATATGTTGTCGAACGATTGTGGCGTGTAATGATTGCTGGGCGACCACCACAGTCCGAGGCGGCTCTTCTGTCCAGCCAACGCACGTGTCAGCGGCGAGAACTCGTTCGGAAAGAGTGCTCGATCGATCCGCCAGATGCCCTGCCTGGCCGACCAGCCCATGTCGATGGTGAAGGAGTCCATCGGTACGCCGAACGGCCGGTAGAGATGCTCGTTGAACGTCCTGATCAGCCCGGTGATGTCGGCTTCGGAGAACGGCACCGGCGAGGTCCACCAACTGTTATAGTTGAAATGAACAGTGTCGTGCCGCGGGCGGAAGGATGAGACATACCGCTCGAACGTCTCTCGCGCGCGCCCGGGGGCGCAAAAGCCGATCACCGCGTCGCGGGATCGGCACGATGCAGGTAGGTTCATGACCCGGCCTGGTGCGTGCGAAAGCACGATGCGCCCATCCTTGACCGACGCGGTGGCTACCGGGAACTCGACGCCGAAGAAGAAGCTCTTCGTGAACACCGGGTAGCTCTGCCAGCCCGGCATCGAGAATTCCGCCGGCTCGGGCATCGGCTCGTCCAGCAGGGTGACGCGTTCGAGCGTCAGTTGCTCCCTCGTCGAGCTTAACGACGATACCTTGGCGTCGAATTCGACATACTGACGGAGCTGAGCGGCGTCGCGCGGTGGAATAAGGACCCTTCGCACGGCCACCTGCCGGTGACCAATGCTCTGGGGCGCGTATTCGATGACAATTGAGTCGCCGTCGAGTGAAAAGCGGCGGGCCACCCTGATGGGCCGCACCTGTGCCCCGCCGATCTGCCCTTCTTTGAATTGCAGCAGCGGTGCGGCCGTCGACAGCCAGAAGCTCTGGCCCGTGTGCTTGTCGATGATGCGTATGGATTCCCCCGGCCGCCCGCTGTCGAACAGAACTCGGACGTGGGCGGTCTCCAGAGGTCCGCCGCAACCCGTCAGGGCGACGACCATGAGCAGAGCGGGACAGGCAGACAGAAGCCAGACTGAGCGGTGGGATTCTTTCATGAGCGGCTCCATAATCACAGGCACACGCGCAAGTACCCGAAGGGTCCGACATTGCCGGCTGCGAGACGAGGTGGATTCTCCCGCTCTTGCAGAAGCCGGTCAAATGGCCGGGGACCCGCAACGTCTCGATTCAGTCGGACTGCCGCCCGCGGCCCGGCCACCAAGTCATCCGGAATCGGCCAAAGGCGCAAGTCATTTCAGCAAAGAGATTTGGAGGCACTTCCGTTTGTGCTACCAATAACCGTCGGGATTCCGTATCATGATTACTGAGTCGGGAGACCTTTTCGCCGGGCACATTCCAGGGTAGCTCGCGTCGCGACTGCGGCAGCGGAGGGTCTCGCGGTCCGATGAACTCGTCAACAGGGACGCCGAGGCTCTGTTGACGATGCGTTCCGGAGGTCAGCGTATGTCATCTTGTCGTGGCGGCCTGCTGGCAGTGCTGATCACCTTGAGCGCCATCGCCTCATCACCGGTTCAAGCGGCTCTCAATGTCGGCCTGGCCACCTCGATGGACAAGGTGATGATCAAGGCCATCCACAACGCCTGGCCTCTCGAAGGCTGGCAGGCCGACCACTACGACCTGGCCCTGGCCCGCAACGAACACGAGGCATTCCAGGTCATCGTCTGGTCCGACCAGGCCCTGTCAAACGCCAACGTCAGCGTATCGTCGCTCCAGGGCGTCGGCGGGGCGGGTCCGTTCGATGGAACGGTTCAGGTCTGGCTCGTCGGCCACGTGGACGTCTCCGACGACCCCATCGACAATCTGGACATCGCCTATCCGCCCCACCTGGTGAACTACACCGGCTGGTGGCCCGATCCGCTGCTGACCTTCATGAATTCGTGCAACATCGGTGCCAATGATCGGGTCGCCTTCTGGATCGACGTCGCCACAACGGCCAATACGCCGCCCGGCAACTACGTGGCCACGGTGACCGTCTCCGCGACGGGGCAGTCGCCCGTGGCGCTGCAGCTCAACGTTACCGTCTGGGACTTCGCGGTACCCGCCCTGTCATCGTTCCCAACAGCCTTGTCGTGCGACCTGGGCAAGGCATCAAGCCTGTACGGCAGCACCGCGTGGAGCACCTACGGCATCAAGCACAAATTCTGGGACATGCAGCTTGCCCACCGCATGAACGTGACCCATCTCTACCAGAACGTCCCCGACTCGCTGGGCGAAATCGATTACTGGTTTGCCCGCGGTGAGACCGTGGTCAACGCCAGCAAGGTGCCGTGCGCCGACGAGCCCGCGCTGGCCGGCCTGTACAACACCTTTGCCGCACAGGGGCGGGTCAACCAGCTTTACGTCTACGGCTATGACGAGGCCACCTCGGACAAGTTCCCGGTGATGCGTGACACTTTCACGGCCATTCACAACAACTACCCCGGTCTGCGCACGATGACCACGGCATTCGACGACTCGTTCGGCACTTCGCCGGGAACGTCGTTCCTTCGGCCCGCGGTCGACATCTGGGTGCCGCAACCCACCAAGTACAACATGGCCGAGGCCGAGAAACTCCGCGCCGAGGGCAAGGACATGTGGTGGTACGTGTGCGTGTCGCCCCGCCACCCGTACGCGAACCTGTTCATCGAATACCCGGGCATCGAACCGCGCCACCTGATGGGAACGATGCCGTTCAGGTACAAGGTCGGAGGGTTTCTCCACTACGCCGTGGCCAACTGGCCGGTCGGCTTCAACGACGGCCCGATCACCTCGGGGCCGTACACGGACTGGGATTCGCGGACGGTCTACAACGACGGTTCGCACGGCTGGGTGAATGGCGACGGCAGTCTCTTCTGCCCGGGCCCCACGGGGCCGATCCCGACCTTCCGCCTGGAGAACATGCGCGACGGCCTGGAGGATTACGAGTACCTCACCCTGCTCAAATCGATCACCCGCATCGTCAACCGCTGCCCGACGAGCCCCGAGCAGCAGGCCTTTGTCAGCACCGCCAACGCGCTGCTGACCGTGCCGGCCAACGTGATTGCCAGCCTGACCAGTTACACGCGCGATCCGTCAGTGCTGTATGATTTCCGGCAGCAGGTTGCACAGAAGATCATCGAAGGGCGGGCCCTGCTCCCCCTCTCGCCGCCCGACGCCGATGATGACGGCGTGGGTAACCCCTGTGATAACTGCCCGTCGGTGGCCAACAATGATCAGCAAGACACCGATGGCGACGGGCAGGGCGATGCCTGCGACAACGACGACGACGGCGACGGGCACGCCGACGGCGATGACAACTGCCCGTTGATCGGCAACGTCGATCAGGCCAACGCCGACGGGGATGCGCTGGGCGATGTCTGTGACAACTGCCCTGGCGCGGTCAACGACGATCAGATTGACACCGACGGCGACAGCAAAGGCGACGCCTGTGACAACTGCCCGAACACCCCCAACGCCGATCAGGCCGACGGCGACAGCGACGGCGTCGGCGACGTCTGTGACAACTGCCCCACAACACCCAACAACAACCAGCTCGACTCCGACGACGACGGAATCGGCGACGCCTGCGACGGAGACCCCACCGGCAACAAGTGGATCGACGACGAGTTCGACGGCAACTGTACGGGGCTCGACAAGGTCGGCTCGTGGAGCCAGTCGTCGATGCTCACCCGCTGGGTGAAGACCTTCGGAAACGGCAACGGCACGTTCACTTCGAACAACGGCTGGACCCTGCCCTGCGGCGCCTCCATGAAGACCGAGAAGGGCTACTACTACCGCATGACCGCCAATCTCGAGCCGGACATGACCGCGACCTACGGCCAGGGAAATAAGGGCATTGGGGCCGGAAATGCACTCCAGGGGACCGACGCGGAACCGCTGGTGCTCGAGTTCGGCGTGGACTTCAACACCGAGGCTTACGGCGTCTACTCGAGTTTTTATGTCGAATTGTCATTCCACGACGGCACCGTTGACGATCAGGCCCCACGCAACGGCACCGAAGGGCTTTACACCGAGGACTCAGACCTGTCCAACGGCGACCAGGGACCATGGACCGACAACCGGACTCACCGCGTGCTGGCATACGGCTCATTCGTGGGCGTGAACAAACCGTACGGCAGCCCGGGCTCCGGCGGCATGGGCGCGGCGATGTACTATGACGGGTCCAAGTGGTACTACACCAGCACTGCCAAGGACATCTACGGCCATGGCGCAGGAATGTGGAAGCGATTGGACGGTTTGAAAACACTGTTCCGTATGACCATCAAGACCGACACCGTGGTGCTGGAACTCGACAATATGGGTGGCTCACCGGTCAATCTGCCACGCGAGTTGCTGCGACAGTACACCGGGCCGTTCAACCGCATGAGTCTGGTGATGGGCAACAGCGTGTACACCAGCGGTAAAACGAACTACGTCGACCAGATCGAGCTGCGCCAAGGCGTGCTCGTCGCCCCGGTTCCGACGGGGGCCTGCTGCGTTCGGACGGGACTGGGAACCGGGACGTGCAGCGTTACAACCGAGGCCGACTGCACAGGCAGCCTGGGCGGCACTTACCTCGGCAACGCCACCGTCTGCGGTGACAACAACGTCAACTGCGGCGATTTCTGTCCCACCATCTTCGGTGATACGGATTTCGATCAGGATGTGGACATGACAGATTTCGGGATCCTTCAGAAGTGCCTGACCGGGCCGGGCCTGGTGACGGTGCCTCCCGAGTGTACCTGTCTCGACCGCGAGAGCGACGACGATATCGACTCGGATGATCTGTACTTCTTCAACAACTGTCTCACGGGGCCGCAGGTGCCGGCCGATCCCGACTGCGCCCAGTGACTTGCTTCGGTCCGGCGGCGGACCTGGTGTGGAAGATCGGAGCGATGATGAACGCAGCCTGCCGTCTTTCGGGCGTCTTGTCCCTTGCCCTGGCAATGGGCATCGTCTGCCCTGAAGCCTTCGCCCAGGTGACGCTGCTCGGGGTGCAATACCGGGCGGACCAGGCGTTTCCCGAACACGACTGCTTCTGGGACGCGGCCCAGTACCCCAGTTCCTGCCCGCTCACCAGTCCGATGGGCGGTTCCGCTCACGTCTTTCTGCGCAACGACGGGTCGACCGCGGTGACAGTGAATGACGTGGTCTTTGCCGGCTTGAGCCTCGATCAGGTCCTGGCGCTGCACTACCAGGTCGAGAAACGCCAGCCGGCCAGCATCTGGCTTGCCGGGCTCTCACCGGAAGACTTGCAGACGATGCTGAATGCCGGTGAACCGGTATGGTACAAAGCCGATCCGATCACTATCGCGCCCGGCGGGACCACGCAGGTCGTCGTGAGGCTGCGGCAGGCTCCGCAGGTCGCGAGTCTCAGCGTCGATATCGTTCACAGCACCGGTACCACCTCAGCGGTCGTGCCGGTCGAGCCCGATCAGCCTCGTCCGGTTGGGGTCTACTTCTCATCTGATCTGACCAGAGCCTGCGTGTACTGGCGCCATCCGCAGGGGGGAGCCGCGCCGGTCACGATCCGGTTCGACGGCATCGACGTCACGGCGAGCACGACGACCGCAAGCGACCCGGGCGTCAGCCTCGCCGTGTCGGTGCTGCAGTTCGCCCAAGCCCTGAGCCCGGGATCGTTCCACGTCTTTCAGGGCGTCTACAGCGACGGCAAGACGGCGACGGCCGGGGCACGGGCCTGGAACAATCCGTTTCTCTACGGTATGTGGGGTGCCTGGCCCGGCGCCGAGGGCAATTCTACCGTTGCCCGCAACTACATCCTGGACGTGACCAACCACAATATCAATGCCCAGATGGTCACGCTCGGCTCGCAGGCCGTGCAGTCCTACCTCAAGACGGCCGAGGGAATGCAGTTCGCCATCGACCACGGCCTGGGCTTCGTCGTGGACGAAATCGGCCAGTGGAGCGTCCAGCACCCGTACCTGTGGTTCATACGCGACGAGCCCGACGCCGCCGACAGCCGCGTCACCGATATCCCGGAGGACAAGAAAATCGGCTCCCTGGCCCAGATGGGTGTGCAGCGGGCCGACTATCTTCGCGGCGGCGACCCGGCCGTGCCGACCATTCTCAACCTGGACATGACCTACAAGCCGTTCAACTGGTACAACTACGGGCAGCTCCCGGACGTGGTCGCGTCCGACCCCTACTATCAGGCCCGGCTGCGCGATGCCCTCTGGAATACTCCCGCGCGGATTCCACTCTACAGCAAGGCCACGTACATCTACGCCGTTTCTCAACTGGCCCAGTCCGCCGCCGAACCGAACCCCCTCCACGTGGTCCTGTATGCGTGTGAGTACGTGGACACCGCGATGGGCAGAGCGTTCCCGTTCCCGACACCTCAGTCCAAGCGGATCGAGGTGTATTATGCCCTGGCCGCCGGGGCCAAGGGCCTGTCGTACTGGTGGTATATCCCCAGCACCCCCGCGAACGGCGTCGGCGACGCGACGGTCCACGGCGACCCGGTCGCGGCGGCGTTATGGAAGGAGATGGGCCTGCTCGGCGCCGAGGCCCGGACCGCGGCTCCGATCCTGGTGACCAGTTGCCCGGCCACACTGGCGATACAGGCCAGCGAAGGGCTGTGGGCCAGGGCGCTGCTCGCGGGTCCGGATACCCTGGTGCTTATCGCGGTGAACGATCAGTACTACAACGACGAGCAGGGCTGCCACTATACGCCCCTCGGCAATGCCGGCCTCACGGTGGATCTGCCGGCGTGGCTGGGTACTCCCACGGTATTCGACATCGCGGCGGGCGGAATTCGCGACGTCACCTCGCAGCTTACGGGCGACCAGTTGCAGATCAGTCTCGGACCGGTGGATCTGACCCGCATGATTGTGGTCACGTCGGACGGCTCGCTGCGAAGCACCATCGAGCAGCGGTACGCTCAGGAGTTCAGGTCGAAAGTCTGCAATCTTGCCCCTGAGCTGTGCACGCCAGGCGGGCCGACCATCACCCAGCAGCCGGTGTCGCAGAACGCCTACGCCGGCTCAACCGTATACTTCACCGTCGCGGCCTCAGGCTCCGGCACGCTCAGCTACCAGTGGCAGAAGAACAGCTCGAATCTCTCTGACGGCGGGCATTACGCGGGATGCACCACGGCCACGCTGACGATCTCAAACGTCGACAGCAGCGACGCGGCCAACTACCGGTGCATCGTGACCGACTCGAACGGGAGCACCAGCTCCAGTCAGGCGCAACTGACTGTCGAGCCCGCCCCCATCCCCGGAGACTTCGATCACGACGGTGATGTGGATCAGGATGACTTCGGGCATTTCCAGGCGTGCTACAGCGGCAGGTCGGTGCCGCAAACCAGCCCCGATTGCGCCGATGCCCTGCTCGATCCCGATGGCGACGTCGACAGCGACGATTTCGCGATCTTCCAGAATTGTCTCAGCGGACCGGGCACGCCCGCCGGCCCCGACTGCGCGGGCTGACCAGGCGGGGCGGCGCGGCTGCCGTACAAGACGAAGAACTGCTGCAGGAGATCCTCGCCGACTCGAAGCCCACCTTCGTCTTCGGCAACACCAACCTGCTCGATCAACTGCGGTCCCTGACCGGAAAGCCGGTCGGATCGTGAAACCCCGGGGGCGCCCGACTTCTCACGAGGCGGGTGCCCTCTTTCTGCGCCTGGCACCTCAGCGAGGTCGCGCGCCATGGGTGAGTGGTGGCGGCGTCACTGAACGGCGCCCTTCCTTGCGCTCAATGCGTATCGGTGCAACTCGGGAGACAGATCGGGATTGCGGTCGAGGAAATCGTCGACAATCCGCTCAGTCTCCCGGGACAAGTGCAGGTGCCAATGGCTCAGACCGTGGAGAGCGCTCTCCTGGCAGGCACAATGAGGCAGGCTCAGCGTTCGGGCCATGACTTCGAGACAGGCCTCGTCAATCTCCGCTCGCGGAGGCACGCCGTGGATGGGCAAGACGTCCCACCACATGTAGCAGGCGCAGTTCAAGGGGACGGGCTCTTGGCCGATCGGGTCCAGGTGGCTCAAATGATGGCTGCACCGCACTGCGAAGACGTCGGCAAAGAGATTGCCCATGGCCCGGACAAGCTGAAGCCGGCTTTCCAGTGAGACGGCCTCGTCGATGATCGCCTGCGGATAGCTGGATCCGGCCAGGAGGTACCAGAATCCCTGGTCGATCCAGGCTTTCGGGTATCCCTTCAGCAGTTGGCCTGCGTCTTGTGTGAGGCGGGTGAGATAGCTGACCGTCACATCTGCCGGGCCCCTGTCGTACCGATCATTGTCATCGTCCCAGTACCAGGCCGGCTCGGTAACCGGATGGCCGAAGATGTGCCAGACCCAGTCTTTGAACGAGATCTCCGTGATTGGGAATTGCATGACTTTCCCCGGCTACGCTCGGCTCTTCCAGTGACAGAGCACCAGGAGTGCCCAGAGGATCTCGGTGTGATCACCGTGCCGGCGACAATGCTCGTCGTACAGTCTCTCGGCGGCCGTCGGGTTTAGTCCGAGATCACCAAGCGCCGCCGGCTTCACGACTTCGCGGTACATCGGGGCCAGTTCGTTGCGGAGAAACTCGCCCACCGGAACCTCGAAACCCATCTTCTCGCGATGCAGGATCGTTTCCGGCAGCACGTCCGCAAATGCGTCGCGGAGAATGCGCTTGCCGAGTGAACCCTGCATCTTGTACTCGATCGGCAGAGCAGCCGCGAAGTTGACCACGTCAACCGACAACAGCGGCACGCGAACTTCCAGGCTGTGCAGCATGCTGGCAGTGTCGACCTTGCAGAGCATGTCCGCCGGCAGGCCGATGGCCAGGTCGGCCAGGAGGATGCGGTCCAGCGAAGCCAACTCGACTGTGTCGGGCCTCAGCCGCTTCGGAGCGTTGCGATAGATGCTGGCGAGGAACTCGGCGGCACCGCCGGCAAGATCGCGCCCCAGCAGATCCGCGGCCTGTTGCTGATCGATGATCCGCGCCCACGCCAGGTGCGTATCGATGGGATCAGCAAGGTCGCCCCGAACCAGCTTGCGGGCCTGGCGCAGTCGATCCAAGAGGCGATTCGAGCGGGCCTGCGGCACGAGCTTCAACAACGGCTCGATGACGCACGTGCGCAGCACGCGGGGCACACGCCGATATCGCTTCAGGTAGTGATGCCCCAGGTATCGCCAGTACCCGGCGAACAGCTCATCGCCGCCGTCGCCGCTGAGGGCCACGGTGACGTGCTGACGCGTGTGGCCGCTGACCAGGGCCGTCGGCAGCAGCGAGCTGTCGGCGAAGGGCTCGCCGAGATGACTCAATACCGGCTCGACGGTGTCCAGGACGTCCCTGAACGTCAGGCGGAATGCGTGATGCCGCGTGCCAAAGTGACGAGCGACCATTTCGGCATACTGTGTCTCGTCGTATCGCGGATGATCGGCATAGCCGATGCTGAAGGTCTCCACCGGCGTTGAGCCGGCGCGGGTCAGGCAGGCGGTGACGATGGACGAATCGAGCCCGCCGGAGAGAAACGCCCCGAGCGG
>CAZPIO010000178.1:0-14740 GCA_964586235.1 uncultured Planctomycetales bacterium
CGATACCTGCCGAGCCCGCTGGACCGGATGGCGTACGCCAAGGACAACGAAAACGAGGGGGCCGAGGTGGCCCTGTCGTCCGACCCGGACGCTACCCCCGTGGCCATGGCATTCAAGATCGTCGACGAGTCGTTCGGGCAGCTCACCTACACCCGCGTGTACCAGGGGACGATCAGAAAGGGTCGGACCTACCTGAACAGCCGGACGCAGCGCAAGCAGCGCGTCGGACGCATCCTCCGCATGCACGCCGACGAACGCGAGGACATCGACCAGGCAGTGGCCGGCGACATCGTGGCCCTCATGGGCGTCGAGTGCAATTCGGGCGACACGGTCTGCGGTCTCGAACACAATTACTCGCTGGAGCGCATCTACGTGGCCGAGCCGGTGATCTCGCTGGCCGTCAACATCGCCAGGACGGCCGAGCGGGACAGGCTGAGCAAGGCCCTGGGCCGGTTCTGCCGTGAGGATCCGACGTTCCACGTCCGGACCGACGAGAAGACCGGCGAAACGCTGATTTCGGGGATGGGCGAGCTGCACCTGGACGTTTATGTCGAGCGGCTCCGGCGGGAGTACAAGCTCGAGCTGCTGGTCGGCCGGCCGCAGGTCAGCTACCGCGAGGCCCCGACGCAGGAAGTCAATTTCAACTACAAGCACCGCAAGCAGACCGGCGGCGCAGGTCAATACGCCCACGTCATCGGCAAGCTGATCCCTCTGCCGCCTGACGCCAAGAATGACTACGAGTTCGAGAACGTCGTCAGTTGTGGGCGTATCCCCACTGAGTTCATCCCCTCGTGCGACAAGGGCTTCCAAAGCGCCCGCGGCAAGGGCCCGCTGGCCGGGTTCGAGATCGTACGGGTGAAGATGTTGCTCGAGGATGGCACCTACCACACCGTGGACTCCTCCGACATGGCCTTCCAGATCTGCGCCCGCGATGCGTTTATCGAGGCGTTCCGGGCGTCACGGCCGGCCCTGCTCGAGCCGATCGTCAAGGTCGAGGTCGAGGTGCCGGGCGAGTTCCAGGGGGCGGTGGTCGGCGATCTGTCCAGCCGAAGGGGCATCATCACCCACGTCGAGCCCCGGCAAAACGTGGCCGTGATCAACGCCGAGGTGCCGCTGGCCGAGATGTTCGGCTACTCGACGGACGTCCGGTCGGCCACGCAGGGCAAGGGGACGTTCACCATGGAGTTCTACTGCTACCGGCAGGTGCCCAAGGATGTGCAGGAGGAGGTCATCCTGGCCCGCAAGAAGGCGGCCGCCGAGCAGCGATCGTAAGAAACGACTGCTTCCGTCTTACCAGCGTGAAGCATCACCGACGCCCGCGGGTCAACCCCCGCGGGCGTCTCTTTGCTATAGGAGGGGTCTCTGACCCCGAACCTTGGAGTCGCGGCCAGAGACCGCTCCCATCAGGGTGGCCCAGGTCCTTCCTGGACCTGGGCTTGCGATTCGAGTCCTCGACAGGCAATCTCACCACGATGGCCCCGCATCGCACTTGCGGTTATAAACTGCCCGACCCCGTTCAGAAGGAGCTCTCCCATGCAGTCGCGTTCTCGCAAGGCCGCATCATTCCTCCTTGCACTGACGATGACCCAGACCGCTTCGGCCGAGACCTGGAAGATCGAGACCCTCGGCATCCCCATCAACGCCGTCAACTTTGAGAACACCGGCGGCGTTCTTTCGATCGGGCCGAGCGGCAAGGGAACCATGTTCTACACCTCGTACTATCGCAGCACCGGTGCGGAACTCGTCGGGTACGACTTTCGCACAGACACATCCGTGCGCAAAAAGCTCGCGTCCAACGGTGGATACGGGATTGCGGTCGGCCAACGGGGTATGGTCTACGTCGGCGGTGTGAATCCGGGTGACCTGTATCGCTACGATCCCAAATCCGACAAGGTGGCGACGATCGCGTGCAAACAGTTCGGCGTGCAGTACATCTGGGACTGCGCGATCGGTCACGACGGAACCGTTTACTGTGCGGCCGGGTATCCCAAGACCAAGCTGGTCGCCTGTGACCCGAAGACACAGCAGGCCCGCGATCTGGGCGAAATGGTCCCCGGGGAGCAGTACTTGCGGTCGCTGTGCGTCGACAAGCAGGGCAAGGTCTGGTGCGGGGTCGGCATGAACGCCCATCTCGTCGTCTACGACCCGGCAACGGGCAGGAAGCAGGAAATGCTGCCCAAGGAGTACGCCGCCAGTTCATCGGTTTACGACATGGCCTGCATCGGCGACTACGTCATCGGCAATGTCAACTTCGACGGCGTGCTGCTGGTCTACGACTCTGCAACGCTTAAGCTCGTCCGCACCGTGCCGCGACCGGCCGGCCAGAAGGCATGGATGGTCTCGGCCGGCGGCCATGACGACGCCGCCTACCTCTGGACACTGCCCAATATGGACGCGTACCGCTGCAATCTGCGTGACGGCAAGCTGACCTTGCTGGTCGAAAACATCGGGCAAGTGAAGTTCGTCGAGACCGACCGCTGGCTCCACACTGTGGATGATCAGTCGTATCTGGCATACGACCTCCAGGAGAAAAGAATCGTCGCTCGAAAGGTTCTGACCGAGAGCGGCGACGGGATGGACGTTTTCTCGCTGACCGCGGGCCCCGACGGGAACATCTACGGCAGCACCTATATCAACATGCACATATTCCGCTGCGACGCGGATACCGGGAAGCTGACCGATCTGGGCAAGGTCACCCGCTGGGCGGGCCAGGTGGACAGCATGAGCCTCGGGGCCGACGGCCGGATCTATATCGGGGCGTACACCGACGCGGTGGTGTCCATCTACGATCCGAAACTGCCCTGGCGGCCGGGACTCAAGGCTGACTCCAACCCGCGCGAAATCGGCCCGGTCGGCAAGGGCCAGTACCGTACGCGGGCCAACTGCCTCGGCCCGGACGGCCGTGTCTATGTCGGCAGCATCCCCGCGTATCGCAGCGCTGAGACCGGTGCCTTCACCATCTGCGACCCGAAGACCGGCAAGATGGATGTCCGTACCGATTTCGTCAAAGGCGGCGCGGTCGATGCGCTTCTGGCCGACGATCTCTACGTCTACGGCGCCGGCGGCGGCGAGTTCTTCGTCTACGACCCCAAGACCAACAAGAGGGTTTTTCGCGAGGAGCGGAAAGTGACCGCGCTGGTCGTGCTCAAGGCCAACAAGGTCGCGCTCTCGGGAAATGGCAAGATAGCGGTCTACGATCGACGAGAGGGCAAGATCGCCAAGGAGAAAGCCAACCCGGCAGGTGATTTCACTCACATGACCATCGGCCCCGACGGACTGGCCTATGGCGTCAATCCCAAACATGTTGCCCGAGTCACCGCCGACGGCACGGTCGAGATCCTGACAAACGAGGGCGGCAAATTCGCCGCTGTCGATGCCCAGGGCCGGCTCTACTTCGCCCAGGGACCCAAGCTGCTTCGCTGCGGGCGACCGTAGCTGTCCTGGGTACTCTTACGAGCCTTGCCGATTGCTTTGCGCGGGCGTGCTCTCACTTGGTTTCGCAGCCTCCGGCATCTCTGTGTAGCCGGGCGGGATTTCGGTCGAGAAGAGTTCGTCGGCCAGATCGACGTTGAATTGGACCTCCAGACACACGGTTTCGACCCAGACGCCGTCCACTCTTCGTTCGAGCGTGATCAACGCGAGCTCCCTGCTCTCAGGCTCGAACCAGAAGTACCTGGCGAGATCCGGCTCCGATTGATCGCCGGCGTGATATCGCAGATGGTATTTCAGTAACTCACGCCCACCGCGTTGCTGGGTCGCCTGACCAATGAGTTGGAAGCCCGGCCACCCCGGCACTGTGTGGCGTGCCTGCTCGGTTGTTTCCGGGGGAGCGGCTAACAACCCCATATCCTCAAGAGTCTCCTGGACGAAGTGGGGCCCGGTAAACTCGACATCCGAGTATCCCTGTGGCACAGGCATCCGATACTGCTTCTTTGCCGGGAACAACGCGGCCTGCCAGGCTCCGTTGACGATGATGATTACGTCGTCTGAATCGCTGCTGTCGACCAGACTGGACGGCATCTCCTGCCTCATCTTGTCAGGTGACTTGAAATAGACGGTCAGGATGGCTTCCTTCCCATCGGCGGTCTGCCTGTCTTGCATCGTCAGCCGCAGATGCGCCGTCCGGGCGGCCTCAATCTGTTGGACCACATCGGCCCAGGCGATGCCGTTCCCGCGGCTGCTCGGCCAGACAAGGATCGCTACAAGAGCTGCCGCGGCAGCTATGCCCAATCCGATCAAGCCATACTTCCTGCGCGTGGTCCTTCTCCTCAGCCGGAGCGTCTGTTCTCGAAGGATGCGGTCCATCACGGGGATATCAAGCGGAGCACTTCTGAGGGCGTTCGCGTCGGCCAGCAGGCGTTCGCGGAGTCGGGCGTGTTCAGAGGCCTCATGGCTGCAAGTGGAGCAGGATTGAAGATGCGTCGCAACCTGTTGCTTTTCTGCCTCAGGAAGCACGTCCTCCAGATAAGCGACGAGATTCTCCTGGCATTGAGTGCAATTCATGGTCGCACCTCCGAGCGCTCCGACAACCCGTCGGATTGAAGCAACGACTCGCGCAACATCGTGTAGGCCCGCGACAGGCGCTTCGTGACCGTGCCCAGCGGGATGCCCAACTCCTGGGCCACCTGGGCGCAGGACCGCCCGCCGTAGTAGCGGAGCAGAACGACCTCCCGATACACGTCGGGCAGTTGGGCGATCGCCTGCTGGAGCGGCAGGTCATCTGGCACTTCAGATCGGTCGGCAACCATTTCCCGGGCGGCCGCCGCCTCCCGCTCCCGCCGCTCGGTCCGCTGCTGCTCGATCGCCACACGGCCGGCGATGCCCAGCAGCCACGAGAAGAACGACTCGGGCTTCCTGAGTTTTCCCAGAGCGAAGTAGGCCCGCACGAACGCCTCCTGGGCCGCTTCCTCGGCCTGTTCCCGGTTGCCCAGATGCCCGGCCAGGTACGTCACCAGGACGGCCTGATATCGTCCGACCAAATGCCGGAACGCATCCGGACGGCCGTCCAGACAATGCTCGATACATTCCCGATCAGTCCGGCACATGGGTACCTCAGGAGCCGGTCGCGGCTTAGGCACCCTGACAGAACCCCAAGCGCAAGCGCGGGGCCAGCTCTCCTGAGGCGGCCCAAGCACGGCCCGTCGCTGGCACTCCGGGTTCTGTCAGAGATCCTGAGCCTTCGCTCTATAGTGCAGGATAACGCCCGTTTGCGACATGGAAAGCCAGAAAGCCCCGAGGTTGTGCTTTGTCAGTGGGCGTCGAAGCGACATACGGACTTGCGCTCGATGAGATCGACGTCGATCAGAACACTCTGCGGCTCACCAGTGTCACCGCCCGCCAGACGCCGTTCCAGCAGTTCGACCGCTGCCTCTCCGATCGGACGGCGGCGCTGGGCAATGACCGTCACCGGTGGATTGAACGCCTCCAGGAACTCGGTGCCGTCAAAACACACCACGGAGACATCCTGCGGAATCCGCAACCCCAGGTCGCGGCAGGCCGTGAGCAAACCTCGCCCCGCATAAGAACTCATCACACATAATGCTACGGGCAGCTCCAGCTTGCGAAGGAAGGACAGGCTTTCCTCATACCACCCGATCCAGGCAGGGCAGGCCGCGGCATCCCGTTTCCCATCTTGCCCGTCGCAGTCACAGGTGATCCTCCATTCGAGCTGGGGTCCGATGCCGTGCTCGATCAGCGCACGTTCGTATCCTCGCACTCTCGCATCCTCAGAGCTGGAGCAGGTAGGAGGAGAAGTGTAGACCAGGATCCGGCGATGGCCGTGCTCAATCAGGTGGCGTGTTGCCAGATAGCCCCCCATCTCATGGTCGGATTCGACCACGTCCGCCCGAAGCCATGGGACCCGCCGGTCGACCAGGACAAACGGAAACCCGCTGAATTTGAGATAGAACAGGGACTCGATGCTGGCCTCGTCTGAGATCGGCAGCACGATCGCGCCTTTGGTATTGGTCTTGGGCAGCCGGTTGAGGGTCTCTGCCTCGTTCTTGGGATCGGCCCTGATGTTGTGGATCTGCAGTAGCCAGCCGCGCCGTCGGCAGGCCTCCTCAATCCCCGCGGCAATCCAGCTTGACCGGGCATCTTCGATCGCCACCGTCGCAAAGGCGATGGTCACTTGCGTCGGGGCTCCCTGCGCCACAGTCGCCGCGGGCACAAACACCCCAACCGCCGGAATGCAGGTCACCTGCCCCTCGCTCTCGAGGGCCCGCAGGGCCTTGCTCACGGTAACCACGCTGACGTGGAAACGAGTGGCCAGCTTGCGCACAGGTGGAAGCTTGGCGCCGGGTGACAAGCTGCCACCGGCCAGTTGGCGGCGCAGGGTATCGGCGACGGCCCGGTAGCGCGGGCGCCGTGCAACCGCACCGTTTCCTCTCGCCCGTTTTTGACTCAGTAATGTGCTCATGCTCCCGATACTGATGTCGTCATGCTCCTATCGGGGTCGTACGTTGAGTCAAGACCTAAGCCCTGCTTCCCACCCGAGCAGCTGCCGGAACGCGTCCGCAGGGCCATCCAGGCAACGCTCGATACATTCCCTGTCAGTCCGGCACCTGGGTACCTCAGAAGCCGGTTGCGGCTTGAGCCCTCGCTCTATAGTGCAGGATGACGCCTGTTTGCGACATGCAAAGTCAGAAAGCTTGGCGAAATGAGGGCCGTTGCGAGGCCACGGCATATGAAAGGGGACATCACTGATTGATAAGGGAAAAGGGGACATCACTGATTGATAATTAGTGATGTCCCCTTTTTGTCTCCCGCTCCTGGCCGGGCTCGGGCTGGGTGTTGAGCGATGCCCGAATCTGGCCGCACAGGGCCATGACCCGCTCGTAGGTCACGTTCTCTGGGACAACGCCGCCGTCGGACATGTCGGCCATCGCCCCGCGGACCAAGGTGTCGAAATCCTCGCCGGAGTTGATCTCCAGATCGGGGTTTATCCCCTCGAAGCAAGTGCCAAACCTGTCCTTGTCGGCGTTGAACTGAACCTCACAGCGGAAGCTCAGCAAGCCGGCGCCCGCGGGAGGAGTCTGTTTCGGCACATACAGGCTCCACTCAATGCAGCGGCCCTTGATTCGAGTATCGGCCAGGTGTCGTCCCACATACACCAGCCCTTCATCGAGCGGCAGAGGGGATAGACTCATCACGCGGGCCGGCAGTTGGGGCAAATCACCGCCGGGAACGAGATCCTCGAATACGGTCTGCTGATCTGGAGACTGCTGGTCCCAGACGCTCCAACCCAGCAACACCGTACTGTCGGGAAGAACAAAGGATACATGGCGGTGCAGGCCGTAAGGCTCCACGTCTTCGAGTCCGCTCCCGCCCAGCAGCGTTGTTGGGGCGTTCTGCTTGGTGTTCTCGGGCTTGCAGTCCGGCCGCATCTCGGTGGAGAAAAGCTCGTCGGACATGGGGACGTCGAGTTCGACCCCCTCATAGTCCATGATGGAAACCCAGTCCGGTGCATCGGCTGACAGCCTGCGCACCATCTGCACTCGGCCCACTCGCCCGGTCGTCGGCGCGAGCCAGACCCGTACCGTGCCAACTCCCGCTCCGCTGTCGACCGCAGCCTCCCAGATGTTGAACAGCGTGCCGTCGCGCGTTTCCTGAGCTGCGTTCTCGAAGCCGGCAACGCGGTCTACACTACCGAACGTCCGAAAGAAGCCATCGGCATCGCGTGTCCTCAACAGGCTTTGGAACGGCGTCAGCTTCCTGAATCGAACACGCTTGGAGCACTCCGTGCTGCCGGCCTTCCTGGAAATGTACTCCTGCATCACATATTGCCCATCGCAGGCGGTAATAACATCACCCAAACTGGCAGCGTTTGAACACTCCGGGTCCGCCGGCCTGCGCTGCAGGCTTCGGCCCTTTTCGAGATCGAGCCACATCTCGCCTTCAGACCTTATCGGCTCCTTATCTGGCTGTTTCGGATCCCGCTCGGTCACTGAGACCTTCATGTACATGGTCCTGGCCTTGCGGAGCAAGCCAGGCAGATCACTGATGGCATAGGCATACCCCGAGCCCAGTCCGCCGCCACGGTTGCGTCCGTCATGCGGCCACAAGCCGACGGCAACCAGGACCGCGGCCGCCGCGGCCACGGGAATCAACCACTTGATCGTTCTTGAATGCATGATTCGGAATCTCCTGAACCGCGTCGGCTGGGCCGGCGCGATCGATGTCTGCTCGATGCGACGCATCACGTCCTGCGCCACCGACGGGCCACCCCTGATCGTGTCGCCCAACTGCCGCAGTCGTTCTTCAAGTGCGTTTGGGTTCATGTTTCGAAGCCCTTCAGCCATTCACGCAGCCGCTTACGGGCGCGGGTGAGCTGCGCGGTTACCGTTCCCAGTGGCCGGCCGGTCATCTCGGCGATCTCGGCGAGCTTCTGGCCGGCGAAGTAGTTCAACATAACCACCGTCCGCTCGTGTTCCGGCAGCCGCATCACCGCGGCCAGCAGATCGCCGGAAGCCTCATCGAGCTGGCCGTTTCCCGGGATACTGGCCAGCTCATGAGCGTCGACCGACTCGGTCCGTGACGCCCGCTTCACGGCATTCAGCGCTCGACGGCGGGCGATCTGGATCAGCCAGGCCCCGAACGCCGAAGCGTCGCGCAGGCTGCCCAGCTTCTCATAGGCGGCGACGAAAAGGTCCTGAGCTAAGTCCTGGGCTGTGTGATGGTTACGCACAATCGCCAGGGCCGTCGCGTGGACCGCCTCCTCGTACCGGTGCACCAGGTCCACAAAGACCTCGCGCCGGCCGGACAGGACGGCATCGATGAGTTCCGCGTCAGACCGCATTCGCCGCATGCTCCGTCAGGAAGCGCTTCCGATAGAAAGGACTACCGTACCCTGCAGATTACTACAAGGTGGCAGCGTTTTTTCTCGCGGAGGGATCGCCATGGGGGACCTGTCTTCGCGACAGACAGGGCAAGGGGGACACTGCTGCTTATCATCTCAGTAAGCAGCAGTGTCCCCCCTTCTTGGTCCCTTGGTTCGTCCCCGAAACGCCATGTGGCACTATGACGTTTTTGCGGTCATGGCCGGTCGACGCTACTGTGGCTTCGATGTCTCCGTGGGCCGTTCAAAGGCGTTGTCGGGAATCGGCCCGGTCACGTCCAACTGAATGCTCGTCACAGTGGGTTCGCCCCACAGGTACCGCTTGCCTCCGCTGACGGTGTGGAAGGTCCGCCGGATAGTCTTTGGATACCAGTGCCCATCGGGCGTCTGGCCAGACTCCATGATCTCCCGAATCAGGTCCATCTCTGAACCGCCGCCTATCCTCGCTGCTTCCGCTGGCGCGCCGTCCGGCTCGGAGGGCGCCCAGTCGGGCCGGTTTTTCCAGGGGCGGCCCTTCCTATGGTGCTCTTCATGCACCACACAAAGATAGTCCCGGTCAGGGTCGACCCAGAAGAGGTACATGGTGTGGGAATCAGTGTCAGTGCCGTAGGTATCGTCGGCACGGATGCCGACCAAACCGGGCCGGTCGGCCCGTTCCGGCACACGCTGGTAGATCCAAGTGGGTTCGCTCCCGACCCAGGTTTGGGAGTCCGGCATGGCCGGCCAGCCCATATCGGGCAGGAAGTACCTCCACGCATCCGGATGATTGACCTTGCCGTCGTGGACCACGCTCACCGTCTCGGCCGGAAGTCCCCAAGCCGCCTCGAAATCCCTGGCTGGGTCCATCCTGGGGCGCGACCTGAAGAAATCGGCACGGAGCTTGTTGCCGTCACGGAGGCCTCGCACCCACGGGGCCGATTCTTCCCAGACCACCATCCGATAGCGACGGATCAGATCGCGGCTCTTCCTGTACTGCGCCTTGAACTCGCGCACATCGTCCGGGATGGCCACCACTCGTACGTAGTCCGCCGGCGGATCGAGCGAGAAGAGCTCGTCCGGCAGATCCGGATTGAGCTCTATCTCCCAGGTCATGGTCTCGACCCTTTTGCCGTCGATCTCCCGCTCGGCGCCGATCGCCGCCGGGCTGCGAGTGGCCGGGTCGAAGTACATATACAACCAATTGTCCCTTGGCTTGCCCTTGCTCTCCGGCGGCGACTCCTTCGCCTCCTCCAGCCGGTATCGCAGCAGCGTACGCCCCTTCCGCTCCCGACTGCCCTCGTGTATTAGAGTTCGCCCGCCAGTCATGGACACAGTCGGACTGGTCGAGGAGTCCAGCGAACCAGGGAATAGCAGGTTGTCGCGCAGCGTTTTTTCGACCGGATTGGTCTTCAATACGTCCGTGTCTTCGAGCGTGTATCGTTTTTCGTCCGGATACAGTTGCAGCATCCGATTCCCGCTCACGATGGCGATCACGTTGTTGAACCGATCGTCGCCGGCGACGGTCGGCGGCACGATCTGCCGCATCCTGTCGGGCATCTTGAGGTATATCTCAGCCGTAGTCTCACGCCCGTCGTTGATATCCTTGTCACGACTGGTGATCTTGAGGTGAGCGGTGAGCGCGGTCTCGACTTGCCGGACAACATCTGCCCAGACAATGCCGTTGCTGACGTGACCGCCGCGCTGGCCCGGCCGGAACTCGATGACCGCCAGCACGACCGCGGCCGCCGCAGCCACTGGTATCAAACACTTGATCGTTCTTGAATGCATGATTCGAAATCCCCAGAACCGATTCGGCCGCTCGGCCGAGGCGGTGATAAAGGCTTTCACGGTCTCGCCGGACAGCCGGTCCAGAAAAACCTCGTCCGGTGGGACGGGAGCCTTCCCGGCCGCGGACAGCAAGGTCGACACAACCTGCTCAGTCCGGTCTTCGTTGTGATCATGATCTCTCATGTTCGCACCTGCCTCGCACCGCGCGAGGACCGGGTCAGCCGGGTGAACGCCCGCCGAAAGGCGTGGCGGGCCCGGGCCAACCTGGAATCGACCGCCGATGGGGATATCCCGACTTCCGAGGCAATCCTGGCCGTGGGCGCGTCGTCCATGTACTTGGCCACCAGCAGCGTCTGGTAGTCGGCCGGGAGCTGCCCCAACGTGTTGCGCACCAGCGTGGTCAGCTCCTGCGACTCCAGTCGTTCCGGCGGCGCCTCAGATTCGCCGGCCAGCATCTCCCGCCGCCGGCCGTTGAGCGAAGCCCACCAGGCCCGAGCCCGCCGCAGCTCCTCGGCCGGGCCGGCCTTGCGGTAGTGCAAAGCCACCTGGTTCCGGGCGATGCCCCACAGCCAGTTCCACAGCGTGCCCCGCTCCGGGTCGAACCCGCAGGCCGATCTGGCGGCCGCCAGGAACGTTTCCTGCACGATGTCCGCCACCGCCGGCGAATCCGCACCGGTCACCCGGGCCACATCCAGCCACAGCCGCCGGGCGTACGCCTCGTACAGGCGCAGCCAAGCCTCTGACCTGCCGGCTCTGAGCCCTTGGGCGATTTCACCCTGTGTCTGCTCGTCCATGGACGTCCCGGGTTATCTGCCTCGGATCATCAGCGATCCAGCATACTCTTTGCGCACCGGGCCGAGAATCTGTCGCGCGAACCGAGTTTCTGAAGTCCTCATGAGACACCCAGGCCCCCACCCGGCCAGTGCGCCTGGCGGCTCGGTGAGTGGGTCCTCCTTCATCCGCAGCGACCTTTCAGATGGAGTGCCAGGCGTTTACCTGGACGGCGGAACGCTCCCGAAAAACTGGGAAGGTCGCCGCACTGGAGGGCAGTCACCCGAGCTGCAATTTCGGCCCGATCAGCGTTGGCAGCAGCCATCTGGACTTGATCGTGGCCACGACTGCTTTACAGTGCTGGCGGACAGCATAGCCAACGACCCCATAGCCTGGTGAACGACGAACTCGAATGGCCGTCTTTCACGGCCAGGCAGTCACGCACCGATCATGATGCAGTGAGCCTCAACTCAGCCCTCGGCGCGGCTGCATCGGTGAGTTCACCAACCCATTCCGACCTGCTGCAACACGGGTCGTCAAATACCCCATTTTCGAGGAAATGCGGAATAGACACTTGCCCTGCCAGCCAAACGGACACTTGGTCTGCCGATAATCGCAATTGATCGGTTAATGACGGACCGTTTGGCAGGAGCGCAACCCGGTTGGGACCACACAGCCTTTGAGGCGAACCCGAGCACGATTGCGATCGGTGCGCACGGCCGCGAATTGACTCGACCATGGCCGTGCCCGACAGCGCGAAGGTTAGCTTCAGGCGCAGGCGAGTGATCTCTCGAGCCGGGCGTTGTGTTCCGTGAAAAATACGGCAGGTGACGCAGAGTTCTGGGCACGGCGCGGACTCTCTGCGTCGACTTCGGGCATCAGGCCTTCAAGAACCTGAATGCCGCTCCATCCGGGAGTGGATGAACCGCTCCTGACCGCAAGGAAAGACAGTGGGCGGCAGGGGCGAAGCGCTCTGATACCGAGACAGATACGCTGATGAAGCTGATTTGGCTTCTCAACCCGCGTGGAATGCGATGTTGATGTCGTGCCCCCCTGCAGCATCCGGTGGAGGCAGAACAGAAGAGGTTCACTGTTGCTCGATTCAAGGAGGTCCGGTTTGATTCTCACCGTCGCTTCGCAGGTCACAGTTGCCCCGCCCCGATACATCCGATCGATCGTCCCAAGCTCCTGCAAATCCGCAACTGGCGGCTTCAGTACCGGCAAACATAGACGCCCGCAATCTGGAGTCATTTGCCGCGCCGTCGGCACGGCGTTGCTGGCGGGCTGCTGCCTGCTGATCCCCGTCGACGCGGCAGACGGTGCGAGCTGCACCACCAGCTCCACCGCCTATCAGAATGTCTCAGTACCGGAACAGACCGGCGTCTTCACGGCCGAATTCGACGTCATCCCAAACAACAACTACATGGACGGCCTGGTGCTCTTTTCATCCGGGCCGGCCTCGGCATTCAGCAGCGGGGCCGCCATCGTTCGCTTCAACGACGCCGGCCGGATTGACGCTCGAAATGGATCAACCTATTCCGCAAATGTGTCCCTCCCATACACCGCCGGTACCACCTATCATGTGCGCCTGGAAATCAATGTTTCGAACCGCACTTATAACATCTACGTGACGCCGCAGGGCTCGGCCGAGCAGACCATCGGGACAGATTTCGCGTTCCGCACCGAACAGAGCGATGTGACCAGCCTCAATAACTGGGCCACTTGGGCCTACACCGGCGGCACCCATCAGGTCTGCGACATGACCATCGACTCGGGCGCGAATCAGGCCCCCGTCGCCGAGGCCGGCCCCGACCAGATGCTCACCGACGGGGATCGAAACGGCGATACGGCGGTAAGGCTTGACGGCAACGGCAGCACTGATGCCGACGGCTCAATCGTGGAGTACCGCTGGACCGAGGGCCAGACAGTGCTGGCTCAAGGTCCAAGTGCTACCGCCAACCTGCAACTGGCGGTGGGGGTACACAGTGTGACCCTCACGGTGACCGACAACGCGGGAGCCACGGCTACGGATACAGTGACCATCGCGGTCAACAGCAGGCCGACCGTCAACGCCGGCCCCGACAGTGCTGTGATGATAACGGGCATCTGCAACCTGAACGGAACGACCAGCGATGATGACTTCCCGAAGCCGCTTACCGTGCTCTGGACAACGGTGGCCGGCCCGGGGACCGCAACCTTCTCTGATCCCCGGTCTGCGGTCACTACGGCAACCTTCCCTTCCCCCGGCGGTTACGTGCTGCGACTGACCGCCCATGACAGCGTCTCGATCACGGGTGATCTGGTCACTGTCTACGTGATACCGACCCTGTCGATGAGCATCACTCCGGCCAGTGGCACGGCTCCGCTCGCCGTCGAATTCGCAGCCACGCAAGGAGGCGCTCCGCTGACCGCGTCCGATTTGCCACCGGGCAGCCTGCTGGAGTGGTCCTTCGGCGATGGGGCTTCAGCAACGGGTCTGGCGGCGAGCCACACCTATGCAACGGCCGGCAGTTACCCGGTCGATCTGGTGCTTTCCTTGAGCGCCCTGGGAGTGGAGGACATCAGTTGCAGCACCGGCCTGACTGATACGAGCTGCCCCACCGTCCAGGTGGCTGTTCCGACGGTCGCTACCCCAACGATCACGCCCAACGGCGGTTCGTTCAGCAATGCGGTACAGGTGACCCTCGCGTGTGCGACCTCAGGGGCCACAGTCCGTTACACGACCGACGGTAGTACCCCGACGTCGACCTCGACGCCTTGCAGCGGCCCGTTCACATTGACCTCTTCGACCACACTGAAGGCCAGAGCCTTCAAAACCGGCTGCAACCAGAGCGCCGTCGCCTCTGCAAGCTTCACCATCACCAGTGATTGCTCCGTCAGCACGACATCGTGGCAGAACAGCTCGTTCTCACTGCAAACCGGAACGTTCACGGCCGAGTTCGACGCGATCCCCGCCCAGGCCAACATAGACGGCGTGATCGGATTCTCTTCGGGAGCCGCAACCGCCTACGGCAGCCTCGCTCCGATAGTACGGTTCAACGACACCGGCGCAATCGACGTCCGCAACGGGGCGACTTATTCGGCCGACGCAACCATCAACTACATCCCCGGGACGCGCTACCACTTCCGCCTCGTGGCCAACGTGCCGTCACACACCTACAGCGTCTACGTCACACCCCAAGGATCAAGCGAGCAGACACTTGCCACAGACTACGCTTTCCGGTCCGAGCAAAGCGCGGTGGCCGCTTTAGACAACTTCGCCCATCTGTGCGAATCAGGTTCGCAGCAGGTGTGCAGTCTCACCATCACCCCCACAGTGGCCACGCCCACGATCACTCCAAACGGCGGCGCCTTCGGCGGTTCAGT
>CAZPIO010000179.1:0-14147 GCA_964586235.1 uncultured Planctomycetales bacterium
TGAACGGGAAACGCACCTCGGCCGACCAGTCTTTCTCGCCCTTGTGGACCTTCACCTCCCACGCAGCCTTCTTCGCAAACTGGTTGCGAGAAAGCGTCTGGAACATGTGCGGGACCGTGTCAAAGCAGAACTGCCAGTAGCGCCACACCTGCGCGCCCGGGTCGAGGAAGATCTCGAAACCGTCCTTGTAGTAGATGTCCTCGATGCGCGGCAGGTCGGTGTCGAGCCACTGCATGTCGGGCTCCTCGCACCGCAGCGCCAGATACAGAGCCTGCCCGTCATACGCCACGCGCATCCAGGTCCGCTTCTGGAGCGGCTTATCTGCGTGGGGGATAAAGGTGAATTCCGATACGCCGTGCCACTCCTGCTCGCCGATGACGCCATCAAGCTGGATGCCGCTACGGAAGGGCACGTCATAGCGGCTCTGGTTCATCGCCTTCACGCCGGCCAGGCTCGGCCGGGTGGCCGGTTCGTGGGCAACGTACTTCTTGGCCCGCTGGGATGTGGCCAGATCAGCCAGGGCGGCCCAGGCCTCGTTGTTCCCTTCGTAGAGTTCGTCCACCGTGTCCTCGGGGTCGAGGCGCGCCCCGATCTCGCGGACACCTTCGGCGACGGTCCACGGCAGCTTCACGTCGGCGAAGCTCGGAACGAGTGCTTGCGGCGGGCCAATATGGTCAAGCGCAGCTTCGCCGAGCACTTTCTCTCCACGATCGCCGCGCCCGAGGAGTCGCACCTTCAGCTTTTCCGCCGGGCGGCTGCCAATATTGTGCACGCGGATAGTGAAGGTGATCGATTCGCCAATCAGGGGCTTGCTCTTCGAGATCATGATGTCCCAGGCATCGAGGCCGATATCCGGCCGTGGGCGCCAGAGCGGTACGGGGCCGTGCTCGGCGTCGGTGGCCAGCCAAACATACCCGTGCTGGATGTTGTCGTTGTACCAGACGTTCTCGATCATCCGATCGAGGGCGTTCTGAATCCGCCGATCGTCAGCGGCCATCATGACACCCGGCCATCCGACCACCATTTCCTCATCCTCGCCCCAGCCGAAACCGAACGGGCCATTGACGTTCTGGCGGTCGATCCAGTAATAAATGATATCTCGCCAGGCTTTCAGGCCCTCGGTATACCTGGCGGCCCATTGGGGCGGAGCAGGCGTTTCTCCGATAGCCTGGGACGCGGCAAATGTCAGCAGGATCCTGGCCGACAGAAGATTCTTGAGTCTCATCGGTCACCTCCGGACATACCTTGCGGCGCAGAAACCGGCGGGCAGCAGGCCGCCCGGACGGCGGATGAGGATAAGGGAAGCAGCCACGGCGTGCGAGAGAAGCTGCGGCGCGCCTGGATCAGGGGCTATGGACTCAGGAATTGGAGCGTGCTGAAAGAAGAGGCGAACAGGTTGAGGATACGCAGGGAAGCAGTCGACGACCGGGCCGATATTCTCGAAGTCAACCGGCGGGCATTCGCCCGCAGTCACGAGGCACGGCTGGTGGATCGGTTGCGCGAGTGTTCAAACGGGGATTACCTCTCGCTGGTGGCGGAGCTGGACGGTTGTGTCGTCGGGCACATCGTCTTCAGCCCCATCGCCATTGCCGGCCCCAACGGCAACACGCCCGCCACGGCCCTGGCCCCGCTGGCGGTGCATCCGGAGCATCAATATCGCGGTGTGGGAACGGCACTCGTCCGGGACGGTCTGACCGCATGTCGCATGGGCGGGCATCGGATCGTCATCGTCCTGGGTCATCCCGATTACTATCGCCGCTTCGGCTTCATCTCGGCCACCGACAAGGGCGTGCACCCGCCGTTCGAGGTCCAGCCGGGGGCGCTGATGGTTCTGGAGCTCGTCTCCGGCGCCTTGGCCGGGGTTTCCGGGATCGTCCGCTACCCTCCAGCATTCGACGAAGTTTGAGACGAACTCCGGCGCTTTCACACAGCGCAGATTCAGAATGTAGGCCCCGAATGAAGTCCTGAAGGTCCAGCCTTGCCTGCGGTTCACTTGAGGAACAAGAAGAGCTAGGCGCATCGGGACCGAGCACGGTATCATAGAAGCCAGTGTATCCGGGTCGGACACCGGTGAAGTGAGTCGAGACAACCGCATTCAGGGGGGCACCAACATCATGCTGCGCGTGAGAGCTTGGAGTGTCTTATCGCTTGTCGTTCTCAGTTTCCTCGTTCTTGGCCAGACGGGGCCGTGCGGGCCCGGACCCGTCGCCACGGGAGATCGCGACAGCGACGGCATCGAGGACGCGACTGACAATTGCCCTGACGACGCCAACACCGACCAACTCGACGCCGATGACGATGGCGTCGGGGATGTGTGCGAAGACTCTTCGGGCGGCAACGGCGGCGGCGGATCAGGCGACGGCGATACGGATCCGTCGACGGACAACGGCACAAAGATCTTTCCCGAAAACAAGCGGCGATGCGGAGTCTGGTCGGGCACCATCCTCATGGAGACACACCGTATCCGTGAATGGGAATGGACTTGCCCCGAGGCATACTACAGTTGCTACAAGGTTCACAGCGGCAAGCAGGATGAGCGGACCGCCGTCAATGCGACCGTGCTGCTCCGGGATGAGGCGCTCTGGCACTGGTACCCGGTGTTCGAGGCCTCCGGGAAGCTGACCTACGACGAAGTGAATACCGACCATGTCGAGGCCTTCCCATCCAAGTGCCTGCTACTCCAGGACGAAATCGAGGAGCTCCACGATTCATGGGCCATTGACCATCCCCAGATCGAAATCCACGCGTCCGAATGGCCGGAGGGATTCAACCCCGCATACTACTACGATTTCGACGCCGAAACCCTGACCTTCTACCCGTGGCGTGAGCGTGACGTTGACGTCACGGTCACGCTCCTCATCAGGCCTCCCGACGACGGGCAGCAGGTGCACCTGACCACCAAGTACACAGGCGATTACCAGTGTTCCGGCAACGGCATCCCGGAAGACCAGGATGATCTGGTTGACCATCCCGGGCACACCTACCTGGACTTGAAGGGAACGTACCACTGGGACCCGAACGGGAACGACACACTGGAGATCAACCTGTCGGACGATGTACCCAAGATCTTCGATTGCACCAACTGCTGCTCCGCCGGGTCCTGCGGCGACTCGCAGAGCACGATCACGTCCTACGAAATCCACCTGACGCGTTTCCCTGAGGGCGACCGCGACAATGACGACGTGTGCGACAGCATCGACAACTGCCCGGACACGCCGAACGGTGACCAGCTTGATTCCACCGGGGATGGCATCGGCGATGAGTGCGATCCCCTGGCGCCCCTGGTTCCCTGAGAAAGACCGCACAGACGGAAAAACAGGCGGCTTCGGGGTTGCTACTTGAGCCCTGCGCGACAGGCTGTCTAAGGTACCCGAGGCACCCTCCGGCCGGGGGCGGGAGACGGAGACGGGCGCGGGGCGGCCTTCACAGCCGCCGCTTTCATCTCCAGCAGCGTCGGCTTGAGGGTAGCCAGTCGTCGCTTGCTGGTCTCCCATCCGCTGAACAGGTACGGCGAGGAGAAGAGCGCGAAGCCGCCGCCCCATTGCCGGGCCAGCTTGAGTTGCTCCAGGGAGATGCTGTCCGAATTGTGAAGGAAGAGTCCGATTCCCTCGGCCACCCGCCGCCCGCCGGCCTCACGCTGCCAGGCCACGTGGCGACGGCTGAAGACCTTGGCGCTGGAGGTATAGTTCATCAGGAAAACGCCGTCCAGATAACCGGATCGAAGCCACAATGGCCCGTCCTGGAAGGAGTCCTTCCTTGCGGTCACCAGATCGGCCGGGCACGAGGCGGTGAGCAGCACCCGCGGTCGTTCGCGTTTGATCATGCTGTGTATTTCCCAGACCAGGCTGGTGACCTGGTGAATCCGCCAGTCGGCCCAGGTCTTGCGATTGCTCCACGGCTTGAGCCCGGTCGCCTGGCGATACAACTCCAGCGTCCGGGCGTCGTATGGATAGTCGCTGCCTCTGGGTGACTTGTCGGTCGGGAAGCGGATGTAGTCGAGATGCAGACCATCGACCGGGTAGCGGGTCACGATCTCGCGGCAGACGCTGACCAGGTAACTACGGACTTCGGGCAGACACGGATTGAGGCTCACGTACCACCCGTTGAGCGGCTGCCGGCGACCCTTCTGGTCATACCAGAACCACTCGGGGTGTTTGTGATAAATGTGGTTGCGGTCCGGAGGCGGCTTGTCGCCCGCCCAGCCGGGCATGATGTTGACCCACGCGTGGATGGCCAGCCCGCGCATGTGGGCTTCGCGGCAGGCCACCGCCAGCGGGTCGAAACCGGGTCCTCCTGGGGGAAACTCGTAGGCGAACGGTTCGATCGACGAATGGTAGTACGCCGTTGCATGACCGCGGACCTGAAAGAGCACCATGTTCAGCCCCGCCTGGCGGACGGCCTCCATCAAGGCGGCGATCTGCTGCGGCGACTTGTAGATTTCGCGCGGCACCCACACCGCGCGCGGTGGCCAGGTGTCGATCAGCGGCGGCATCACCGGTCTGGGCGGCGGAGCCGGCTTGCCGGTGGACGGCTGTCCGGGGCGAGGTTGCTGGGGCTGGGGCTTGGGCTGCGATGCGGATTGCGGGGGCTGAGGACGGGTCGGCTGGCCCGGGGGCGGAGGCTGGCACCCGGCCGCGATGAACAGGTACACAAGCGTCAAAAATGCGAGCCGCCTGAAGGCCCCGGTTTTCCGAAAGACACTCCGCATCACCATCGCCCTCTCGAAGATGGTCGTATGATAACGGTCCAAGCCGATAAGGAAAACCCGATTCTCGCCGCCGGTCACACCGAAAGGCCGGGCGGAGATTGACTTTGCCCGAGGCTCCGGCTTTGATGGGCAACAGACTCTTCGACAAGGAGCAAGACGATGCTGACCCGCTGGATAATATCGATCGCGATCCTCGCAGTGATGACAGGCTGCACTCAGCAGCGCACGCCGACTTTCAAGATGCATGCGATCAACCCGGACTCGCGATTCGAGGCCGCCGGCGTCTGCGACATGAACCGGGACGGCAAGCTCGACATCATCAGCGGCGGGTTCTGGTACGAGAACCCCGGCTGGAAGAAACATTTCATCCGCGAGATCGCCGAGCAGGACAACTACTACTACGATTTCGCCAACATCCCCATCGACGTGGACGGCGACGGCTGGGTCGACCATGTCAGCGTCGCCTGGCACAACAAGCGGATTTCGTGGGTTCGCCATCCGGGCAACAGCGGCCGGCCCTTTGAGGCCATCAAGATCGACGAGCCCGGTCACTTTGAGACCGCGTTCGGCGATGATGTGAACAAGGACGGCCAGCTCGACATTCTCCCCAACATCTTCGACGGCGAGCCGGGATGGTACGAGTTCAAGCGCGACGCCAAGGTCCCTTACGGGGTCAACTGGATCAAGCATCCCTTGCCCGCACAGGCGATCGGCCCGGGCATCGGGGTCGGCGACATCAACGGGGACGGCCGCAACGACCTGGTCGGCGGGAAGGGCTGGGCCGAGCAGCCGGCCGACCCCAAGGCCGAATGGACCTGGCACGCCGAGTTCGACCTGGGCGATGCGAGCATCCCCATCCTCGTCCACGACCTCGATGCCGACGGCGATCTCGACCTGATCTGGGGCATCGGCCACGGTTATGGCTTGTACTGGATGGAGCAGGAACGCAACTCAATCGGCCAGCGAGTCTGGACCCGGCACGAGATCGAGAAGGGCTGGTCGCAGGCCCATGCGCCGATTCTGGCGGACCTCGACAACGACGGACAGATGGAGCTTGTCGTGGGCAAGCGCTATTACGCCCACAACGGCAAGGATCCCGGGGCGAACGACCCGCGGGTGATCTACTGGTACAAGTTCGACCGCTCGCAGCGGCTGTGGAGCCGGCACCCGATCCAGGAAGGCGGCCCGGCCGGGCTGGGCATCGCCCCGGTTGCCGCCGACATCGATGCCGACGGTGATATCGATATCGTCGCCCCCGGCAAGAGCGGGCTGTATCTGTTCGAGAACCTGATCAAGTAGCTTTATCGCTGCGGGTTTACCGTGCCCCGCCAGGGACGCTGCCACTCGACGTGGCCGTCGAACATGGTCACGTTGATGCCGCCGGAGTGGAAGGGGCTCTTGGGGATCAGTTCCAGGCCGTCCTCGTGCACGAAGCTGAACTGGTAGGTGCCGCGCTGCCACTGGCCCGGCTGCAGCCCCCAGACCTGCGGAATCTGCGGGAACGGGTCCCAGCGGAAGGCATCGCCGAATGCCCATTCCCTCGCCGGCTGTCGAATCACGGAGATTTTCTTGGGCGCGGCGTCTTTCGTGAGCGCGGTCGGTGTTGACCGGCGCGTAAACGGCGGCCCGGTATTGTTCCAGTAGTGGTCCGGATAGCCGAAATACCATGGGGGATCGGTGCCGTACTCCACTTGGGTGCTCTGGTTCCGGTTCCAGTTGTTCAGGGCATACGTAAATGGGCGGCGAAAGTCGCCCGACTGGAAGGTTTTCTTGTACTTGCTGGCCGTGAGGATGGAGGCCGTCGGGCAACTGGCGACCTCGTCAGTCAACTGGCCCTTGCGCCCTCGATCCTGAAAATACTTACGGATGAAAGAGGGCAGGTGCCACTGTTCATAATCGCTCGATGCGACCTTGCCCGCCGTCTCGATTTCCATGGCCCCATGGATCGGCCCGGGCAGCACGTCGCGGCTGTCCACCAGATACATCAGGGTCCCCTTGGCGAATTCCTTCTGCTGCACGGCACAGACCGTCCGGCGCGACAGCTCGCGAGCCTTGGACAGCGACGGCAACAGGATGGCCAGCAACAGCGCGATGACCGCCACCGCCACGAGAACCTCGATCAGCGTGAATGCCGGTCGAACCCGAGCCGGCCTCCTGCTTCGCATGCGGTTCTCGCGTTGAGCAAAATCGACCATGACCGCCTCACGGGACATGTGGGACGTCCCCCCTGCGCACCTGCCGTTTGCCGGGCTCGAAAGAAATGCCCTTGGCGCAACCCGCCGCATCACGAATGGCGACAGCGACTTGAACAGCATCATTCTACGCCGACGGCTCTGCCCGGGCAAATGCTTTTCAGCCGCGGCCGCGCCTGGATGAGCAGGCGGATGCAGGACGGAGCACCGGGCGGTTCGTCGAGACTCAACGCCTCGCGGAGCACTCATGGACCATATCCACCAGGGCTATGGCGTTGTCCACGGGCGTGCTCGGCAGTACGCCGTGGCCGAGGTTGAAGATGTGGCCGGGCCGGCCGGCGGCCTGATCAAGTATGGCTTTCACCTGACGTCGGATTTCGCCAACGTCGGACAGCAGCACATCGGGGTCGAGATTGCCCTGGACGCCGACGTCGTAACCTATCGACGCCCAGGCCTCGGCCAGGTTCACCCGCCAGTCGAGACCGATGACGTTGCCGCCGGCCTCGCGGATGGCCCTGATCATCGGGCCGGTGTTGACGCCGAAATGGATCACCGGCGTGCCGGGGCTTACGGCGTTGATCAACGCTTGCGAATGCGGCAGGACAAGGCGACGGTACTCCTGCTCGTCGAGGCAGCCGACCCAACTGTCGAAGATCTGCACGACCTGGGCCCCGGCCGCGATCTGGGCGTTGAGATAATCCGCCGAAGCCCGGACAATCCGCTCCAACAGGGCGTTCCATGCGCCGGGGTCCTCGCGCATCAGCGACCGGGTGCGCACGAAGTCGCGGCTGGCCCCGCCTTCGATCATGTAGCTGGCGACGGTAAAGGGCGCTCCGCAGAAACCGATCAGCGGCACGTTCGGCTTCAGACCGCGGCGGGCAATTCGGACGGCCTCGAAGACAAAAGCCAGCGATTCGGCGACATTGACCTCTCTCAGTTGATCGACGTCATGCCCGCTTCGGATCGGCCGTGCGATCGAAGGCCCCTCGCCCTTGTTGAACGCCAGTCCGACACCCATCGGCTCGACGATCAGCAGGATGTCCGCAAAGATGATCGCCGCATCGACGCCCAACTGCTCGACCGCCATCACCGTGACTTGCGCGGCCAGGTCGGGCGTCTTGCACAGCTCCAGGAACGAAACTTTTTCACGGATCCCGCGGTATTCGCGCTGGTACCGCCCTGCCTGACGCATCAGCCAGATCGGCGTGTAGCCGGTTTTCTCCCGGCGGCAGGCACGGAGGAATGCGCTGTCGTGAAGGGCTTGGGAATCCATGGCGTCTGCTTTCTCAACCTGACCAAGTACAGGTGCAAGCGGGTGCGGCGGGCAGACTGGCCGGCCGTATCCGAATCTGAGAATCCAAACACTGGCGGACCCGGCTTCGCCGAGGCTACGCCGGGCAAGCGAGCCGCCAGTGGCACCCTCCAACCGAGCCGCCAGCGGCACCCGCCAACACGGCTAGAGAGACACCGTCTTGCCGGTCTTCGATGATTGGTAGATCGCCAGGATGATCTCCACCGCCTTGCGGGCCTCGCGTCCCGAGATCGGCGGCTGCTTACCCTGATCGAGGGCCGACAGAAACTCGGCAAAGTTGGCCCGGTGGTTGTCCGCGGTCATGCCTGCCGAGGGATTGGCCGCACCGACCGACACCCCCGGAAACTGCAGGTACTTCTCGCGGATTTGAGCATCCTCGGGCGTCTCCTGGGCGAACTGCCAGAAGAAGAACTTGTTGTCGGCCATGGCCGCCGTACCGCGGTCGCCGGCCACCTCGATGATGCGGAAGTGCCCAGGCCACATGCTGGTCGTGCAGGCGATGGTGCCGATCGCCCCGTTGGCGAACTCGATCGCCGCCACACCGGTATCCTCGACCTCGATCCGCTCGTGAGACAGCGTCCGGCAGAATGACGTCACTGACCTGACCGGCCCCATCAGCCACTGGAGCGTATCAATGGTGTGGATGCCCTGGTTCATCAGGGCCCCGCCGCCGTCAAGGGCCCAGGTGCCGCGCCAGCCGCCGTTATCGTAGTAGGACTGCTCGCGCCACCAAGGGCCGTAGGCCATGCCGAAAGTCATCCGCCCGAAACGGCCGGCGTCAACCGCCTTCTTGAAGAGCCTGGCCGTCTCTTCGTGACGCATGTTAAAGATGCCGCCGACGGTCGTGCCCGCCTTGTCGTGGGCCTCCAGGATGCGGTCGATCTTGTCCAGGGTGATCTCGATGGGCTTCTCGACCACGCAGTGCTTGCCGTGCCTGGCGGCCGCAATGGCCGCCTCGCCGTGCAGGCCGCTCGGCGTTGCCACGGTGACCACGTCGACGTCGTCGCGGGCCAGCATCTTCTCGAGAGTGGACTCGGCCGTACAACCGAACTTGGCGGCCACTGCGTCCGCCGCTGCCGCGACCTGGTCGCAGACCGCCACCAGTTTCGCGTTCGGCAGACCTTTGATCGCCTCCGCGTGAAACCTGCCGATCATCCCCGCGCCAACGACGCCGAATCCGTATGTCTTGCCCATTGCCATCAGACCTCGCTCCTGTTCGCCCAGGAAGGGCGGGCGGAGCCCGCCCTACGAAAAGGTAATAGCTACTTTTTTATTCTAATCCACCTCTTCCGCAGCCGATCCCGCAGAAACTGCGTGATCCTCAGCGGAAACCGCGAGACGTTCGCATCGAACTCCGCTCGTCGCGAGCGATCGGCGATCTCCTCGGGCCCCGGCCGGCGCACGTGCAGCCGGATCGCGAGATCCGCCAGGAATGAGTACCACTTTCGCGAAACGGTGTTCATCGTTGTCATTCGCCGGGGTACTATGGCCCCTGCAAGCAAGTTCGCTCCCCCACCGCTGAAGCGGTGGGCCACCCGGCTAATAGCTAATAGCTTTCTTAAGCCATCTTCCTCTGCACTGCCAGGTGCGTCGTCGCCAGCACTTCTTCGGCCGGGCGGGAGCCGCTGGCCGCGGGCCACAACTGCCGCTTCTCGACCACCGTCGCTCCGGCCGCGTAATAGTCGGTCACCTGGCTCGGGCCGCCCTCGACAACATCACCCCCCTCAAATCCGATCCGGTTCAACCACGCGGCAACATCGTGCGTGCACTCCGCGGGAAAGACGATCGCCGTACACGTGGGATGCGCGGCCGCGGGAATCTCGGCCAGGTGCAGCTTCATCCGGCACGGCGGCGGAGTCTCCTTCGCCAGACGGGCCAACTCGGCAAAATCAGTGCGGGCCGCGTCCAGGCTGCCGCGATAGAAGAACAGGCCGTCTTCCTTGAAGAACGTCTCCCGCGCGACGCCCTGCAGCTCCATCGTGCCGTCCGGCATCGCGCGGTGGATGCGGTACACCTTGCCGTCAGCGTATTCCTTCGACTCCAGCAGAACGGCGATCTCATCGGCCGTATAGCCCACGGCCGTCTGGTCGCCGAAGGTGAACACGTAAAGGCCCGTGTATTTGTCGGGGGTATCAAGTTCGGGAATTCTCATGCTCTCACCTCTTGTTGAGCGGTCAGCTATCAGCGATCAGCATTCGGCCATTAATCGCGGCCGCAGGTCGCCCCTACCTTGACGAGCCGGCAGGTTTATCCTGCCGGTTTTTCCGGATCAACCGAGGGGATAGACCCCTCGGCTCGTCAAGATCGCGGCTGCAAGCCGCTCCTACACTTCCAGCCGCGCAAACTTCCTCTTGCCGCGCTGGAGGATGTCCCCGGTCTTGATCGCCAGCGTACCGGTTGGCTCCTTGACCACCTCGCCATTGAGACGGATGCCGCTGTCTTCGATCAGACGGCGGGCCTCCCCATTGGTAGCCGCGAAACCGCAGGCGACGATCAGCCTGAGGGTCATCGCCCGCCCATCCTGCATGACGTCGGCCGCCACGCGCACGGTGGGCGTATCGGCCGGCACGATAAGATCACCGGTTGAGGCCTTCTTCTGATGAATCTGCTCCCATTCCTGCCGGGCCTGTTCGACGGCCCCGCGGTCCTGGAAAGCCCCGGCGATTTCCATTGCGAGCCGTTTCTTGGCCTCCATCGGGTGCGTCTTGCTCGCGCTGGTCAGGTCGCGGATCTCGCTCTCCGGGATCGAGGTCAACAGCGTGAAATAGTTCACCATACAGCCGTCCGGCACGCTCATCAGTTTGCCGAACATGTCGTGCGGCGATTCGGACACCCCTACATAGTTGCCGAGCGACTTGCTCATCTTCTCCACGCCGTCCAGGCCGACCAGGATGGGCATGACCATGACCACCTGGGCCTCCTGACCGGCGTTGCGCTGCAGGTCGCGGCCGACCAGGTTATTGAACGTCTGGTCGGTCCCGCCCAGCTCCACGTCGGACCGGATACAGACGCTGTCCCAGCCCTGCATCAACGGGTAGAGCAGCTCGTGCACACCGATGGGTATCTCGGTCTCAAAGCGCTTGCGGAAATCCTCGCGCTTGAGCATCTGCCCGACGGTCATCTGCCCGGTCAGCTTTAGGACGTCGGCAAAGGTCATGTTTGCCAGCCATTCGCTGTTCGGCCGGACCTCCAGCTTGGCGGGCGAGGTGTTCAGCACCTTGCCGGCCTGATCGAGGTAGGTCCTGGCATTGGCCTCAATGCTCTTGTCATCGAGTACCGGGCGGGTCTTGCTCCGTCCGGACGGATCGCCGACCTTGGCGGTGTAATCGCCGATGATCAGAACCGCCTTGTGTCCTAAGTCCTGAAACTGCCGCATCTTGCGCAAGACCACGGTGTGGCCGAGGTGGATGTCGGGGGCCGTCGGGTCCAGGCCCAGCTTGATCCGCAAGGGCGTGTTGGTTTCCCGCGAGCGTTGCAGTTTGCGCCGCAACTCATCCAGGGTATCGATCCTCTCGACGCCCCTGGTCAGCACCTTCAACTGTTCTTCGACGGTCGCGAAGCTCATGTCGCCATTATCCCCACTGCTGACAGCCAATCAACCTCGCTCTCCCCGCCTTTCGCCCCGAGCCCCCACCCCAGCTTACAGACCATCGCTTTATGGGATATCATGGAATCGTACAACGAGAAGCGGAGGTCAACCGTGAGCACTGAACTCTATGCCCAAGCCGGGGCAATTCCCTATCGCTACGACTCCGACGGCCGGCTTGAGATCCTCCTGATCCGCCGTCTCGACAAGGAGAAATGGGGGATCCCCAAGGGCCTGATCGATGCGGGCGCCACCCCCAGGGAAACCGCCCGTGCCGAGGCCATCGAGGAGGCCGGCGTCGCGGGTGTCCTCTCAGACCAGCCCGTCGGATTCTTCTCGTTCAACAAGAGAAAATGGGACGCCATGGTCCACGTCACCGTGTTCCTGCTGCGGGTCACCGAGATCCAGCCCGAGTACCCGGAACAGTATCGCCGCGAGCGGGAATGGTTCCCCTTCAACACCGCCGCCGACACCGCCGGACGGGCACAACTGCGCGAACTGCTGCTGCAAGTGCCCAAGTTCATCAGAGAGAGCTTCCCCGACGCTCCGCGTTGAGCGCAGACGCCTTAACGTGTGTTTGGGTTGGTTTCGCGAATCCGGATATCGTTGAACCGGATCCGCAGCTTGTCGCCTTTGTGGATCTGGAGGGCGATGACGCCTTTGCGGCCGACCTGCCGCTGGGCGTGAACGGCATCGTCGAGCACGCCGGTGCCGTTGTAGTTCATGACCGTCACGCCGTTGAGGACCGCCTGGAAGTGCGTGCCGACGGCAACGATCTCCAGGTCGTTCCAGCCGCTGCCCTCGTCGCTGTAGAGGAATCGCAGGCCCGGCGGGGCCATGGACTCGTCCACCCACTTGCCGGCCGGGATGTCGGGATAGAGCCACCGCTGGACGCCGCGGGTCTCGTCCCAGATCATGCCCGTCCGCCATGGGCCGGGCGGGTTGATGTCCACCTGCGGGCCATCGAGCCAACCGGCCGTGTCGTCGTACCGGCTGCGGATCTGAACGCCGCTGTTGCCGGGGCTGTCGCGATAGGCCTGGAACTCGAGACGAAGGACGAAATCCGAGTACTCCTTGTCAGTACACAGCCAGACGTAGTCGTGCCCCGAGGAAGACATCGAGTCGGCCAGGATTGTCCCCTGGTCGACTTTCCAGAAGGCCTTGCCCGCATCCTGCGGCTTACACTTGACCGTCCAGCCATCGAGAGATTTGCCGTCGAACAGCGGGCGCCAGCCGGGAGCGGTCGAGCAACCAGCGGTGAGTATGCCGGTGAAGAGGACGGTGACACACGCGCGTGTCCTGCACATGGATTCGAGCCTCCAGATGACGGGCGAGTTCTCGGCGAGGTCTGTGATGCTAACGCCCTCGACGAGCCGGCAGGTCCACGATGCGAGTTCAGTGCTTTCTTATGACGACCAAGGGGATAAACCCTTGGCTCGCCGCGATCGCGGTCAGAGACCGCTCCTACTTTGCCGGCTTCGTGTTCGCGCTTTTGGCATGGACCTGGCGGAACCACTCGCGAAGTTCCTTCTCGGCCAGCTTGCCGCGGGGGGTGTAGTTGTAGTCGTCCTTGCCGCCCGGCTGGTCGTTCCATTCCCACCACAACACGCCGCCGACGCTCTTGCTGAGCTCGTCCAGCCAGGTGTCCATGAAGGCCCGGTAGCAGCGCCGCTGTTCCTCGAGCCCGGCGGGTGTGGCCTCCTGCTTGTAGTAGTAGTTCCACGGCTCGATCGACGTGCCCTCCTGGCTGCACCAGCCGGCCTCGGTGAACAGCAGCGGCTTGTTGACCGTCGCCTGCCACCTGAGCAGCCCCCGCTTGAGCGGCTTCCACGCGTCCATGAGCGTGTGCATCGACGGGTTCGGCTCGCTGGACAGCTTGTAGTAGCTGGTCATCCCCACGAGGTCCAGATCGTCCCAGAACTCGACCACCTTGTAGTGGTCCCAGTTGGACGAATACGAGAGCTTTCCGGAAAACTCCTTGCGGACTTCGCGGATCACCTCGCGCCAACGGTCGGTGAACTTTTCCGTGCTGACCAGTTCCGAGCCGACCATAAACACCTCGACCTTGCCCTCTTCGGCGATGCGGGCGAAGTGCAGGATGAACTTGCGGTACTGCTCGAACCAATCGTCCCAGCTCGGTGGGCTGATCACCCCGCGCCACTCATTGCCCCGCGGGTTGGACAGGAGGATGATCGGCATGAGGATCACCCGCAGGCCGTTGGAATGGGCGATGTCGAAGATCTGGAGCCATTGCTCGCGGCTGGGGGTGACCACCGGGTCAATCTTGAACGAGTCGGAACCGGCGTGCTCCTGGTAGCCCGGGTTGCTGATCATCACCGTGTCGGCGCC
>CAZPIO010000180.1:0-13251 GCA_964586235.1 uncultured Planctomycetales bacterium
CAAATGGATATGGGCCGATCCCACCACAGGAAGTAGTGCGTGGTACCGAAGCCGGGTGGATCGCCGCCACGATGGCCCGCGGGAGATCAACGGTCAGGTCGGAGGAGCAGCGGAGGCCTTCTCGACCGGAGATGCTGCCGAGTCGGCTGGTTCGATCGGCGATCCGCACTCGGGACAGAGGCCGCTGATGTTCCCCGTGAGATCGTAGCCGCAGGTGACACAAAGGCCTTTCGTGCGCCGCTGGTCGTGGCGGTCCTGCCGGAACCATCGCGGCAATACGAGCAAGGGATAAATGGATAACAGGATACCGGGAATCGTGAAATGCGCTGCGACTTGGATGTAGCGTCCGGCCAAGACGACGCCAGAGGTTGAGGAACAGGAGGATGCAACAGAGCAGGATAGCGGTTTCACTTATCCGGACGAGGAAATCGACTCCCGCGAAGAGCTCTGGGAAAAGCGCCGGCCATGCCAGAAGGATCCCAACGCCGACAATCAGGACGCCGCGCGTGGGCCACGACAGGTTTCGCCCGAATGCCTCAGTCAGGGATGGCATGAATCCTCCGGCCGGTCCCCCGCTATGAAAGGGTGCGTCCGAGGGCGACTACAGCCCGATTATACCACCTGCTGACAGAGCCTTCGACGCCTCGTCGATTGCCTTTCCGCGACTGACTCTTTGACGCGTCTGCATGCTGTGCGTTAGGATACCATTGGTCTCTCGTGGCTACCGCAAACGAGCCCCGGTGGATATCGAAGAATGCCCCGTTTCGTGATAGAATATGACCAGGCGGCAGTGGATGAGTTGCGGGCGCTGCGCCGGGTGGACCAGGTGGCCATCATGGACGCCATCGAAGAGCATTTGACCGACCAACCCGCCCGCGTGAGCCGCACGAGGATCAAGAAACTCGAGCCCCCGGTGCTGGCGGCCTACCGCCTGCGGGTCGGCGACTACCGGGTGTTCTATGATGTCTATGAGGACCGCCAGACCGTACTGGTCATCGCGATCAGGTTCAAGGGCACACGGACACTGGACGAGGCTGCACATGATACGAGTGATTGATCTCAACGACGAAGGTCTGACGACACAACAGGTGCTCGATTCGATTCAGTCCCCTGAGGGAGCGATCCTGCGACAGGGGGGAAGAGTGATCGCCCGCCTGGAGCGGGCGGACGAGATCGACCTCGAGGATGAGCAGTGGGCTCACGCGCCCGAACAGGTTGCCCGGGGAGACGCTGCCCGGAAACGCTTCGAGCAAGGTCAGTCGCTTGCCCACGAAGATGTGAAACGGCAAATTTCGGGATGACAAGCCAGCGAACGCACGAGCGATTTTTCCACGTCCCCGGCCGCTGGGATCCTGCTGCTCGCGCGGTCAAGAACGACTCAACGCCTCAACCCGGCTGACCTGTTGGCAAGTACGCCAAGCCCGGGTTAGACTGCCCGCACGTTACGGTCTGGTTTCGACCGTCCGATGGCGGGAAGGTCTTTCCTGGAACACACCATTCAGGAGGCATCGAAATGAAACCCACGAGGCTTCTGTTCGTTACCACCGGTTTGTTCACCCTGAGCCTGCTGGTCAGCGGTTGCGGAAAGCCTGGCACGGTGCGATTGACGAAGGAGCAGTATGTTGACAAGTGCAAAGGGGCGTGGGCCGGGCAGATGATCGGGGTGTGCTACGGGGCGCCGTACGAGTTCAAGTGGAAGGGCACGATCTACGAAGGGGAACTGGAGCCCTGGAAGCCGGGCCGCGTCAGGGGCAGCCTCGGCCAGGATGACTGCTACGTCGAGATGACTTGGCTTTCAACGCTGGAGAAACACGGCCTGGATGTGACCTACGAGCAGGCGGGCCGGGAGTTTGCCGCGACGCTGTTTGGTCTGGCCCATGCGAACAAGTTCGGCCGCGAGAACGTTCGCAGAGGGATCATGCCGCCGCTGTCCGGGCACCCCGATTATACCAAACATGCCGACGACATCGATTTCCAGATCGAGGCCGACGTGTTCGGTATCATCTGCCCGGGTATGCCGCAGGAGTGCAATCGCCTGTGTGACGTGTTCGGCCACATCATGAACTACGGCGACGGAGTGTACGGTGGCATGTTCGTGGCGGGCATGTACTGCGCCGCCTATTTCGAGAGCAGGGATATCGACAAGGTCCTGGCCGCCGGCTTGCGGTGCATTCCGGCCGAGTCGCTTTATGCCAAGTGCATCAGCGACGTGATCGCCTGGCACCAGGAGAACCCGGCCGACTGGAAGGCGACCTGGAAAAAGATCGAGGACAAGTGGCAGGACGATATCGACTGTCAACCGGGCGATCCGTTCAACATCGACGCGAAGCTGAACGGCGCGTACATCGTGCTGGCCATGCTCTACGGCGAGGGCGACATGCTCAAGACCATGGAAATCGCCACCCGCGCCGGGCAGGACAATGACTGCAACCCGTCCAGCGCGGCCGGCGTGCTAGGATGCATGAAGGGCTACAAGGCCCTGGGCGAGAACCTGACCGGCGGCATTGCCGGGATCGAGAACACGAACTTCGTCCACACCGCGTACAGTTTCAAGACGCTGATCCCGGCCTGCCAGCGGGCACTGGTGATGGTGATCGCGCGGGCCGGCGGCCGGGTGACCAGCGACGCGTATGAGATCCCCGTTCAGCAGCCCAAAGCCCCGGCGAAGCTGGAACAGTGGGAAGACCAGATGAAGATCATTGGTGCGAAAGCACCGTGAAAGGCAAGGATGAGGGATGAGGGATGAAGGATGAGTCAAGGCAAGTCTACTCGCGTGCTGCATGAGGCTTTTCATCCTTCCGCCTTCATCCTTCCACGCCGACGGGTGGGCCCACAGTGGTGAACTGGACCTTCTGGACGTACGGAGATCATTAGATGTCGCTCCTGGTAACCGGCAGCATTGCGATTGACGATGTCAGAAGCCCCTTCGGTGAAGCCCAGGGGGTCTATGGCGGATCGGCGGTTTACTTCTCGTTCGCGGCCACGCTTTTCGTACCGGTACGGTTCGTCGGCGTGGTCGGCGAGGATTTCCCGGCCGATTTTCGTGCCTTCCTGGAGGCCCGCAAGATCGACCTTGCGGGATTGGAGGTTCGTAAGGGCAGCAAGACCTTCCGCTGGGCCGGCCGGTACGACCAGGTCACCAGCGACGCCGAGACCACGGACATTCAGCTCAACGTGCTGGCTGAGGCCGGCCCGAAGATCCCGGCGCAGTTCGCTGACAGCGAGTTTGTCTTCCTGGCCGCGACGCACCCGGCCCTGCAGCAGGACCTCGTTCGACAGCTCAAGTCGCCCAGGCTAATCGTGGCTGACACGCGGAACTTGTGGATCGACAACGAGCGTTCCGCCCTGCTCAAGACCTACGAGATGGTTCAGGGTGCGATCCTCAACGACGCCGAGGCCCGGTTGCTGACGGGCAAGCACAACCTGGTGCTGGCCGGGCGGCGAATTATCGAATGGGGCCCGCGATTCGTGGTCATCAAGAAGGGTGAAAACGGCGTGATGCTGGTCACCCGGGACGGCGTCGCAGTCCTGCCCGCGTACCCGACGACGGAAGTGAAGGACCCGACGGGCGCCGGCGACAGCTTTGCCGGTGGAATGATGGGCTATCTCGCCAGGCAGCGCGATTTCAACATCGAGTGCCTCAAGCAGGCCCTGGCCCGTGGAACGGTCACTGCGTCGTTTACCATCGAGGACTTCAGCCTGCGGCGCATCGAGCACGTGACCCTGGACGAGGTTAACCGACGGCTGGCCGAGTACAGGAATATGCTCTCATTCGTCTGAGGCGAAGGTGGTATCCGGGAGTCGATGACACCATGAGAGAGACTGCGACCTCGCGAGGAAGTGCTCCGCTCACTGCAGCGCCGTCGATGCCGCGGTGGCTGGCGGGCGCGCTCACCGCGATCATCATCCAGGCGGCCGGATGCGGCGGCACTCCGCGCGTCGTTCTCTGGGATGCTTCGCTGCTGAACCTGCCGGGTGTGACCGTGCCGGAGGTCAACCAGGTTGCGGGGATTGACTGCAACAACCCGGCCCACTGGGACGGCGACACGCTCTACGTATTCATGTCGACCGCCCAGCCATATCGCAGCCACGGGCCGGACATGTTCCACCTCAGCAACCCTTCGCAGCGCGTCACCTTCAACAACGACGAAGGCTGGCAGGGCGGCCGCTGGATGGAGGCCACGTACAAGGACGACAACGGCCTGCTGTACGGATGGTACCACCACGAACAGGTCGGCATCTGCCCGGAGACGAAGCCGACAAGGACCGCTCCGCGGATCGGCGCGGCCGTTTCCAGCGACAACGGCCTGAACTGGATCGACCTGGGGATCGTGCTGGCGGGCCCGCCCGACGCGCTGCGATGCGACACGACGAACGACGCGTTCGCCGGGGGCGAAGGCGACTTCTCGGTCATCCTGGACCATCAAAAAGAGTATTTTTACTTTTTCTTTGATAGTTACCACACCGATGTGACGCTCCAGGGCGTTTGCGCGGCCCGGATGCGCTACGCTGACCGCAACGCCCCGTCGGGCAAGGCGTGGAAGTGGTGCGACGGGCGCTGGACGGAGCCGGGCCTCGGCGGCCGGGTGACGCCGTTCTTCCCGACGCGCATCGACTGGCATCGGCCGGATGCCGACTCGTTCTGGGGGCCGTCGATCCACTGGAACACGCATCTGCGGCAGTACGTGATCCTGCTCAACCACGCCAAGGACAGCAAATGGTCGCAGGAGGGCGTGTATGTCACGTTCAACCGCCGGCTCGACGATCCTCCGGGCTGGACGCCGCCGGTCAAGATCCTGGACGGCGTGCACTACTACCCGCAGGTCATCGGCCTGGACAAGGCCGGGCACGAGACGGACAAGCTGGCCGGGCGGGTTGCCCGCCTGTTCGTAACCGGCAAATCCCGCTGGGAAATCGTATTCCTTCGACCCGGCGAGGCTGAATCGAAGGGCACGGAAAAGCTCGGGTGGTGCACGTGCGCGGCATACCAGCCCGCCCGCCGGTGAGTTGGGGACGAAAGAAGACGCCCGCCACGGTCGCGACGGCGACGAGGACGAGTAGACTTCGACACGGGGACACGGGGACGCGGAGACACGGAGAATCGCGCTCGGGTTCTCCATCTTAACTTTTGGTTCGTTCGGCAGAATCGAGCTTTCAGAAATCGGCGGGCAACCAAGGGAGACCGGTGACGGCTGGCCGTGAGGGCTGGAGTTGTCGATCCTGATGGGTTCGTTCAGCGCGCCGCGCGAGGAGCCGAAGGGGAAGCGAAATCTCTAATTGGCTGTTCCATCGTCTCTTATGGAATTCTCGGGTTCCCGGTTTGGGTTCGTTTGGCGCGAACAGGCGATCAGCAATCAGCAGTCAGCGGTCAGCCAGACGAGGCGGAGTGAGGGTCTTGTCTCGTTGAATGCTGATCGCTGATGGCTGACCGCGAGGATCCAGTTGTCAAAGATCCGGGGACGGCGGCTGGCCGGGCGTGGGCAGAGTATCTCCGCTGGTCCCGTTGCAGACATAACACGGCAGGGTGCTCGGGAATGGGCGGCGGGAGCGGAACAGCGAAGAGGAAAGCCGTTGGCTTACGGTAATTACCGTCTCCACTGGCGTGTTCTGAGTACGAACTGCTCTTTGAAATCTCGGAGCATTTCGAAGGTGTTGCAGTAGTCGACCCCGAAATCGGTGAAGACGTTGGCGTCAAGGACATATCGCTTACCGGCGCTCATCCCTCATCCTTTGCGTCAGAAGGCTGGCGTAGCGGTCGAATGTCTCGCCCCGCAGGTCGGTCAACCGGTAGGCTTCACGATAGAACAGACGCCCTTCACGGACCGCCCGAACCACGGCATACGCAAACCTCCGGCCGAGGCGAGCATCCTGAACGACGTAGAAGCTGGGGCCGCCTCTCTTCTCCTTCTCCTGCGCCTTTCTTTTCTGCCACTCGGCCTGGTCCCGCTCGTAGAAGGCGAAGAACTGTTGTTTGCTGATCAATCCCAGGTCCAGCGCACGGCGGGCCGCGACGACCGGGCTCACTTTGAACACGCGCGCCAGTTCGTGGAATGGCTTCGCGGCGGCCCTGACCTCGGGCCATCGCTCAGACAGCTTATGAGCGGGAACCAGTAACTCCGCCGCCACCTGATTGCAGAAGCGTTCGGTCTCGTTCCGGTGCGGCATCATGTTGATGAGGTTAAAGAGTCCGCCCTGTCCAACCCAGATGTGGACCAGTTCATGGGCCAGAGTGAACATCTGGGCCGATTTGGAGTCGTTTCCGTTGACGAAGATGAGCGGCGCGTACTCATCACACAACACGAATCCGCGGAACTCCTGGGGAACGTCCGGGCCAGGTCGTCGGCGGGTAATCCCGAGCGGGCGATCGCCCAGCGAATGAGTTCCGGTTTAACGGAGACCGTTTCGGCCATGATTGTTCAACCGCTCGTGCCCAGAAACATCCCTACAGCTTTATTCTATCATCGGTTGGGAGGCGGGTGAAGCGACAGTCGCGAAGCATGTCGTCGTGACGGCCCGGTCAGAAGATATGGCGGCGTCCCGGCAAGCCGGGGCTTGGCCATGCCACCCGTTTGGGGATGCGCCGCCCAAGCGGGCGAGTCGATGCCGGGGCTTCCCCATTCGTGTCGAGCCATATAGACTGTTGGGCTGCTGGATTGGTCTGTTGGTCTGTTGGTCTGTTGGTCTATTAGTCTGTTGGGTTCGTACAGCACGCGCCCGGTGGCCACTGGCCGGGGCGATGTTTAAGGAGGATCTGAGATGCACGACTCTACGACACGGCGCTCGTTTCTGCAGGCGGTTGGGCTGGGGGCGGCCGCGATGGGGGTGACCGGGGTGGCCCGGGCCGCGGAGGAGAAGGTGATTCAGGGATTCGAGAAGGCCCCCACTGACCCGAACGCGTCGAAAGGCTGGAAGCCGGTTTCGGACCGCAAGGTTCGCGTGGGCATCGCCGGATACGGCGTGTGCTCGTTCGGGGCGGCGTTCAGCTTCCAGGACCACCCGAACGTGGAAATCGTGGCGGTGACCGATCTGGACCCCGGCAAGTGCGCCGCCCTGGCCAAGGCGGTGCGCTGTGAGAAGACGTATCCGTCGGCCGAGGAGATGTTCAAGGACAAGAAGATTGAGGCCGTTTTTCTGGCCACCGACGCCCCCAGCCACGCCCGGCTCGCCGTCGAGGCCCTCAAGAGCGGCAAGCACGCGGCCTCGGCCGTGCCGGCCTGCTTCGGCTCGCTGGAGGACGCCGACAAGCTGTTCGAGGCGGTGCAGACATCCGGCCTCAAGTACATGTTGTTCGAGACATCCTACTTCCACGGGGACCTGTACGCGATGCGCCAGATGTACAACGCGGGCCTGCTCGGCAAGGTCGTGTACTCCGAGGGCGAATACTATCACTACATGCCCGACCCCATCGACTCATACAAGGGGTGGCGCGTCGGCCTGCCTCCGCAGTACTACCCGACGCACTCGAACGCCTATTACGTGGGGGTCACAGGCGGGAGCTTCACCGAGGTCTGCTGCATGGGCATGCCCAGCAAACTCTATTGGCTGCAGGCGGACAAGAATCCGTACAAGAACGTGTTCGGCACGGAAATCGCGCTTTTCCGCACCAGCGAGGGCGGCATGTCTCGAATGGCCGTGAGCTGGGACACACCCGGCAGCGGAGGCGAACAGGGCCGGATTCGCACCCAGAACGGCACGTTCTACGGCAATTATGCGGGGCCACTGAAGAACGTGCCGGCCTACAAGCGTCCGCCGCTTCCTCCCAAGGTCGACGCCGGCGGCCACGGCGGCTCGCACGGCTACCTGATGGATGAATTCATCACGGCCATCCTCCAAGACCGCAAACCGCTCGTGGACGTCGCCCAGGCGCTGAATATGACGGTCGCCGGCATCGTGGCCCATCAATCCGCCCTGAAGGACGGCGAACTGCTGAAGATCAAGCAGTACAGACTGTGACAATTTGGCCCAACCACAAAGGAGCACGACAATGACAGCGAACAACGATCCCAGTCGCCGCGATTTCCTCGCCTCTTCGGTGAAGGTGGCTGCCGCAGCAGGTCTGGCGACGGCCGTCGGCTGCGCGGCCGGCGGCAGGAGAGGCCCGGCCGTCGCCGTCTCGGCCGGTCCTGAGCCCCGCAAGATCGGCCCGGACGACAAGATTCGTTTCGGTCTGATTGGCATCGGTGGGCGCGGGCAGGGCCTGCTCGACATTCTGCTCAAGCAGAAGAACGTCAGCGTCGTGGCCCTGGCCGACCCTGAGCCCAACAACCAGAAGGCTGTGATGGAGAAGGTCAAGGCCGCGACCGGGCAGACGATCGAGGTCTACACCGGGCCGGATGACTATAAGAACAAGCTCCTGGCCCGCGAGGATATCGACGCGGTGCTCTCGGCCACGCCGTGCTGGTTGCACGGTCCGGTTTACCTGGCGTGCTTCGCGGCCGGCAAGCACTTTTACGGCGAAAAGCCCATGTGCATCGAGGCCAACGAGGCCGATGCCCTGGTCGAGGCCCAGAAGAAGAACCCACACGTCGTCGGGCAGATCGGCTTCCAGCGCCGGGCGAGCAAGCTGTACGCCGACGGCATCAAGCGAATCAAGGAAGGCGAGTTCGGCGAAATGATCGACGGCCGGGCGGCCTGGAACAACGACTGGGGCCCGATCGGCCGGCCCAACGAAGGGGCCCGCATCTGGCTCGGCCGGCGGAAGCTCAGCGGCGACTGGATGCTCGAGCAGGCCTGCCACTCGTGGGACGTGATCAACTGGGTAGCCGGTGAAATGCCTGTCGCGGCATCCGGCGTCGGCCGTCGCGACGTGTTCAAGGACATGGACCCGCAGCGCGACGTCACCGACTACTACATCGCCCACATCGTGTACAAGTGCGGCCTGAACGTCGATTTCGAGCACAGTTGGATCTGCCCGCACAAGGACAAGGGGCAGTTCACCGGCGTGTTCGAGCGGTTTGCCGGCACCAAGGGCGGCATCACCTTCGGCGACGGCTGGATGTACTGGCGCGACCCGTCGATGGAGCCGGAGCAGATCAAGGTGGACGACGGCGACCACACGGTGCGGGCGATCGAGGCGTTTCTGAACTCGGTCCGCACCGGCGCGCCGAACGTCAGCACGGTCGAGACCGGGCGGCTGGCCACCTACACCGGCCTGCTGGTCCGCAAGGCGGTCGACGAACGCCGCTGGGTGAAGATCGAGGAGCTGTTGTAGCAGGTCGTCAGCCAGGGTTGAGTGGTTCCATGAACGGTCGCAGTGAATCGGGCAGTGTGGCGTATGTCGTGCTGCTGGCCGTAGTGGCGGCGCTGGGCGGGCTGTTGTTCGGGTATGACACGGCGGTGATCTCGGGGGCGATCGGCTTCCTGCAGAAGAAGTTCGCCCTCGACGAGCTCTGGAAAGGGTGGGCGGCCTCCTGCGCTCTGATCGGCTGCGTGATCGGAGCGTCAATCGCGGGCACGCTCAGCGACAGGCTCGGGCGCAAGAAGGCGTTGCTCCTTTCCGCGGTGCTCTTTGCCGCCTCCGCGGTCGGCACGGCCATCCCACAGAATCTGACGCAGTTCGTCATTGCCCGGATGCTGACCGGAATCGCGGTCGGCATGGCGTCGATGCTTTCTCCCTTGTACATCGCGGAGGTCTCTCCCGCGCGTATCCGGGGGATCCTGGTCTCGCTGAACCAGCTTGCCATCGTCTCGGGGATCTCGCTCGTGTATTTCGTGAACGTCCTGGTTGCCAGGATGGGGGACGAGGCCTGGAACGTCGAGACAGGTTGGCGCTGGATGTTCGGCTCGGGAGTGCTTCCGGCCGTAGTGTTTCTGCTCCTCCTGCTCATCGTTCCGGAGAGCCCGCGGTGGCTGGCCAAGCAGGGGCATGTTGATCGCGCCTTGGCCGTTCTGGCGAGGGTCGGCGGGCCGCAGCACGCGCAAGCCGAACTCGCGGAGATCCAGGATGCCATTTCCCACGAAGGAGGTTCCATCCGGCAGTTGCTCCTACCGGGGATGAGGATTCCGCTGATCGTCGGCATCGGGCTGGCCATTCTTCAGCAGGTCACCGGTATCAACACGGTGTTCTATTACGGCCCCGAGATCCTCAAGAAGGCGGGACTGGAAACGATCGACGCTTTGTGGCAGAACGTCTCGATCGGTGTCGTCAACGTGATCTCCACGGTTGTCGCCACCGCGGTCGTGGACCTGCTCGGGCGAAAACCTCTTCTGTTGCTGGGCTCAGCGGGGATGGGTGTGTCGCTTCTGCTGATGACCCTGGCGCTGGAGTTGTCCAGGGGGGCGATCGTATTGGCCCCGGTGCTGACCTACGTGGCTTTCTTCGGAATCACGCTGGGGCCGGTCGTGTGGGTGGTCATGTCCGAGATCTTCCCGACGCGCATCCGGGGGCGGGCCATGGGCGTCGCCACAGTATGCCTCTGGATTTCATGCTTCCTGGTTTCGCAGTTCTTCCCATACGTGCTCGACAGGCTCGGCGGATACGGCTTCCTCATTTACGCAGCGATGTGCGTGGTGTCGTTCTTCTTCGTGCTCGGGTGCCTGCCCGAGACCAAGGGCAAGACGCTGGAGGAGATCGAACGCGGCTGGCTGCAACGGGACCGCGGAGGATTCCCCGTTGAGAGCGCGTAGGAGGCGTCTCCGACGCCGATCTTGACGAGCCACGGGGTTTATCCCCGTGGTCTTCCGTCTGACAATGTGCGGTCCTGAAGACCGGCAGGATACACCTGCCGGCTCGTCAAGAAGGTCGGGGTCGGAGACCCCTCCTACCAAGACCCTTCTTGCAGCGCCGTAGGGCACGGTCGAAGCCGCCAAAGGCGGCAGAGACCTGCCACAATCGGCCGGGCGCGGCGGAGCCCAGTCACAACCAACCGGTCATCCGGGCCAGGAGACGGCAGTAGTCCAGGTAGCAGGGCCAGGAGACGTCCGACGGGACGCCATGATCGCAGCCGGGGATGAAGCCACCGCTTGAAACAACCGGCTCAATTCGCTTGAGCTCATCGCGGATGGTCTGGCCGCCCTTGGCCATGGCCCGCTTGTCCACGCCGCCCCGGTAGGCCATGCGATCGCCGAATCGGCTCCGAAACGAAACGATATCGTTGAGGGCGGCCACCTCGATCGGCTCGCACACGTTGACGCCGGCCTCGACCCAGAGCGGGATGAGTTCCTCGATGAAGCCGTCGCTGTCCACGGAGACCACCGGGCACCCGGCCGCCCGCAGTTGGGCCGCCCACCGCCGCCAACTGGGCATGCAGTAGTGCCGGGTCATCTCCGGCGAAATCATCGCCTTGGCCTTGTAGGCCATATCTTCGTTGATCACCACGATGTCGGGCACGACGTGCGGCAGGATCCGGTCGAACATAGCCGATACGAACTCCAGCCAAAACGCGGCCATCTCGGCCACCAGGTCCGGCTGGTCGATCATCATCATGCACAAACCTTCAAAGCCACACCATTCACGCATCTGCCAGAACGGGCCGGACAGAGAGATGGTCAGCACCTGATCCCGGTCGCGCAGCCTGCGACACTGTTGCTCCCAGTCGGCCGGCAGCCGCTCAGGATCACCGGCCGCGTAGCGATCTCGCATCTGCTCCCAATCCTGGCGGCTTTCCACGGGGCACTTGATCCAACTCCGCGTCACGAAGTCCTTGGGGTCGCGGAGGTAGGTCACGTCATAGCGATCCGAGATCTCGCAGATGTTTCCTTTCCAGTCCTGGACGATCAGGTGCCCGTCGCGGTGTTCGAGCACCTTCTCTTCAAACCTCGGCCGCAACCGGAAATCTGCGTCGAGTGGCTCCGGCCGCAGAAGGGCGTTGGAATCCAGTCGCAGCGATTGCACGAGACACTCGCGCCAATCCGCGCCGGCTGGCAGACCCTGTTGGTGCCACGCGGCCAGCGTCGATTCGCGCGGGTCGCCCGGGGACAACGGGATTCGATCGGGCTGGCCGAACAGAAGGGTCTCGACACATCTGGTGCGTTGATTCATGGCCGCCTCAAATCCTGAAAATGAACATGTCTGTTCGGGCCGGATGATACAGACAGCCGCTGCGGGCCACAATCGCGTGATGATTTGGGTGCGACTCGTCTCCCGCGTGCCAAATGGCGACAGGCACCGCGGAAGGCAAGTCCGGGAATAGCGGACTTGTGTTCAGCAGCGAGCGATCGTTTCCGTTCCGTGGCGTCCCCGTCGCGGAGCCAGTCCCCATTTGGCCGGACACCGCTGCTCCCCGAGAGAGTGGCCGGCGAGTTACGCTCGTGATCCGAGACCCGAACCACCGCCGGGACGCGCAGTCCATGCATCGACATGACCTTGCCTCCCGCGTATCATTCCTGGCGTCGGTTCCGATCATGATCACGGCCACTCAGTAACGCCGCATGGCCGCGGGCGCGGGAGGTCACGTCTTGGTGAGGAATCTGCGTTGGTACATCGCGGGCATGCTTATGCTCGCCACCACGATCAATTACCTCGACCGCCAGTCACTGGCCATCGCCCTGCCGGCGCTGCGCGAAGACCTCAAACTGACGACCGAGCAGTTCTCGAACATCGTCGCGGCGTTCATGATCGCTTACGGCGTGCTGCTGCCTATCTCCGGCCGGATCCTGGACTGGATCGGCGTCAGGCGGGGCTTCCTGGTGGCCATCCTGTGGTGGTCTGCCGCCAGTTGCGCACACGCCCTGGCCCAAGGTGCGACGGCGCTGGCGAGCTTCCGGTTTCTGCTCGGCATCGGCGAGGCGGCGAATTTCCCGGCCAGCGTCAAGGCGGTGTCCGAGTGGTTTCCGCCCAAGGAACGGGCGATGGCGACGGGGATCTTCAACCTCGGGGCCGGCACGGGAGCGGTCCTGGCTCCTCCTCTCGTGGGTTGGCTCATATGGAAGTTCGGCTGGCAGGCCGCCTTTCTGGTCACCGGGGCGATCGGCTTTCTCTGGGCAATCGCCTGGCTCTTCCTGTACCACCCGCCCGAGCGGCATCCGCGCCTGACACGGGCGGAGCTCGACCACATTCGCGGCGGCGAAAAGGCGATCGATGAAGCTCGTTCGGGCCAGCAGCAGCAAGGGGGTTGGGCGGAAGTGCTCTCTCGCAGGGAGATCTGGCCGTTGATTGTCGGCCGGATCATGTCCGACCCGGTCTGGCTGTTCTATCTCTTCTGGCTGCCGGACTATCTCAACCGCGCCCGCGGATTCAACCTGAAGGACATCGCCTTGTTCGCCTGGATCCCCTACCTGGCGGCGGATGTCGGCAGCCTGGTCGGCGGCGGC
>CAZPIO010000181.1:0-13215 GCA_964586235.1 uncultured Planctomycetales bacterium
GTGGGTCATCCCGGCAAGGTTCCAGTTCGCCGACTCATTTGAGGGCGGATTGGCCCTGGCTAAGTTCGGCGACAAGTTTGGCTATATCAACCGAAAGGGAGAATGGGTGATCGAGCCCCGGTACTCCCAGGCCCACCGCTTCAACACCGGCCGGGCCACAGTGAAGAAAGACGGCAAGTGGGTCTACATCGATTCGACGGACAAGGTCGTCTCTGAGACAGAGATGGATGAGCCCCCCAACGCACTCAAGGAGGGGCTGGCCAAGTTCCGTGTGGCCGGCAAGTGGGGATATGTCGACGCCAGCGGAAAGATGGCGATCGAGGCCAAGTTTGACGATGCCGGCGGCTTCTCCGAAGGGCTGGCGGCGGTGAAGGTGGGCGACAAATGGGGCTTCATCGACCGCCAGGGACAGATGGTCATTCAGCCGCAATTCGACGCCGCTTCAAAGTTCCGCGAAGGCCTTGCCGGGGCAAACCTTGGGAGACGCCGTCTCTCCGACATATGGCCCACCCCTTCAAGCGGAGGGTGGCAGCTTGTCGGCGGCTGGGGCTTCATTGACAGGCAGGGACACTTCGTCATCAAGCCGGAGTGGTACCAGGTCACGGCTTTCTCCGAGGGGCTCGCACCGTATTACGCGCTGCAAGTTACAAATACCGTCGGTACGATCCTTCAGCAAGAGCTGCGGATGGGCTATATGAATCGCGCGGGCGAGGTGGTCATCAAGCCGGAATTCGACGGCGTGGGAGAATTCACCGGCGGAGTGGCGGAAGCTCACATCAGAGGCAAGTTCGAGGGGTTGATCGACAAGACCGGTCGGGTGATCTTCAATGTCTACGACGGCCAGGTCACGGCCGATTTCGCGTTGCGGCCCGGCACCGGCAAGGGCCCGTGGGGCGTGGTCCTGGATCCTGATCGCAAGCCGCTTGCCGGTGCGGCGGTCTTCCTGGCCGTGGGCCAAAGCATGGTTTCGATCTACAACAACCGCGTACTTGATAACCTGGGCCGCCCTTCCACGACCACCGGGCCCGACGGCCGGTTTTCGTTCCCGCCCGAGGATGCCCCGTGGGCGGTCTTCGTGATCGACGATCGGGGCTTTGCGATGGTCAAGGAAGAGGAATTGGCCTCCTCGCCGGAGGTGGTCATTGAACCCTGGGGGAGAATCGAGGGTATCCTCAAGATAGGGGCCAAGCCCGGCGCAGACGAGAAGATCTTCGCTTGTCACGAGCAACGGCCGCAACGCCCCGGTTTCTATCTGCATTACATCGCTGGTACCGACGGCGAGGGGCGGTTTGTAATCGATCGTATGGTGCCCGGGGACGTGACCGTCGGGCGGATAACAACGATCCATCTCTTCGGAAGCGGCATGCCGGCCATGGGCAGCCATGTCGTTCCTGTCGAGGTGGAGTCCGGCCGGACTGCTCGTGTGACGATCGGCGGAACAGGCCGTCCTGTCGTTGGACGCATCCGGGCACTTGAGGGCTCCAACCGAAAGATCGACTGGACCTGGTGTAACGGTTACATCGCTCACGGGCTGCGGTCGCCGGTTCGATATCCTTTCAAACTGCATCCGGACGGCTCGTTCCGCGTTGAGGATGTTCCTGCAGGCACATATGAACTGCGTGTCATGGCGACGGAGCCGCCGCCCGCAGGATCATTTTATGTCCGCGGCAAATCGATGGGGACGCTGTGGGAGACTATCGAGATCCCCCAGATGCCCGACGGACGGAGCGACGAGCCGCTGGATGTCGGGACGCTTGAAATAAGACTCAGGACAGAGGAGCCGTCGGTCACAACGCGACCGTCCGCAACGACACAAGAAAGCCGGTCTGGCGATCTGCCTTCCGCGCAGCGGCTCGCACATTGAGGTGACACATGCACTCATGGATCAAGATGGCCCTGATAACGCTCGGTCTTGGTAAATGCCTGCTGTTGGCCGGATGCCATCAGGGGCTTGTTGTTGGCGAGGGAGAGAAGCAGGCACGAATCGAACCCGGGCACGAGTCGCCGGCGGAGGATGTCGCTCCTGACGTTGCCGACGGCGGCAGAATTGCCGTTGCAGACTTGCGTGATGTCAGGCAACTCGCCGAAGCGGCCACCGGGGGCGGCCTATCCCTGGCCGATGCTCGACGTTGGGTTCGGCCCGAGATGGTACCGCAGCTTCTCGATATGCTCGCCGATCCGACCTATGCCGAGAACTGGGGGGGCATTGCGGAGCTGCTTGCACTGGGACCTCCTGACTCTCGGTCGCTCGCGGCGATCATGGATTTCATTACCCGGCAAGACGACTGGCGAGACTTGCCCCGGCGCACGCTTGATATCCGGGTAGGCACGAAGATCCACGCGGCTCGGTGGTTAGGATGGATCGGAGGTCCCCAAGCTACTGCTTTTCTGCGAAAGGTCGTGGAGTCGAGAGCCGGGGCTGAGAGCGCCCTGCTCTGGTTTCACAACGAGCGTTCACCGGAGATCCACGGGGGAAGCCAGGATACCACGCGCGTCATTTTTGCGAACGCTGCGGCCGTGGGGCTCATCTACACGCGTGACCCGGAGAACATCGCGATCGTGCGCGACCGCTTTGAGCGATGCGGGGCATTCCGCCAAGCGATGGTGGTTAATCGCATTATCGAGGAGCGAGGCCCGGATTGGTACAGTCAGAATTATCCCACGGGATCAGAGTACGCGGCTCTCCAGTCCAGGTACTTACGGGAGACCTATGCAGACAAACCTCAACCGCGGTTGGGACGCTACTCGACTGAGGCGAAAGAACATGCTGAAACAGGGCACAATGCGATCCGGTAATCTGGGGGTTAGACAGGAACGACGAAAGAGCGGAACAACCTGGCCAGCGTTCAGCTTGGCGAAGCCTGATCGGTGGGGGCACGATGACGAGGCAGGCAGTTTGGCACCGCCCGACGGCATGGCCTCTGCGTACCTCGGCGTCCACTGCGGTTCAATCGTCCTCGTCCGCAACGGCCGAATACAAGAGCTTTGAACCACAGGGCGCGGAGGGGCGCAGAGGCGGAATGGAAGAGCAGAACAGCGGTCACGGCAGGTCCGACGGCCCTGCGGGGGCGCAACGACTCGCAGATTGAGGTGACACATGCATTCACGAATCAAGACGGCCCTGATAACACTCATCTGTGCCGGATGGCTCGTCCTCACCGGCTGCCATCACGGCGCCGTCGATTCTGATCGAAACAAACCAGCACAAACCGGGCCGATGGCGGGTACCAGCGTGCCGGGTCGGCATGACGCCGGAACGCCCAGCATGGGGCAGATAGCCGAGGAGCGCGCGAGAGCGCTGCTGGCCGAGGTTGAGGCGGAAACACCGGAAGAGTCGGTGCGCAACCTGCTCTACAAGACGGTGTTCGTGGTCTCAGAGATCAGATCGGTTCCTCCGGGGCCGGATGACCTGATCACCGATGCCAACAGGAACCCCCGCGTCCAGAAACTGCTTCGTATCACCCGAGAAGGAACGGATGCGCAACGGCAAGCCCTGCGCGACGCCATCCTGAGGATGATCCACGTGTACCTGACCGAGCTGCCGGAGTCGTCGCCTGAGAGGGTGGCATGGCAGCCTTCGGTCAGGCATCCCGGAGGGGGAGTCACGTATTTCTATCTGCTGAGCCATCTCGACGTCGACCCACCCGGTACGCTCAAGCTGCTGGTGGACGTGCATCTTCGTGAACAAGCGGCTTGCAGACACTATCATTATCCGGAGAGCAAACGGCCGCCCGGACAGCAGGATCGGCCTCAAAGCATCGTGCTGACCGAGCACGGCCAGTTCCTCGCGATGGCCGCCGATCAACTGCTGGCAACCATCCGCTCCCGAACAGGTCTGCAGAAGGGCCTGACGCAACCGCAACTCGATGTCCTGCACAGGTTCGAGCGGCAGCGCCAAACGGTCGCGAGCGAGGGGGATGACGAGCTACGGATTCTGAAGGATGCGACCGAGTTCGTGTATCCGGGAGGCGTTCCAGACTCGCCCCGCCCGACCACCAGACCCGGCAGTCAGCCGGCCAGACAACCGACAGAGGTCCCCGCTTCTCGCAATGCCGACGAACAGATCACCAAGGCCTACAACGCCGGCGAGTCGGCGGACAAGCTCGCAGAGGCGCTAAACAAGACTGTGCCCTCTCTGTTCTATGGCGAGGAGGTCATCATCAGGAGTTCGCCCGACGCGAAGCAGATCATTGTCACGGGCAGCGCTCGCGTGCATGCGATGCTCGGCAGCCTGCCGCCCCCCATCAGCCAGCCGAGATGGGACAAGCAGCACGTGGTACATGTCTTCGACCTGAAGAACAGGAAAGCCGAGGCCTGCGTCGAGGTTGTCCAGGGCGCATTGGATGGAGAGGATGCCACGGTTATTCCAGACACCCAGGCTAATCGGCTCATCGTCTACATCGCGAAGAAGGATCTCAACCGGATCGCGTACCTCATCGCTGTACTTGACAGGCCACGGCTGTCCAAGCCCTCCGAGGACAGACTCGCAAGGGTGGTCCGGTTGAAACATGCCAGACCGGCCGACTTCATCGACGTGATCACGCGTCTCTACCCCATGCCGGCCAGCATGCCGGATTACGCGCCCCCACGGGAGGTGCTTGCGCAGATGGTCACGACATCATCGCCGAAGGGATCCGAGGATATCGCCTTGATCAGCGCTGCGCCGCGACTGGAGCCGGAAATAAAGGCCCTGATACCGCTGCTGGACACGGCCAGGCCCGCGGAGATCGAACTCAGCAAGGTGTTTGCTCTTGAGAATGCGGACGCCGAGGAGGTTGCCGTCCTCTTGGGGAGTCTGTGGAAAGAGTTGGACCCCCGTTTTCGGGCCATGGCGGACACGCGCACCAATTCGCTGATCGTCCAGGCCAGCATCGCCTGCCTTGAAGTCGTCGCAGAGATCGTCCAGGCTCTCGATAAACCGGAAGTATGGCGGGGCGATCCGAAGGAGTTCATGCGGGAATTCATGCAGGAGTTCAGGGACAAGCACAAGACGGGTTCGGCCAGTCACCCGGCCACCCGGCCCGTGCAGACCCCCGCCTCCCACAGCGCCGATGGTCAAATCACGAAGATCTACGATGTCAGACAGCCCGCAGATGAGATCGCTCACTGGCTGGAGGAGATCCTGACAGCACTTGCCGGTGGAGCCGACGCTCCGGTAATCATCAGTTCCGTCGCTACGAGGCAGATCATCGTAGCGGGCAGTCCGGGGGCACATAAACTCGTCGAAGAGTTCCTGCCCAAGCTTGAACGGGAGCCCGTGAGACCGAAACGCCCTCCCGCCAGTCGACCGGCCACGGGGCTGATCGCCGATCTGCCACCATGGGGCGAAGAAGTGGAAGGCTTGCGCTGCCGACTGGTGCCGGACCGGAGCACGCTGAAACAAGGCGAACTGCCACAGGTGATCCTGTACGTTCGGGATCAGGCAAGCCGGGTCTTGACCTCCTACTTCGACACCAGAGGCGATTCGCCATGGGTCTCCTGCGAGCTGGAAGTGGACGGACAGTGGCATTCCGTGCAACTGCATGGCCTTGATGAATCCGACGGCGCCAAGGTCCTGGTCAGCCTGGGTAACGGCCCGCCACGACTCGGATTTCCCATGCGCTTGTGGCATGCGACCGACGGGAAGCAGTCTCCCGCGCTGGCCCCAGGTATACACACGCTCCGGGCCGCATTCACGGTGTCCGTATCGGCAGGGAGGGGCGTACGGCCTATCCGAGTTCTGAGCAAGCCCGTCGAAATCGAGATCCTGCCGGCGGGCAGCAACAACACGGCCAGCCAGCCGGCCTCTCGGCTGACGGATGACCAACCCGCGACATTCGTCTTCGCTCTTGTCAACACAAAAGCGGATCAGGTGGGCTGGAGTCTTCGGGAAGGCCTGAAGGCCTGGCCCGACGGAATGCAGATCAGCTTCGACACGAGAACCAACACGATCATCATTCGGGCCAGTGAACACGATCGCCCGCGTCTCGCCTACCTCGTCGCCCAGATCGACAAGCCCGAATCAGTTGAGACCGACGACGACGCGCAGCGAATCACGAAAGGGTTCGAGCTGAAGCATGCTGAGGCAACCGCCGTCGCCGACGCGATTGCGCGCCTCTATCCGCCCTCTCGGGCGATGAATTCCTGGGACACGGTCACCGTGCGACCGGATAGTGAACCCGAGGCTGTCATCATCAAATGTGTCTCGGCCAGGGTTGCCGAGATCGGGGCCCTGATCAGCCTGCTGGACACGGCCAATCTGGCTGACGTTCAGATCATCAGACTGTTCCACCTCGGACAAGCGGATGCCGAGGATCTTGCGGCTCCGCTGGCCGACCTCGCAGAGCAGGTGGGCATCCGCTGCCGCATCGGCCCGGACCTCGCCGCCAACGCCCTGATTGTCCAGGCAGACGCGGCCGCGCTCGGGATCGTCGGCCGACTGCTGAAACATTTCGATCGCCCCGGCTGGCCGGTCAATGAGTCAAGGCTTCGCGGGCAGGCGGATGCCTCACAGCGGAAAGAAGAACGACCGCACAACAAGATCGACTTGCTGCGAGGCAGAGTGACGGAGCAGGTTATCGCAGACGCGCAATCGGCCGATCTGTCGACCGCGTCGCGGGCGCTTGATACGCTGGCCGTGCGGCTCTGCATGGACTCGCTCTCGGCAGAGCAGTGCACCGCCGTCGCAGAGGCGGCATTGAAGGGCCTCACGCGGGCGCCGTCGCGGTCGGCCACCGATCACATGTGCGTCACGCTGCTTGATGATCTGCGGCTGGACAATCGGTTGACGGATGAACAGCAGGTCCAGTTCTTCGACAGCCTCATCACCGCCGAGATCAAGACTCGCCCGCAATCCGTGTTGTCAATCGGCATACCCGCAAGGCTGACCTTGTCCACGCGAGGCAGGGGTACGCGACTCTGGTTCGTCATCGACTCCACCGGAGGCCTCGGCGTCCCCGGCGGTCCCCTCAGCGGCGGCGGCCTCGGGTGTTCCGGCCCTGCCGGACACGCCGCTGGGATGTGCGGGGCTGTGCTGAAGCCACGGGGGCTCGGCCCGGAAACTATCCACGCCACGCTGAACGCGAAGATCTACGACTGGTCGTTCACCGGGCTTCTAATTAACGACCGCCCCGTGCTGCCCTCGCAGCCGCTGCACGCGATCAGTCGCGACATCACCGCCCGGACAACCGTTGTCGAAAAAGAGCCGTCGGACTACTTGAAGATGACGTCCGACCCAGCGCTGGAAGGTCAAATCACCTCGGCGATCAGTGTCCGGAAGGTCTCGCAGCGGCAGTGGGGCCTGGAGGCGGACATCGTCGCGAGAGAATCGCCTGTTGACCTGGCGGTCACGGTGGTGGCCGTGGCTGGCGATCGGCGGACTGAGCCGGTCACTCTCTGCATTCGCCGCAACGTCGATGACAACTACCCGACTGGCCTCGGCAGGCTCCTCGACGTGACGCACGTCGATATCGTGCTCACACCCGACCCGAAGCTGGCCAGGGAAAGCGTGGATCTGACCGAGATCTGGGGCAAGCCCATCAGGTTCGAGCATGTGCCGGTGGTAGACGAGGGTGAGATCCTTGGTCCGCAGCCGGAGCTATCGTCGCCCTCGAGCGGTAGCGACGACGTTCCGCTGAGCGAAATGGAACCCCTACCGATCATGGAAAGAGAGCGACTCAAGGATGCCATGGCGCGCTGGGAGCAGTATCAGTACACACCGATCGTGGTCGATCGCATTCCTGAGATGGTCCGCGGGATCAAGGTGCGATCGTATGCGGAGCTGAGCCGGCAACAACACGATGCCCTGGTTGAGACGTTGGGGCTGTTCCTGCGAATCGCCGGCAAGCCGGACGCGGACGCGCTTCGACAGTTGCGCGGGATCACCGGGGCGCCTGACGAGTACGACTTGGGCGATCCCGCGATACAGAAGCACCACGATTGCGCCCTCAATCGGCTGCGCGCCGTGAAGGGCCCCGAGGACCAGATCCCGGCCGGCTACGCGGATCGCCAGATCAAGTTTGCCGAAACACTGTGGAAGACGAACGGAGGTCCGCCCATCGCCACTGTGGCGGTGTCTGAGTCGCGGATTATAATCGGCCGGATAAAGAGGGAAGCGTTCAGTCCCCTGCAGTGGGACCCCTGCGAAGGCGGCGATTCTGAGTTGATCGGTCGCTATGTAGCTCTTGGCCAAAGCCCCGTCTCGTTACGCGGTTGGCTGGCTACCAAGGCGACGCGAGATAAGCTTATGACGCCTCGTAACGTGCTTTATGCAGACCTGCGAATGCCGTTCAAAACCGAGCCTGACCCGGCCAACTACGGTGTGTTTCGTTTTGTGTGGCTTGAGGATCCCGAGAAGTGGGTGCCCGTTCACTCAGTGTGGTTTTACGGCGGTCCACAGAAACGGTTCTACCCCTGCTGGTAGGTTGTGGGTCGGGCGCGTGCCGGTCTGTGGCGCCCACATGGTGAACGATGGGGAGGCTGACATATGCTCCGTTCAGCAAGACCAGACCGGGTGATTCGGCGAGCCTCGAAGTCAAGCCTGTTACACACATTGGCTGCAGCAGGATGCCTGCTTTTGTCTGAGGTTCCGCACGCGCCGGGAGTTACACGCGAGAAGATCGGCCCCGACGAGCCGGTGCCCTTGGTGGCCACCTGGCCGGCCGGCGTGAACGACCTGCTGGCCCACTCGTCGCGGGTCCTCTGGCGGGAGACCAACGGCAATCACTCCGCCTGGTATTCGGGAGACGCCCGCACGCTGGAGGAGCTGATCTGGCTCTTCTGGGAGATCAAGTTCGCCGACCACGAACTCATCCTGCTGACCGGCAGCCCCACGGTCGTGCCGTTGGGCTCACAGGCCGGAACGCCCATTCCGTTCAACGCGAAATTCGAGGTCTCCGAGCGCATCGCCCCCGGCCCGGGCGAGAAAGCGAGGGTCGGCAGACCGGACCCGGCCACGACGCTGGGACTGCCATCTCTGAGCGACGCAGGCCCCCCCGCCACGCCGCGACTGACGATCTACCTCGTGCCCGAATTCGGGATCGAGAGAGCCCCATTGGCACCACCGGTCGACGCGACTCCGCAGGCGATCAGCGAGGCCGTCAAGATGAAGACCCAGGCGCTCAAGCACCAGAGCAGGCTCGTCCGTGCAATCGCGGCCAATCAGTTGGGCGACATAGGAAAGGCCGCTTCCCCGGCGGTCGACGCGCTCCTCGCGGCACTCGGCGACGAGAGCGAGTACGTCCGGGCCTCGGCCACCCGGGCATTGGGATGGATCGGCATCCGCCAGCGGTCTGTCCTCGAATCCCTGGAGGGGATGAAAAAGGACAACAGCCCGCTCGTTCAACAAGCCGCGCGGACGGCACTGTCCATGCTCCAGGCCCCCGTTACTACCACGCAACCTGCGGACACCCGGCCGAGCACACAGCCGGCGGCTGAGGGCGGGCGCAGTCGTCAAGCCCATACGACCACGCCAACACAATAGGACTCCATCATGGCTCGACCGCGGCGAAAACGACGGTTGCTCAAATGGGCAGGATTGGTCCTGTCGATGCTGATTGCCGTTGCGTGGGCAGTGTCCATACCTTGGTGGTGGGCGGTGGACTATCACACTGTGGACAACAGGATCAACAACCCCATGCACAGCACCTATCGCTGCGGATCTGGCGGCGGTTGCGTGTTTGCGGCCTACAACTCCACAACGGCGCCGACGGGTGGCCAATGGAAACCCTCTTCTCCGAGGCTGAGTCTGACGCGTAGCGGCCGAGCTCGGATGGCCTGGAGACCCGACTGGTCGCAATCGTTTTCGACTTATCGGTCCTATACCCGGTATCACTGGTCGACGCTGCTGCCCCTGTGGATGCTCTTTCTGTTCTCCGCGTTGCCCACTGCGTTCCTCTGGTCGTTTGATCGTTGTCGCCGTATTCTCCCCGGTTATTGTCAGAAATGCGGCTACAACCTCACCGGGAACGTCAGCGGCGTGTGCCCGGAGTGCGGAGAAAGGGTATGAGTCGTACTTCGCGAATTCGGCGGTGGATCAAGTGGTGCGTCGTGCTGTTAGTTTTTGGGCTGCTCGCCTCGGGATGGCTTGTATCCCGATACTCTCTGGTTTGGCTCCAAGGCCACGGCTGGCTCGTGTGGCTTGATGCTGGGGCCGTAAAGGCGCAGTACGCCTCATATCGGGCAGAAGAGACCTGGCGCGTCTGGTCTCTTTCGCGCAAAGCCGACTTCACCAACTGGCGGCCGCAAATCCAAGGCTCACCGGGAATCCTGGTTGTTCCGATCTGGCTTCTCATGCTCCCGGTTCTGACAATTGCGCTGGTGGCATGTTGCCGATTCTGGCTCGACCGCCGCCGCATCCCGCCCGGCCATTGTCAAAAATGTGGCTACAACCTGACCGGCAACGTCAGCGGCGTGTGTCCGGAGTGCGGGGGGCGGATATGATCCGCAGGTTGGCTCTCATCATGTGCGTCGTACTCCTGTTGCTGGCCGTGGTAGCGTGGGCGCTCAGTTATACCACATGGGGTCGTATGAGTTTACAGCCCCGGCCGGTCATCACGTTCACGCGAGACAATGACGAGGTTTGGCTCTCAACTGGAATCAGCGACCAGCAGATCTCGTTCGAGGTTGAGGCCGCAAGCCCGGTTATGCAGAGTGGTCCGATGCGATACTACGCGGTTTCGTCCGCCAGAGGCGTCCGCGTTCCGCTCTGGCTGGTCTGCGCCGGCTTCGCCGTCGCATGCGTATTCATGGCATGTCTTGGGCGCAGGTCAAGGCGGCGGCATCGATTGGCCAGCGGTTGCTGCATTCGGTGCGGCTACAACCTCACGGGGAACGTCAGCGGCGTGTGCCCGGAGTGCGGCGAGAGGATACGACCGCCGGGGCGCGAGGTAATCAGTCAGTGATCGACCCGCCACGGCGGGTCTCCCGCACGGTCGACTTCCAGCAGAGGCAGAGGCATCCATGCAAAGCCGTGGGCTTGGCGCCCAGCGTGCAACATTTCACCGGCCTGCGGTGTTTAAGAAGATATCAGGGCCGGGACTCCTTGTGGAGTATGAGTTCCTGGACAACGCCCGGCAGCCTGATCGATCGCCGTGAGTCTCGTCTCACAAGGGGAGGCACCGCATGCGCTCTCGGCTCTTCCTGGACTTGCCAACGCTCGGTTGCGCTGGTTGGCTGATGCTGGCGGGGTGTCAGCAGGCGATCAATCCCTCCTGGGAGCCCATCCGGGGCAGGCCGGCGGTGCCCTCTTCCCGACCGGCAGATGACGGCCAGCCGGGCGATCAGCCCGGATCGGCCGGCGTGTCGGAGGAGGCCGCCGTTGAATCACGGCCCGACCCGGATCCGCGAGATATCGAGAGGTTTGTGCGGCTTTACCAGTGGTCCGCCCCTCCCTACCGGATGGTGCGACAGCATGTGCCCCAGGAGGCGATGCCCAGGCTGCACGAGATGCTGAAGGACCCGCAGTGGGCCCCCTCCTGGCCCGCGATCGCATTTACGATCGCCAAGGGCAGCGACGACCCGGCTTCCGTCGCCGTCGTGCTCGACTACATCAGGCGCAAGGAGGAATGGGCCTCGCTCGAACAGACCGCGCTGAACCGGAGGATTTCGTCCAAGCTCGCCATGATCCAATGGCTCGGCCGCATGGGCGGGGAGCAGGCCGTCGCGACGCTTCGAACAGCCATCACGCGGGAAGGTGCGGGCGAACTGGTCAAGAGCTGGGCTACGGACACGCATGTTCTTGCTCAGATGGAGAACACCCCGGAGCACATCGCGCGCCTTGTCAGGGGGCGGGCCGCGGTCGGGCTCGTACTCACCCGGGATCCCGAAAACACCGCGGTAGTGGAAAGAGAACGCCAGAAATCCCCGCATCCTGCATCGACAATGGTTGACGCGGCGGTGTATCAGCGGGCCATCGAAGAGCGCGGACTCGATGTCCTGCTGGCCGCCGACGGCACACCCGAGGAGAGGGATCTGCTGATGCCGGTCTTCAAGGAATACTTCGAGAAGAACGGGATGATGGAGAAGAAATGAAGGCCCGCCCGGCGGGAATGACGAATGTCGAAGCTCGAATGACGAATGAATGACGAAGCCTGAAGCTCGAATGAGGCGATCGACCTGCCGGGAGAGGTCTTATCATTTCGACATTCGGTTTTCGGGTTTCTTTCGTCATTCGGATTTCGTCATTCGCACTTCTTTCGCCACCGGATGTGCCGACGAGGGGGGCGTGACACTTCGGGCGGGCCGTGCCAACTGGCCTGGGCCAAGCCCTTAGCCCCGTTCACGGGGCTTTCCCGCCGTCGGCGGGCTGATAGGCCGGCCGTTATACGGCCGGTTGGCGGTCACCCACGACCCTTCTTTTCCTCTGTGGTTTCGGCCCGTTTCGACGGGCTTACCCGATGGAAGAAAGCCCGTTGAAACGGGCTCGATGAAAGTAGATGAGGAGAGGAACGATTGCCCTGCCCTGAACCAGTCGTAAAACGACTGGCCTATTAGCCCTTCGGGAAAGACCGCTGAAGCGGTCTACAAGAGCCTTCGGCTCATGCTTGCCATAGGCGAGGCAAACCGCGAGAAGGCCCGCCCAGACTGTTACAGACCCGTCCACGAGGGCGTCGGCACTACTGGCTTTCGCCAAGGGTCCCGCTGTGTTACGCTATCTATACCATGGGGACAGCGGTCCTCAAGTGCAATTGAACGACACGGATGGGATGAATGCCCCTCTCTTGATATAAAGGACTCATGCCATGAAAGAGACATTTTCTCGGCGAGGTTTCATAGGTGCGGCAGCATTCGGAACGGGGGCGGCGATGTTCAGCCGGATGGCGGCGGGCCAAACGGCATCAGATCGTAAGGAGGATGCCCGGCCGGCTTTTCCGCCGGTGAAGATCCATCGGGTCTACGTCGGCCGGCACGGCGCGGCCTGGCCCAAGCCGGCGTTCAAGCCCGAGGACGAGGTGCCGAGGTTCGAGCGGAAGCTGGCCGAGCTCAAGGCGCGGATGGGCGACATCGAGCTGGTCGGCGGCGAGCTGGTGCAGACGCCGGAGGAAGCGGCAAAGCTGCTGCCCAAGCTCAAAGAGGCCGACGGCGTGCTGCTGATCCACCTGGCATTAGGCGTGCTGCCCATCCTGCAGCAGATCGTCGAGGCCGGACGGCCGACGGCGTTCTTCTCGCAGCCGTTCAGCGGACACGAGTGGATGTTCGTCCAGCAGTGGCAGAACGTCGGCAAGAAGGTCGCCCTGT
>CAZPIO010000182.1:0-12817 GCA_964586235.1 uncultured Planctomycetales bacterium
GTGAAGGTCCACAAGGGCGAGAAAGACTGGTCGGCCGAGGTGCGTTTCCCGTTCAGCGAGTTCGACGTGCCGCCCCCGAATACCGGCGACCGCTGGCGGATGAACGTGATGCGCTTCACGACGACTTTCCGCGATCCGCAGCACCCGCAGGCGAAGATCTTCGAGCGGTCGCACTTCTCGCCCAAAGGCAAATTGCACGGCCACCACACGCCCGAGCTTTTTGGTGACCTGTATTTTGGAGCGAAGCCCGAATGATGAAATCCGAATGACGAAATCCGAATGACGAATCAATGACGAAGCACGAATGACGAAGTCCGAACGGGTCGATCGGGCAGGGGCGGCACATTTGGACATTCGGATTTCTGGTTTCCTTCGTCATTCGGATTTCGACATTCGTCATTTGCGGGCGGGTGGCCCCCGGCAAGATCCGCACATGGCGCCGGAAGGTCCTACATTCTCAGGAAGTTGTCCAGGAGCTTGTGCCCTTCGAGCGTCAGAAAACTCTCAGGGTGGAACTGCACGCCCTCGATCGGCATAGTCTTGTGTCGTATGCCCATGATCTCGTCGCCGGGGTCGTCGACGGTGCGGGCCGTCAAGTCGAACTCCGGCGACAGCGTGTCGGGCTTGATCACCAGCGAGTGATAGCGGGTCGCGGTGAACGGGTTGCTGATCCCGGCGAACAGGCCGCGGCCGTCGTGCCGGATCTCGCTCGTTTTGCCGTGCATCAACCGCTTGGCCCGGACGATCTCGCCCCCGAACGCGTAGCCGATCGACTGGTGGCCGAGGCACACGCCCAGGATCGGGACCTTCCCGGCAAACTGCCTGACCACGTCGACGCTGATGCCGGCCTCCTTCGGCGTGCAGGGGCCCGGCGAGATGATGATATGGTCGGGCTTGTCCGCCTCGATCTGCTCGATCGTGACCTTGTCGTTGCGGTAGACCTTCATCTCGCGCGAGCGGTCGATCTCTCCGATCCGCTGCACGAGGTTGTAGGTGAACGAGTCATAGTTGTCGATCAGCACGATCATGCCACTCAGCCTAGGATCGCCCGCGGGCGTTGTCAACGCGGTTGCGTCCGCTACACTGATGCCGCTGTGGCCTTGACGAGCCAAGGGGTTTATCCCCTTGGTGTTCATCGAATCAGGAAGAACCGGCAGGATAAACCTGCCGGCTCGTCAAGAGGGCTGGAGGACACGCGAAATGACTGCGGATATCAGGAGTTCAAGATGGTTGTGGATAGCGGTTGTCGGGCTGCTCACCGTCGGTTGCAGCAGCACGGCCTTGCGCCCACAGCAGACCGGCACTACGAAGGAGGCGACCGTGGCGAAGATGGAGTTCTCGATGTCGGCCGAGCGGGCCAACGACCCGCGCCTGGAGCCGCTGCGCTACCTGGAGCGCTACGGAAAGGAGCATCCGCCGGAGATGGCGTTCGATGCCAAGGATGCCGCGGCCTGGAAGCGCTGGCGGCGCGATCTGCGCAAACGCCTGTGCGAAAGCATAGGCCTGTCCGGAATGCACCCCGGCGGCCCGCCGGCCACGCAACCGCGAAAGCTTCGCGTGACCGCCGGCCCGGTCGAGCAGTGCGACGGCTACAGGCGCATGGCCTTTACCATCGAGACCGGTCCCGGGCTGTACGCGCCGGCCTTCCTGCTGATTCCGGACGACCTGAAAGAGCCTCGCCCGGCGATCCTGTGCAGCCACGGCCATGGCATCGGCATGAACGACCTGGTTGCGCTCAACGAGAAAGGAGAGCCGCGCCCCTACAAGGAAGGATACCATCACGACTTCGCCATCCAGGCGGTCAAGGCCGGCTTTGTCGCCCTGGCCTTCGATCAGATGGGCTTCGGGCGGCGGCGGGACATCGATTTCCACAAGCAGCAGAACATGTGGAACCACTGCGAGCAACCGAGCAAGAACGCCCTGCACTGGGGCCTGAGCATGACCGGCATCCGCGTATGGGACGCGATGCGGATGATCGATTTTCTGCGGAGCCGGCCGGAAGTGGACGGCCGGCGCATCGGCATGGTCGGCATCAGTGGCGGCGGCCTGGTGACGCAGTTTACGACCGCGCTCGATGACCGTATCAAGGCCGCATGCGTCAGCGGCTACCTCAATCGCTACGAGGCCTGTATCCTGGCCATCCATCACTGCATCGACAATTACGTGCCGGGCCTGGGCCCGCTGGCGAACAACGACGACATCGCCTGCCTGATTGCCCCGCGCCCGCTGCTGATCGAGGCCGGTCGTCAGGACCCGATCTTCCCGATCGCCGTGACCGAGGAGGCCATCCGCAAGCTCCGCCGGTGCTACAAGGTGGCCGGGGCCCCGGACGCCCTGGAAACCGACGTTTTCGACGGCCCGCACGAGTTCAGCGGTGCCAAGACGTGGTCCTTCTTCTCCGCCCACCTCCGGTAGGAGCGGTTTTCAGCCGCGATCAGTTGTAGGAGCGGTCTCCGACCGCGATTCCTCGGGTAGGAGCGGCTTGCAGCCGCGATTCTTGACGAGCCCCGAGGGGTTTATCCCCTCGGTCTTCAAACCGGCAGGATAAACCTGCCGGCTCGTCAAGAGGTCGGAATCGGAGATCCCCCCGACGGCGGGTCTGCGGCAACCGGCAAACCGACCGATATCGGAACAACACCGCCGCAACTCGCGTAGAATACCGTGGCATCAGAATCCTGTGCGAATCGGCGTTACGCTCGTTACCGTTTCACATTGGGACCCGAACATGACACCTGTAGGCCACAGCCTCGTCGGGGCAAGCATCGGCTTGCTTGCCGCCTCCTCTTCTGCCGGGCGATGGATGAAGCTGGCAATTATTGCGGCCTTCGTTGTCCTGGCGAACATCCCGGACGCCCATCTGCCCGGCTGGGGGCACGATCGCTACGACATCAGCCACAGTATCTTTGTGAACGCGGGCTTGATCGCCGTGATCGGCACCGGTCTTGCACTCTTGCCGCGGCTTCGCCGGAGGATTGGCGGTTCGCGCATCATCTTTGGCGGCGCGGCCGCCTGGCTGAGCCATCTGCTGCTCGACTCGTTCTACAATCACGGGCTCGGCGTCGCGATCTTCTGGCCCTTGAGCAGTGTCCGGCTCGCCTTGCCTCTCCCGTGGTTCGAAACCCTGCGCCGGCCGTTCCCTTTCTTTGACAGCCACTCGGCTCGGGTTATGGCTATCGAACTGGTCGCTTATGGCAGCCTTCTGGTGCTGGTTTGGGTGGGACGTCGGATTCTTCTTCGGCACGCAGGGCATTCGTCGGCTGTCTCTCAATAAGCACCATCCCGGATCGCCCCGTTCGGCGATGCTGTCGGCTCAGAGCGCGCGTCAGCCATCCATAATCCCTTTTTGCCAAATGACTTATGGCTACACAGCCCTCCAGAGACTGCTGCAGCCCTGTCCAGGGCCGTTTGCGGCGCAATCGAACCTCGCGACTATAAAAGAATGCTGGCTGGGACAGCGGATTCCGGGGCGGCGTCCGACCACAAACCGCGGGCCGTCGATTTGACATAAGTAATTGTGCCCGTTAGAGTAACGTCGGATTGGATGCCCCCAGCCTGAGCTGCTGTTTCTGGCGGGCGACCACGGATGGTCGTGTGAGGTCGGCGAAGGTTAGGCGGAAAGACGCTCCGGGCCCGATAACTACTGCAACAAGTGCGTGCGTTGACGTTTAGAAGAATGACACAACCTGCTCTCGGCAGGGCAATTAGGTAACCTGGCATGGCGACCTTCACCTACAAAGCGAAGACCACAGGCGGCCAGACGGTCACCGGGGTGCTGACCGCCGAGAGCCAGCAGGTCGCCATGCGGCTGCTCGATGAGCGGGCGCTCTATCCGATCGCGGTGACCGAAGGCGGTGCGGTCGGTCGGGCGGGTATCACCGGCCGCAAGAAGAAGGTCCGCCTGCGGGTCCTGACCACGTTCTACAGCCAGCTTGCCGACCTCCTGCGAGCCGGCGTGCCGGTCCTGCGGGCGATCGACGTGCTCTCGCGCCAGGGTGCCAATCCGCTGCTGGCCGAGATCCTCAAGGAGGTCCACTCCGACGTCTCCAGCGGCGAGTCGCTCGCGGAGGCCATGAGCAAGCATCCCAACGCCTTCAACCACCTGGCCATCTCGATGGTCCACGCAGGCGAGCAGGGCGGCTTCCTCGAGGACGTGCTCTCCCGTATCGCAATCTTCACCGAGCGGCAGGATGAGCTTCGCAACAAGGTGATCGGGGCGATGGTTTATCCCAGCGTGCTGATGTTCGCGGGCTTCTCGGTGGTGACCTTCCTGATGGGCTTCGTAGTCCCGAAGATCAAACCGCTGCTCGAACGCCAGCAGGTGCCGTGGTTGACGACGCTGCTTTTCAAGGTCGGCGATTTCATCGCCAACCACAAGCTCACCCTCGCCGGGGCCGTTGTGGTGGTGATCATCCTCGTGATCGGATTCACCCGCAGCGAAGAGGCTCGCCGGAAACTCGACCGCTGGAAGCTTCGCGCCCCGGTCATGGGGCGTATTCTGACCATGGTGGCCATCTGCCGCTTTTGCCGCATCCTGGGAACGCTGCTGGGCAACGGCGTGACCATCCTGCAGTCGCTGAAGATTGCCAAAGACTCGGCGGGCAATCGCATCCTGGCCGAGGCCATCGACAACGCGACCGAGAACGTGCAGCGGGGCGAATCGCTGGGTGTGCGCCTCGGCCGCAGCGGGCTGTTCCCCGGTGACATCGTCGACATGATCTCGGTCGCGGAAGAGAGCAACAACCTGGAGGCGGTGCTGGTGCAGATCGCCGACTCGAATGAAGCCCGCACCGCCCGGATGGTGGACCTCGGCGTGAGACTGCTGGAGCCGCTGCTGCTGATGGTCATGGCGGTGATGGTGTTGATCATTGCGATCGCCCTGCTGGTGCCGATCCTGCGGATGGGTGCGGCCGGAGGCATGGGTTAATGAGCGCGAGAGGATCCGGGCGAACGAATGCCCGGTGAGATAGAAAGGTTTGGGAAAAAGGTCCGGGGTGAAGGCCGGGCCAGATGCAATAAGGAGTTGAAAATGGTGCAAATGAAGAAAGCTCGGAGTCGTCGCCGCGGGTTCACGCTGCTCGAGGTGCTGTTGGTGGTCGGCATTCTGGCCCTGCTGGCGGCTTTCGTGGTGCCCCAATTCCTGAAAACGCAGGAGGACGCGAACGTCAAACTCACGAGGGGCAACATGGGCGGCCTGACGAGCCCGCTGGAACTGTTCCATCAGGCCCTGGGGCGATATCCCGAGGAACTGAAGGAACTGTTCGAGAAACCTGAGGACGAGGACGAAGCCTCCAAGTGGACCGGTCCGTACATTGACGACCCCACCAAGCTCAAGGATGCCTGGGGCCGTGAACTCCAGTACCTCGGCAACGACGAAGCCAAGGCGAACGAGGGCCGTTACGACCTGTGGAGCCTGGGCAAAGACGGCGAGGATGGCACGGACGACGACATCAAGAACTGGCAGGATGGATGAGTAGGGCTGTCCTGGCCCACACGTGTCCCGTGTGTTTCGCCGTGAGCGGCTCACGCGGGCGGGCTCGCGATGAGCATGCGGTCGCGGCCGTGGGTGATGTGAAGAATGGAAGGTCACGATGCGTCTTCGAGCGTTCACATTGCTGGAAGTGACCCTCGTGATCATTATTCTGGGGTTGCTGGCAGCGATCATCTACCCCAACCTTGACCCCGACCGCCGCCAGCGTTCGCTGACCGAGTCGGCCGAGCGGTTGCGGGCCCTCATCGAGATGGCCCATGCCAGGGCCATGCAGGATGGCATCCGCTACCGTATTTCCTTCCCGGGGACGCCCGACCCCAACGACCCCAATGCCGAGAAGGAAGTCGACATCCCGTTCGAGACGCTCCAACCCAACGTCGAGCGCCAGTACGACCCGCAGGGCAACCCCGAGTGGTACGGCGGTTTCGACGCGGACTGGAAGAACCAGCCTATCCTCCAGGACGGCACGCGCTGCGTGTCGGTGGTGCCGGGCAAGCCCAGCTATGCGATCAGCACGCGGAGCCCGATCGCCGACCCGGCGCTGCCCGAAGACAAGACCGAGTTCGTGCCGCTGACGCTCTATCCGGACGGCACCACCGAATGGGTGACCTTCATCCTCACCGATCTGCCGTTCGAGGTGGAACTCGAGCCGTATCACGCGACCCACATCCTCTACCTGATCGTGGACGGCCGGACGGGCCAGGTGTGGATGCAGCGGTCCATGCTCAATGATGAGGTCGAGGTCATGCTCGAACACAGCGCCTCGCCGATTATGCATATCGATTTCGTGAGCCCCCAGCAGATCACCGAGCAGAACATTCTCGAGGTTCATATGCGGGCCGGCGGTGTCTCCGCCGGGCGCCGGCCGTCGCAGCAGGAGGGGGCCGGCGGCGTGTCGAGTGAGGGCGGTTCCGAGGGGACCGGACAATGAGAATCATGCAACGTCAGAACGATCGAGTGCATCGGGGCGTGATGCTGCTGGAGGTCATCGTCGCTCTCGGCATTTTGGTGTTCGGCCTGGCGATGGTGGGCTTGCAGATCAACTCCGGCCTGCAGGTGGCGCAGAAGAATCGCCTGTACACCCAGGCGGCGATGCTCGTGGACAGCAAGCTGGATGAAGTCGAGGCCGGTGTGGTCCAGCCGGATCTGATCGAGCAGGAGGTCAAGGGCGATTTCGGGATCCTCTACCCGGGCTACACCTGGCGCGTCGAAATCCACCCCACCGAAATCGAAGACTTCTACATGGCCGAAATCCAGATCGGGTATCGACAAGGCGCGGTCGAGGAGCAGATCCGCGATCCGAAATCAGTCATCGATATTGAAGACCAGGACACCAAGATCCTCAGAACGGCATACCGGCTTTTTCCCAAGCCGGCGGACATCAACCTGGAGCGCGATTACGGCATCACCCAGGAGGACATGGATGCGATGTTGGCCGACCTCGGCGGGCTTGACACCGGCGGCGGGGGCACCGGCGGGGGTGGTACTGGCGGTGGCATCACCGGCGGAGGCGGCAGGCCGGGCGGCGGCGGTATGGCCAACGCCGGCGGCGGGCCGGGTGCAGGTGGACCGGTCGCGGGTGGCGGGCGCTCAAGAGGATTTGTCCGTCCGGGCGCCGGTGGCGGTCCGGGTGGCGGTGGAGGAGGCGCTGGTGGTGACTTGCCGGATGGCTTGCCGCCAGGCATGGACCGCGAAGCCATGCTGGCGCTGCTTCAGAGTCTGTTGCAGATGTCAGACTCGGGCAGCTTCGATCCTCGCATGTTGCAGCAGTTGCCCGAAGAGGAGTTCATGGCCCTGGCTGAGATTCTTGAGAGCCTGGGAATGGGCCGGGGCAACATGTCCAACCTGAAGGATATGTACAAGGGGCAGGCCGGCGGGCCGCCGCCCATGAGCCGTCGGGGCCAGGGCAGACGCGGCTTCGGCCGAGCCGATGGGCGGGCCGAACCAGGCGGCCAGGAGACCGGCGGGCAGCCCGGTGCTTCGGGCGGTTCAAACGTCGGTCGCGGACCCGGCGGCAACCGTCCACCCAACGCGGGCAATCGCGAGCCCGGGTCGGGCGGCCAGCAGAACCCCCGCGGCAGGACGGGTGGCCGGACCAGGGACGGGTCGAATCCGGGCGGCGGTTCATCAGGCAGAACGTCAGGGTCGTCGCAGACCCCACGGAATAACTAGCCGGGCGCGAACGCAACGCACCTGGGAGAGAGAAGGCGAATAACGGATTGCAGGGTTCGAGATTTCAGATTGGCGGATTTGAGATTTCAAATTGCGAGACATGAGATTTCAAATTGTGAGATTTGAGATTCCTCACGGCGGGATTTGAGATGCCAGCATTGTCCAACAGCACGAGCAGGGTCATGCCGGCCGCGGCCACAGCCCGCCGCGGGCGCCGGCGAGGTCTGACCCTGCTCGAGGTGCTGCTGTCGCTGGCGCTCATCGTCATGATGATGTCCGGGATCTTCGGCTTCTACATGACCGTGTTGCGGGTGCGCAGCGAAGGCTCCCAGATCGCCCAGGACGTCCTCCTGACCCGTGCCATCCTCGAACGGATGGCCGAGGAAATCCGCCAGGCCACTGACATCGTGCCCGGCGATGGAATCGGCTTCCAGGGGACCGAGGACAGGATCACCATTGTCCGGACACGCATGCCGGAGAACTACTCGTACGTGGAATTTGACGACACGGTGATGTCGAATCTCCCGCCGGTGCAACTCGACCTCGTACGCGTCAGCTACGAGCTCCTGAAGGATGAAGAGCTGGTCGACGACGAGGGCGTTCCGCTGGTCCATGGATTGTGGAGGTCCGAACAGAAGAGGTTCGACCCGAGCCCCGACTTCGTGGTCCCGGAGGATGCCCAGAGCATGGTCGAGCGCGAGGGCGAGGCTGTGCCCGTGGACATCCCCCAGCCCGAAGGCGAGCTGTACGCCCCCGAAATCAAGTACCTCCGGTTCCAGTACTTCGACGGCTCGCAGTGGCGCGACCAGTGGCAGGTTGAAGACGATGCCGGCGGCGTGGGCCTGGGCAAGGCCGCTGCCTCGGGCAAGGTGACCTATGCCCTGCCTCAGGCGGTGATGATCACCCTCGGCCGCGTGCGCGTGGACCCGCGCGAAGAGGAACTGAAGAAACAGGGCTCCGAGGAAGACGAGGAGGACGAGATTTACCATCCGGACCGGTTCACCATCGTGGTGCACCTCATGCAGTCCGACCCATCGCTGATCACCTCGCGCAAGTACGGCGTTGCGGACCAGATGGGCCGTTCGGAGGGCCAGCAGTGAGACGTCGCCGGGGAATCGTGCTGCTGGTGGTACTCGCGATCATCGCCGTGCTCGGCTTGCTGGCGGGTACGTTCGCGTTCCGCATGAACGCCGAACTCGCGGCGGTGAAGGCGTCGGCCGACCTGCAGCAGGCCCGGCTGGCCGCCCGCTCCGGGATCGACCGCATGATACACCTCCTGCGGACCGACCGGACCAACGTCGACGCCTGGTACGACAACCCGGATTACTTCCGCCGTGTGCCGGTGTGGGTCGAGGGTGATGAGACGCTCTCGGCCAGCCCCTGGGAGAAGGACCCTGTGCCCGGCCGTGCCGCCTGGCGGTACAGCATCCCCTCGACTTACGAGGCGCCCCCGGGTACCACTGACGAGAAGAACAAGAAGATGCGCTACGGCCTGACCGATGAGGCCAGCAAGATCAACATTGCCAATCTGGCGAACAAGGCGCTGCGCGCCCAGGTCCTCAGTCTTCTTGACCAGGTCCGGGACCAGGTTCACCGCGAGAACTTCGTGGCGGAGGTGCTGGCCGACTCGCTGATCGACTGGCAGGACGCGGATAACACGCCGAACTCGCTGGCCGGGGCCGAGAGCGACTATTACTACAGGCGAAGCCCGCGCTACCGGGCCAAGAACCGCCCGCTGCAGTCGCTCGACGAGCTGCTGATGATTCGTGGCTGGGACGGGCTGGTGCTTTACGGCGAGGATGCCAACCGCAACTGCTTCCTCGACCCGAACGAGGATGACGGTGCCAACGAGATCGACACCTTCCCGCCCGACAACGGCGACGGGAGCCTCTATCGCGGGTTGCTGCCCTACATCACCGTGCACTCCTGGGATTGGAACACCTCCGCCAAGGACAACAAGGCGAAAATCCCGCTGAACGCGGTCTCGATGAAGCTGCTGGACGAGGCGCGGTTCCAGTACCTGACCGAGGAAATCAGTCCGGCGACCGTCCAGTTTATCGAGGACGCGAGGAAGGCCGGCTACACGTTCCGCTCGGTCGGCGAATTGCTGGGGCTCCAGGTCCACCAGGGTGGCAAGAGCAACTACACCAAGGCCTGGAAGGATCACGACGCCCTGGTCGACGAGCTGAACGCGGATCGAAAGGACACCGGCGAGCAGGAAGGCGAAAACGAGAATCAGAACCCCGACGACCAGGGCGGGCAAGACAACCGGAATCCCGACGACAACGACGGCGAGAATGGTGATCCCGACCAGGGCGATGACCAGGATCAGGACAACAATAAGAGCGACCGCCAGCGGCAGAGTGTTCGCTCGGATGACAATCAGAATCGGGGCGGCACCGGCGGCAATAACAATGCCGGCCCGGATCGCGGCGGCAACACCGGGCGGAACCGGGGGCCGACGGCCGGCAATCGTGACGGCCGGGGCGACCGCCCCAGCCGCTGGAGCGACCAGCAGCGAGAGTTCAGCGAGCGGCGCCGCGACCGCGGCCCGACGGCCTCCGAACCTGAAGAGGAAGACGAACTGCAGGGTGAGCCCCTGGCCGTGAGCCCCATCTCCGAGCAGGAAATGATCGCGATCTGCGACCGATTCACGGTCGAGACGGTCCCGGTCATTCCGGGCCTGATCAACGTCAACACCGCCTCCGCGATTGTCCTGCGGACGATCCCGGGCCTGACGGAGGAGCAGGTCACCAACATCATCGCCCAGCGTCAGCAACTGACTGGCGAGGAGAAATCGAGCATCGGCTGGCTGGTGGCCTACGGCGTCGTCGATCCCGAGACCTTCGCCCTGATTTCGAATATGCTGACCACGCGATCGATCCAGTTCAGCGCGGACGTGATCGGTTTCGCCGACCACACCGGGACATTCAAGCGGTTCGAGGTCGTGGTCGAGATGCGCGGCCACCTGGCCCAGATCGTGTACTTCAGAGACATCAGCTCGCTCGGGGCCGGTTACCCCGTGTGGGACGACGAGAAAAGTGAAGGTTTGAGCTATGACGATCGTTGATCGATCGACACTTTGCATCGATTGGGACGAGCGGTCGCTTCGGGTGGTCGAGGCGGCCTTCTCGCGTTCGGGAGTCCGGATCCGCAGGGCGATACACGTCCCCCTGGATCCGGGGCTCAACGCCCGCGATCCGGCGGCCATGGGCGACTTCCTGAACCGCGCCCTGCGCGAGCACCGCATCCGGGCGAAGAAGGCCATCATCGACATCCCTCGCCAGGACGTGATTCTCAACCTTATCTCCCTGCCGCGGGGCACGCGCGACGAGCTGGCCGCGATGGTGCACGCCCAGGTGAGCAGGGAGCTGCCGTTCAGCAAGGACCAGGCGGCCATCGATTTCGCGGTCGCGCCCGACGGCGGAGGCACGACCTGCCAACTGTGGGTCGCGGCCGTTCGAACTCACGTGCTCGAGTACTACGAACAGACGCTCGAAGCTGCCGGCCTGACCCCCGAGCGGATCGGGCTTCGCTCCTACGCCACACAGGCGGCGGTGGTCGAGAGCGGAGAAGTCTCGGGCCGGACGGTGCTCGTCGATGTCGGCCCGTCGATGACCGAGATCAGCGTCATCCGCGACGCCCGGCTGGTTTACTCGCGGGCGGCTTCGGTGACCAGGACGGCCGAGCCGGCCCCGGCGGATGAGCCCCGGCCGGCGCCCGGCGACCAGGCGATCCCTCTGGCCGACGACTTCCTCCCCAGGCAGGGGCCGCTCGATGCCCTGCTGATCGAGGTCAGCCGGACGCTCCAGGCTTATCGCGCCGGCGACGCCGGCGCCAGGATCGATCGCATCATCCTCTCGGGGACCGGCGGCGTCGACGAACGGCTTCGGGCCGCGTTCGAGGCTCGCTTCGGCAGCCCGACGCGGCTGTTCGAGCCCCCCGCGGCACTGAACTGGAAGCGGATCACCGACGTGCCCGCGCCGCCGTTCATCGCGACGATCGGCCAGACGTACAACCACATCGCTCCGGAGACCGACCGATTCGATTTCCTGCATCCCAAGGAGCCCGAGGCCGAGCGCAAGGAGCGGGCCAAGCGCAGACCGGTGGCGGTGCTGACGGTCGCGCTGTTCCTCGCGGCGGCGGTGGTGCTGATGATGCAGATACTCAAGATCAAAGAGCGGGAGGTGACTGAACTCAAGCGCGCCCGGGCCAAGGTCGAGCAGGAGATCAAGGACTACGACACGCTCCAGAAAAAACACGCTGACACCTCGGAGTGGATGAAGAAAAACGTCGTCTGGCTCGACAAGCTCAAGCTGGTGGCCGATCACTTCGTCTCCAACCAGGAGGCCTACATCACCGATCTCGAAATCCGCGACTCAGGTGAGATGGAGATCACGCTGGCAGCGGCCAACACCACGATTGCCCCCAAGCTGGCCGCGGAACTCCGCAAGGTCGCCACCAGCAGGCCGGCCACCACTAGGCCCGCCACCACCAGCAAACCGGTAACGCCGGCACAGGAACTCATCACGGAGGTGGGCACGTTCAGACAGAACCCGAAGAATCCCAAGTACCCGATTATCGACTCCGTGACCGTCAAGCTCAAAGCGTTGGAGGACTTGAGGAAGAACACGAGACGTCGAGGAGGTTGACGTTGCGAGATGGCCTGAGGGCATGATGAGCGCATGAATTCCCGCGAGAGACTGCTTCTGATGATCGTCGGTGTGAGCCTGGCGCTGCTGGCCGCGTGGGGCGCCAAGGGGTACTACACGCGCAAAACCGGCGAACTGGCAGACCAGTACCGATACGAGCAGCGCAAGCTGGAAGAGGCACGGCAGAAACTGAGACAGGCTAAGGAGAAAGAGCAGGAGTGGCGGCAGCTCGGCAGGCAGACCCTCTCGATGGACCCGCTGGTGGCCAAGGGGGTGTTCCGGACGGAGCTGGTGAACCTGGCCGGCCGGGTGGGCCTGCCGGTTCCGCAGCCGACGGACGTCACGCCGGGCAGCCCGCGTTTTCCAGGCGGCGACGGCGTGCAGATCCTGTTGTGCACGGTAAAGACTGAAGGAACGCTGCCCCAACTCGTCCGTTTTCTGTTCGAGCTGTACCGCGAGCCGTACATCGTGCGGTGCAAGAGCGTGCGGCTTGAACCGGTGATGA
>CAZPIO010000183.1:0-12741 GCA_964586235.1 uncultured Planctomycetales bacterium
TGCATCTGCGCCGACCCTGACCTGAGCGGGAAGGTTGACCAGGCCGACGTCAACGCGTTCGAGGCGTGCGCGAGCGGGCCGGGGGTGGCGGCCGATCCGGACTGCGACTGACGTTCAGCGGGCGGGTCTGGTGCAGACCCACCTGTGTCCGTAAACAAGGGGCCGTCACGCTAACACCGCGTGACGGCCTCTTTTCTTGCGCGGCGAGGGAATCACTACGGATGCAACGGAAGGCAAACCAAAGGGGGTGGCCGTCGTGCCTGGCTGCCCCCCTTCTGACCCGACCGGAGTGTGGCACACCCGTGAGCAACAGGGTGCGTGGCGCTTTAGGCGGCTCTTTCGGAACCCCGAGCTTGGTCGACGTGGCGACCGTAAGCGAGGGGCCAGACCACAACGCGGCCACACCGCAAAAGGGCCGCTCCCTTACGGTCGCGGTTCTGAATGAACCGTAGCGTCTCCCCGCCGAATGTGTCACGGGCTGGCGTTTTTCTTCAGACGCCGTTTGACTTTGCCGATTTCTGGTGTATATTGATTGTTTGCCGGCAGTGTTTGCCGGGAATTCACGAGGAAACGAACGATGTCCGCATGGTATTGCCATCACCAGTCGACGCCGACGACCGGTTGCGGTCTGCGCGCCGAGATGGCCGTACTCCGCGACGCGTTCGTCAAGGGCATTCGTTGCCGAGGTGAACCGCAAGGCTGACGTGAGATTCTGACGAGTTTCCAGGCCTTGCGGTTCACCGGAATCGCAAGGCCTTTTTGTTTGGAGCCGGTTTCGCGCCGCTTCGGACCGCCGCGGCGTCGAAGGGATTGTCGTGCGGACATGCCTGCGGCATGGGCGGAGAGTCCCTGCGCGCCGGCCGGAGAATGATTGAAAGGCAGAAGCACGCTCGCGCGTGCGAGCACCCGCTTCTGCAAGGTTCTGTTTTTGGGGCAGTCCGCAGGGACGCGGGCTGCCCCCGGGAGTATGTGCGATGACAACGCTGACCCGTGCTTCGCCCTCGGCCAGAATCCGTAGCGCTGCCTCGGTCGTCGCCGCCCCACCCGCGCGCGTCGTTTTTTACGAGGGGCAGCGCATCTACTTCAGCCCCATCGAGCCCGATGACGAACCGCTGCTCCGCCGGTACGTCAACGACCCCGCCAACTGGCGCGGCCTGATGCACCGGGGACCGATCAATTCCTGCCGCGAACGGGAATGGATCGAGTCGGTCGGCCGGGACGGCAAGGACTATGTCTTCGGGGTCGTCGTGCGTGAAGGCGACCGGCTGATCGGCGTGACCGGGCTGCACAATGTGCAGTCCGCGGCCCGTAAGGCGACCTTCGGGATCAACATCGGCGACCGGGCCTTCCAGAACAAGGGCTACGGCACCGAGGCCACGCTCTTGTGCCTGCGGTACGGGTTCGAGGAGTTGAACCTCAACCGCATCGCCCTGAGCGTGTTCTCGAACAACCCGCGGGCGATCCGCTGCTATCAGAAAGCCGGCTTCGTGCAGGAAGGCTGCCTGCGGCAGGCCGTCTACCGCAACGGGCGGTACGAGGATGAATACCAGTTCGCAATCCTCCGGGAAGAATGGGAGAGAGGGCAACAACGATGATATCGGCCGGGGTGAACGTCAGAGCCGCAGGCCGGGTCGGTGCCAATCGGCCAACCGCCTGGTTGCACCGGCCCGGCTTCGCTGGGCTACGCCGTGGCGAGCCGTCTTTCACTGCGTACTTTGGGGTGCCGCTGGCGGCTTCCGTCCCGAGCCCAGTTCGAGGGGCTCGTCTGCGAGTGCCTTATGCGACGCTCTGGCCGGGGCGCTGCAGGGACAGGAAACGGTTCCTGCGGCTGATTAGAGGAGCTCGTCGGGGAGTTTGTCTTCCGGACCCTCTGCGAGAGCCTCCGCCTCGGCTGGCGTGTTCGGCGGGATGACATCGGTGTGCTCGCGCTGAGGCGGCGGCGTGCCTGGAGCGGCGTGCTTGAGGCCGGCCGGGGGTGCATATGCCGGCGGGCGTGAGACGTGATCCTCGATCGAGGCCTCCGGCCCGGCCCCGAACAAGCCGTGGGCGAACGATCGCCAGTCGTCGATCACCTGCCGGTCGACCTCGTACCAGAGAAACCGCCCCTGCCGCCTCACGGAGACCAGCCGGGCCTCCTGCAGCAGCCGCAGGTGGAACGACACCGCATTGGGTGCCAGCGACACCAGCCGACCCAGATCGCCGGCCACCATCGACTCCTTGCACAGAGCCGCCATGATCCGCCGCCGGTGCGGGTCCGCCAATGCCTTGAATATCGCGTCGTGCTGATCGCTCATGCTTCAGGATTCCTTGAAGCATGAGTCTAAACCAGTGCGGGGCGGTGTCAAGTCGGCGGGCTGAGGCGTAGCCAGCAGCGGGCCCGGCCGCTCGTAGGACTCCCATGCCGCGCAAGAAGACGGCCAGCGCGGGGTACGTGTTTGGCGTGCAAGAGAGCGGGTCAGGCACTTTTTGCCAGCTTTGCCGTGCCACCGAGCGCCACCCGGCTTCGGCGAGCATCCCCAGACCACGCACCGAACTGCATTTGGGCAAAAGGAGCCAGACCCGGCACGCCAAACACGTACGGCGTCGGCACTACGGGGTCAACTTGGCGGCAGGACGACTTCGGGCACCGGGGGCATGCTGTCGGCCGGGGCGCGGAGTCGGCGGCGCGGGGCGGCGGCCGGGCCCTCGGCCTCCGGCTGGCTGGCCCGCGGGACCGCGATCACGCCGGTCCGCGACAGGGCCTTGATGCCGTAGGGGCGGCAGAGCTCGACAAACGCCTCGATCTTGTCCTCGGGGCCGGTCAGTTGAATGACGATCGACCGCGATCCGAAATCCACGATGTTGCCGCGGAAAACGTCGGCCAACTGGCCCAGTTCCACGCGCTTTTCCGGCGGGCAATGCACCTGGATCAGCAGCAGGTCGCGCTCGACGCAGGCCTGCTCGCTGAGGTCGCGGACCTTCACCACCTCGACGATCTTGCCGAGCTGCTTGCGGACCTGCTCCATCGTCAAATCGTCGCCGATGGAGACGATGACCATTCGCGAGAATTCCGGATCCTCCGTGCGTCCCACCACCAGCGAATCGATGTTGTAACCACGGGCCGCGAACATCCCCGAAATGTGCGCCAGCACACCGGGTTTATTCTGCACCAACACGCTCAGAATATGCTTTTTCATGACTGCCTCATCGCATCTCGCCGGGGTGTGCCCGGCGTTCAAAGTCAAACCTCATGCATCGCGTCCGGCGTGAGACGCCGGCTGCGCGGGAAAGCCCCGCGCGGCCGCGTCCGGGTCGTCGTGAGCGATCATCTTGACCGGGTGGATCCGTTCGAAGCGGACGGCCGGCGGCATCACCAGGCCGCCCGACATCACCGCCTTGACCGCCTCCTCGACGGTCCATCCGGTTTCAGACACTTCTTCCAAGGGCACGAGCTGCGTGTACCCGGTTGAACACGTCGGCGTGCTGGCGATGAAGATGGCCGCGATCTTGCGGCCGGTGTCCGCATCGGTCGTCACCGAGGTCAGGAACCCGATACACTTCATGCCTGGGCGGGGATACTCCACCAGGACCACGCGCTGGAAATAGGTCGACCGGCCTCCGCCGACGGTCACCACGATCTGCTTGGTCGAGCTGTAGATCGTTTTCACGAGAGGCAGCTTGCCAAAAATGCCCTCCAGCCACAGCAGGAAGCGGGCCCCGAACACGTTGGCCGAGAACAAGCCCAGCAGGTACAGCAGGAACAACATCAGGAGGATGGAGACCGCCAGTACGATGTAACCGCTGTATTTCTCCGCCTCTCCGGGGAGCAGGTTCTTGTTGTACTCGACCAGGGCCTCGGCCAGAGGCTTGGCCAGCAAATCCATGCCCGGGCGTATCAGGTCGAACAGGAACTTGACCACGAACCAGGTGACCCAGATGGGGATCACGGTCAGCAGGCCGGCGGCGATCCTGGTTCGCAGGAGGGTACGCGCCAGCGGCCAGAGACGACGTCCTTCGGGTTGATCCGATGCCTGGTCTTCGCGATCGGGTTGGGGCTGTTTGCCGGACACCGCAGCTCTCCCGTGTTCCGTCAGGACATGCCGCCCATTTCCATTTCGTGCAGGCTCTTGCCGACGGCCACCATCGGATACACATTCTCTTCGCGGGCGACGTGCGCGTCCACCACCACGGGCCCGGGCGTGTTGAGCATCTTTTCGATGGCCGCGGGCAGATCCTTCGGGTCCTTGAGATCGATCCCGGTGCAGCCAAAGGCCTCGGCGACGCGGGCGAAGCTCGGGTTGGTCATCCGGCTGCCGACGTAACGCCGGCCGAAGAACAGCTCCTGCCACTGGCGGACCATCCCCTGGAACGCGTTGTTGAGGATCACCACCTTGACGGGAATCTTGTACTCCGCCACCGTGGCGAGCTCGTTGCAGGTCATCAGAAAGCTGCCGTCGCCGTCGATATCGATGACCGCCTTATCCGGACAGCCGACCGCCGCCCCGATGGCCGCCGGGAACCCGTAGCCCATGGTCCCAAGGCCGCCGGAGCTGATCATCTGGCGTGCAAACCGCCAGCGGTAGAACTGGGCGGCCCACATCTGGTGCTGGCCCACGCCGGTGGCGATGATCGCGCTGCTGTTGGTCTGGCGGTTGATCTCGTCCACCACGGCCTGCGGCTTGATGACGCCCTCCTCGGGCTGGTAAGTGAACGGGAATCGCCGTTTCCACTCGTTGATCTGCGCGAACCATTCCGCCCGGTCGCGGCGCTCGATCAACGGCAGTATCTCGGTCAGCACTTCCCTGGCGTCGCCCACCACGGGGATATCGACGTCGACGCTCTTGCTGATGCTCGACGGGTCGATGTCGATGTGAATGATCTTCGCGTATGGCGCGAACGCGTCCAGCTTGCCGGTCACCCGGTCGTCAAACCGGGCACCCACGGCAATGAGCAGGTCGCACGCCTGCACGGCGTAGTTGGCATAGGCGCTGCCGTGCATGCCGAGCATGTGCAACGCCAGATCGCTGTCGCCTACCTCGTCGAAGGCCCCGAGGCCCAGCAGCGTGGTGGTGACGGGTATGTTTCCGTCGCGAGCCAGCTTTCGAAGCTCCTGGGTGGCGCCCGACAAGATCACGCCGCCTCCGACATAAAGCACGGGACGCTCGGAGGCGTTGATGGCCTCGGCTGCCAGGCGGATCTGCCTCTGGTTACCCTTGTAGCGAGGGCGGTAGCCGGGCAGAGACGGCTCGCCGTTCGCATCATCCGTTGGCACGGAGACCTGCACATCCTTCGGCAGGTCGATCAGAACCGGGCCGGGACGGCCGGTGCGGGCGATGAAGTAGGCTTCGCGGATAATCCGCTGGAGACTGTTGATATCCTTGACCAGGACGTTGTGCTTGGTCACCGGGCGAGTCACGCCGACCACGTCCGCCTCCTGGAAGGCGTCGTTGCCGATGGCGGCTGTGGCAACCTGTCCGCTGATTGCCACCACGGGGATGCTGTCCATGTAAGCGGTCGCCAGGGCGGTGGTCAGGTTGGTGGCACCGGGTCCGCTGGTCACAATGACCGTGCCGACCTTGCCGGTGGCCCGGGCATAGCCGTCGGCCATGTGGCCGGCCCCCTGCTCATGCCGGCTGACAATGAAGCGGATGGGCGTCTCATGCAGCACGTCGAAAGTGGGCAGGATGGCCCCGCCGGAGTAGCCGAACGCGACTTCCACTCCCAGTTCGACGAGGGTGTCGTGCAGGATCCGGGCGCCGGTGCGTTTGACGGCCGATGCTGCGGCAGGTTGTGCCTGGTTCTTAAGTGTAGGCGCAGATTGGACTTGCGGTTGCGTGGCCATGGTTTTCTCCTTTCCAATAGGTTTCCATGGTTCTCCGCCGGGCTACCGCAAGCGCCGGCGGTCGAGCCTGACCGATTTCATTCGGTCCCGCCACGGACTGCTCCCACGGCAACCCGCGACAGGCGGCTCATTATCTGATTATCGTGTCGGCGCTGGGATTGCTTGAACCCCGCCCCCGGACAAGCCGGGCCGACGTCATATATTCTGACACCCCTCCTCCGGGATTTCAAGGGCTGCCCCCACCCTGGCATCCACCCCTCGTTATCCCTGGATTGTAGCCCTCGACGACAGGGAAACGAGCACAGACACGCGGTTTAGCCCAAAGATCGCGAACGGAACACAACTCTTGCCACGGGCTGCGGCGGCTGCTTAGGAATCATTGTGTAATACAAGGAAGTAATTAACGGTCTGTCGGGCTTCCTCCGGGCGGCGATGCGTCCATGACACTTTCGGCGGGGAGACGCTGTGGTTCTTTCAGAACTGCGGCCCTGCCTCGCCGAGGCGACCGCAAGGGAGCTGCCCTCGTATGTTGCGGCCGCCTTGGGCCTAGCCCCGCGCTTGCCAACCTTCTGCATCAAGCGTCTCGCTCGGCCGGCTAAAGCCGACCGGAAAAAGAAGATAAGAAAGAGGTGAGGGGCCGCTCCAAACCAGCCCTACAAGGGCTGGCCTATAAGCCCGCCTCCGGCGGGTAAGCCCCGTGAACGGGGCTCAACGTGAGCACCCTTCGTCGCATCTGAACCCTCCTTGATGCAGAGAGTTGTCAGGCTCTGATCTTATGAAAGAGTGGTTCTCCCGGAGCTACGCTTATGGAAGGCCGTCCGCGGTGGCGTTCTGAAAGAGTTGCCTAAAGTGTCACAGACCCGGCGGCGATGCCCTGCGCTCCGCGGCGTTGACACCGCGGCATAAGCCCGCAATCCTGTAGCAGCCATCTACCCAAGGAGAGACAGGCATGACAACCCTTCGGATCGTATCTTTGGTTGTTCTCACTGCAGCGGCCGGTTCATCACTGGACGCCGCACCTCGCAACGTCGTGCTGATGATCGGCGACGATCACGGCCTGCAGGTCGGCTGCTACGGGGACAGGGTGATCAGGACTCCGTCCATGGACAGACTCGCCGCCCAGGGCGCGCGCTTTGCCAACGCGTTTGCAGCGGTGTCCAGTTGCAGCCCCTCGCGATCGGTCATCCTGACCGGCATGTTCAACCATACCAACGGCATGTACGGACTGGCCCACGCGACGCACAACTTCCACTCGTTTCGCAACATCCCCACGCTGCCCGGATCGCTCAAAGAGGCCGGTTACCGCACGGCCATCGTTGGGAAATACCACGTTCAGCCGGAGACAGTCTACCCCTTCGACGAGACCCTCCCCTGCCCGGGTGGGGCGCGGAACGTGGCGGCGATGGCGGAATCCGCGCGGGACTTCATGAAAACCACCGGCGACAAGCCCTTCTTCCTGCTCGTCGGTTACACCGACCCGCATCGCGACTTTGGAAATAAGGCGAAGTACCCCGGCATCGAGACCATCACCTACAAGCCCGCCGACATCGTCGTTCCGCCGTGGCTGCCCGACCGGCCGGAAACTCGCGAGGACCTGACCGAGTATTACCAATCGATCAGCCGTCTCGACCAGGGCATCGGCCTGATGCTCAAGGCCATCGCCGAGACCGGACACGAGCAGGACACGCTGGTCATCTACCTCAGCGACAACGGGCCGCCGTGGCCCGGAGCCAAGACCACGCAGTATGATCCGGGCCTTCATCTACCGCTGATCATCCGCAGCCCGCAACAGGCAACGCCCGGCATCACCAGCCAGGCGATGGTGAGTTGGGTGGATATTACGCCAACGATCCTGGACTGGGCTGGCGTCAAGGTGCCGGCGAAGGTCTTCGGGCGTTCGCTGATGCCCATCCTCGACCAGGAGAACCCGGCCGGCTGGGACACAGTCTACGGGTCGCACACCTTCCACGAGGTCACGATGTACTACCCGATGCGGACGATCCGCACTCGCCAGTACAAGTACATCCTGAATCTCGCCTGCGGCCTGGAGTTCCCGTTCGCCTCGGATTTGTGGGGAAGCCTCACGTGGCAGGCGGTGCTCAAGCAGGGCGACAAGCAGTACGGCCAGAGAACCGTGGACGCCTACGTCCACCGGCCACGTGAAGAATTGTACGATCTCCAGGCGGACCCTGGTGAGACCAAGAACCTCGCGGGCGACGCGAGCCGGGCCGAACTGGTGGCCGACATGCGGGCAAGGCTCCTACAATGGCAGGAGAAGACCGATGATCCGTGGTTGATCAAATACAAGCACGAGTAGCCAGCCTGGAGAGCAAGCGATGCAATTCTTTGTCGATACCGCGAATCTTGATGAGATCCGGAAACTCAAGGAAATGGGCCTGCTGGACGGTGTCACCACCAACCCGAGCCTGATGGCCAAGGAGGGCAAGGTCGATTTTCACACTCATATCAGGCAGATCTGCGATATTGTGCAGGGGCCGGTGTCGGCCGAGGTCGTCTCCACCGACTGCGAGGGCATGATGACCGAGGCCCGCACGCTGGCGAAGCTGTCGCCGCACGTCGTAGTCAAGCTGCCGACGATTCCCGAGGGGGTCAAGGCCCTCGCCAAGTGCACAAAAGAGGGGATCAAGACCAACATGACCCTGGTGTTCCAGCCGCTTCAGGCGCTGGTGGTGGCCAAGAATGGTGCCGCGTACGTGAGCCCGTTCCTCGGGCGCCTCGACGACATCGGGCACGACGGCATGGAAGTGCTGCAAATCATCCGCGAGATCTACGACAACTACGATTTCAGTACCAAGATCCTTGCCGCCAGCCTGCGGCACCCGCTGCACGTGGTCCAGGCTGCCCGCTTGGGCGCCGACGTCGCCACCATCCCGCCGGCCATTCTCGCCCGGCTACTCGATCACCCGTTGACCAACATCGGGCTTGAGAGGTTCCTGGCGGACTGGGAGAAGGTCAAGGGGTAGCCGCGGTCGGCGGGCGTCAGTTGAGGCAGTCAGGATCGGCAGGAACGCCTGAGCCGGTCATGCAGCCCAGGAAGGCAGTCACGTCGTCCCTGTCCACGTCCCCATCAATATCCAGGGTTGCCGCATCGCAATTTGGACCGGCGTCGATGCCAACACCCGAGAGGCACGCCTGAAGAAGCCCGAAATCCGATTGATCGACGTCGCCGTCCGAGTCCAGGTCGCCGGGCAGCCCGTTTATCGTGAGCGTGACCGCGACCGTGTCCCAGATCGTCAAATCAGAGGGGTCCGAGACCGTGATGGTGGCGGAATACGTTCCCATCGTCAGGCCATCCGTGACGCAGCTTGCCGAGATCGTGTCCGCCTCCTGAGTCACGTCGCCGCTCGGCGGATCCGCGGTCAGCCAGTCGGCATCGTCGGTGATCAGGTACGACCCCGTCTCGAAACCGACGTTGGTCACGGTGAGCACCTGAGAAGCGACCGGATGTCCGACAAACCCGCTGAAGCTCAGGTCCTGGGGCAAGACCTGCAGATCCGGGCCTTGCAGCTTGACCTTGATGGCCACGTCCCTCGCGAAATCGGGGACGTTTACGACCAGGCCGCCGGACGCGCCCGCAACCGTCTCAGTTGCGAAAGGGCTTTCGGTGTTGGTGTCCCAGTACTCGACGCTGTACTGTCCGACTCCGGTGATCTGGTTCAGGCGAAGCCGGAGGCCGGAGACCGCGCCTTGCCAGTTGCGGATGTAGATGTAGGCGTGCTCAGTGCCGGAGGAGCCATAGACCTCGGGAGTGGTGTGTCCGCTAAGAATGGTGTGGCTCAAGGGCTGGAGATTCTGCGGGGCCCAGTCTTCGCCTTGCAGGAACGCCACCAGCGGATCGAACCTGTAGTAGAGGTTATAAGGATGAATCCAGCTATCCCACCACCAGCTCATCGCCCCGCTTTCAACCATCGCCGCCGCCCAGATCAGGTCGTGCAGGCTGGTGCCGTTGGAGTCGAGCGTCTGGGGATCACCCGACGCCGCGCACTCTCCCAGAATCACCGGCTTGCCGAAACCCCGCACGGCACGGATCAGGCTGACATGCGACTGGGGCAACAGAGTGCTGTACTGATGGACCTGCACGAGGTCCATCTCAGGCAGTTGCCAGAAGATGCTGTAGCTGGCTCGCGGGCCGTCATCGGCGAAGCTGGTGGACCGCAGGTGCTGGAACGGGTCAATCGATCGCACATACTGGGCCATGGCCTGGTGCCAGGCTGCGATCTCACCTTCATGCCCCCAGAAGGTGGCTCCGCCGCCTCCGACCGCGTCCACTTCGTTGAAGAATTCCCAGCAGAGGACCGCCGGGTTGTACGCCCACCGGGCGACGATGTAACGGAAGCGCCGCCGGGCGTAGCGCATGGCCTCGCTATTGATGAAAAAGTCGTTTGGCCGCACGCACATACCGCCGTTCGCGGCGTTGTAGGGGTTTTCCGCCCAGTTGGAGTAGAGGGTCAGGTTCCAGCCGTTGAACGAATCCAGGCAGAGCTGGACGTAGAGGCCTCGCGTCCGGCATCCTTCGATCATCGAATCGAGCATTCGGCTGTTGGACTGGGAATAGGAGCCAAGAGTGTAGGACGTCCCGCCGCCCCACTCGATGTCCTGGCCGACGTAGGCCACCATCCAGTACCGCGTCCAGTTCTCACCGGCTTGGCCCAGGTTGTTCAGCCAGTTGTAGAAGCTCGCATCCTTGCCATACCAGCAGACATTGTGGCCGACCGGGTAATACGGCGTCGCGTCATCGAACCGCAGGTAGCGAGGGTTTCGTGAGTCGACTCGGATGAACCCTTTGGCCGCCGAGGGCGTCGCGGTGAACGTCAGCGGGTAAGAGCCGGCATCGCCCGCCGAGTCGTTCGCCAGGATCCGGCAAGTATGGGGCCCCAGTTCCAGCGGGACGATCCGGGCCTGCCAGCGAGGCGTCTCTCCGGCATAGAAGGCCGGGATCACCCGCGTCGTGCCCGACGGACCGATAAACTCAAATCTCACGTCGATTGCGTCGGGATCGTAGGGGTTTGAGTATGTTTTGGACAAGTCGAAGCGGATGGTCAACGGGGAATAGAGGCCGACTTGCGTCGCGCTCTGTGTGACCGAGGTGATGCCAATGGTGGCGCCCGGCGCCGGCGAGCAGTCGGCGAGGATGCTTGCCGCGAACAGGGCGACCGCCCATGGATAGCACTGCCACCGATGCATCCCCGGCATCTCTCCTTTGGTCCTGGTCCGGCTCCGCGACGACTGTGGAGAATCGCCCTCCTTGCTGATAATAACGGAATCTCCGTCGGAATCCTATCTCGGTTCAGAAGGCGTCCGCTGCCAGCGAGGCGTCAGGATGGCGCACTCAATCCAGCCCGTGGGCAAAGCGATGCCATCGCGGGAGATACGAGTGATTTCGGTCCAGCGAGATGGCGATTCCGAAGGCACGGCCGGCGATTTGATCGCGCGGAACGAATCCGAACCAGCGGGAGTCCCGGCTCAGGTCGCGGTTGTCACCCAGCACCAGGTACTGCTCCGGCGGGACGGTGACTAGAGCCATGTTCCGCCTGGCCTGCACGGCCGGGGTGGTCATGATGGCGTGTGCACGGTTGTCGAGGCGCTCCGAGGCGAAACCGTGGTAGACCTGCTCGGCCGGGTCAATCTGGGCGATCGTATCGGCTGCAAGCGGCCCGTATATGGCCGGCTGGCCGTTGACGATCAGCCGGTTGTCACGCATTTCGACCTGGTCGCCCGGCAGGCCGATCACCCGTTTGACCAGTCGAACGCCGTCCTCCGGCGAATAGCACACCACGACGTCGCCCCGCTGCGGGTCGCCCCACCGGGCAATCTCCCGGCCGATGAACGGGACCTTCAGATCGTACGCCAGCTTGTTCACAACGATGCGGTCGCCTTCAAGGATGGTGGGCTTCATGGAACCGGTCGGAACGTCGTTCCAGTCCGCCACCGACGAGCGGAGCGAGCCCAGGACGACCACGACCACAAGCAAGGGTCGTACCCAGTTCTGCCAGAGCCGTAAGGCGGCCGTTTTCAGTCTCGGTTGCCAGCGTCCAGCATGCCGGCGTTTGATGCGCATGGTTTTTCTCATGTGTCCTGCCTCCCGCTCTGCATAATACGCATCGCATCGGATCCGGGTTCCCGAGAAATCGGGGCGAAAGCCCCAGCCGCCGGCATGCCTGGTCCTGTTTGCCGCGCTCGAAGGGCCTATAAAGTCCCAGTGAAGCAATACTTCGGCCCTTTCCGCGAACCCGTCCAGGGCGAAGCGCCGAGACCTCATCGGCGGCTTGCCCACGGAAGCTCTGGGCTGCAAAATGGCCGCCATGAGTGACATCGATCCGACCCAACCGGGCCCTGTCGCGCTCGCGCCAGTGCGGGAGCGCATCGCCCTTCTCGATGCTGTGCGCGGCCTTTCCATCATCGGCATTGCGGTGGTGAACGTGCTGTTCTTTGCCGTTCCCATCGTGCAACTGCTGAGCTGGCAATGGGATCAGGGATCTCTCTCCGAGGGGCTGGTGCGATGCGCGGTGACTTTCCTTGCCGAGCACCAGTTTTATCCGATTTTCGCGATGCTGTTCGGCATGGGTCTGGCCATGCAGTATGAGCGGGCCAAGAAAACACAGCGCGGCTTCAAGAGGGTGTACTTTCGGCGCGTGCTGGTGTTGCTTGCCTTCGGTGTCGCCCACGGGGTGCTCTTGTGGTACGGCGACATCCTGGCGCTTTACGCGTTGATGGGCTTCGTGTTCTTCTGGTTTCTCAACCGTTCATCCAGGACCATTCTGGTCAGCGCGGTGGTCCTGTACATGGTGCCGCTGCTGATAGAGGCCGTCTTAGCGCTGCCCGATCCCCATGCGCGAACGCACGGCCTAGCCCCTGACCAAGCGTACTCCGATGCGTTTTTTCTGCGATGTTCGTAAAAA
>CAZPIO010000184.1:0-12650 GCA_964586235.1 uncultured Planctomycetales bacterium
TGGTTGACCGGGAACTGGTCCACCAGGCGGGTGACGGTGCGGTGGGCGGTGGTGGTGTGCAGGGTGCCGAAGACCAGGTGGCCGGTCTCGGCTGCACGCAGTGCCGCCTCGATGGTTTCCAGGTCGCGAAGCTCGCCGACGAGGATAACGTCCGGGTCCATGCGCACCACGCGCCGCAGGGCCTCCTCGAAGCTCGGAACATCCACCCCGACCTCGCGCTGGTTGACCAGCGACTTCTTGTGGTTGTGGTAGTACTCGATCGGGTCCTCGACGGTGACGATGTGGCACGCCCGGTGGGCGTTGATGTAGTCCAGTGCCGCCGCAATGGTTGTGGACTTGCCCGAACCGGTGATGCCCGCAAGCAGCACCAACCCCTGGTGGAACTCGGTCACCTTGTAGATTGATTTGGGCAGGTGCAACTCGTCGAAGTTGAGTATGTTCTTGTTGACCCGGCGAGCGGCCACGCTCAGCACTCCGCGCTGTCGGAAGATGTTGACTCGAAAGCGGTCGGAATCGCCGAGCTGATAGGCGAAGTCGGATGCCCCTTTCTCGGCCAACTGCCGGCGCTGGTGGTCGTTCATGATCTCGAACCACAGGTTCTCGACTTCCTGGGCGGTCAGCGGGTCTCCCTTGATGGGCTTGAGGTCGCCCTTGACCCGGATATGGACGCGGGCGTTGCTTTTGAAGTGAAGGTCGGAGGCCTTGAGGTCCACGACGTACTTCAGGTACTTGTGGATTCGCGGCTCGCGCTTGGCAGCAACCGGAACCGATGGGGTTTTCTCTGGGGCGGCCTTGACCCGGGCCGCGGCGGGGGCTTCAGCCTCCATCAGTTCGTCGAGTGACGGGGCATCCTCGACCGGTTCGTCACCGACGTGCGTCTTCTCGCTGACCCGTTGGTACATCTCCATGTCCGCCATGCGCTGTCGCTCCAGAATACGTGATTCGCCGACCTTCTCCTCACAACCGCACCGGGATGCCCCGGTCGGCCATGTACTGCTTCGTTTCCTTTATTGAATACGTGCCAAAGTGGAAGATGCTCGCGGCCAGGGCGGCGTCGGCCTTGCCGATCGATACCGCGTCGGCCAAGTGCCGGGGTTCGCCGGCCCCGCCGGAAGCCACCACCGGGATGGTGACCGCCTCGGAGACCGCCCGGGTGATTTCGAGGTCGTACCCATCCTGGGTGCCGTCGGCATCCATACAGGTTAAGACGATCTCGCCGGCCCCAAGTTCCTGGACTCGCCTGGCCCAAGGCACGGCCTCGATGCCGGTGGGCGTCCGTCCGCCATGGATGTGGACATCCCAGAGTTCCCGCCCGTCCTTCCAGACGCGCTTCGGGTCGATATTGACCACCGTGCAGCACCGTCCGAATCGCCGGGCGGTGTCGCTGACAATGTCGGGGTTCAGGACCGCCGCGGTATTAATCGAAACCTTCTCGGCTCCCGCCTGGACCAGCCTGGTCACGTCTTCGATGGTCCGGATGCCCCCTCCGACCGTAAAGGGCATAAAACACTCTTCCGCGACCCGCCTGACCACATCGAGCATGATATCCCGGCCCTCATGGCTGGCGGTGATGTCCAGGAACACCAGTTCGTCGGCCCCCTCTTCCTCGTAACGGCGGGCGACCTCGACCGGGTCGCCGGCGTCGCGCAAGTTCACGAAATTGACGCCCTTGACGACCCGCCCGGCGTGCACGTCGAGACAGGGGATGATCCGTTTGGCCAGCATCGGCAATCGTTCCCAACCAGGAATCCGGGCAAAACAGTGAGGCCATATGCGGGGACGGCCTAGGCCCCGCCGGTGCGGGTTCCTGCTCCGTCACCGGACATTCTAGCCGACCCCCAGGTGGGCTTCAAGACGTTGCCGGACGTGAGGTTGTGCCAGTATTGGGATATGTTGCGCTGGTTATCGGACTTGGGGTGGGTTGGGCGCAGACCCTGTAGAATCGCGTCCGGGCGGGTGATCGCCGTTGGTCGACAGCAAAAGATGCCTGACGAACGGATCAGACGCTGACCCAGGGAGTGGGCCAAGTGCGCTTCGTGGGCAACAGCCTCGTCGAGTGCCCTCTCGGGCCGGGGACTCTAGGTGGCTGTGGTCTCACGGGGCGGAAAGGATCTGTGAAAGCTCGTCCTTCCAATCCCGCCCGTAGGGCTGGGCCTCATCAAGGATCTGAAACCGGAAGATGTGGTCCTTGAAGTCCTCGCCCAACTGCTGCCAAGTTACCTCTTTGCCTGCCCTATCGAAATACCTGGCAACCCGGCGCTTGTAGGTCGTGTCAGGGTTGCCTTCGAGGTGCTTGCCCTTGCTCTCGACAACCAGAACCCGATGGTGGGACCTGCCCTCATGGGTGCCTTGAACGACGAAATCGGGGTAGATTTTGTGCCGCCGCGGCCCTTGAATCGTGAAATTGTCCGGACCCACCCGGTTGCGATACCACCAGAGCACATTCGCGTCCTTGTCAAGGCAGAGCGCCACCGCCCTCTCATATTCGTTGTGTGATTCGTACTCCACGTAATCGAAAAGAGATTTGGCGATCGGGTCTCCGTTTGAGTGCATGAGCGGACGTGTCGATTGGACAGTAATCGAGGCAGGAATCTCAAACCGGCACTCTGCGCATTCCAGATAGAATCGGACCTTTCCGGTTTCGAATAGCTCCCCGAACGCCGCCTCCGTCTGTTTATCGACCTGCTCCTGAATGAAGGCCTCGATTTTGTCGCGAACCACGAACTTGACCAGCGCGAGGCGGCCCTTAACCATGCTCGAAAGCTCGGATTCGCACAGCCGCTCATAAATCCGACCAACAACGCGCCGTAGCTGCTTGTGGCTGAGGTACTCAAATCGCAGGCTTGCGACGATCCATGCCTGCACATGGTCGTCCGGTTCCCAGAAGTCCGCTTCCGTTTCGTACTGGCGCATCATTTCGGTGCCGAGACTGATCCGATAGAAGCGGTCCTTTGCCTCCGACATCGCTTGAGCGAGCGGCCAGTTGATCATGGCGTATTCAAACTGGTCGACATCCACACGGCTGACAAGGTGCTCGAAGTAGTCCAGTGCCCGGTACTTGCTTCCCTCGGTGACGCAGAAACGAGGCAGGTAAACCTTGCCCTCAAACGGTCGAGTGTACATTTCAGCGAACAGTGGCCGGATGCTGACTACCCGGGCCTCATGCTTATCCTTGCCACTGGCATCCACAACGGCGCCTTCGGCGTCACCCTCATACCCCTCTTTCTCAAGCGCCGCTTTGACCTGCCGGGCGATTTCGCCGGAGGTCTGGTGGAGGCAGTAGACGTAGCTCTCGTTCAACTCCGGGAAAGGTGTTCGCTCCTGATATGGTTGCCGCAGCACGCGTCCGACCAGTTGTGTCATGCTTTGCCCGCTGCCGGTGCTGCACAGCGAGACAAGGATGTAGGCGAATGGGCAATCCCAACCCTCTTGAAGCGCGCTCTTGGTGATGATCCACTGCACAGGACAGCCGGGGTCCATCAAATCAACATCCTCCAGCCCGTCATCTTCAGCCGACTTGATCCTGATCGCCTCGGCGGAAACAGAAAGGCGCTGGATGAGGTAGTCCCGGACATCCTCGGCATGAATAAAGCCGTGTCCGCGCTGGTCGCGCCCGGTACGCTCCACTTGCACAAGCACGATGGGGCGAACAAGTCTGGATTCCCCGGCGACGGTGGCGTATTCCCGGGCCTTTGCTGCAAGCGCGGCGAGTCTGTCTCGGGCTTGCGTCAGGACATCCTTGTATGCCTTCTGCCCGGACGTGGCGATGTTGAGAGGCAGCTTGATCATCTGTTCATCGAGAAGCTCCTGGCCGGTCACTCGGGTGACGATATTTGTCCCCCGTTTCGGCGTGGCAGAGAGTTCCACCACAATGGATGCGTTGAATTCCTCGATGGTCGACCGAGCCAGATTGCTGGTCGCCTTGTGACCCTCATCCAGGATGACCGCCGGCTTGCACAGTCGAACCAGGTTGCCGATGGACGTCGCCACAAGGTGCTCGCCCCGTGCCTCGTCGTCCACGATCATGTCCAAGTTGGGAATGCTGGCCTTGAGCGCCTTGTGAGCGGCCGGATCATTCTCCGGCGGGAAATGATCGACGATGTTACCGCCGGAGTCGCGGAAGAATTTCAGTTGTTCTTTCGTCTCACGGTTGGTGCTGGCAAGTTGGATGATCAGGATGTTCAGGCAGTCGCGCAAGCGGACGGGAGACAGTCTCGCGATATCCTGCTTCTCCCAGACCTCGATCCGGCGCGACAGCGCGTGTTCCAGCATCAGGCGGTACATGTCGTTGCGGTCGCGCAGGCGCTTCAGGGTGTCTCGATAGATCTGGCTGCTCGGCACAACCCAGAGAACAAGGCCGGCCCCGTTGCGTTCCTTGAGAATGGTCCGGTGGATCGACCCCAGAATCTGCGTGGCGAGCAACGTCTTGCCGCCGCCGGTCGGCACCTTGATGCAGAAGGTCGGCAGGTCCTCCTTCACTCCATTCTGGCGGAGGTCATATCGCCCCAGGCAGCAATCCTGCCACGCGGCCAGCGAGCCGAAACGGGCGTTCCCAGAGGCTCGTTGGGCAGCCAGTGCGCGCAGGAATCGTTCCACATCCTCGACGACTCGCCGTTGGTATTGCTTGAGCTCCAAGAGACCAGTCCTGCAAACCCGTCGGCGGGCCTCCGTTCGCACCGCGGCTGCCAGGCACAGACGCCGTGCGAGGCTCCGTCCTCACACGGTCACTTCAGGTTGAAAGGCACGAGCATGGGCCGGACGTGCCGGCCGTGCTCCTGCTCGAATTTACGCAATTCGTCCTGATGAATCCAGATCCGCTCGGTGTAGATCACCCAGTTCTTGCGTTTGTCCTTCTTGGCCAGGGCTTTGAGCGTGCTGGTGCTCATTTCGCGCTCGGCCTTGTCGTTCGGCGTATAGAGCAGATAGTAGCTGGTTCCCCCGGCCGCCTCGGTCGCCCCAATGAAGCCGCTTTCGGCGTCGACCTTCTTGAGATCGATGTCCCGACTTGTCTCGGTATAGAACACGTACTTGGCTACATCCTCGAACGACGGGAGCTTCTTGCCAAAGTCACGGTACTCAGTGAACAGCGGTTCGCCCACGCAGGCATACGTGAAGGAACCCCCTAGTCCGTCTTCGTGTAGCTTGGTCTTCTTGCCCTTCGGTCCTCGCTTGAAGTAGTCGTAGCCCTTGATCACGCGGCGGACACGTTCGGCGGTGAGCGTTTCACAGATATTGCGATTCTCGGCAATATCGTCCTTGGTGTCGTGCCTGTTCTGCACGAGGACGAATCGCCGCTTTCCATTCTTCGTTGCGAGCATCGCGTGGGCCGTCGTCCCGGTCCCCGCGAACGAGTCGAGCACAATGTCTCCCGGCTCGCTGGCGATCCAGATGATCCGATCGATCAAGGACACCGGCTTCGGGGTTACTGGGGAATCGGTCCCGCCGAGGATGCGTATCACTTCTTTCTTGGCATCCTGCGTGTGCCCCACCTCGCGATATGTCCAGATAGTCTCCGGAACGAGGTCCTTCACTTCCGAGAGAAAACGCTTGATTTGCGGCGTGCTGTTCCCATCGTCGCCCCAGCAGATCCGATTGTCATCATCCATGTCCCAGAAAACATCTTCTGAAACACGCCAATAGGTGCCTTCTGGAGGCCCTTCGATTATGCGGCCCCCCGGGCATTCAATCCTGTACGTTCCCTTGCTGTAGTAGTTGCGAGCGGAGAGGTCACCCGGTTTCCAGGGCCCGCGCGGATCGTTGTCCGGGTTATCATAGCGAGCGTTCGCCTCTTCAGTGCGAGGGAGCAGCCGGCGTTTCCACTTGGGTTTGTCCTTCGCATACACGACAATGTAGTCGTGGTTTTCGGACAGATACTTTGCTGAACTCTTCGGCGAGTAGACCTTCTCCCAGATGACGGTAGCGACAAAGTTGTTCCCGCCGAAGACTTCATCCATGATCGCGCGGAGATTCTGCACCTCATTGTCGTCGATCGAGACCCAGATAGAGCCGTCGTCTCGCAGCAATTCGCTCAGGAGTTGAAGCCGCGGATACATCATGCAGCACCACTTGTCATGGCGCGTGGCGTCCTCGCCTTCCTTGCCGACGGTCTGCCCGATCCATTCCTTGAACTGTGGTTGCGTCAGATTGTCGTTGTAGACCCAGCCTTCGTTGCCGGTGTTGTACGGCGGGTCGATGTAGATGCATTTGACCTTGCCGGCGTGGCTCGGCAGAAGTGCCTTGAGGGCCAGGAGGTTGTCGCCTTCGACGATCAGGTTGCCTTCAAGGCTCGGCTTCTCGCCTTTGGGCAGGACGGACAGCTTCGGATCGAACTCCAACCGGTGATGGGGCACCGTGTGATGGTACGTTTCGATGACGGACTTACCTTTGAACTGTATCGAAGGCACCGATGTCCCCTTGCCACGAACGCGAGCCCGCTACCCATCAGAATGTTCGATAAGTGTTAGGGTGCTCGACAGAGTACCAACTCGCCGGGCGCATTTCAAGGGGGTTATCTTAACGGCTCGCTCCCGCCAGTAAAGCGATTTCCACGTAGCGAGGCTCGTCAACGAGCGGTGACGGGAGTCCGCCTCCTCGATTGCTCTCCAGCCGAGGCAGGAGAATGTCTACGGCCTGCAGCGACCTCCGGGGATCAATGCGCCTGACGGCGCGATGCGTCCCAGAGCCGTGTTCCTCGGCTCTGCAGGCCGCTCGTTGACGGTGGCCGGGCGGGTCTGTACGGTGCCCGGAAACGGACATCGAGGCAGGTTGGCCGGTGGTTGGAAGAGCCGGGCTTGGGAGTGGAGGATCACGACGTGAGCATCTCCAGGAAAATGCGCGAGCACATGCAGCGGGCTTCCTGGATCCGCCGCATGTTCGAGGAGGCCGAGCGGATCAAGAAGGAGCGGGGGGCCGGGGCGGTTTTCGACCTTTCCCTGGGCAACCCGATTGAGGAGCCGCCGGCGCAGTTCGTCGACAGCCTGAAGGCGGCTGCTCATGCACCTGACCCCGGGACTCATCGCTACATGAACAACGCCGGCTACCCGGCAACCAGGGCCGCCGTCGCGGAGATGGTGTCCAGGGAGCAGGGCGTCCGCATTACCGAAAACCACGTCCTGATGAGTTGCGGGGCCGCGGGGGCTTTAAATGTCGTTCTCAAGGCCCTGCTCGATCCCGGCGACGAAGTCATCGTCTTCTCGCCATTTTTTGTCGAGTATCTGTTCTATGCGGACAACCACGACGGCATCGCGAAACCGGTGGAGTCCGACTCCAGCTTCCAGCCGGACCCATCGCGCCTGGCCGACGCTATCACCGAGCGGACCAGGGCGGTGATCATCAACAGCCCGAATAACCCGACAGGGGTGGTTTATTCCAGAGAGCAGGTCCGGCAGCTTGCGGAGGTCCTGCGGGACAAGTCCCGCCGGCTCAATCGCGAGATCTACCTGATCTCCGACGAGGTCTACCGCCACATCGTCTACGACGAATGCGAACTGCCGGCGGTCTTTGCCGAGTACCCCTGTTCGATCATCGTCAATTCGTTTTCAAAGGATCTCGGCCTGGCGGGGGAGCGGATCGGCTACGTCGCCATATCGCCGGGTGTGCCCGACGTCGAATCGCTTTTCAGTGCGTGCACGGTGGCCACGCGCATCCTGGGTTTCGTGAACGCGCCGGCCCTGATGCAACGTTTGCTGCTGACCTGCCTGGAGTCGCGGGTGGATCTGGGCCTGTACCGCCGCAACCGAACGGTTTTGTGCGACGCGCTGTCCAAGGGCGGCTTCCGGGTGGTCGAGCCGAAGGGGGCTTTTTACATCTTCCCAAAGTGTCCGGAGGCCGACGACGTGGCCTGCTGCGCCAGGCTCCGGGAGAAGGGGGTCATTGTGGTGCCCGGGTCGGGGTTCGGGCGTCCGGGATACATCCGGCTGGCCTACAGCGTCGACCATCAGACGGCGGTCAACGCGGCCGCGGTGCTGGAACAGCCTTGGTGAGAGGGATCCAGGCGGACGGTTGACGTCTTTTCTCGCTCACTCCGCACAGGTTGGGTCGGCCGGCGCGGTCGGTCCGCTCAGGCAGCGCTGGAGGATACCGAAGTCCGATTGGTCTACGTCGTCATCGTGATTAAGGTCGGTTTTCGTGCAGTCCGGATCGGTGATGTGCACGTTCTCGCCGGTGATGCACCTGACGAAAATGGTGATGTCGTCAGAATCTATGTGGCCGTCCGCATCGAAGTCCCCCGGCACCGGAGTGACGGTCAACGTGACCGGGATCGTCCGGGGCGAGTTGGAGGCGCTGCTTGCGTTAATGGTAATCGTTCCGGGGTAGACCCCGATGAGCAGACTGCTCGCGGAGTACGTCACCGTAACCGTGTCCACGTCGGTCGGCCCGGTGCTCTGTCCGCTGCTCGGGTTGACACTCAGCCACGTCACGTCTGAGGTGATGTCATAGGGCATCGTGCCTTCGACGCCGTTAGCGACGGTGAACGTCTGGTCCGGCGGGTTCAGGCCGACTCTGGCCGTGGGTGTCAACGAGTCGGGCGAACGCACGATCTCGTTGGGAGTGTCGATCAGATATGTCAGCAGCTCGGTGTACGTGCCGTTGAACACGTCCAGATCGCATCTGCCGCTGATTCCCGGAACCGAACCGGTCGAACAGTATTGCCAGAACGTCCAGTTGTTATGTCCCCAGGGGGGGAGGTTGTAGCTGTACTCCGGCTGGGTGCCGGGATCGGTGATGTCACCACACGCCGTGCAGATGTTGTCCCCGCACCAGTCCGCGAGCCACAGCAGGGGCAGCGGGCTGAAACAACTGCCGAAGGTGTTAGTGCGGCTGGCGCTCAGGTAAACGCCGGCCTCAACACCTGTCTGTGCCTTGACGATGTCTATCCACTGCTGTGCCCAGTCGCAAACGCTCGTGGCACCGACGGGGGCGCCAGGGTTGTCGCCGAGCTCGAGGTCGAGCATCGGCGGGAGGTGGCCGGGGGTAATGTAGGGGGCGGCATAAGTCAGGAAGTACTCGGCCTCGACCTGTGGCGTACGCGACCATATGGCGTAGTGATAGGGGCCAACCAGCAGGCCGGCCGCTTTCGCGCGGTCGAAGTTCTGAACGTAGTACCAATCCGGATCGCCCCGGTCGTCTTCACCATAGTGGGTGACCCGGATGAATGCGAAGCGACGACCGCCCTCACTGAAGACGCGGTTCCAGTTCGCCTGCGAAATGTCACCCTGCCAGGCTGAGACGTCGATCCCGAGTGCCCGCTGGGCGAGGGCGGTTGTTGGTGTCCAAAGAAGAGCGGTGAGTCCTGCCAGGGCAAACAGCCCAACAAAGGGGTGTCCCGACAGCCTGGTTGATACCTCACCTGATGACATATGTCCTCCTTCCAGGAGACGCGTCCAGCAACAGATAAGATCCAAGCACCTGTGCGCAAACCGCCGCCCAAGAGCAGTGCGGTCCGGAAACGCGCGCAGGTGGATCACGTCTCTGCCCGTAAGGCTGTATCAGCCCATGCGACCTGGCCGGGCTGTGCCGTCGGGCCCTCTCGCGCGATTGTATCACGCCCTCCCCCGTCGCGCCTACCTTTTTCAGCGTTTTTAGACTCTCGAAGGTCAGATAGAGCCCGTTCGGCTTCCGGGCGGCCCTTCATCAGCAGGGAACTGCTCTGTCTGGCCTGCTCAGCGTACGGCATATCCGTTGTTTACCCCCGGCGACGGTTGGATGGAGCGTCTTTTCGGGGTGGGGTCGGAAGCCATTGTCAGAAAAGGTGCCAAAAGGTGTTCGTTGGCTTCCGCGTCCTCGGCGCTCTCTGCGGTCGTTACGGGCCTTCGTCTCGCCGTGGTGAGTTTCCCCCTGGTCGACACTCAGCGATCAGGGAAAGGCTATTAAGCTGCTCGACCGTTCGGAGCAGCACGGAGGTCCGCGAGCCCGGCCCTGCTCCTTGGCCGCTCTCTTCCTGCGTCGTCAAGGCTATGCAGGACGGATACGGTCGCCACGGCGAACCAGGGTCGCGGTTGTGAGAGAGCCTTGGCCGCTCCCTTACGGTCGTTGCGGCGAACCAGGGTCGCGGTTCTGAATCCTCCAGTTCGGCCGCGTTTCCGTGCCGGGGTTACAAAAAGCGGCTCAGGTTCTACTCGCCCTCGACGGAATCGATGGTATAGTGGTTGCGCGGGTTGTTCTGTTCAGGAGATCCGTAGACAGGAGAATCATCATGGGATTGTGGGACAAACTCAAGGGCGAGCTGATTGACATTGTCGAATGGCTGGACGAAGACCGCGACACGATGGTACACCGTTTCCAGCGTTACCAGAACGAGGTGAAGTACGGAGCCAAGCTGGTGGTGCGCGAATCGCAGGTGGCGGTTTTCGTCAATGAAGGGCAGTTGGCGGACGTATTCCAGCCCGGCACTTACACGCTGGAGACGCAGAACCTGCCGATTCTGTCGACGCTGCGCGGCTGGAAATACGGGTTCAACAGCCCGTTCAAGGCCGAGGTGTACTTTGTTTCCACTCGGGTCTTCACCGACCGCAAGTGGGGCACGAAGAACCCGATCATGCTGAGAGATCCCGAGTTCGGGCCGGTGCGGCTGCGGGCGTTCGGGACGTTTGCGATCCAGGTCAAGGACGCGGCGACCCTGATCCGGCAGATCGTCGGGACCGGGGGCCGTTTTAGCGTGGAAGACATCGGCGAGCAGTTGCGAAACCTGCTGGTGGCCCGGTTCGCGGATGTGCTGGGGGAGAGCAAGATCCCGGTGCTGGACCTGGCGAGCAACTATGACGAGCTGGGCAAGTTCATCGCCGGCCGTATCCGGGGTGATTTCGAGGCGTTCGGGCTCAACGTGGTCATGTTGATGGTGGAGAACATCTCTCTGCCGCCGGACGTCGAGGAGGCGATGGACAAGCGCACGAGCATGGGGGTCATCGGCAACCTGCAGGCATACACCCAGTTCCAGGCGGCCAACGCGATTGACGATGCGGCGAAAACGCCCGGCGGCCTGGCCGGGGCGGGCGTGGGCATGGGGATGGGGCTGGCGATGGGCGGGCAGGTGGCCCAGGCCCTTGGGCCCGGCCCCTCGATGCCCCTCGGGGCAAGTCAGCAGGCAGCGGGTGGGCCGGGTGTTCCGCCTCCACTCCCGACGGCGGGTGCGTTCTTTGTGGCCATCGGCGGCCAGCAGGCGGGGCCCTTTGACATGGCCGGCCTTCAAGCCAAGGCGGCAGCGGGGCAACTCAAGGCCGACACGCTGGTGTGGAAAAGCGGCATGGCCCAATGGCTGCCCGCCGGGCAAGTTCCGGAATTAGGCGCGATTCTGGCGAGCGTGCCGCCGCCGCTGCCGAATGCGTGAGTGACGGTACGATCGGTCCCGTTTGGGGCGCGATGAGAGCGAGGAGTTCGGCGGGCCGTGGAATCTGCTCCCGAAGGTATTGCCGATCACCGGGGATTTCCCTGCAGCCAGTGTGGCGCCGATCTTGAGTTCGCGCCCGGGAGCGCTGCCCTGGTCTGTCCGCACTGTGGGACGGAGAATCGGATTGCCGGCGACGCTGAGCCGGTTGCGGTTGCGGAGTCCGATTACGGCGCCGCCCTGGCCGAGTTGGCGGCCGGTGAGCCCACTTGCGAGACGCTGGCGGTAAAGTGCTCGAGTTGCGGGGCCGAGAGCGCGCTTCCGCCGAACGTGACGGCCGACAAGTGTCCTTTCTGTGGGGCCGGGATCGTGGCCGAGAAGGCATCCCGCAAGCTGATCCGCCCGCAATATCTCCTGCCTTTCCATGTGACGCGAGAACAGACCCTGGATGTTTTCCGCAAGTGGATCAGCTCGCGATGGTTTGCGCCGAACGCCCTGCGGCAGAGTGCCGAGACGGGGCGCCTGGCCGGTATTTACATGCCCGTGTGGACCTTCAACAGCGACACGACGAGCCTGTACGAGGGACAGCGCGGGGACGATTACTGGGAAACGGAGCACTATACCACACACGTACAAGGTAAAATGGTGTCTCGCACGCGGCAGGTCCGCAAGACGCGGTGGCGGCACGTGAGCGGATGCGTGCAGCGTTTTTTCACCAATCTGCTCATCCGGGCGAGCAACTCCCTTCCGGAAGACCGGTTTCACGGCCTCGAACCGTGGGATCTTGAGAACCTCACGCCCTACAACGAGGAGTACCTGGCCGGGTTCGTCTGCGAGAGCTACCAGATTGACCTGCCGGCCGCGTTCGATCATGCCAGGGAGGATATGGTCGAGCCGATTCGCCAGACGATTCGCGAGGATATCGGCGGCGACCACCAGCGCATCGGCTACGTTTCGACACAGTACTCCAACATCACATTCAAGCACATCCTGCTGCCGGTGTGGCTCAGTGCCTATCAATACGACGGCCAGAGCTACCGGTTCATGGTCAACGCCCGGACCGGGGAGGTTCACGGCGAGCGGCCTTACAGCTTCTGGAAGATCACGCTGTTTGTTGCGTCGATCGTTGCCGCAGTGGGGGCGATCGTGATCCTGGTCAGCGCGTATCACTGAGCGGAACCGGATGGACGGGGTCCGGGGGGAAGGAGGAGACGCGGGGACGCGGAGATGCCCGCCACGGCGGGTAAACTCCGACGGGGGGACGCGGGGAGCCTAGGCCCTGACCAAGCGTACTCCGATGCGTTTTTTCTGCGATGTTCGTAAAAAA